>SFDB01000016.1 GCA_004558825.1 Clostridiales bacterium
TGTTTATTCTCCGCCATGTGAAATGAGCGGAAAACGGCATTGGGGTTGCTTGCTGCGGATCCGGCTCTGCGCGAAAATGTACGCACATGTACTAAATGCGCATGTTACATCAAGGCAAGCCTCCGAGCTGTCGGCGCTTTTGAAAACGAATACGGCAAAAACGGTTTTGCCACATATAATGCCGCGTCGGTATCAGACGCAAACGGCGCTGCGGCGTCCATAAACCGCAATGGTATAATATACTCTATTTATATTATAAACGGACTAACTGTAAAAGTAAACGGAAAAAAGGATATTTTCCATAATTTTGAAATACTCGGCAAATCGGCGTGAAATGGCGCGTAACGTCGGGCTACTGCAAGCGCTTTGAGCAGCCGCTTTCGGATACGGCAAAACCATCGGGTGTTAAAAACGCAAAGGTATGGCTGCGTATGGCGCGTTTGGCCTCGGAGAGCTCGCCGCAGAGTCCGTATGAGCACACAATCATGGCGGCCTTAGAATGCTTTGTGCCTATGAACGCGCATGAGGCTTCGCAGTCGCGCAGAAAAGCTTCGCAGGCGGCGGTATGAGCATCGAGATAGCCTTTCTCTATGAATATGCAGCTTTCGGCGACGGGCAGATCGAAAAATCGCGTCCATTGCGATTGAAGTGAAAAGGATTTTACGAGCGTATCATCGGCAGCGAGCGCGTCGGCTCGGAGACTGCCCGAGAGCGCCGCAATGAGACGCGTGAGCATGGAATATTCGGCGCTTTCCCAAACGGAGTACGGAATAAAGAGCTCGGCTCCGTTGAGAGAATTTATATCTGACATGGTTTTTGTTTTTTGAACAAATTCGAGATTTCTAAGAGTTACGGCTGCCGCGGCAACGGCATTGCCGCCGTCGTCGGCGTATTCGGCGGGAAGCAGCGCGGAGTCGACATCGCCCGAAATAAGGAGCGAGTACGCTTCATCTGCGCAATCACATAGCGTGAAAGCGTATTGCTGCGAATATTCCCTGCCCATGAGCGGAGCGAGCACATAAGAATATACGCAGCCTTTCACGACGGCGATGCGCATCGCGTCAGGCTTTTGGTATGAACAGCCGAAGGAGAATATAAACGCCGCAATGATGAGCGCGCAAACGACTCGCTTCATGCAATACCCCCTTGCTATTTATGAAAGCACCCCATCGAGCTCGAAGAGCTTTATGGCGTTCGCGGTAGTAACGGCGGCAATGTCCTCGACGTCCATGTTGAGAAGCTCGGCCGCCTTTCGCGCCGTATATGCGATAAACTTAGGTTCGTTGCGCTTTCCGCGGAGGGGAACGGGCGTCAAATACGGGCAGTCGGTTTCGAGCACGATACGGTCGAGCGGCAGAGCGCATATGTTCTCAAGCTGCTTTTGAGCGTTTTTGAACGTAAGCGCGCCTCCGAAGGCGATATAAAGGCCCATGTCGACGCACTCCCTGGCCGTCTCGAGGCTGCCGGAATAACAATGCATTACGCCCTTGAGGCCGTTTTTGTGCGCACGCAGAATATCCATGCAGTCGCCGAAGGCCTCGCGTATATGCAGTACCACGGGCATGTTAAGCTGCTGCGCAAGCTCGAGCTGCTGCACGAAACAATGACGCTGCACGTCGCGCTTTGAGAGATCGTAATGGTAATCGAGCCCGATTTCGCCGAGCGCGACAACCTTTTCGTGTGCGAGAAGCTTTTCAAGCGAAAACAGCATCTCGTCCGTCATTTCGGAGGCGTAATGAGGATGCATACCGACAGCCGCATATATGAAAGGATATTTCTCCGCCAGCTCGACCGACTTATACGCATCGCGCAGGTCGCAGCCTACGTCGGTGACATATTTTACGCCGTTTTCGTTGAGCGTATTGATTATTTCACACCTGTCGGCGCCGAACGCCTCGTCAGTTAAATGAGTATGAGTATCAAAAAGTTCCATTGCCGTTAAACGAGCTTAAGCTCCATTGTTATTTCATCGTGATACACGCCGTTCACGAAGAATTTTTCGGAAAGCGTGCCGGCCTTTCGGAAGCCGAAGCGTTCGTAAAGGCGTATCGCGCGAGCATTATCGGCGTAGACGTCCAGCCTTACATATTTCACGCATCCGAGATTTTTTATGAAGTCGAGCATGGCTTCCATGGCGCAGGTTCCCACGCCGATGCCCCAGAAGCGCTTTTTGACGCTTATTCCGATGTTTGCGTTATGGTGGGTTCGGGGGTTAAGCGGCACGTCAACGTTGCATATGCAGGCGAGCTCGCCGCCGACAAAGCAAAGCAAAAGCGCGGAAAATTCGCTCCTAAGCCGCGCCGCGAGAAACTCGCGTTCGCTTTCGAGCGTGAGCCCGGGCAGTCCTTCCGCGCCGAACGTCAGGAAGTCGCTTTCGCCGCCGACCGTGTTGAGGTGCGCTATCGCCGCCTCGGCGTCGCTCTCAATGCCTTCGCGTACGAGGAGCAGCTCGCCGTTTTTCAGGATGAATTCCCGCTTGTACATTGCTATGTCCTTCTTATGAATTTATTGCCGCATTTCGTGCAGGTGAGACGAACCTTGCCCTTGTGGCGCGGCACGCGCAGCTTTTGCCCGCACTGGGGGCAGGTAAAGCGCTTGTATGTCTTGCGCTCGTCATGTCTTGCGCGAAGTTCTGCGGTTTTGTTATTATACCATGACTTAATGCGGGCGAGAACGTTTAAAAAAACGTTGAGCTCCGCTTCACGTTTGTAAAAATTACGCGAAAACATGCGCACCACGGAGTATACGATTAAAAAAGTCGCAAGGCCTGAGAAGACGGCGTACAGTATGTATGAACTGCGTCCCGTGAAAAGCGACAGCAGCGACAGCACTCCCGCTGTTATCAGCATTGTCCAGTTAAGTTTGTCGTTTCCGTAGCGACCTTTGAACATTGTAATCCCTCTTTTGAAAATAAGTTTATGTGATGCTTATAAGCATCAATCCGCCGAGCGGTTCTATGTCGAGCAAAAGCGTTTTTTCATCGCCTCCGCCCGCACGGAAGCTTTTGCCGCTGAACGCGTCTACATACAGTGCGCCGCCGAAATCGACGAGCCCCGAGCATTCGCCTTCCGCGAATAAAGCGTTTGTGACGGCGACGCGCTTTGCGGAACCGGAGCGGTTTACGACCGACAGCACGGAGCTTTCGCCGTAAACGCGGAGTATTGCCGCCACATCGTCGTCCACGGCGCATACGGCGCACCTGCCGCGCATGAGCGCCCCGTTAGAGGCGCGGAGCCTTGTTATTTCTCGAACTTTTTTTCGAAGCGCTTCATCTTCTTTGCCCCATGGGAATGGCCTGCGCGAAAACGGATCGGCCATGCCCGTCAATCCGACCTCATCCCCGTAGTAGACGCACGGTGCGCCCGTATACGCGACCTGCAGCATACACGCGAGCAGAAAACGCGCCTTGCCGAGCGCCAACGCCTCATCGGAAAGAGTAAACGACGCCTGTTCGCTTCGCGTCAGCTCGTCGCGTCCCGGAGCGCCGCCGAGCACGGATATCGCGCGGACGGTGTCATGCGTAGAGAGCACGTTGAGCTGTGCGCGCATAAACGGCTCGGGATATGCCTCAAGCTGCGTCATGAGCGCGCCGCAAAAGCAGTGCGCATCGGTTTTGCCCGTGAGATAGTCCATAAGTGCGCTGCGGAACGGGTAATTCATAACGCCGTCCAGCTCGAAGCCGTCGACATATTTTCGCCGTCCCGAAAAGCCGTGCTTGTCGCTCGCCTCTTCCCAGACCTCGCCGAGAAGGAGCGACTCGGGATTCAATCGCTTGACCTCACGCCGCAAAAATGCTATGAATTTGTCGGGCAGCTCGTCTGCAACGTCGAGCCTCCAGCCCGATATGCCGAAGCCCGCCCATTTTTCGAGCACGCTTTTTATAAAATCCATATACGACGGCTCGTTTTCATTTACCTCGGGCAGCGATTCGAAGCCCCACCACGAGCGGTACTTGTCCGGGAAGCGCTCAAAATCATACCATTTCGCGTATTGCGATTCGCGCGACTCGTAAGCGCCGTCGCCTGCATATCGTCCGAAACGATCAAAATATATGCTGTCGTCGCCCGTGTGCGAAAATACTCCGTCGAGGATTACACCTATGCCGCGCTCGGAGGCCTCCCGAACAAGAGCGCAAAAATCGTCCTCTGTGCCCAAGATTGGGTCTATGCGCATATAGTCGGACGTG
Source organism: Clostridiales bacterium (assembly GCA_004558825.1). Classification (GTDB taxonomy): domain Bacteria; phylum Bacillota; class Clostridia; order Christensenellales; family CAG-138; genus SFDB01. The sequence continues at coordinate 4,187 of SFDB01000016.1, forward strand.
TTGTAGCGATGGTTCGAGGGCGATTCAAATATCGGATTGAGATATATGAAGCCCACGCCCATATCGTGAAGATAATCGAGCTTTTCGCGGATTCCGTTCAGACTGCCGCCGAAAAAGTCGTTTGGCTCATAATCGCGCCTGCCGCCTGCCGGCAGATAGCACGGTTCGTCACACCAATCCTCATGCAGCGACACGGTGCGCCCGAGCGAGCGGTGATATTCCACTCCGCCCATGTTTATGCCCTCGCGTCCGCGTGCGAATCTGTCGGGGAATATCTGATATACAACGCTTTGGGCAAAGCCTTCGGGCGTTTTGAATCGCCTGTCATATACGGTTATTTGGAAAGAGGGCGGTTCGCAGTCGCTTAAATATCCCACGCCGCTTTTACCGCCGTAATAGCTTCGCCCTTCATGCGTGTCGATTATGAAATAATACCAGACAAGTCCTGCGCTTTCGGGCATTTTTGCCGTAAACACATGACGTATGCCGAGCCCTGCGGCGTTCTGAACGCTTTGACGCTCGATAAGGCGTTCGGCCCCGTTTTCCCATAGGCGGAGCGTGACGGCGGGGGCAGCGCCGGAAGCGTCAGAGGCATAGGTAATTATCGAAAGGGAAACGTTCCCGCCGGTTTTAACGGCGCCGAACGGCGCACGAAATTCAAGCATCCGCGAATTATGGACAGCCTGCACTCATAATGCCCCCTTTCGATAAATTGCATGTGACAATTTTAACACATCTATTCACGCGCACAACAGACTTTGCAACATTGTCACATTTTAATGATTTTGCCGCCGCAACCGCCCTTTTCTCTTCTTTTTTCGAAGCCTTGACGCATCAAGGCAGGAATTGCATAATACTTCCTAAAAAGCAAGTATTTTTTAAGATTTCTTATTGCAATTACAAATCGGCAGATGTAAAATACACTTATCTATAGTAACTTTCTATAGCCATGCGTATGCCCGAACGGCTATACGCGGGTTTTGCGGAGGCGACGCCGATAAAGCGCCTGTCGCCACATAACAAACGCATATTAAATCCAAGGGGGTTAGACTTATGAAACAATATGGCAGAGCTTCATTGAGAAGATGCCTTGCGGCGCTCTTTGCGGCGCTGATGGTATTTTCCGTGCTGCCTTTGACGGCCATGGCGGAGGGCATTGAAGGCCTGTCCGACAATGCGGCCAGGGCTGCCGTCGGCGGCGACGCTGAGGCGTTGGCGATAGGCGGAGAAGAGCGTTCTAACGCGGCGACGGTTTATTATAAGCCCGCGACGTCAATAGATACGTCGAAGCAGTATTTGATTACGACGACAGACAGCAGCGGAACCGTTTATGCTATGACGTCAGATTATAGTCAGTCCGGCGGTTTACAAGCTGTATCGCTTACTGCGGACGACAACGGATATATCCAGGCGTCCGATAACACCGCCATAAATGATACATGCCTGTGGACGTTTTCTACAACGAGTGGCGGCAAAGTTAAGAATGCCAAAACGAACACATATCTTGCTGCGGATACCTCCGGCTATCTCGTACTTAGTAGTAGCGGTGTCACGTTCTCGTATGGATCGAATCAGCTTTCCTCAAACGACGTCAGCAGCTATCCGTATATTGCATTCTTCAGCTCCTACAAATGTTTTGATTTTGATGCGTCCGAGTACGCCGCAACCATCACCCTCTACGAGCGCGTTGTGAAAGCTAAAAGCGTTGAAGTCAATCCGCCGGTTCACGCGATGGCGCCCAATGAGACAAAGCAGCTCACAGCGGTTGTATATCCCACTAACGCGGCAAATAAAAATGTCACCTGGACGTCCAGCAACAATGATGTTGCGACAGTAGACGACACGGGACATGTGACGGCAGTGACTGTCGGCGAGGCAACGATAACAGCGACGACGGAGGACGGCGGCCATACGGACACATGCGTCGTTACGGTAACAAACAATGCGACAAAGGAAGTCACAATGTTTGTGAATACGCTTCATGCGGTACCCGAAGAAGATTACCTCATAGGCTATACGACGAAGAACGGCCATACATATATAATGTCTAACGCGGTATCCAATGCGAGCTATTTGGCGGCGGCGGAAGCAACACGGTCAACCGTTGGCAATGTTTGCGGCGTTGCTGACACGACGTCCTGCATAACCGCTCTTTCGGGTGGAAATGCAATACTGACGGAGCACCAATGGTATTTTGGCGCGGACGCAGACTTAGACTATACGACAATACAAAACAAGGAAACCAACGACTATCTGCAGAGAGCTGAGGGAAGTAACGCCGAAACATATGTAGGTCTTTCAACGGCGCAGAATGAGACAGGAGACGTGACCCAATTGTGGGCGCGTGTCACTATCACTACGACGGGCGGCGATGGGACATATATTTACTGTCGTAGTTCAAACACATCGTACTATTTTGTCACATTTAACACTGATAACACTGAAAACTCCTGCTTTGGGACATATTATAATACCATAGGTAAGGGCGGTACCGTTGATCTCTATGTCAAGCGCACGGTAACGGTAGTGGATCCTGCTTCACCCGAACCTAATGTGACCATAGAGCCTGCGGAGCTTACCGTCTTGCCTAACGACAGCGGAACGCTTACAGCTACGGCCGTAAATATACCCGAAAGCGCTTCATATGAATGGACGTCCGACAGTGAATCCGTAGCCGTTGCGCCCGCAGCAGGAAACCCGTCGACGGCGACTGTGACGGGTGTGGCGACTGGCACGGCGACAATTACATGCACTGTTACTTATAATGAAGGCGGCGCACCGCAGACGCTTACGGCAACCGCCGTTGTAAACGTTGTGGCGAGCATTCAGGTTGCTTCGATAACAGTGCCGTTTGAGAAAAGTCTTGAGCTCAACGAAGGGACTGACATCACCCCCGTTGTCGTGACAGCCCCTGAAGGCGGCGAATACGAAAAGGATTATACTATAGAGTGTGTCTGCGACAATGAGAGCGTTGCCAACATAACCACCGCCAACGGCAAGGTATTTACAGTTACGGCGAAGTCTACAGGCACGGTAACGGTAACATTTACCGCGATAAACAGTCACAACAGCACACAGCGCGTGTTCGGCTCTACGGTGATAACCGTTAAAGAGGCGGATTCGATTCCCGCGCCCGAAACAGGCGAAGGAGGCGGAGAGAAGCCCATATATAAAAAGGTGTATGTATTGGTGGACGACCTCGGAACGGCCGACGGCAACTATATAATTGCAACGTCAAGCTCGGCGGGCCCCGCAACAGTGCTATATGATAACGGAGAATCCGATTATCTGCAACAAAATACCACGCTGACCATAAATGCTGCGGGCAACTCGATTAACGCACCGTACATAGAGTGTGATGATACGAAATGCGTTTGGGGCTGGAGATATCAGGACACAAACAATTCGTATGGACGTTGGGGTAACTTGTATAACGCAGGCACAGGCAGAGGATTGTATAATAGTGGGAACGGAAAAAACAAAAACTATTATGCTACTGTCAATGCAGACACAAGCACCATAGTGTATTCTTATAATAATTACTTGATAACTAAAGCTGCTAATTACTATCCGCATTACTTAGGCAGTTCCGGTAACAGCGATCAGCCGTATGGATGGTGGTATAATAGTACGACTAACGCAATAACATGGTACTATTATAAGGAGCAATACATCGAAGCAGGCGCCGAACCTGTTGATTCCGGCGTAGAAATATACCTTGACGGCGAAAAAATCTCGCAGAAGGAGAAGGCCATAGAGGGAGTTGTTCAGGGGCAGGAGTCGAGCGTAACGCTCACGGGAACCCCCGTAAACATACCCGCGGGCGCAACCGGGTCTGCGGTATGGACGCTTAAAAAGACGGACGGAGCGATTAAGAGCGTTGACGGCAGCAGCGGCGTAGTCATCCTTGCGGGCAGCCTCGGCTATGGCATAATAGAAATAACCTATACCTATAGATACGGCGACAAAACGTATACGGTCAAGAACTACACCAAGCTTGTGGTAAGCTCGTTCAAGCCGATGACAGTCACGGGCCAGACGGTAACGAAAAAGTATGTGTATGTTCTTACAAACACGCTTAAAGCGGGAGAGGACTACATAATTGTTTACGATAAGAACTCAGCAACCAATGCTGCTGAACCGATTGTGCCGGGTACGGCGAGATACAGCGGGACATACGATGGAACAGCTTATACGATGGTTCATTTGCTCTTGGGCGATGCGGTTACCGTTCATGAGGGCACAAGTAACACAAATTACCAACCTTATATTGAAAGCGATGATGCTCGAATTGTATGGCGCGCAGTTACGGCTGACTCAGAAATCGCACTGTATAATCCAGACTCTAATAGGTATATGGCCTATGATTTTCAGGGAAAACACTCGCAGACGATTGGCTTGTGGAACCTGCGCTATAGTGCAGCAGCTTTTAGTAGTGGACTATATATGCCCATAACTTATACATCGAACAATGCCGGGTTGAAGATTGATGACAAGTTTCTGCAACGCTATGACGGCTATAATGCAAATTTTGGCCTGCAGATGGCTGATACTGCTTCCAGTAAGTTTTATCTGTATAAGCGTACAGAAATTGAAATGGTAGACACCGCTGAGGTTTCTGTAGATATCTATGATGGAAGCAAGCTCGTCTCCGGCGGCGTTGTATCCGTGAACGATACGTCCTCCGCGCTTCCGCTTACCGCGCAGACGAACTATAGCGGAACGGACGGACAGTTTACATGGTCAATCATAAGCGGCGGGAACATCGCTTCAATAGATCAAAACGGAGATCAAAACGGCGTTGTTACGTTTACCGCGAATACATCAGGCAAGGTGCTCGTTCAGGTCACGTTTACATTCGACAACAACGGACAGACACAGACGGCCACAAACTATGTGACGCTTGACGTAAGGAGCGGAGGACAGCTTACCGACACAAGCGACAGGGATAACTTCCCGGAATATCCGAATGAGGGCTCGGTGCGTCTTGAAAAAACGGCTGATGCAGATGAGACGGAGTTTGCAAAGACAGGCGTAGGCACTGTCGAACTGTTTGTGCGTGGCGTACCGGTCCAGTCAAAGGGCGTAGACGTTGTGCTTGTTGTCGATACGTCAGGTAGTATGGAGGACGACATCAACGGCAATGGGACTGACACTGGCAACTATAATAGCGCCAATCAAAAAATAAAGCTCGCAAGGAGTGCCGTAAACAGCTTTATTGACGCTGTTATGAGAGTCACAGATGCAAACGGCGAATACGAAGAAAACAAATGGACGAACAACAGGATTGCGCTTGTAACATTCTCAAACGGTGCAAATGTACATACGGGAATATACGGAAGCGCAAATGCAGGTGCATTGGTTGGCGTCGACAGCCTGTCGGATTTGAACAGCCTTAAGAGCAGCGTAAATTCAATTTATGCTTCCGGAGGCACGAACTATGATGCTGCATTCAAAGCAGCGTACGACATACTTGCCGACGCAAAACTGCAGAGCGGATACGACAGGAAGCAGTATGTTATATTCCTTACCGACGGCGCACCGGGCGTTTATAATACAATAGATATGATGGACGCATACAACGTAAGCAACGAAACCGCTACAGCAGTCAACAGCATCAGCTCATCGTGGTACAACTGGATTTGCGGCATAGCACCTACATCATCAACGAGCTACCTAAATTCGGGTTATGCCGAAACGTGTTCGAAGTATGCTCTCAGCGATAACTACTATGCAAAGGCAATAAAGGCGGCCGTTCTTTCAGAATTCGGCGAAAAGAAAACTGTTGCCCAAGAGCTTGGCATAAGCCAGACCCTCGACGCCGATATATTCGGTATTTCGTTCGGAATGAGCGGCGGATCGAAAATATATGGTGATATAGGCCTCACCTCCGCGCAGTGCACCAACCTCATAAACCGCCTCTGCAACAAAGACATATTTGCGGCGGACAGCACCGAAGAACTCACGGCTGCATTTGAGAAAATCGGCAAAGAGGTTCTGCAGGCGGGTACGAACGCCACAGTGCGCGACACTATAGGCGCTGATTACGATTTGCAGATAAAGCCGTTCAATTACATCGATACGGCTCATCCGCGCCAGACCGATTTTGAGTCGTCCATAGAGGTGAGGAAGTACACCGTAGATGGAAACGGCAACAGAACGGGCGCATATGAGACCATAGAAAAGGTAACGTTCAATGCAGACGGTACGGAGGCGTATTCGACGCTGAAGACAGGCAACATAATGACGTTGGACGGCGAAAACTACACAATAACCGCCGAGAACTTTACTTATACATCGAGCGATAAGCGTTTTGTATGGAAGTTTGATACCATTATCAGCGATGATATGGCAATCAGGTTCAACGTCTACTTAACCGGCACAAGGAAAGGAAGCCGCGAAGGCGGACTGTACGACACGAACAGTTGGGCAAACCTTACATACACGAACTACCTCGGCACGGACTGCCGTCTTACATTCGAGAAGCCTGCTCTTCCGTGGCAGAACGCGCGCGTCACATACAAATTCTTCCTTGTTGATGAGAGCGGCAGACCCGTAAATAAAGATGGTGCCCTTGTCAACTATGCTAACCTGACGTACGTCGGAACGGAAAAGACAATTAAGCTCGGCGACGCCGCCTTTGTGCCAATGTCAGGCGCTGACGGCCACTATTCGGTCGTGCTTAGCGCTGTGGCTCTTAAAAACCTTCAGAGCGAGCTTTCGGCATACGCGCTGTATGATGTGAGCGCAGCCGTAACAATACATACCGATACGACAGGAACATGGGGCGGTTACTCGATAACAAAAGGCAATACGCCCGACACCACGGCTGTATGGCCGAAACCCGGCGCCGATGCAAAGTTTGATAATGCTGACGATGCGGTCGGCAACTTCACGAATGTTACTGTGGCGTTTGCAGTTGTGTTTAACGTGAAGCTAATCCCCGATGCGGTGGTAATAGACTTCGGTCTTCCTGTTGACATCAATGTCATGCAGAACGACCTTGTTTCGCAGGTAAACGGACAGCTTTACGGACTTACGCTGAATATTGAGGCTAAGCCCGATTTTGCAAGCGCATACCCGTCATCTGTTGCGAACGTAACGACTGTCGGCCAAAAGCTTGACTTTACATACGGCCATGCGACAATACGAAATGACACAACGATAAGGTATACGCCAAGCTCGATGCAGATGAATCAGCCTGAGGTGTTTGGCTACGAGGTCGAGGTAACGGGAACATCGGAAGCTGACGGGACGCCTACACCGAAATACATCAGCAGCACTGTAACCGTTATTCCCGCGACAACAATCTACTATGAGGATAACTTCAGCAATAGCGACGGTACATCGTACATTACCTATAACAACGGCGTGTCGGAGTGGAAGCTTGTCGGTGAAGGCGTAAGCGGGACTGTAGTTCAGGATACCGACTATGTCGGCAGCGGAAACAACTATGGTTACGATTCGCATTATGACAACTGCGCGACGTTCAGCCTCGACAAGGCGCACAAGGTGACAGTCACGAAGGCTCAGTATGACAGCATACTTAAAGACTCTACGTCTACGAAGACCTGGCCGACGGCATCGTTCAAATTCACGGGAACGGGCTTCGACGTCATCTCCCTAACAAATGCCGCTACGGGCATGATTATGGTTCAGGTAAAGGATAAGAACGGAGATATCGTAAGGAGCGTGTTTGTCGACACCTATTATTCAGGCGTTGAGGTCAACGGAGATCTCTATCAGATTCCCGTAATCAACATCTATGGTTTGCCGCACGGCACATACGATGTGACAATAACGGTGCCTTACCTTGAAATGTTTGACCACACAGGCATCGATGGTAAGCCGAGCGGCAGTTACGACATGTACATCGACGGCATAAGGATATATAATCCCGCCGGCGGCAACGCGGCAGCTCATGGCGCCCACACCGAGGACGATGAGGCATTCCCCTATGTTCAGGAGCTGCGCAACATGATGATTGCGGCGGCGAGCGGCGGTCAGCCCAGCGGGCCCGTATTCGTGGACGGCAACGCGACGGCAGATGCAAACGCATATCAATCGGCCGGCCCGAATAACGAGGTCTACCTTGCGCACGGCCAGTCGATTGTATTCGCTCTCCAGACAGTAGGGAAAACAAAGCCCGCAGGCGTTTATGTTTCCATGAAGAGCCCGACGGGTGAAGTAAAGGTGCGATATGGCAGCGTCGGCGAAGTAGTCAGTGAGAGCACGGGCTTGAAATATGAAGAACGTAATATGGTTACAACGAGCGACATGTATTACGAGATACCTGAGAACGTACTTAGCTGGGAGCAGCAGGCGGACGGCAAATGGAAGACGAAGGTTGCCGTACAGATAGCGAACACCAGCACCCCGGGACAGGGACAGATACTTGCCCTGACAAACCTCAAGGTAACATACGCAAGCGCCCCCACAGACAACAACAACGGCAAAGTGATATTCACGACAACGCAGCAGCAGTCGCAGGTTGCCTACACCCAGATACGCGACCTGATGGCAGAGCTCTATGCGGACAGCTATGATACCGAAATACGCAGTGCGGCGTTTGCAACACGCACTATAGACGTGAACAAGACAACGGAGCTCAACGTAGTTACATCGACGGACGCCAACGCGCTGATTATCCGCGACAAGAAGGGCAACGTAATAACGCCCGAAAGCATAAGCTATGAGGACAAGGATGGAGAGCGCCATTGGAAGCTGACGATGACGCATAAGGTTTCGGGTATTTATATCTACAAGGTATCCGTTGAGGCCGCGTACGGCATTATGACAGATACGCCTGCTACGGTTGTAGCGTATGTAGTGCCCCGCAGCGTTGTAAGGCCTAAACCCTCTATGCCAAAGCCTCCGCTTTTTGGCTGGATGTAATCGAATCGGAGACAGCGGTCTATAGTATAGCGTTGACCGATGCTCAAAATGATGTCGGGGTCGCGTATATGCGCGACCCCGTGTGCAAGGAGAAGAAGTATGGTTAACCACAAAAGCAAGCTGCATGTTTTAACGGTATTGGGCGCATTGGCGCTTGTAACGATTATGCTCATGGCGGGATGCGCGAACAAAGATCCGAACAAGCTCTCAAAGCTTTCATCATCGATGGTTGATATAAAGAATCCTACTACGCCGGAAGAGATAGACGAGCTCGAGATACCCGGATTTGTTGACGCAAACAGCGGCACAGAAGGCGGCACTGCCGCAGGCGAACTCGCGCTGCCTTATGCGCTTGGCGACTCAGGCTTGAGCATAACGCGTTTGGGCAGCTACACGGGTAGATTTGTCGAAGACGGATCGGATACGCTCTGCTTTGACACACTTATGATAGTTGTCACAAACAACAGTGAAAACGATGTCCAGTATATGAAGCTGCACCTTGAATCCGAGAGCGACAAGTACGAATTTAACCTAACGTCTTTGCCCGCGGGAAAGTCGGTGATGGTGCTTGAGGCAAGCTGTAAAAAGTTTGACATACAGGAGCATTATGCTTTTGGCGCCGTCGACTCTTACGCCCTTTATCAGGAGGAGCGGAGCCTGCATGATGATATATTTGTAATAAAGGGAGCCGACGGGAAGCTCGTCGTAAAGAATAAGAGCAAGACGGATATAACGGGCAGCATATATATATACTATAAGACGGCCGACGTTGGAATTTATATTGGCGGCATAACGTATCGCGCAAAGATAGACGGGCTTGCCGCAGGCGAGGAAAAGGAGATAGAAACGTCTCATTACCTCAAGAATTCCAGCAAAGTTCTGTTTGTGACGTTTGCGAATGAGTGAGTCCGTAAAATGCTATGAAATCGGCGGGGTACGGATAAGGCTAAAGGCTGACTTCCCAATCTATGCCGGCCACTACTTTCCGCTTTTTGAATCGGGGTTCGAGACGGCCGATGCAGAGCAGGAGTTTATCAGCGCCGATAATCTCGAATTCCCCGAAGGCATACCTGCAAAGCGCGTCGGCATGAGGAGAATATACGAGCGTGAAAATGAGATGCTAATCGCTTACAGGTCTGTCTGCAGCGAGGAAGTATGCGATGCCATCGTGTACATGAAGCCGAGCGAATGCACAGTAAAGACGTATGTATCTTCAAGCTTTTCGCAAGAACACGAAGGCAAACTGTATGTGCATCAGTTTTCTGAAATACCCCACCTGATGCTGGTCGCGGGGACAGCAATACTGCACTCATCGTTCATCGTGCATGAAGGGAAAGCAATACTGTTTACTGCGGATTCAGGCGTTGGGAAGTCTACACAGGCCGAGCTCTGGCGGAAAAAGATGGGTGCTGACATCATAAACGGAGACAGGGCGGCAATACGAATGGAAAACGGCGCGGCGTACGCGGGCGGAGTGCCGTATTGCGGCTGCTCACGCATATGCGAACGCGGCGAATACCCTATAAGGGCGATTGTAACATTGTCACAGGAAAAGGAGAACACTGCGCAAAGGCTATCGCCGATGCAGGCCGTGCCAAAACTGTTTAAGCAGCTTACGGTGCACTCGTATTTGCGGGAAGATATCGAACGTGCGATGCGAATCGTATGCGAAGTGGCTGAAAAAGTTCCGATAGTTCACCTCGGCTGCACTCCTGATGAGCGTGCGGTTGAAATACTGTTGAGAGCGATATAGGATTAAAATATATTGTTATGCGATACAACGAGATGCAGCTTACAGAATATCTTGCGCCGAGGGCAATAGGGCGCGGAGTGCCGCTGATGGGGAATTTCGAGCTTACGGCACGATGCAGCCTTAACTGCCGCATGTGCTATGTAAGGCAATCCGCGGCAGATGTGGCGGCGAGAGGCGGAGAGCTCAGCGCAGCCCAATGGCTCGGGGTAGCGCAGGAAGCGCGCGACAAGGGTATGCTTTATCTGCTTTTGACGGGCGGTGAACCGCTGATCCGTCCCGATTTCAGGGAAATATATACAGAGCTTCGGAAAATGGGGCTTGCGATATCAATAAATACGAACGGGACGCTCATCAACGACGAGTACATAGAGTTTTTCAGACATAATCCACCGGCGCGAATAAACATGTCACTTTACGGCGCATCGCCTGCGGCGTATGAGCGGCTGTGCGGAGACGGCGAAGCGTTCGAGAAAACGATGTATGCGCTGCGCGGCCTGAAAAACGCAGGCGTCAAATTAAAGCTGAGCATGAGCCTGACACCCTACAATAAGGACGACCTTGAATCGGTTGCGAAGATATCGCAGGAAGAAAAGGTATACCTGCAGGTTGGAACATACATGTTTCCTGCTGTGCGCAAGGATAAGTCGCACGTTGGCGAAAACGACAGGCTCACCGAAGAGGAGGCGGCGCTGACACAGCTAAAGTATGACAGAATCAGGTTCGACGATGAGCGCTTTATGCTGCGTGCAGAACGCATGATGAAAAACGAGACGGAGCGTGAGGCTGAAGGGTGCGGAGACGAGCAGGGTGAAAGGCTGTCATGCAGGGCGGGAAGATGCGCGTTCTGGATAACATGGCAGGGGAAGATGGTTCCGTGCGGCATGATGATTGAACCGTATACCGAACCGCTCAAGACGGGCTTTGCCGACGCATGGGACGAGCTGCGACGGAGGACGGGGGAAATTCGAATGCCTTATGAATGCGGCGTATGCTCGTACCGCGGAGTGTGCGATGCATGCCCTGCCGCATGCTACGCCGAGACGGGAAGCTTTTCGGAGAGGCCTGAATACCCGTGCAAAAAGGTTAAAGAGCTTTTGCGCATTACCGCCGAAGAGTATAGACGCATAAAGGAGAAAAAGAGCAATGAAGCTTAAAAAGAATGTTGTGGCGCGGGAGATAATGGGTGAAACTGTGCTTGTTCCGCTTGGCGAGGCGAACGATTTCAACGGAATGATAATACTTAACGAAACTGCCGGCGAAGTATGGAAAAGGCTTCCGGACGCCGCAAGCGCGGACGATATTGTGCGCGAGCTGCTCGAAATATATGATGTGAGTGAGGAAACGCTGAAGTGCGACGTTGATGAGTTCCTTAACGAGCTGAAGAAATTTGAAATAATATAGAAATTTCGCTAAAATATATCTGCAATATTTAATTTTGCGTATTGCATTAAAAGGTAAGCGGCGATATAATTAGCTGTATCGATAATCCAACGGTTTAGCATTATAAACAAACTGTTAGAAGGAGGTAAAAAGTGAAAAAACAATATGTGAAGCCCGCTATGTTCAGCGAATCTTTTGATATCTGTGACTCGATTGCGGCCGGCTGCGGAATAGCTGTCGGTCCGACCAGGGAAACTTGTGGCTATTCGGATCCTACACTCCCAGGTGTTATCTTTATTACTGGAGTTGGAGGAACATGCACAATAGTGCCGCCCGGAGATGGTGATGGAGTGTGCTATCATATACCCACCGCGGAAACAAAACTGTTTGACTCCTGATTAGTAAATAGTAGCCTTATATATACAAAAACAAATGAAAATCACAGAAATGTGATTATATTGTTGTATTCAAATATAGGCAAATATATTGACGTATGGTATAACTTCTTATATAATAACATGCAAGTTTAAGTGAATAAACTACAGCGGCAGCAGTTTTTTCATATTGCGGGAGGGGACAGAGCTGATGAAAAAAATCAAGAGCATTGCTGAGCTCAATAAGACTGCCTACATACGCAATATACCCGTGATATTGCTCGACATACTGCTGATTAACGCATCGGCGTTTTTGGCGTTGCTTTTAAGGCTCGACTTTGACATTGCAAACATCGTCGAATCGGGCTATTTGCTTAACGCCCTCAAGTATGCGCCGGTTAACACCGTTACAACGATTACGATATTTATAATAATGAAGCTGTATGTAAGCCTTTGGGAATATACAGGCCCAAAGGAGCTTTTGCGCGTCGTGCTTGCTGTGATGCTGTCCACGGTGTTTGAAGCATTTGGCATGTTTATATGGAAGCTGAATATTCCGAGAAGCTTTACGCTACTAAGCGGCCTTGTACTTACCGCGTTTTTGGCGAGCGAACGGCTTATATACAGGCTGATTGTGAGCGCTCACAGGCGAAAGCACAGCGAGGTCAAAAAAGCACGAACAATGCTTATAGGAGCTGGCCGCGCAGGCTCGATGCTGCTTAAGGATCTGCAGCAGAGCGAATACTCCGCAAATGCTGTCGTATGCATAATAGATGACGACAAGAAAAAGCACGGCCAATACCTTCAGGGAATAAAAATAGTTGGCGGACGTGAAAGTATACTTGAATCGGCGGAAAAGTACAAGGTCTCCGATATAATACTTGCCATCCCGACTGCCCCCGGAAAAGAACGCAGCACGATACTTAAGCTTTGCCAGGCCACGAAATGCAGGATAAAAACCATACCTGCACTTGTGCAGCTTACAAACGGCGAATTCAGCATACACGAGATGAGGGACATACAAGTTGAGGATTTGCTCGGGCGCGATGCAGTCAAGATAAACCTTGACGACGTAATGGGATATGTCAGCGGTAAAACTGTGCTTGTTACGGGCGGCGGAGGTTCGATAGGGAGCGAGCTTTGCAGGCAGATAGCCACATACAAGCCGAAAAAGCTCGTAATACTCGACATATACGAAAACAATGCGTACGCGATTCAACAGGAGCTCCTGCACGACTTCCCGGAGCTTTCACTCGACGTAATGATAGGCTCTGTACGCGACAAAAACAGAATTGACGCTCTCTTTGAGAAGTACAGGCCCGACATAGTATATCACGCCGCGGCGCACAAGCATGTGCCGCTGATGGAGATGAGTCCGAACGAGGCGATAAAAAATAACGTTTTTGGTACGCTTAATGTCGTAGAGGCTGCGGACAGATATAAGGCTGAAACATTCGTACTTATATCTACGGACAAGGCTGTTAATCCGACAAACATAATGGGCGCTTCAAAGCGCATATGCGAGATGATAGTGCAGATGTACAGCCACCATTCGGATACGAAGTTCGTTGCGGTAAGATTCGGCAATGTGCTCGGCTCGAACGGCAGCGTAATACCGCTGTTCAAAAGGCAGATCGAGCAGGGCGGCCCGGTCACGGTAACACATAAGGATATAATTCGCTACTTCATGACTATACCCGAGGCTGTGTCGCTTGTCCTGCAGGCGGGCGCTTTTGCGGAGGGCGGTGAAATATTCGTGCTCGATATGGGCAATCCTGTAAAGATAGACGATTTGGCACGCGACATGATAAGACTTATGGGGTATGAGCCTGATGCCTGATGTCGATATAAGAATCGAATATACCGGCCTGCGGCCCGGAGAAAAGCTTTATGAGGAACTCATGATGGCTGAGGAAGGGCTGACGGCAACCGAGAATAACTTGATATTCATCGGAAAACCGCTGGATTTCAATGAAACCATGCTCATGCGCGATCTTGCCGTTCTAAGGGAGCTTGCAGCCGTCGATATGTCGTCCGTGAAGCAGAAGGTGCAGGAAATAGTGAAGACATACGTCATTGCGGCGTGAACACGGGAGGCGAAAAGCGTATGGGTTATAAATCGTTTTATGCGCGCCATGTCAAGCGAGCGCTTGACATACTCATAGCGCTTTTAGGGCTTCTGATAGCGTCGCCGGTGCTGCTTTTGACGGCTATCGCCGTAAAGCTCGACTCTAAGGGTCCCGCAATATTCAAGCAGCCGCGCCTCGGCCTGAACGGAAGGGTGTTCAATATTTACAAGTTCCGCTCAATGACGGTAGGCTCGGAACACACGGGAACGGGCGTGTATTCGAGGAAGGACGACGTACGCGTAACGCGGGTGGGAAAATTCATAAGAGCGACGAGCATAGACGAGCTGCCGCAGCTTATCAATCTGCTCAACGGTACGATGTCGGCGATAGGACCGAGGCCCGCGCTGACATACCACCCGTGGAGGTACGAGGAATACACGGAGGAACAGAAGAAGATGTTCCTCGTGCGCCCCGGTGTAACGGGTTGGGCGCAGGTGAACGGAAGAAAGGACGTCGAGTGGCACAGGCGCATAGAACTCAACGTATGGTATGTTGAAAATGTATCGTTCATGCTCGATGTGAAAATACTTTTCAGGACAATATTCAAAGTCATCGCCAACGCCGATAACGTAAACGTTCAAAACACCCTCAAAGCCGATGGCGACAGCGGAAAGGGGGTTGACGCATGATAAAGCTCATGTACATAACAAACGATGTACTGGTTGCGAGAATAGCGGAAGAAGCCGGTGTAGACAGGATATTTGTCGATTTGGAGACGCTTGGCAAGGCGGAACGGCAGGGCGGCATGGACACCGTTCAGTCGAAGCATACTGTTGCCGATGTTGAACGCATGCGCTCGGCTGTAACGGGCTCGAAGCTTCTTGTGCGAGTTAACCCTATCCACGACGGTTCGTCAGAAGAGATAAACAGCGTTATCGCAGCGGGTGCAGATATAGTGATGCTGCCTATGTACAAAACGCCGCGTGAAGCCGAAAAATTCATATCGTTCGTAGGCGGCAGGGCGAAGACAATGCTGCTGCTTGAGACGAAAGAAGCGGATGCATGCCTTTGCGAAACGCTCGAACTCGACGGAATTGATGAGATGTATATCGGTCTCAACGATCTCCATTTATCTTATGGGCGTCGATTCATGTTTGAACTGCTGGCAGACGGCACGGTTGAGCGAATAACGCGCCGCATTGCGCAAAGGGGGATACCGTACGGGTTTGGAGGCATTGCGGCCATAGGAACGGGAACGCTTCCTGCGGAGCGCATACTCGCGGAGCATGTACGGCTGGGCTCATCAAGCGTCATACTGTCACGAAGTTTCTGCAATTACGAAAAGATAAGCGACTATGGCGAGATCAAGCGCATATTTGACGGCGGTGTGAAGGCGCTGCGCGATGAAGAAGCGGCGCTGCGCGCTAAAGATGAAGCGTTTTTCGAAGAGAACAGGCGTATTGTCAAAAGTATTACCGAAAACATAGCAGAGGGTATGGCCAAATGAGACTGCTGATAACGGGCGCATGGCGGGCGACGGACGACATGCTCAATGAATTGAGGACGGCCGGCCATACGCTTTATTTTCATAAACAGGAGAAAGAGCGCGTTAGGACACCCGAGATATACGAAGGCGTCATATGTAATGCGCTCTTTATGCATAACGATATACGCCTTTTTAAGCAGCTTAGGTATATACAATTGACGAGCGCCGGACTTGACAGGGTCGATGTCGGGTACATAAATGCGCATAATATAGAGCTGTTTAACGCGCGCGGCGTTTACAGCGCGCCAATGGCGGAATGGGCGATACTCAGAATACTCGAGATATACAAAAAAAGCGCTGCATTCAGACACGCGCAAGAGGAACATATATGGGAAAAGCGACGCGACGTGCTTGAGCTTTGCGGGAAGCGGGCGCTCATCGTAGGCTGCGGCAGTGTAGGCCAAGCCGTGGCCAAGCGTCTAAAAGCGTTCGACGTTTTCGTTATGGGCGCCGACATAGCGGCAGTGCCGCGCGAGAACATAGACGAGCTCTATACGATGGACAGGCTGCCGTTAGCATTTTCCCGCGCGGATATGATAATACTGACATGTCCGCTTACAGATAAAACACGCGGGCTTGTGAGCGGGGAGTTGCTCAGCGCATCGAAGGAACGCTGCGTACTCGTCAACATTGCGCGCGGGGCGATTGTTGATGAGGCGGCCGTTTGCGAGTGGGCGGACGGTGAAAGATACGCAGCGCTCGACGTCTTTGAAAGCGAGCCGCCTGCGCAGGGAAGCCCATTATGGACGAACAAAAATATAATCATCACTCCTCACAACAGCTTCGTCGGCGACGGTAACGGCGAGAGGCTGTGGAGGGTGATATGCTCTAACCTTTCGGAGGACGCTAAAAAGAATGAAATACGATGAATTATGTGCGAAGCTATACTCGGATTCGGATTAAAAATTCCGTATTGGCATGAAGTAAAGGCTATGGCGCTTCAAACAGCAGGAATAACACCGCAGCTTCGTTATGCATCGTGGGATATAACGGTAACGCCGGACGGTCCGCTGATGATTGAAGGAAACTGGGACGCTGAGTTCTATGCCGAGCAAATGCTTTGGAAGCAGGGAAATGTGAGGCGTTATATCGACAAGCTCGATGACAGAGGATAACACAATGGAGTGGTCAAAGAAAATCTATAATTACGGTTACCTGTTATCTGATGATGATAAGGTAACATCGGCCGATATTGGCGTTGAGTGGAGCGATTGGGTTTGCAGAGACGTCAGGAGCGGAATCAAGCTGTATGTGCATCCGCTTGCGGCGTATTTTATGCATAAATGCAGCGCTCGCACGCATGTGCTCGTCGGACATGCATTTAATCCGTTTGATATGGAGAAAGATGAGACGAACATATTGAACGAGCTTGAGCGGCGATATAACGATGATAATCTGTTCTATGATTATGTCAATCAGCTGACAGGCGTATTCTTTTATGCTGTAATTGATGATAAATCAGTGTCCGCTATTTGCGACTGCGCAGGAATGATGGGCACTAACTACGGAATAATCAACGGCAGGGTTTATTTTTCATCGCATAGCCAGCTTATTGCCGACATATGCGGACTGCATGACAGCGACTACGCGGCAGGAATGAAAGAATACAAGCTTTTCAAATTATTCGGATGGTTTTTGCCGGGCGACGAGACGCCGTATGAACAGATACACCGTATAATACCTAACACAAGGGTTGCCCTCGGAGACGGTATCAGCGTCGAGCGTTTTTACCCGAGAGAAAAATATGCTGTCTCTGACGATTATGAGCATTCAGTGCATGCTGCCGGAAAGATTCTTTCCGACACAATGAAATTGATTGCTCAAAAGTGGGAAAAACCAGCCATATCTTTGACCGGAGGAGTGGACAGCCAGACCACGCTTGCATGCGCTAACGGCATTCAAAATAAATTTAAGTATTATAGCTATATTTCACTGGAACGCGAGGCTACGGACGCTTTTGCCGAAAAAAGGATTTGCGAAGGTCTGGGGCTTGAACACACCATATATTACATTGATACGGACAGGAAAGCGTATCCTGATTTTGAAACGGCAGACGGTTTGATAGAGCGGCATTACGGCTACTTAGGTAAGGGAAATGAAAACGATGTATGTAAGCGCATCAGTCTGTCTGAGCAGGCGGATTTTGATATCGAGGTTAAATCCTGGGTGTCGGAAATTGCGCGTGCGAGCAGGTACAAACATTATTTGAAAGATAAGTTCCCCGATAAGGTTTCGCCGCGTCAGCTGACCACAATGTATAAAGTGTTTTTGTGGAATCGCAAACAGGCAGTTCAAACAGATAAACTGTTTGAAAAATATCTGTCGAATACACGGCTGTATGAAGCGCTTGAGAACACGGGCTACCCGTGGACGGAGTTTTTTGTTTGGGAAATAGTTTTCGGCGGATGGGGTGGACTTGCACTGACAGGAGAACACAAATTATCAAACGATATCACTGTTCCGTTTAACAACAGAGCGCTGCTCGACATAATGCTGCGCACACCGCTTGAAAAGAGAAAGACCGACGCGATGCACAAAGATATTATTAAAACCATGGATGAGAGATTATTTAATCTTGGAATTCATGTGGTGAACGGCAATGAGACGCATAAGCGTGCCGTTTGCGAACGGATATATTATGAAATAAATACACATCTGCCTTGGTGACGCCTATGAAAATCCTCTATGTTGCAACGGTTCAGAGCCATATATGCCAATTTCATAAACCGATAATGCGCCTGATGCACGAAAAAGGCGCTGAGGTGCATGTCGCCGCGTGCGATAACCTTGTTCAGAAGAACGGGCTGAAGATGGAGTATGCAGACAAGGTGTTCGATGTGCCGTTTGACCGCTCGCCAAAAAGCCTGCGCAACATTAAGGCGTATAGGCAGCTAAAGAAAATCATAGATGAAAACAGCTATGATTTGATACACTGCAATACTCCGGTTGGCGGCGTGATAGCCAGGCTTGCATCAAGGCGTGCGCGGAAACATGGCGCAAAGCTCATATATACTGCGCATGGCTTCCATTTTTATAAGGGCGCGCCGCGATTCAACTGGCTCGTGTATTATCCCGTTGAAAAAGCGCTTGCACGGCTGACGGATGCGATAATTACCATAACGCATGAGGATTATGAGCTTGCACGAAAAAAGTTTTCTACGAATGTTTATTTTTCGCACGGCGTGGGGGCGAACGGCGAAAAGTACATGCCCGTTGATACGGAGACGGCATTGGAGCTGAGACGCGAGATGGGCATAGGGCAAGATGAGTTTGTTATTCTTTGCACGGGCGAGCTGCTGAAAAACAAGAATCAGCGTACAGCGATACTGGCAGTGCATGAGGCGCGAAAAAAGCATTCGGATATACGCTTACTGCTCGCAGGCAACGGCAGCGAAAGGGCTGCGCTCGAATCGCTTATTGACGAGCTTGGAGAGCGCAAATCTATTGAGCTGATAGGCTACAGAATCGATCTTGAGCGTTATGTCGGCGCCTGCGACATGGTTATGTCGTGCAGCTTCCGTGAAGGGCTGCCGCTTAACATAGCGGAGGCAATGCTCATGAAAAAGGCCGCGCTCGTTTCCGATAACAGAGGCCACAGAGAGCTTGTCGAGAACGGAAAAACGGGATATATTGTAGGCAGCGGCGATGTCGGCGCGTTTGCGGACAGGCTTGAGCTGATGCATGATGACAGGGCGCTTTTGAGCGCGATGGGCGATGAGGCCTATAAACGCTCGGCACTTTATGCGGCCGAAAACGTCGTGAAAGAGATAGAAAAAGTATATGATGAGGTGCAGAAGGTATGAAGATAGGTATACTGACGCATTACAACGTAAACAATCAGGGCGCGCAGCTTCAGTTGTACGCGCTTTCGTCGTACCTTAAGGAGCTTGGGCACGATGTATATGTGCTTACATATACGAAGAATTTTGACTACAGCGCCGATGCAGCGAAGCGTAATAATGTATCTATCCGTTCGCTGCCGTTTTATATAAAGGAGTATCTTTTCAAGCGCGGCTTCGGGCTGTCGCTGTTCAACGCGCGAAAGTACAGGAAGCTGATGCGCTTTTTGAACTCGTCCAACGAACTGCGTCCGTACGATAAATTCCCCACCGATGCTGTTGTTATAGGAAGCGACGAGGTGTTCAGCCTTGACGTAGGCATGAACAAAATGATGTACGGCATAGGCTTGATGTCGGACTACGCGATATGCTACGCTCCGTCGTTCGGCAGAACGAGCATAGAGGATATAGAAAGACGCGGCTGTCGAGAAGAGATAAGCGCGGGGCTTCGGTCGATATACCGCCTTTCGGCGCGCGACGCACATACAAAGGAGCTTGTCGAGCTTTTGTCCGGACGCGAAGCGCCGCTCGTATGCGACCCTGTTCTTCTTTACAGCTTCAAAGGCGAGAGAGCAAAAATCAAGCCGATAAAGCATAAATATCTTCTCTTGTATGCGTATGACAGAAACATGTGCGGCCAAAGCGAGATTGACGCGATACAGGCGTATGCGCGTAAGCATGGCCTTATCACGGTATCGGCGGGCACATATCATAAATGGTGCGACAGGAACGTCTGCTGCAACGCACTCGAATGGGTCGAGTATATACGCGGCGCGGAATGCGTTGTAACGGACACGTTCCACGGAACCGTCGTTGCGATGAAGACACACCGCGATGTTGCTGTATTTATACGCAAGTCCATAAACGTGTTCAAACTGAAATCGCTGCTCGCCGATACGGCGGCGGAGGACAGGGAGATGATGGGCGTGACGTACGACGAGCTTGAGCGGGTATTTTCGACGTCCATGGATTATGGGATTATTGACGCGCATATAGCCAATATTGCGCAAAGGAGCGCGGCGTATTTGCGCCAGGCGCTGGAGGGCGTGAATGGTGAATAACGTATTTGATGGCGAGAAAAGAATCGTTTGCTCAGGCTGCGGTGCATGCTTTGCGTTATGCCCGAGCGGCGCAATAAATGTGTCAATGAACGCGAAGGGCTTTTTTGAGGCGCAAATAGACGAAACGCGGTGCGTCGGGTGCGGCCTGTGCAAAAGCGCCTGTCCCGGGCTTAATGCCGCAAACACGTCAAAAAGCCTTGAAAACGGCCGTATCTATGCCCTGCGGAGCGCGAGCGGCGAAACGGTGCGCACGTGCACGTCGGGAGGGGTTGCTTACGAGCTGTCTCTTTACGCTATAGAGAACGGCGCGAGTGTGGCGGGCGTGATATACGACTGCGGCACGGACACGGCGCGCCACGTCATAGCGCGCAATGAATCGGAGCTCGAAGCGCTGAAAGGCTCGAAATACATAATGAGCGATACGCACGAGGCGTTTCAGGAGGTGCTTGACGCGCTCAGAAAAGATGGTTCCGCGCAATTTACGGTGTTCGGGACTCCGTGCCAGGCTGCGGGACTCGACGCGGCGGCGCGTGCGTTCAACGTTCGCGACAGGCTGCTGCTTGTTGAGCTATTCTGTCACGGCGTGCCGAGCTATCGGCTGTGGGAGAACACCGTAAAGCGGGTCAAGAAGCGCCTGGGCGCAAAACAGTTTGAAAGCGTCGGTTTCAGATATAAAAAGGATGATTGGCACAGCTATTGCCTAAGGATTGATGCCAACGGGAAAAGCTACTGCGGTGAGCGCGAGCGCGACATGTTTTGGCGCATGTACTTTGAAAACATGTTCATGAACGAGGCGTGCCTGTCATGTGATATGCGAAAAGCGAACTCGTGCGCCGATATACGATTGGGCGACTACTGGGGTGTGCGCTTTTCAAAGTACAGCGACGGCGTATCGCTGTGCATAGCCGTAACGGAGGCGGGCGAGAAAGCCGTTGAAGGGCTGATATCCGACGGCAGAGTAGAGGAGCTCGAGACGGGGAGCGCGGCTGAGGCGCTTTCGGCTCAGAACATGAACGGCTACGGTGAGCTCGAGGCGCGGATAAACGCCGAAGCGCTTGAAATGCTTGGTCGCGGCGACGATGTGCGAAAGATATTTTCGCACTGCATGAAACGTTTGCCGCTCAAACGCAGGCTGAAAGCGGCCCTTATGGCGGCGTCGGGGATTATGCCGGCGCGAATGAGGGTGAAGGTAAAAAGAATGATGCGGAGGAATGGCGCATGAAACGTATATTGCATGTAGTTGGCAGAATGGATAGAGGCGGTACGGAGTCCATGCTGATGAGCATGTTCAGGACGATGGACAGAACGGAGCTTATGTTTGATTTTGTTGAGCAAACGCAGGACGTATGCGACTTCGATGAGGAAATAACCGCGCTTGGAGGCAAGATTTACAGATGCCCCCATATATCCGCGACAAACATAATCGAATATAGAAAATGGTGGCGGACGTTTTTGAAAGAGCATCCTGAGTATTTGATAGTTCACGGACACAGCAGAGGGTCTGCGCCGATATACATACAAGAGGCTAACAGGGCAGGGCGCATAACGGTGCTGCATTGTCATAACAATTCGCACGGGCGCGGCTTGGCCGGACTCCGCAGATATTTGTGGCAGCTTCAGCTCAGGCATATGGCCGATTATTGCTTTGCATGCTCGACGGAGGCAGGTGTTTCGCAATTCGGGAAACGCGGAAATTTTACCGTAATTCATAACGGAATCCAGACGGACAAGTTTAGGTTTAACGGCGAAACAAGAAAACGCGTACGTTCCGAGCTGGGAATAAAAGACGATGAATACATTATTGGCAATGTGGCACGGTTTGAGACGCAAAAAAATCATGAGCTGCTGATAAAGGTTTTTGAACGCGTAAAGGCTGCGGAACCTGCGGCAAAGCTTATGCTGGTCGGTCACGGAACGCTCGAGGAAGCCATAAGAAAACAGGTCAAAGAGAGCGGCCTTACCGAATCGGTCATGTTTATGGGATTGCGCAGCGACGTATGCGATCTGCTTCAGGCGATGGATGTGTTTCTCCTCACGTCATGGTTTGAAGGCCTCGGCATAGCCGGCGTGGAGGCGCAGGCAGCAGGCCTTCCGTGCGTAGTGAGCTCCACCGTGAGCCGGGAGATGAAGCTTACGGATAATGTGAAGTATGTAGATATAAACGCAGACGCGGGGGCATGGGCCGAAGCGGTGCTTGAATATAAAAACCGCATGGGTGAGCGCAGGGATACGTCGGGTGAAATACGAAGAGCCGGATATGACATAGCTTACACAACAAAACAGCTATGCGATTTCTACAATGAGGTGTTGACGAAGAAAAATGTGTAAATATGATTCTGACACGCCGTATTTAAGTATTGTGACTCCGACATATAACAGGGCGGCGCTCTTGCGGCGTTGCTACATGTCGCTTTATGCGCAGACGTGCCGCGACTTTGAATGGATAGTTGTAGACGACGGGAGCGATGACGATACCGAAAAGGTAATGCGCGAGATAACGGACGAATGTGAACTGTTCGGAATATCTTATATAAAAAAACAAAACGGCGGAAAGCACACTGCGTTAAATGCAGCACACGGCAGCATAAGAGGTCGTTTTGTGCTTATACTCGACAGCGATGACACGCTGACTGATACGGCTGTCGCGCAGATTAGCGAAGCATGGCGCATGTATGACTCAAACAGCGAAGTGGGAATCGTAACGTTCCTGAAAGGGAGAAGCGCTGACGACCCAAATTGTGTAGTCTCGGACTGGAATGTGCCTGTTGATATAATGCGATATAAAAGAACGTGCATTCATAGCAGCGACTGCTGCGAGGTAATACGCACGGAGCTTTTTAAGCAATACCCTTTTCCTGTATTCGAGGGCGAAAAATTCCTGTCCGAGGGCGCTCTCTGGAATAGGGTAAGCTTTTGTTATAAGTGTATATATATTAACAGCGTCGTTTATATATGCGAATATCTCGAGGGCGGCCTGACAAGGTCGGGAAAGGCGCTTCGCATAAGGAATCCGCATGGAGGAATGTATACTTCAAACCTAAATATGAGCCGAAAAAACTTTTTCATGCGGCGTGTCAAAAACGGATTGCTGTATGTATGCTACGGCTTTTTTGCCAAGCAGCGCCCCAAAGAGATGGCGTCAAACTGCTGCGCAAAAACGCTGATGTGGTGCTGCCTGCCGTTCGGATATCTGCTGTACAAGCTATGGGGACATAAATATGGATGATAGCGTGAAAAGAATACTCATCATCATCGGTAAGCTGTATATAGGCGGCGCGGAAAGGGTCGCATATGATATAGGTATGTGCGCCGAGAATGGGGGATACGAGTGAGAAGAATATTGATAATATCGGGTGGTCTGCAGATTGGCGGCGCGGAAAGGGTTGCCGCAAATATAAGCAGATATGCTCCGAAAGATGAATTTGTATTTGATTATATAGTGTTTGAGGGAATTGAAAACGTATATGGAGCTGAAATCGAATCGGACGGAGGGCGCGTTATTACGTTGCCGTCACCTGCGAAAGGATATCTAAAGTATATACGAACACTGAGGACGCTAATTGCCGAGAATAAATACGTTGCGGTTCATTCGCATACGATGTTTAATTCGGGAATTAACCTTGCAGTTGCAAAACTGTGCGGGGTGCCATGCAGGGTGGCTCATTCCCACACGACAAAGACTGAGATTAGAACATCTGCGACTCAGAAAATATATGAATCGTTTATGCGAGCTTTGATAAGGGTAAGTGCAACAAAGCTACTTGCCTGCGGTGTTGCGGCAGGGGAATGGATGTTTGGGAAGAGAACTTTTACGCGCAAGGGAGCGGTCGTATTAAATGGGATAGACACGAAAGCGTTTACTTTCAGTGGGGAGCTTCGCAAGAAGATGCGGTCAAGTTTAAAATGGGAAAGCGATTATATTATAGGACATGCTGGCAGCATAATACCGCTAAAGAATCAAGCGTTTCTTATTAAGCTGATGCCCCAGATAATTAAAAAAAATCCTAATGCGCGGTTGGTGCTTCTCGGCTCGGGCGATGAAGAGAATGAGACGACTTTGAACGAATGCATCAAAAAAAGCGCTGCAAAAGAAAGAATCACGATGTGTGGAGCCGTCATGAATGTAAATGAGTATTTGAACGCATTTGATGTGTTTGTGTTTCCGTCACTAAGGGAAGGAACGCCTCTTGCTTTACTGGAAGCACAGACGAACGGACTTCCGTGCGTAATGTCCGAAAGAGTTCCTGACGACGCGATAGTGACGGATTTGGTTAGAAAAGCGACCTTGGGCAATGAAACCGAATGGATTGATGCAATACTCGATTCAAGACGCACCAATCCGGAAATATATGCGGAAATAATGGAGAAAAACGGATATGACTCGGAAAGATCGTGTGCGATAATATATGATTTGTATAGGAGGGCGGAAATAAGAGAATGAAAAAAGAGAAAGGAATCGTATGCTTGTCATTTGATGATGGGCGCGGGGATAACAGATATATTGCGGAGAAAATACTTCTGCCGATGAATATACCAGCAACATTTAACATAACAACGGGCTATGTTGATGGCAGCTGCAGCCCTGCAGACCGACCAAGCATAAAGAAACCCATGACTATTGATGACGTGCGCTGGATCGCAGAGCATAATATATTTGAAATAGCAATGCACGGCGATGAACACAAGAACACGTTGGAAGATATAATTAAATGCCGGAACAAACTTGCAACATGGCTTAGTTTGAAAGATGATGATTTGCTTGGGTTTGCCAGCCCGGGAACAGGACTTAATATCAAAACAATGAATGATAATGAAAAGGAAATGCTTTTCGCAAACACAACGTATATTCGTCTTAGCTTAAGGCTTAAAAGATTTGTCGCTCTCAAAGTGGTATCGAGAAAGCTTGCAAGGATTTTACACATTCCGATACTGTACAAACTTGCGTACTCTGATACAATGCTTGACATTCATGACACAAAGATGTTTTATAGCGTACCTGTTTTAAAGACCACTACAACGCAGGAAATAAGGAGTATGGTCTCAGCGGGCAAAAGGAAAGGGAAAGCGGTCATATTGATGTTTCATAGCATATGTGAGGACACATGCAATGATGATAATTGGACATGGAAACAGCAGAGGTTTATCAATATATGCAGATTTATTTGCAGGGAAAGAGAAGAGGGTAATATCAATGTATTAAAGGTAAGTGATTTATATAAGTATTTTAACTGTGTTGAATAGCGCTTTAACTCAGCCGAATATTGCGATATAATGAAAAAAGCGGCTTTGACGTGAGCGAATCGCTCAAACGCGTATACGAGATATACGACGAGGCCGTACGGAGCATGGTGAGAGGAGAAAAGCGGTGAGCTTTAAGAAAAAACTTGGCATGGCGCTGTACCGCGGGCTTGCAATGCATCTTCCGAGATCGCAGGGCGGCCTCGGGAGCGCATACAGGGCGGTAAGGGCGTTTTTTGCTCGCATGGCGCTTGACAAGTGCGGCAAAAACGTCAACATAGAGCACGGGGCGCAGTTTGGCTTTGATACATCGATAGGAGATAACTCGGGCATAGGCATTAACGCGATACTTTCTCCCGGCATAACAATAGGCAACGATGTCATGATGGGACCATACTGCATGATGTTTACGAGCAACCATGCGATCGGCGACCTTACAATGCCCATGTGGAAGCAGGGACACGAGGAGAGAAGACCCATAGTGATAGGCAACGATATATGGATAGGCGCGCGCGTCACAATTCTGCCCGGAGTGCATGTGGGCGACGGCAGCGTTATAGGCGCAGGCGCAGTAGTAACCAAGGACGTGGAGCCGTATTCCATCGTGGCGGGCAACCCTGCGAAAAAGATAGGTTCGAGGCTGGCGGAGAAGAAAGAATGAAAAAGCGCGTACTGTTCGTAATGTATACCATGCGCTTGGGCGGAGCTGAAAAGGCACTCGGGTCGTTGCTTAACTCGATGGATAAGGACAGATACGACGTAAGCCTTTTCATGTTCTCGAAGGAAGGCGAGCTGCTCGACAGCGTCCCCGAATGGGTAAAAATAATCGAGGCGGACAGGAAGTCGCGCGCTATGCTGCTTGAAGGGCGCTATTTCTTTAAGGATCTGATTAAGGGCTTTCACATTGGCGCGGCGTTTACGCGTCTTGTTGTCTATGTAATGACGAAATCGCGTCTGCTGAAGCGGCTTCTCGGCGGATTCAGCTGGAAATATGTTGCTAAGCATGTTGCTCCGCTTAAAGGACACTATGATGCAGCGATAGGCTTTCTTGAAGGATACACCGACTTCTTTGTTATTGACAAGGTGAATGCCGATAAGAAAATCGGATGGATACATATTGATATGTCCGATTATGAACTGACGGAATACGACGCGCGGTATTATTCACAATTCGATGAAATTGTTACAATATCGCAGACGTGCGCCGACGCTTTCTGCGGCAGGTTCGCTTTTGCGAAGGACAAGATACATGTGGTGGAAAACATTGTATCTCCGGCGATTGTAATGGGCGGGGCGAGTGAGAGCATAGGCGATGAGTGGGATGAGAGCGTCTGCAACATCGTAACTGTCGGGAGACTTGATTACCAAAAGGGGTATGATATTGCAATCGACGCCTGCAAAATGCTGAAGGACAGAGGAGAGCGTGTTATATGGCATGTATACGGTAAGGGCGTGCTGCATGACCAACTGCAAAAGCAGATAAGCGAGCGTGGGCTTGACGATACGTTTTTGCTTGAAGGCATACGAAAGAATCCTTATCCGTATATGAAAAAGGCGGACATAATAGTTCAGCCGTCGCGCTTTGAAGGAAAGTCGATAGTGCTCGACGAAGCTAAGATACTCGGCAAGCCTATAGTCGTTACAAATTATGCGTCGGTGGCCGACCAGATAATCGACGGCGTTACGGGCGTGATTGTGGATATAGATCCGAAGTCGGTGGCCGACGGTATAGAACGCGTCGTTCATGATAAAGAGCTTGCGAAGCGCCTGAGCGATAACTGTCTGCTGTGCGAAAACAAAAGCTTGCGTGCGATTGACGACGTATATGAAATAATCGATAAGGCATAGGTGAGCGATAATGCTGCTGCACATGAGCATTCTTGCCGCGGCGCTGGTATTGTGGGCGATATTCGGCAAGAATGACAAAAAAATGAAGATAGCGTACTTCGTGCTTATGACGCTTATAATGGCGTTTGTGTGCGGCTCGAGGGAGTATTACGGTACGGGCGACCTTCCGAAATACTACGGCGTTTTTGTGCGCAACGGACAAGGGTCCTATGCCGACCTTTTTTCGGGCGATCTAAAGAACATAGGCTTTTGGGTGTTCTGCAAAATATGCTACGACTTGTTCGCCGGAAACTTCTCGGTATGTCTTTATATAATTGCACTGTTTTCAAACATCGCGCTTGCGGTGCTTATATACCGCCATTCACCCAAGCCGCATATAAGCTATGTAATGTACATAGCTTTCGGGTTCTACTTTTTTACGTTTTCGGGTTTGAAGCAAACGATGGCCATGGCGTTTTTGATGATAGCCATTTTGGCGATACTCGAAAAAAGACAGCGGCTGTTTTATGTAATGGCGATACTCGCGGGTTTTTTCCATCAGCCCGCTTTTATATTCCTGCCTGCGTATTTTATAGCCACGAGACGGTTGACGAAGATGTATTTTATCGTGCTGCTCGCCGTTGCGGTCATAGTTATTGCGTTCAGGGGAGTCATAGTAGAGTATTTGAGCGATTTGTATTACGATGAGCGTGACTACACGGCGTCAAAGTTAATGGGCGGCAAATTCATTATGATGGCGCTTATGCTTATTGCAGGCTTCGTACTCAGACGCGTTGACCCTAAAAATGACCCCGAGTTTTGCAGGCTTTTCAGCATAATGATTGTGGCTGCGATGATACAGTCGTTCTCGGTGTTCGGTCACAACTTTACGCGGCTTGCGGATTATTATTTCCAGACGATAGTCATATACTGCCCGTTTGTTTTAACGCCGCGAGAGGATATCTCATATGCTGACGCGGGCGACAGGATGACTACTGCCGCTGCCTACAGAATAGCGACAATAGCGGTATGCGTTCTTGCTGTTATATACTACTATTCGTATATAGAAGACGATATATCGGGTGTGCTCAACCTTAAGTTTTTCTGGGAGGTGTAGCGGTGGAGAAGGTTATGATATCTGTAATTATACCGGTGTACAACGGTAAGGACACTCTGCTCAGATGTGTCGAAAGCGTATTCGGAGGCGGGTATGGCAACGTTGAAATTATACTCGTTGACGACGGCTCGACAGACGGCAGCGCAGAGCTTTGCGATAAGCTTTCTGCGGATGTACGCATAAAGACGCTGCACAAGCAAAACGGAGGGGCGTCGAGCGCACGAAATGCGGGCATTGCGCAGGCGAGAGGTGAATATATTATGTTCGTCGACTGCGATGATACGCTTGAACCCGATACGCTGGCGCGGGTTGGCAGTGCCGTAGAGGAAACACATGCCGATATGGTGATATTCGGCATGAGGTTTGATTATTATCGCAAGGGCAGGCTTGAGCGCAGCGATGTGCTTTCATATCCGAAGGACGGCGTTATGAACCGTGAGCAGATGAAAGCCGAATTCAAGCCTTTGTTCGGGCATAACAGCCTTTCGTCGGTATGCAATAAGGCGTTTTTGCGCGACATGGTAATTAAAAACGGAGTATTGTTCAACGAAAAACTGCGTTTGTATGAGGATCTGGATTTTACGCTCAGGTTCCTGATGTATGCCGATAGCTCTTTTTTTATTTCGAAACCTCTCTATAATTATTATATCGATGGTGATGCGCGCGAAATAAGCAGACTTGCCGCGCCGGAAGGGGTTGTAGTGAATGCCGATGCGATAGCCGAATCGATAATGGCACTAAAAGCGGATGAAACTGAAGCCGATACGGCACAGTTGGGAGGCGCATATGATGTCGCGCATTCCGTCTATATGCAGCTTGGATTCAGATATCTGCTGCTTAAAAGCGCGCGCATGAACGATATCAAACGATTATGCAAAGCGTACTCAGGCAGCGAATCGCTGAAAAAACTTAAGGCGAGGCGAACCGGAAAATCAGAGCGGAGCCGATTTGAGGCATATGTCGAAAACGATAAATATGCCGCCATCCGTTTGCTTGTTTTGCGCAAGCGTTTTAGACGGAGCCTCAGGAGCCTGATCAATCCGATTTTGTCGATGATAAGGAAATGAAAATGAAATCAATCGATTTACGACAAATGCAGCATATCGAGCTTGATATACTGCTTGAGCTTGACAAGCTGTGCAAAAAACATGGACTCCGCTACTATATGGACGGCGGCACGCTCCTTGGAGCCATGTGCTATGAGGGCTTTATTCCGTGGGACGACGACATTGACATAAAAATGCCGCGCCCCGATTATGAAAAGCTGCTTATGCTTGGCGATGAGCTGCCCAATCATATACGCATCGACGCGCCGACGCGCGGACATTGCGAATACACCATGACGAAGCTCATAGACAGCCGAACCGTGCTCATCGAACGCAGCGGAGAAGCCTGCAAGCGCACGGGAGTGTATATAGACGTGTTTCCCATGGATGGACATCCCGACGGCGAAAAGGCGCGGCAAAGGCACATAAATAAGCTCAGGCGGCTTAATACGCTGTTTCATAATTCGCTTGAGCGTTTTTCGTCATTAAAGCGTTCAAAGTCATTAAAAACGATATTCAAGGGTTATATTTATGATATAATGTATACGCCGTACGGTCTCTATAGACGGATGACGGCGGCGGCGAAGCGCTTCGACTATGAGAAGTGCGGCAGCGTGGGACTGCTTGTGGAGGGCGACTCTGAGAGAGAACGCTTTCCGAAAGAGTGGCTTGAACCTGCTGTGATGCTTGAGTTTGAGGGCCACATGCTTCCTGCGCCGTGCGGCTATAGGGAGCATCTGCGCGTGTTTTACGGCGCACATATCACGAATGAGGAGTATCATCATAATCTGCCGATGATACTGCCCGATCACGATCACGAGGTCTTTTGGGCGGAGGGGTAAAACGATGGGTTTTAGACCGGCTCACATAAAAAAATATTTTGCATGGGTGAAGCGCCGGGCGGATGCTTACAAGCAAGACAGGCGCTTTTCGCGTGAGTATGCTCGCCTCTGCTTCGAGTTTGAGTGGTCTCAGCTCGGAAACAAGCCTCAGGAGCTTATAGACGCAAAATCAAAGGCAAAGCAGGAGTGGATACTCGCCTATCTTGAAAAAACATGCCCCGAAACGATTGCGGCATACAGAAATATGCCGGCGCCGGAGCATATGAACGAGCCGCAGAAGGAAGTAAAGCTTTGGTCGATGTGGTGGCAGGGCGAAAACGAAGCGGCGCCGTTGTTTCGTCTGTGCATAGAAAGCGCTAAAAAGCATATGCACGGAGATGTCGTTGTGCTCGACAAGGATAACTACAAAAACTATTTTGACATACCGGAATATATGCTCCGAAAACTGGCCGAAGGCAAAATCGCGCTTCAGCATATATGCGACTATATGGTGGTATCGATTCTGGCGACGCAGGGCGGATTCTTTACGGGCGCAACCGTGTGGTGCTCGCAGGATATACCGGATTCGGTTTTGCGCGCTCCGTTTTATACATGCAAGGCGGCGACCGACAGAACGTTTTTTATGTCGCGCTCACGCTGGGTCGGCTATCTGCTTGCGGGACGAAAAGGCTTTCCGCTGTTCACGTTTGCCCGCGACTTTCTTGAGGAGTACTGGAGAAAGGTCGATGCTGCGGTCGACTATCTTGTGCTTGACTATATATTTGAGCTTGCGTACAGGAACATCCCGTGCGTTAAGGCCATGGTTGATGCAAATCCGGACAACAACCCGCTTCGCAACGAGCTGATAGCACATTTGAGCGACGCCTATGACGCAGAGAAGTTCAAGCGCTATACGCAGGGCGATACGATGTTCTACAAGCTGTCGTGGAAATTTGGTGCAAAGGATACGCTTACGGCTGACGGCAGGGTCACGAACTACGGACATATGCTTGATGAATATGATATTGAGGAGTGAGCGGTATGAACGATAAACCGTACGAATTGGCTTTTCCGCAGCATGGAGACGAGAGAGGGTATCTCGTGGCGATAGAAGGCGGCAGCGATGTTCCGTTTGAGATAAAGCGTATTTTTTACATATACGGTTCGGACGAAAAGGTCGTGCGCGGGCGTCATGCCAATAAAAACAGCCAATTTGTGCTTATTAACGTTGCGGGGAGCTGCAAGGTGCGAGTGTGCGATACGTCAGGCGAAGAAAGGGTATATGTGCTTGATCATCCAAGAATGGGGCTGTACCTTCCCGCAAAGGTATGGAAGGATATGTACGATTTTTCGCATGACAGTATTTTGCTGTGCTTATCAAGCGAAAGATACGATCCCGACGAGTATATACGAGACTATGACGCTTTTATGGGATTGTGCGCGGAGGAAAAAGCATGAATGTTGCATTCACGGACTTGAAGCGCCAATACGACATATACGCGCAGGAATACGAGAGCGCGGCGCTCAGGGTGCTGCGGTCGGGGTGGTATGTGCTCGGGAAAGAGCTTGAAGCGTTTGAAAAACGCTTTGCGGAATACGTCGGCGCGCGCCACTGCATAGGCGTAAACTCGGGACAGGATGCGCTCATACTTGCCGTGCGTGCCCTCGGCATAGGAGAGGGCGACGAAGTGATAGTTCCGTCGAATACATATATCGCAAGCGTGCTCGGCATCACCGAAAACGGTGCAATACCCGTATTCGTCGAGCCCGACGAATACTTCAACATTTCCCCCGACAAGATAGAAAACGCCATAACCGACAAGACGAAAGCGATATTGCCCGTTCATCTTTACGGACAGGCTTGCGCCATGGACGATATATGCGATATAGCAAGGCGGCATGGCCTTTACATAATCGAGGACTGCGCGCAGTCGCACGGCGCGCAGTACAAAGGCAAAATGACGGGAACGTTCGGCGATATAGGTTGTTTCAGCTTTTATCCAACGAAGCCGCTCGGCGCTTTGGGCGACGCGGGGGCGCTTGTGACCGACAGCGACGAGCTTGAGCAAAGGCTAAGAAAGCTTAGAAACTATGGAAGCGGCAAGAAATATGTCAACGATCTTGAAGGCGTAAATACGCGCATGGACGAGCTTCAGGCGGCGCTTCTTCAGGTAGGCCTTGAGCATCTTGAAAAGAACAATGCGATACGCATGGACATAGCGAAGCGATATCTTGACGGCATAAAAAACAGCGCCGTCACCCTTCCGAGAACGCGCGTCGGCGCAACGAACGTGTACCATGTTTTCCCCCTCATGTGCGGCAAACGAGACGAGCTGCAGCGCTATCTCGAAGAAAACGGAGTTCGGACGCTCATACACTATCCGATACCTCCGCATATGCAAAAATGCTACGGGCGTCTCGGCATTGAGCGGGGAGCGCTGCCTATAGCGGAAAAGTACGCTGCGTGCGAAATAAGCCTGCCGATATATGTGGGTATGCCCGATAAAGAGATTGAGTATGTGATAGAAACGCTCAACCGGTTTGAGGAGGGGACGGAATGAGCGCAAATACACGTTTTTCGCTGCGCACTCTTGAGGAGAAGGACGCCCTGCTTATGCTCGAATGGATGCATGACCCGAGCATAAACAGATTCTTCCGATTTGATGCGGAGAAAATGACGGAGGAAAAATGCCGCGAATACATTCGTTCGGCTGCTGTGAGTGCCGACTGCCGACACTATGCCGTCGTCGATGATAACGACGAGTATCTCGGGACGATAAGCCTCAAGGGCATAGATGCGCAGAAAGGCACAGCCGAATATGCGATAAGCATGCGATCGTGCGCCCATGGGAGCGGTGCGGCCATGTACGCGACAAAAGAGCTGCTTCGTAAGGCGTTTGACGAGCTGGGCCTGAATCGTGTTTACCTCAACGTGCTTTCGGACAATGTGCGCGCGAATCGTTTCTATGAGAAGGCGGGGTTCAAGTTCGTGCGCG
This sequence comes from Clostridiales bacterium, assembly GCA_004558825.1. Classification (GTDB taxonomy): domain Bacteria; phylum Bacillota; class Clostridia; order Christensenellales; family CAG-138; genus SFDB01. The sequence continues at coordinate 38,149 of SFDB01000016.1, forward strand.
AGGAAAAGGAGGCCGTGGAGATACGGGGAGAAAAGCACTCCTTGAAGTGGTATGAATTTGAGAACGACAAAGCTGCGATTGATGTCAGCGTTGCCGTAATAACGTACAACATGGCGCGCTATCTTCCCAAGCTGCTTGACAGCATATTTATGCAAAAGGTCAACTTCAGGCTTGAGGTGGTAGTGGACGACGACTGCTCGCCCGACAACACGCGCGAGATACTTTACGAATATAAGCGTCGATATCCGAACGAGCTTGTGCTGTCGCTCAGGGACAGCAATGTCGGCGGCAGCAAAAATATGTATAACGTGCTCCGTATGTGTCGAGGCAGGTATATCGCCATAATTGAGGGCGACGACTGGTGGGAGAGCGACGATAAGCTTCAGTATCAGTATGACTTTCTCGAGACGCACCCCGAGTATGTCGCCATGTACTGCAATTCGATGTGCGAAACAAACCGCAGCGATATAAGCAGCTTTCCGCGCAGAAAAACGGATTGCCCAAGAGTGTATACGTTAAAGGATTTTAGACAGCCGCACTTTTTGGACAGGCTGCCGAGCAGCACCGAGACCGTGATGCTCCGCAACGTGTTCGCGAACGGCTCAGAGCGTGAACTCGACGTGTTTTGGAGAGCCCACAATATGGTGTGGGATCAATCGCTCGCGCTTATTCTTTATGGAAAGGGCGACGTGTATTACGATCCGCGCATAATGACGCACCACCGCACCGTTGTTGAGGCGGGCGGAACAAATTATCAGTCGCTCTATGCTGCGCGCGACAACAGCGTAAGCGATGCCGCCATGTATGCCTGCCACGAGGAGTATATAGAAAATGTCCTGCACAAGAGGTGCGGAAGATTCTATAAGGCGCGCGGTGACCTGTTTGCGCAGAACTATTGGAAATACAGGAAATCCAAGAATCCCGAGGATAAGACGAGGTATGCAGCCATATGGAAGCAGCGCAAAAGAAAGCTTCCGCTGGTATGGTGGACGTTCGTATGGGGCTGCGGCAGCTTGAAACGGAAAATCAAGGGGGTATTCAGACGTGCCTGAGCTTTCGATAATCGTGCCTGTATACAAGGTGGAAAAGTATCTGCCCCGATGCATTGACAGCATTCTGGCGCAGACGTTTGGAGACTTTGAGCTTATACTGATTGACGACGGCTCGCCCGACGGCTGCGGCCGCATTTGTGACGAATACGCGAGAAAGGATAAGCGCATAGTCGTTATACACCAAAAAAACATGGGCGTAAGCGCGGCAAGAAACGCCGGCCTCGATATCGCGCGCGGCAGGTATATCGGTTTCGTTGATTCGGACGATTGGATAGAGCCGCAGATGTACGAGGTAATGATGGACGCTATAAGAGAAAACGGCGCAGATATGGCGGTGTGCGGGGTGCGATATGCTGACGAAGACGGTAAATTCACAAGAGCGGATTGGCTGTCGGAGAGTGTGTACTCGCGAGACGGATTGCTTGAGGACGTTTTTGCCATGCCGAATAAGCTTGGCGGCATATGCTGCAATAAGGTGTTTGACGCATCTAAAATTGCGTCTGTGCGCTTTAAAGTGGGCATGACGATTGCGGAGGACGCGCTGTATCTTTTCGACTGCTTTATGAGGATAGACTGCTCATTGACGGCAGGCTGTCGATGCTGAAACATGTAAGGAAGCAAATGCCGTCAATTGAGTCAATGGCGGAAGATAAGTTTCTTGACGAATGCCTCAGACAAGCGACGCAAATAAGGTCGATAGGCATGGACACGCATAAGCCGTATCGTTCAAGGATATTGCGGATTAAGTGGAAAATGCTTAAAGAAATATGTCGTTCGGCGCTCAAGGGGACGTTATCGCGAGCAAAGCTGCACGGATATATTTACGAATGGATGAAGCTTTAACGGAGGAATGGTGTGAGTCGGGAATTTGATACTGTAATCAAGCCCAAAACAGGATGGTTTGATATAAAACTGAAGGAGGTTTGGGCGTATCGCGACCTGATAGTCCTGTTTGTGAGGCGAAACTTTGTTTCTCATTACAAGCAGACGGTGCTGGGGCCGCTGTGGGCGATAATTCAGCCGCTGCTCACTACGGTGGTATTTACCGTAGTGTTCGGCAGTATTGCGGGGCTTGCGGCAAAGGGCGTGCCGTCGTTCCTGTTTTATTTGAGCGGCACTGTAGCATGGTCGTACTTTTCGTCATGCCTCACGCAGACGGCGGACACGTTCACAGGCAATGCCGCGATTCTTGGCAAGGTTTATTTTCCGCGAATCGTTATGCCTATATCGACGGTGCTGACGAATCTTATATCGTTTGCGATACAGTTCGCCATGTTTGCCGCGTTTTTGGCGTACTACGCCGTAAAAGGCGACGTAAGCGTCAACCGGTATGCGCTCATGCTTCCGATTCTCGTCGTACATATGGCGCTGCTGGGCCTCGGCACGGGAATAATCATATCCGCTCTTACTACGAAGTACAGGGATCTTAAAATGCTTATCGGCTTTGGCGTTCAGCTTTGGATGTATGCAACGCCCGTCGCTTACGATATAGGCATTATTCCGCAAAAATACATGAGCCTCTATATGCTTAATCCCATGACTCCTGTAATAAATACGTTCCGCTACGCTTTTCTGGGCGTAGGGCAGTTTGAGCTGAATTATTATCTCATAAGCTGGGCGGTTACGGCCGCGATATTGTTTGTGGGCGTGATACTTTTCAGCAGAGTGGAAAAGACGTTTATGGATACGGTTTGAGGTGCGATATGAGTTTAGCTGTAGATATAAGCCATGTTTCAAAGGAGTACCGCCTCGGCGCCATCGGCGGCGGCACGCTGAAGGGCGATATTCAAAGCCTTGTGGCAAGGATAAGAGGCAGGGAAGACCCGAACATGAAGCTCGACAAGGCGGGTTATAACGGCAACGAGCGTTTTTTGGCGCTCGACGATGTATCGATGCAGGTCGAAAAGGGAGAGGCGCTCGGAATAATCGGCCATAACGGAGCGGGTAAGTCGACGCTTCTTAAGCTCTTGTCGCGCGTTACTGCGCCCACGAAGGGAACGATATCCTATAACGGCAGGATAGCATCGATGCTCGAGGTCGGCACGGGCTTTCATCCGGAGCTTACCGGACGCGAAAACGTGTATATGAACGGCGCGATACTCGGCATGACAAAGGCGGAGATATCAAAGAAATTTGATGAGATTGTCGCTTTCGCCGAGATGGAGAAATTCATAGATACGCCTGTAAAGCGCTATTCATCGGGCATGTATGTTAAGCTTGCGTTCGCCGTTGCCGCGCACCTTGACTCTGAAATAATGGTCATGGACGAGGTGCTTGCGGTGGGCGACATGAAGTTCCAGCAAAAATGCCTCGGCAGAATGGGCGATGCGGCAAACAGTGAGGGACGCACCGTGCTTTATGTCAGCCACAATATGAACACCATACGCCAGCTTTGCAAACGCTGCGTCGTTCTTGACCATGGGAAGGTCATATTCGACGGCGATACGGAGACGGCGATAGGGCTGTATGCGGGGAAGAACAGATTGCTGCGAAATGTTATAGAGTGCACCGATGATATGAGGAGAGATTTATTCCGGGATGAGAAAATTGTGTTAAAAACGATTAGCTTATTGGATGTGAGCAATCCTGTATTCAACAATAAGGATGTGATAAAACTAAACATAGAGTACGAAGCTACAAAGGAGTTTGAACATATATGTCTGCGTGTTCCGATATCATACATTGACGGAACCATAATCGGCATGGCAACTTCAATGCCGATTATTAAATGCAAACGTGGTATTAATGACATTACAATAGAAATACGTCCGGAAAACTTAGCATCCGGAAGATATTCTGCAAGGTTTGTTATTTATTCCGTTAATGATTTCGGAACTATGGAAACACATGACGTTGTTGACAGCGCATTCTTATTTGACATCGATAATGAGGCCACCAACAATATTAATTGGGAGCATAGATATTGGGGCGCGATTTCATTTCCGGTGATTAAAATAGTTTAGGCGGTGAAATACGATGACGCTATCGGTAATTGGTTCGTTCAGAAAAAACAGATTTATAAGGAAGATATGCAATAAAATGCTGCGTCTACGTCAAAAACGGAGCGACTGGATAGTTTTTGTACGACCGATTTTAAAGCAACGCAGGAAATGCCCTAACGCAGTTTATTTTGTCATGACCCCGGAACATGGCAATATGGGGGATCATGCTATTGCGGAGGCTACATCGCAAATGTTGAGAGAGCTGTCTATCGAATATGTTGAAATAACGACAAAGGCTCTCGAACAATTAAAAAAGAATAAATGGTTAGGTATTATGAACCATAAAACGATAATCGTTAACGGCGGCGGCAATTTGGGGACGCTGTGGTTTGGCGTAGAGGATACCTTCAGAAAGTTGGTAATTGCGAATCCGGACTCATCTGTTTTTTGCTTACCCAACACTATGTTTTATGAGGACAGCGATTGGGGCAGAAGCGAATTGGAGAAATCGATAATGATTTATAACAACCATGCTAAGCTTAAACTATATGCCAGGGAAATGATATCCTATAAGATGATGAAGAGATATTATAATCAGGTAGCGATTGTTCCGGATATGGCTTTGCTTATGAATAAATGTATAAATGGGACGGTGAGAAACGGATGTTTACTTTGCTTGAGGAATGACAAGGAAAGAACACGCAGTGATGATACAGAGGCCAACATTGTTGCCCAGGTGAAGCTTTTATTTGGTGACAATTATAGGCATACGGATATGTGCATAGATCACGGGGTGACTATTAGTTCAAGGCATGCAGAGTTAGAGGCGAAATATGATGAATTCAGGTCAGCGGAGCTTGTCGTTACTGACCGTCTGCATGGTATGATTTTTGCGGCTATAACAGGAACGCCGTGCATTGTTATTGGCAGCATGAGTCATAAGGTGAAAGGTTGCTTTGAGTGGCTTCGTGATTTAGAATACATACGATTTATTGATAGCGCCAAAGATTTAATGCTTGAGTTCGACACCATACCCCAAAAGGAGTTTGTGTACGATAACAGCAAGCTAATACCGATGTACGATGTTCTAAAGAATGATTTAAGAAAAGCAGCCGATAAGGAGTATAAACATGCCTAAAATATCCGTGATTGTACCCGTATACAATGTTGAACCTTATCTTACCGAATGTATAGACAGCATTCTTGCGCAGACGTACAGGGATTTTGAACTTATACTGGTGGACGACGGCTCAACGGACGGCTGCCATGCCATATGCGATGCATACGGCGAAAAGCATGATTTTGTGAAGGTGATTCATCAAAGCAATATGGGGCTTTCGGCGGCAAGGAATGCGGGCATCGATGTATCAAAAGGCGAATACCTGACATTTGTTGACAGCGATGATATGATAAAAAAGGATTATTTGGAAAAACTGCTGATGCCGCTTGAACTGTCATATGCTGACGTAACTGCGTGCAAAATAAAGAAGTTTACATCCAATGAGGAGCTACAAGATGTCGGGAGCTTTGGCAGGCATGAGCGCGTTTCCGGAATTGACGCGGTCAAAGAACTATATGATCTTCGAAGCAAAAACAATATTGTAATCGAATCAGTAGCAAAGATGTATGCAAAAGATATCGTAGGTAATATACGTTTTCCGGTTGGTAAGCTACATGAAGATGATGCTACGACGCCCAAGTTCGTTTATGCCGCAAAGAGTGTATTTATCATGCCCGACGAGCTTTATTTGTACAGGCAGAGAGCGGGCAGCATAATGAACAGCGGCTTTTCCATTAGACGCTATGATGGTGTGGATGCCATTGATTCATGTATAGATTTCTTTAAAAAGGCGAATGAAACCGAGATAGTCGCACTTGCAAGGCAGACACGTTGTGCACTGATTGCAAAGCTTTACATTATGGCCGCGCTGACAAGCAAGAAAGATATCGTTCCTCCGCAATACCGCATGACGGAACGCGCGGCTCTCACCACGCTCAGACGCCTGCTTCCGGACGATACATACACATGGTATCTTGCGCAGCTGCACCCGCGATGGCTTCGGCCGCATGCGTATTTGCGCAAGATTAAAAAAATGCTCGGAATACGATGCAATTAAGCAATATGGAAAGGAGAAGCATTAACATGAAAGGCATAATACTTGCGGGCGGCGCGGGGACGCGTCTGTATCCACTGACGATGGTGACGAGCAAGCAGCTGCTGCCCGTATACGACAAGCCGATGATATACTATCCGCTGTCGACGTTGATGCTGGCCGGTATACGCGATATACTCATTATATCGACGCCGGTGGACTTACCTAATTTTGAGAGGCTTCTCGGCGATGGGTCGGCATTCGGAATAAACCTTTCGTACAAGGTTCAGCCGTCTCCGGACGGGCTCGCGCAGGCGTTCATACTCGGCGAGGAGTTTATCGGCGGCGATTGCTGTGCGATGATACTCGGAGACAACATTTTTTACGGGAACGGCCTTGGCGAACGTATGCGGCTTGCCGTCGAAAACGCCCAAAACGGCAGGGCGACGATATTTGGATACTACGTCAATGACCCGGAGCGGTTCGGAATAGTCGAATTCGACGAAGACGGCAGAGTGCTTTCCGTCGAGGAAAAGCCGCAGAAGCCCAAGTCGAATTATTGCATAACGGGGCTTTATTTCTATGACGGCAGGGTTGTGGAAATGGCGAAGAACGTTAAACCGTCGGCACGCGGCGAGCTTGAGATAACGACGCTCAACGATATGTATCTCAAGCGCGGTGAGCTCGACGCTCAGGTACTCGGACGCGGCTTTGCGTGGCTCGACACGGGTACGGTTGAGGCGCTCGTCGATGCGGCGGAGTTTGTGAGAATGGTCGAGGTGCGTCAGGGAATAAAGATTTCGGCGCCCGAGGAGCTTGCTTTCAGAAACGGCTGGATAACGAAGGACGAGCTTTTGGCCTCCGCGAAAAAATACGGCAAGTCGCCGTACGGTAAGCACCTTGAGAACGTGGCTTCGGGGAGGATAAGATGATAAACGTCATAAAAACCGCGCTTGACGGCGTGCTCATAATCGAACCCGCAGTCCACGGCGACCACAGGGGCTATTTCATGGAGACATATTCGCGCGCTGATTTTGAAGCGGCGGGCATAACGAACGATTTTGTTCAGGACAACGAGAGCATGACCATGAAAAAGGGCACAATACGCGGCATACATTTCCAGCTTGACCCGATGGCGCAGGCAAAGACGGTGCGTGTTGTCAGCGGCGCCCTTCGTGACATTGCGGTCGACCTCAGAAAGGGTTCGCCGACATACAAAAAATGGATAGCCGTGGAGCTTTCGGCTCAGAACAAGCGTATGCTCTATGTGCCGCGCGGCTTCGGGCATGGCTTTGAGACGCTGAGCGACAACGTCGTATTCTGCTATAAGGTTGACAATCCGTACAGCCGCGAAAACGATCGCTCGGTGTGCTGGCACGATGAATCAATCGGGGTGGAATGGCTTACGAAAGAGCCGATACTGTCGGACAAGGACAGAAATGCCCCGCTTCTGAAGGATAGCGACTGCAACTTTATTTTCAGGGGGTAAGCATGGTAATACTCGTTACGGGCGGAGCCGGTTTTATAGGCTCAAACTTCATATATTATGAGCTTGATAAATATGCGGAGGACAGAATAGTCTGCATAGATGCTCTCACATATGCCGGCAATCTCGAGACGCTTGAAGAAGCGCTCAAAAACGAGCGTTTCGTGTTTTACAGAGGAGATATCGCTGACGGGGAGTTTGTAAACGGAGTGTTTGCAAAGGAACATCCTGACATAGTGGTCAACTTCGCCGCCGAATCGCATGTGGACAGGTCCATAGAAGCGCCCGACATATTTTTGCGTACGAACGTCATAGGCACCATGACGCTGCTTGAGGCGTGCAGAAAATACGGCATTCAGCGCTTTCATCAGGTGGGTACGGACGAGGTGTACGGCGACCTTCCGCTCGACAGGACGGATCTTTTCTTTACGGAGGAGACTCCGATACACACGTCGAGCCCATATTCGGCGTCGAAGGCGGCGGCGGATCTTCTGGTGCTTGCATATCACCGCACATACGGACTGCCGGTCACGATATCGCGCTGCTCGAATAATTACGGCCCGTACCACTTCCCCGAGAAGCTTATACCGCTCATGATTTCCCGCGCGCTTGCCGATGAAAGCCTGCCTGTGTACGGCAGCGGCGAAAATGTACGCGATTGGCTGTATGTTAAGGACCACTGCTCCGCGATTGACCTTGTCATGCGCAAGGGGAGAAACGGCGAGGTATACAACATAGGCGGCCATAACGAGCGCACGAACCTCCAGGTTGTAAAGACGATACTGAAGGAGCTTGGTAAGCCAGAAACGCTTATAACATATGTTAAGGACAGACCCGGCCACGATATGCGCTACGCGATAGATCCGACAAAGATACGGAGCGAGCTCGGCTGGCAGCCCGAAACATCGTTTGACGATGGCATAAAGCAGACGATACGCTGGTATCTCGACAACAGAACGTGGTGGGAGCATATACTGGCGGGCGATTATCGCAATTACTACGAGAGAATGTATGGAGACAGATGATGCGGGTTCTTGTTACGGGTGTGAAAGGACAGCTTGGCTCGGACATTGCGGCAGAGCTTAAACTGCGCGCGGAGGAATGCATAGGCGCCGATATAGCTGATTTTGATATTACCGACCGCGGCGCGACTGTAGGAACGATAAAGAAATACATGCCTGATTGCGTTATACACTGCGCAGCGTTCACGGACGTGAATGGCGCGGAGGAGAAGCGCGGGCTTTGCGAACGCATAAATGTGCTCGGCACGGAAAACGTCGCGCTTGCGTGCAATGAGGCGGACGCGAAGCTTATCTATATCAGCACCGACTATGTGTTCAACGGAGAAGGTATGCGGCCTTACGAGCCGAATGACGAGCGCAACCCGATAAACTTTTATGGAATGACGAAATCGCTCGGCGAGGACAAGGTACGCTCGATATGCCCGAAGCACTTCATAGTGCGGACATCATGGGTTTTCGGCAAAAACGGAACCAATTTCGTTAAAACGATGCTGCGCCTCGGCGAGCAGATGGAGGGGCTGACGGTCGTCGATGACCAGATAGGATCGCCGACGTATACGCCCGATTTGGCGCGGCTGCTTTGCGATATGGCGGCAACGGAGCGATATGGAACATATCACGCGACGAACGAGGGCTTTTGCAGCTGGTATGACTTCGCAAAAAAGATAATGGAGCTCAGCGGAATCGGATGTAATATCAAGCCGATAGCTTCCAAGGACTATCCGAGTCCCGCAAAACGCCCCCAAAACTCGCGATTATCGAAGGAAAAGCTCGTACAAAACGGCTTTTATAAGCTGCCGCCGTGGGAAGATGCGCTTAAGAGGTTTATAAAGGCCCTGCGATGAAGAAACGATGCGCAGAAAAGGGCGTGATAAGCCCGAAAAGGCTTGGACTTTACACGATAGCGGCGGCGCTGCTTATGCTTGTTCTTGTATATATATGCGTCGATATTTACCGCTCGAACTTCGTCCTCAAGATAACAGAGTACGACATAGATACGGGCAAGGGCTACGACGGCATACGCGTCGTGTTCATAAGCGATGTGCATTCACGCCAAAATTCGCTTTCGCAAGACCCCGTTGAGGCAGCAGCGGAACAAAAGCCCGACATAATCGCGCTCGGCGGCGACATGGTGACGGTAACGGCGAGCGAAGAGGACGTTGAGCGGATGCTTGAATTTGTCAGGCGTCTTACGGAGATTGCGCCTGTTTATTATGCCGCGGGAAACCATGAGATTAAGTATTTTGAAAACACAGGCGACGATATACTTGAACGCGTCAAGTCTGCGGGCGCGCACGTCATTGAGACGGAATACTATGATATTTCGGTGCGTGGGCAGGCTGTGCGCATAGGCGGAAGCTATAATCACACGTTTATACAGAAGATGACGTATGAGCGTTGGATAAACAGCAATACATATAAATTTTTAAGCGACTACACGAATACGGACGGGCTGAAGCTTTATGTATGCCATAGACCGGGCAGCATAACGTTCAAATCGTCATATGATAATTGGGATATAGATGTTGCAATGAGCGGCCACTGCCACGGTGGTCTTATACGCGTGCCGTTTGTGGGCAGCCTGTACCTGCCCGAGTATGGATGGTTTCCGGAGCACGACTGCGGCTGCTACAAGCTCAATGACGAGACGACGCTTGTTGTGACGTCGGGATTCGGGTGGCATGAGACGTTTCTGCGCTTCAACAATCCTCCCGAAATATGCGTGCTGAATATAACGTGATAACTGCGCAATTTCAAGCAAAAACACAAATATAAACCGCGTTACGGTAAATCGATTAACTAAACGGAAACACCTCGAAACGACTCGAAAACCGCCGCAAGAGGTGTTGCTCAACGATGCCGTGCCGTATGAAGGCGCTTTATTTCGCGGCGAACGGCATGATAATTTCACAATTTATGTGTTGACACAAAAAAATGTTGCACATATAATGTTAAACGGTTAATTATTAAACGTAAAACAAAAAGGGGGAGGCGGGCGAATGAATGAGCAGGAAAAGAAACTTATACGGCGCATGGATAAGCTGTCGCTTTTAAAGCGCGTCCTGTTCAGAAGCTCTTTAAGAAATATAGGGCTTCATTACAAGCAGGTGCCGATACTTGAATACCTTATTCGAAACGGGGGCTGTACGCAGACTGAGCTTGCGGATGCGCTCGGCGTTACGCCGGCTTCGGTGGCGACGAGCACAAAGCGTATGCAGAACGCCGGACTGCTTACAAAGACGGTGAACAGCGAGAATATGCGCTGCAACAGGCTGGAGATTACAGAAACCGGCGAGGAGCTTTGCAGACTCGGCAGGAGAAAATTCGACGAGCTGCACGAGCGTATGCTCGAAGGATTTACGGGCGAAGAGATTGATGTTCTTACGTCTTTTTTCAACAGAATGATAAGCAACATATCGTGCGGCCATGAATCTATGCGTATACATGATCTTATCGCCATGGAAAATGAGCTTGAAAAGGAGTTGATAAGCGATGATAAAAAAGCTTTGGAGATACACAAAGGGGTATAGGGTACGCGCGGCGCTCGCAACGCTTTTTGTGATGGCCGAGGTCGTACTCGAGGTATACATACCATATGTAATGAAGGATATAATCAATGTCGGCATAAAGGGAAACGCCGGCGTTGCATACATATTGGGCAAGGGCGCGCTTATGCTCGGCTTGGCGCTGACGTCGCTAACGTGCGGCGCGCTCTGCGCGAGATGTGCCGTTGTGTCAAGCACGGGATTTGCGAAGAATCTCAGGCAGGGGCTTTTCTTCAAGGTACAGGATTTTTCGTTCGCAAACACAGATAAGTTTTCTACGGCGTCTCTCATAACGCGCCTCACGACGGACGTGACGAACGTGCAGCAGGCGTATATGATGGGCATAAGGACGCTTGTACGCGCCCCCATGATGCTCATATGCGCCACGTTTATGGCGGTAAAGGTCGGTCCGCAGCTTAGCGGCGTATTCGCATTTGCCATACCGATTCTCGGCATAACCATAGGTGTGCTTGGCGCGGCAGCATTCCCGAAATTTCAGCGTATGCTTAAAAAATACGACGGCATGAATGCGCGCGTTCAGGAAAATCTCACGGCGATAAGGACGGTTAAGGCGTTTGTGCGCTCCGACTACGAGTCGGAGAGATTCTGCGGGGCGTCGTCAGACGTGAGAAGGGCGCAGGTGGCGGCCGAGAGGCTTATCGTTCTTAACGGTCCGATAGCGCAGCTCGTGCTTTACTCCTGTATGATTGCCACATGCTGGATAGGCGGCGGAGCAATTATCGCGGGCACGATGCAGGAAGGCGACCTGATGAGCTTTATAAGCTATATCGCCCAGGTGCTCAGCTCGATAATGATGATAATGATGATATTCATTAATCTTGTTTTGTCGAAGGCCTCTGCGACGCGCATAACAGAGGTGCTCGACGAGAAGATAGACATAACCGACGAGAAGGCGAACAAGGAGCTCAAGGTGAGCGAAGGCTCGATAGAGTTTGAAAACGTGTCGTTCAGCTATTCAAGGGATCCGAACAACCTTACGCTTAAAAACATAAACCTCTCTATAAAGCCGGGTGAAACGGTCGGCATAATCGGAGGAACGGGCTCCGCAAAGACTTCGCTTGTGCAGCTCATACCGCGTCTCTACGATGTGTACGGAGGGCGCGTGCTTGTCGGCGGCCACGACGTAAGGGAGTATACGCTCGACAACCTGCGCGATTCGGTGGCGATGGTGCTGCAAAAGAATGTGCTTTTTTCGGGCAGCATCATGGATAACCTTAAATGGGGCGATGCTGACGCGAGCGACGAGGAGATAAAGCGCATGTGTGAGGCGGCGCAGGCCGACGGGTTCATAACGAGCTTTCCAAACGGGTATGATACGCAGCTCGGCCAGGGCGGCGTAAACATATCGGGCGGCCAGAAGCAGCGCCTGTGCATAGCGCGCGCGCTCATAAAAAAGCCCAAGGTAATAATTCTCGACGACAGCACGAGCGCCGTTGACACGGCGACAGACGCTAAAATACGCGATGCTCTTAGGAATAGACTTAAGGGAACGACAACTATAATAATCGCCCAGAGAATAGCCTCCGTCATAGACGCGGATAAGATAGTCGTGCTTGAAAACGGACAAATAGACGCTGTCGGAACGCATGAGGAGCTTATCGAAACGAACGAGATATACCGCGAGGTCTATACTTCACAGCAGAAGGGGGATGAGTAATATGGCAAAGAACGAAACGGCACGCGAGATAGGCAGGGGCGGCAGCAAGTTCAGGCGCCCGAAGAATGCCGGCGCAGCTATAGCAAGGGTATTCAAATACGTCAGCGAATACAAGGTGCGGATGGTGCTCGTCATTATCGGCATAATCGTCAGCGCTGCGGCAAACATTGCGGGAACATACCTCCTTACGCCGATAATCAACAATTATATAATACCTCTTATAGGGAAGCAAAATCCTGACCTTTCGGGGCTTGTACGCATACTCGTTCTGATGGGCGGCATATATCTTGCGGGCGTAATAGGCATGTATATGTATCAGCGCATCATGGTGACTGTATCCACGGGTACGCTCCTGCGGCTCAGGGAGGACATGTTTAAGCATATGCAAAAGCTGCCGCTCAAGTATTTCGACGCGCACACGCACGGCGAGATAATGAGCCGCTACACGAACGACATTGACGCCATGCGCGAGATGCTGAGCCAGGGTGTTCCGCAGCTCATTAATTCGGTAATACGCGTTACAGGCGTGTTCATTATGATGATAGTGCTCAGTCCGCTTCTTACGCTGCTTGCGCTTGCGATGCTCGGGATAATGTTTCTTGTGGTAAAGCTGCTTATGAAGAAAAGCTCGGTGTTTTACAAGCGCCGCCAGAAGATGCTCGGAGAAGCGAACGGCTATATTGAAGAAATGATAGAGGGGCAGAAGGTGGTCAAGGTATTCTGCCATGAGGACGCGGTTAAAGAGCGGTTCGATAATATAAACTCACGCCTTTGCGCGGCGATGGCATCGGCCGACACATGGGCGAGCATACTTATGCCCATAATGAACAATCTCGGCCATTTTCACTATGCGGCGACGGCTGTCGTGGGCGGAGTGATGCTGACGGCGGCAAATCCCGCGATATCGATAGGTTCGCTTGCATCGTTCCTTCAGTACACACGCAATTTTTCGATGCCCATAACGCAGCTTTCGCAGCAGTTCAACAGCGCCATGAGCGCGCTTGCGGGAGCGGAGCGCATATTCGAGCTGATAGATGCGGAGTGCGAAGTTGATGAGGGCAGCGTGACGCTTACGAACGTAAGGCGCGGCGATAACGGCGAGCTCGTTGAGACGGCAGAGCGCACGGGCCTTTGGGCATGGAATATGCAAGAGGGCGGTAATGTGCGCCTTAAAGAGCTGAAAGGCGATGTACGCCTTGAGAATGTCACGTTCAGCTATGATGGCGAAAAAAAGGTGCTTAAGAATGTTTCTCTATATGCCCGTCCGGGCCAGAAGATAGCGTTTGTAGGCTCTACAGGCGCGGGCAAGACGACTGTAACGAACCTGCTGAACCGTTTCTACGATGTCCAGGAGGGCGAAATAACGTATGACGGAATACCCGTGAAGCAGATAAAAAAGGCGGATCTGCGCCGTTCGCTTGCGATGGTGCTCCAGGACACGCACCTTTTTACCGGTACTGTAATGGAAAACATACGCTACGGGCGGCTTGACGCGACGGATGAGGAGGTCATAGCGGCGGCGAAGCTTGCGAACGCAGACTTCTTTATTACGCACCTGCCGCAGGGCTATAATACGCTCCTCACATCTGACGGCGCGAACCTGAGCCAAGGCCAGCGTCAGCTTCTGGCGATAGCGCGGGCGGCCGTGGCGGACCCGCCGGTGCTTATACTCGACGAGGCGACGAGCTCGATAGATACGCGCACCGAGGCGCTGATTGAGAAAGGCATGGACGGCCTCATGGCGGGGAGAACGGTATTTGTGATAGCTCACAGACTTTCGACAGTGCGTAACGCGAACGCCATAATGGTGCTTGAGAACGGAGAAATAATAGAGCGCGGCGACCATGACGAGCTGCTAAGGCATCGCGGAAAATACTATCAGCTTTATATGGGAATGTTCGAGCTAAGCTGATAATGCAAACAACCCGGCCGAAGGGGGCATTTCGTAAGGAAGTGCCCCCTTCCGGTTTTCTAGTTAATTCATAATATATGGTGGTTCCCCACCTATAGCACAGATTAGGTCAGAAAAACGTGGTGATTTGTATGCGGAAATTAGCCCCATCTTTTAATTAATCGGTATTGAATATAATCGGCGAGAGGACGTGTAATTCGTAAAGTGTATAAAAAACGCTTAACGTATTTGGGTATGCCGTTGATTCTACATTTAATATATGCAAGGATTGGTTTTTTCCGCCATAGCCGGATGTCTTTTTGCAGAGTCTGCCAAGGCTGAATGTCACTATGGTTCAGCAAGAAGAACTCTGGACCAGCTATTAGTTCCTTAACAAAGCCAAACGAGTTTTCTATGGATATATCCTTTAAACATTCGCCGATTAGTGAGATAATTGTTCGATCAATGTTGTATGATACTCCGTTTGTCTCATAGATCGGTTTTGCAAGGTTTTCAGCTTTGAAATGCTCCTTGAACTTGTCCACACTGCTCTTGGTATGCATGCAGGATTTATTGTTCATATAGTAGGAGAAGATTATCCGATCCATGCAAGTAATGGTTTTTGCAAATGTGCAGCAAAGCTGACAAAAAGGGACATCTTCCCAAACTTTTGTGGGAAGATAGCGAAAACCATATGCATTTAAATAGTCTCTGCGGTACAAGAAAGCGCAGTGATGCTGCCCAATAATATGCGATAAAGCAGGCCTGTTATAGACATAGGTATCGTTGGAGACGTGCAGCGTCTTTATCCACTTTTTGTTAGGGCTTACCTTTTGAAAGGAAAAACAATAGAGATCCGAACTTTGTGGACGTAAAAGCTCCGCCGCTAAATCGTCAGATAAAAAAGCTCGTTCCCACCAGTCGTCACTATCGAGGAACGCTATATACTTTCCCTTTGCATTCTCTATGCCCATATTGCGGGCAGAGCTAACGCCACCGTTTTCCTTGTGGAATACTTTTACGCCAAAATTGGCTTCTGAAAGCTTGTCGCAAATGTTCGCACTGTTGTCAGTCGATCCGTCATCAACAAGAATCAGCTCAATGGAATCCGCGTTTGGCTGCAATAACACAGAGTTGACAGCTTTTTCGATATATTGTTCGGAATTAAAAACCGGAATAACCACGGTGATCAAGGGCTCTGATACTGCAATCTCCATTTGATTCTCTCCTGTAAAGCAAAAAAGTACGTGCAACCGAAGCCACACGCGCCGAAAAAAGCACAGCCTCGTTTGCTGCCACGCAATTTCTTTCCATCATAGGTGTATAACAATGTGAAATTGCGCTATAGGGATATTGTATCCTAAAATGAAGAGTGTTTCAAGTTTTTTTGTCCACAGTCATAGCGAGCATCGGATTTTGTCCCACAAAATCCGTAACTGGCAGACAAAATAGGCGTGACCGTGGTGGTCACGCCTATTTCATTTTTTTTAGCCAGTTATTGTCTGCCTAAAAGCAACTTCCTTACGGAGTGCCTTGCGGCGCGCGCCGGCTTTTGCCGTTTATATGGAAAGACAAAAATATATTATAATCTCTGCGGATGACGAGGCGACGCCTACGGGGATGCCGAACGGCGCATAAATACCGCGCTTCTTGGCAGACGAGCAAGGCATCTCGGCTGCGGCGGCACACAAAAGGGTATGAAAACGAGAACAAACAGTGATATAATACACTCAAGATTTACGAAAACCCGATTCCGAGCTTTGGGGTCGGGGCGGAGGCATTATGAATAATCAAGGTACGGCAAAGGACATGACCGTCGGCACGCCGTGGAAGCTTATAGCTTCTTTTGCGTTGCCCGTATTCCTGAGCCAGCTGTTTCAGCAGTTTTACAATACTATCGACTCGCTCGTCGTAGGGCGCGTCCACGGAACCGAGGCGCTCGCGGCGGTAAGCTCGTCGGGCACGCTGATATTCCTTATGATAAGCTTTTTTGTCGGCACGTCAATGGGCGCGGGAATAGTCATATCAAAGTATTACGGCGCAAGGGATTATGAACGCGTGTCTCGCGCAGTACACACGAATATATGCCTTGGTATAATATGCGGCGTTATTCTTACGATAGTTGGAGTTGTGCTGACGCCGACGTTTCTGAGATGGATGGGAACCGATCCGGATGTGATGCCTGACGCAACGGCATATTTTCGCTATTATTTTGCAGGCGCCATAGCGATAGTGCTGTACAACAACTGCAAGGGCGTAATGAATGCCCTGGGCGACAGCCGTCGGCCGCTTTATTACCTCATAATCTCGTCAGTGACAAATGTATTGCTGGATCTGCTGTTTATTGCGGTGTTCCGTTGGGGAGTTTGGGCGGCCGCGTTTGCGACAACGCTGTCCCAAGCGCTTAGCGTTGTGCTCTGTATAATCCATTTATCAAAGAAGGGCACGCTTTACCAGCTTCAGTTGAGCAAGCTGCGCATAGATAAGGAAAGCCTCGGCGAAATAGTGCGATACGGTCTGCCCGCAGGCGTGCAGAACTCGGTCATAGGTTTTGCAAATGTCATCGTGCAGACGAACATCAACTCTTTTACGAAGATTGCGACGGCTGCTTACGGCACATACGCAAAGATAGAAGGCTTTGCGTTCCTTCCTATAACGAGCTTTACTATGGCTTTGACTACATTCACGGGGCAGAATCTTGGCGCGGGGCTTTACGACCGCGCAAAGAAGGGCTCACGCTTTGGCATAATATCAGCAGTCGTGCTTGCGGAGGCCATAGGGCTTGTGATATGGCTTGCGGCGCCGTTCCTTATCGGCCTGTTTTCCGATGATCCTGCTGTAATAGAGCTTGGAACGAAGCAGGCGCGCATTGAGTCGCTGTTTTTCTGTCTGCTTGCGTTTTCTCATGCCGTTGCCGCAGTGTGCCGCGGCGCGGGCAAGGTGTTTGTGCCCATGTCGGTAATGCTTGCGATATGGTGTGTGCTGCGGATAACGTATATAACAATAATGATGCATTATGTACACGAGATACAGTATATTTACTGGGCGTATCCGATAACATGGGGCATCAGCTCGATAATATATCTTTTCTATTATCTGTTCGCTGACTGGATTCACGGCTTTGACAGGCACGGAACGGGCGTGTCGGCCGGCGAATCGAAGCAGTAGATAAAAAAGGCTTGGGCAGAAGTGTTTCGAACTGCTCAAGCCTTTTTCGGTTTATTGTGTTAATTCTTGTCGTTCTGAGTGCCGTAGAGAGCCTTTTTGGCCTCATTTATGCGGTGACTGAAAATCAAAGTCATAATGATATCGCATGCGCCGTTGATTATGAGCGCCCATCCCGCAAACACAATAATCATGTCAAACGTGCCGAACATTACTATGCAGCCAAGCACCACCATGAGCAGCGAGGTGAGCAGCATCACCGGCCAACCCGTTATACGCGCACGGGCGCATATTATGCTGTCGGCAAACGACGTGCCTGCGTCGATGACAATGAATATTCCGACTATAAACGTCAGAATCCCCTGTACGGCCGAAGGATAAATAAGGCAGAAAATACCGGATATCAGCATTGCGACTCCTAAAGCGAGCGAGTATCCGCCGAGCATACGGCCATAGCAGAAAAAAACTATAGCCGCGATTATGCCTGCCGCGATGAGCATTATGCCGCATACTGTGCACAGTATATCCGCAGAGGTTTTGGGTGTGATGATAAAGACAATTCCAACAATGATGCCGAGAACAGCCGTGACTATGCTGTCCCATTTAAGTCTCTTTAGAATGTTGTTCATAAATATATAAGCTCCTTTCTTAATGGTATTTTATTTTGCGGACGGTGCGATGTCAAGACGTGCGGAAAGCATAAGGAAGCCAAATATTTATACAGATAGAGCGTTTTGTGGGGCATTGCACGATTACGGGCCTACGTATGAAGTAAAGCCCTAAAAACGCCGTATGCGACGGCCTCAATTTGGCAATAATACGCCGTGAGGTGATAAAAGATGAAGTGCTCAAAAAATAATGATAATATGGGTCGACATGGGTTCGGCGGCAAGATGATGGCGTTTCTGCGCTCGAAAGGGGTATATGTAGTGCTGTTTGTTTGCTTGGCCGCCGTGGGCGCGGCTGCGGCGCTCATATTCGCTTCACCCGCAGAGAGCGGCGGGTCAAAAGCAGGCCCGACTCCGCCGCTGGAACCTGCTTCACTGAGCGGCGACGAAAGAATCGATGGTATATTCGGGAAACAGACGCCGGCGCCAACGCTTCAACCGTCTGCGACGCTCACGCCCGATTTTACCCCCGCATCATCGGATGCGCCTGCAACGCCGCGCGTGTCGGCCGAGAAGGTTTCCGCGCCCGTGTCCGGCAGCATAATATGGGAGTTTGCAGTCGACGAACTCATATATTCGCGTACGTTGGAACACTGGACTACGCACAGCGGCGTTGATATTGAATCGCCGCTCGGAACAGAAGTTCATGCCGTTATGAGCGGCACGGTCGAGGATGTGTATAAGGATGACCGAATCGGCGTCACGGTTGTGATATCGCACTCAAACGGCGTATCGACGCTGTATGCGAGCCTGAAGGAAGAGCCTCCCGTCAAAAAAGGCGACAAGGTCAATAAGGGCGACGTTATAGGATATGTGGGCAAAACAGCCGTTTCGGAGTGCGCCGACAGAAGCCATCTCCATTTTGAATATATAAAGGACGGTAAGACGCTGAACCCGCGCGAATATGTTCTGTTCGACAAATGATGGGGAAGCGGCGCAAAGTGCAAGCATTCCGCCAAAAGGCGTTTGCCGTATACGGCGCGCCTTTTTCACCGCTTTTTTTACAATGAATGACGAATATCGCTATTGCCACGATGCGCGCAATACGATACAATGCAATCAAAGAGGGCATTGATATGCCTGAAATTAAGCTAAGGAGGCAAAAAGCCATGGAAGAGAACGAAAGAGATTTTGTTACGTTTACCGACGAGGAGGGCAACGAGTTCGAGCTTGACGTTATAGATTATTTTGATTATCAGGACGAAGAATACGCTCTGCTTATTGATTTATCGGAAAACGCCGACTGCGATGACGGCTGTGAGCAGGAGGTCTATATCATGAAGGTCGTCGTGAACGGCGACACCGAAGAATTTGTTCCCGCAGATGACGACAAGATGGACGCGCTCGTGGAGATAGCCGAAGCGCGCTTTGCCGCAGGCTGCGACTGCGACGACGATGATTGCGGCTGCGGTTGCGGCCACGGACACGAGCATCACGGCTGCGGTTGCGGCTGCGATAACGAATAATTAACGGGTCAGGAATATCGAAAAGCGGCCGACGGCCGCTTTTTCGTTTTTTCACCATCTTCTGTCATAGGACTTACTGAGCGTCGGAGCTTCACGCAAGCGCGCGCTCCCAAGCGTCCGTGAAATATCGGCGCATAAAAGCCGCCTGTTCGGTGTTCGCGGTAAGCATACCGTTGTCGAGTATGTATGAAGCATCGGAATCGATGAGCTTTTCGCGTTTTTCGGCAGATGCATCGCTGAAACGGAGCAGCTTGAATGAGCCTTGGCGCTCGTAATCGAGCAACGCCTCGTATACGTCATCCACGCGCAGGACGTCCTTGACAGACGCCGAGCGCGATGAGTAAAACATGTCCTCCCTGCCTGAAACGGGGGCGAAGTTGGGGGTATTCTCGACGCGGTAGACATACCCGGCAACTACACCGTAAAACTCTTCAAGCTGATTGGCAAAACGTTCCTCACAGTATACGACGCCGCGAAGTATGCCGCATGTGATGTGCTTTACACGTGCGCCTGCTTTTTCGACGTCCCATATGTATACGAGAGAGTATGACAGATTGCCCGTGAGATACAGCGCGAACCCGCCCGTGCCATGAAACGCAGACAACGTTCGCGCGTTTTTATACCGGACATGGATGAGCCGTGATACGGCATTTTCCATATGTTTACCCCATTCAATATCGTGATGGATTTTGCGCATGATTCTGCCATAATTCGCATATGATGACAACTGCGCCCGATAACAGTACGCCTTGATGAGCATTCAAGAAAAAACCGCAAGATATATGATAAAATGCTTGCATTGACAAAAACGCTGCTATATAATAGTGCATGTTCGGGTGATATCGTTCACCCGCGATACGGCTACCCGCCGTATCCATGCAGCAGGAGGGCGGCTAATCGCTCTGCGCCAAGCAAATTTATGAGGGGTGAAAACTATGAAGAAGGATATCCATCCGGCATACGGTGAATCTATCGTTCGCTGCGCTTGCGGTGAGACTTTTAAGTCGGGTTCCGTTAAGGGCGATCTCACGGTAGAAATCTGCTCGAAATGCCATCCGTTCTATACCGGTCGTCAGAAGCTGGTAGACAGCGGCGGACGCGTAGATCGTTTCAAGAAGCGCTACGGCATCAAATAATCCGTTTGTTCAAAAGATGTTGGAGAGTCGTTCTTCGGGACGGCTCTCCATATCATTTCGGGAAGCTTGCATAGGGTCGAAAGACGTTTTGTGATGAAGACAAAAAGGCTTGGTGTGGAGTTCCGCCTCTCAGAGCACACATACAGGGGCTGCTTCATTAGAAGTGCGCCATTGTGCCCGTGTGACAAATGTTTAATTTATGGATGTAAAACAAATCTTTGATTTGGATACCCAAATTCTTCAATCAGTTCATCTTCGACAAATCCGAATTTCTTGTACAGTGCTCTTGGCGCAATTCCTTTTTCATCTTCTTCTCGGAATGTTGATACAGATATATCTTTTGCTCTGTCCAACTGTTCCAATGCCTTGCTCAGCAGACATGAAGCAACGCCGTGTCTTCGGTGTGCGGGGGAAACACCTAAACAACAAATCATGTTGTGACTTCGTGAAAACAAAAGCACGCCAATGATTTCTTTATTATCATTTTTTGCGCACAGTGCCTGTTCTTTGCTGATAAAATGCAAGACCGTCTGACGATGCCCGTCTATTTTTTCTCTTGTTTCCAAGCCGGGAAAATTCCAACTTATTTCTTCGACAAGACTCATCCATCCGTCTATATCAGAACATTTTCCAAATTGAACTATCATATAAGATTTCTCCAAACTGCAATTTATCAAACTGTTTATCTAAATACTGTCACAGGAAAGCAAATTACACAAGAACAGGCGCAACAAACTATACTGATGCGCCTGTTAACTGTTTTATGATGCCCGCCCATTACCTGCCGCTTTTTAGCTATGAACAATGCGCTGTGCGCTTTATGCAGGCGCTATTTCGAGCGCAAGCTCCATCATCTGCGTGAATGTTTCCTGACGCTCCTGCGCTGTGCAGCCTTCATTAAGCAGCGGCCTGTCGGATATTGTGCAGATACAGAGTGCGTTTTTGCCAAAGCGCGCGGCGTTCATGTAGAGCGCGGCCGACTCCATTTCGACGGCGAGCACGCCCATCTTGTCCCAGTCGGCGAGGCTCTCGGCGTCGTCGTAGAACGTGTCGGACGAGAACAGGTTGCCTATCATATAATTGAGTCCCATCCTTTCGGCTTCGTCGGCGGCCGCTCTTAGAAGCTTGTAGCTTGCTATCGGCGCGAATTGGCCGGGCAGGCGGAACTGGGAAGCAAAATTCGAGTTGGTACAGGCGCCTTGGCCGAGCACTATCGAGCGCAGGGGCAGATCCTTATGTATTGCGCCTGCGGAGCCAACGCGGATTATGTTGTCGACGTCGTACAATGTGAAAAGCTCATGCGAGTATATGCCTATCGAGGGCATACCCATACCGCTTCCCATGACGGAAACTCGCTTGCCCTTGTAAAAGCCCGTGTAGCCCTGTATGCCGCGCACGTTGTTTACAAGCCTTGCACCGTCGAGATACGTTTCGGCGATAAGCTTTGCGCGCAGCGGATCGCCGGGCATGAGCACCGTCTTTGCGAAATCGCCCTTGACGGCAGAGTTATGCGGTGTCGGAATGTCTACCATTTTGATTCTCCGTTCTTAGTTTTTACAATTATTATACCATGTTAATCGCCTTTATACCTTACGGTTCGTTCGTCGGGTCGGGCGACGGATCGTCCGTCGGATCGATCGATTCGGTGGGCGAGGGGGCAGGCTCCTGCGTTGGCGACGGATCGCTCGAAGGCGTGGGCGTCGGCGAGGGAGACGGTGTAGCCGAGGGTGTTGGCGACGGTGACGGCGTTGCCGAAGGCGTGGGCGTCGGTGATGGCGACGCGGACGAAGAAGGCGAAGGATTCAGCGTCGGTTTAGGTGTGGTCGGCCTCGGCGTAGGCGTCGGTGCTCCCAAGTCTACTCTGCCGCCGGGCGTACCATGCCCGCCGTGACCTGCTGAATTAGTCGGAGCGACATAGGGCGTTACGGTCGGAACAGGTTTATCGTAAAGGCTGCCGCCGCTTGTGTTCGAAGGCTTGTTTGAAGAGCCGCTGTTAGTTGAATTTGGACGGCTGTCCACAGACTGAGCGCCGCCGAGGCGGTCGTCCTGCCTTTCCTGCTTCTCAACGAGCCTGCATTTGACAAAGCGGGCGAGCCCTTCGCTTTCGTATGTTACGAGTACGAGAGGCGTTGACTTTTTTGTCGCCGATATTTCGCTCTTTATGTCGTCTGCCGCGACTGTGTAAGATGACTCTACGGCATATGTGTAAACCGTTTTTGAGCTTTTGACTATGACGGAAGCGCCTGATTCGAGCGTAGCTATGTCATGAAAAAGCTTACCGGGAGTCGGCCCCTTGAGGCAGACGAGCGCTGTCACTCCGCCTGAGTCGATCTTAGCGGATTTTGAATACCTGCCGACGGCATATGTGAGCTCGTGGCTGCCCGCGTTGTCGGCAATGGGCAGATTTACGCCGAGGCTCGGTATGCTTAGCGTGCCTATGCAGTCCAATGCGCCTTCTCCGTGCTCTGCCGCGTTATCGCCGTCGAGCCAAAGCATGGATTCGACGAACGGGTCGTAGCGAAGGCCGGATATAAGAGGAGTGTCGGTCTGTATGGTCCCGAGGTCTACTGCGGTCGATACGTTTGAGCTGTTCGAGAATATGTCGGCAAATCCTCCTGATCCGCCATTGCCGAGCAAAACGGCGGCGACTATTGCTCCGACGATTACTACAGGTACGGCTATAATGCCGACGGTTACGGCGGTTCTCTTTCCCTGCGGCATTGCTGCAATTCTCTTTTGGCTGCGCCTGAAAAACCGTTTCATGTCGCGTGAGAACAGCTTAAAGAATTCTTTTATTTTATACAAGGCTTATCCCTCCGTTTAAGTGTTTGTATATCAACTCAAGTATATTATAACAAATCTCCGTAACTTTTCAATTAACGAACTGTGAATAAATCGCTTGTACAGCGCCGCGGCGTGCATTATAATATATGAAAAGTTTCTTTCGGAGGCCGATGATGCGCAGATACATTTTATCGATTGACCAGGGTACGACAAGCTCGCGCGCGATAATCTTTGACAGGGACGGGCGCGTAATGGGCAAGGGACAGCGCGAATTTAAGCAAATACTGCCGCAGCCGGGTTTTGTTGAGCATGACCCTTTCGACATACTCTCGTCGCAGCTCGCTGCGATTCGCGACGCATTCGCTTCGTCAGAAGTCGGGCAGGAGGAGATACTTTCAATCGGCATCACGAATCAGCGCGAAACGACGATTGTATGGGAGAGAGCGTCAGGGAAACCCGTGTATAACGCCATCGTATGGCAATGCCGCCGCACGGCAGGAATATGCGAGGATATAAAGGCACGGGGATTTGGAGACCTCATTAAGCAGAAAACGGGGCTTATCGTCGATGCGTATTTCAGCGCGACAAAGCTTAAATGGATATTTGACAACGTTCCCGATGCCCGACGTCGTGCGCATAACGGCGAGCTGATGTTCGGAACGGTAGACACATGGCTCATATACAACCTTACGGGCGGCGCGCATCTGACCGATTATTCGAACGCGTCGCGTACCATGCTCTTCGATATCGACAGACTTGCATGGGACGATACGCTATGCTCGGCTCTCGATATTCCGCAGTCAATGCTGCCGCGGACGCTCCCTTCGAGCGGCGAGTTCGGGTGCGTCAGGGGCGGAATCGACGGACTTGAGGGCCTCGCGGGAGTGCCGATAACGGGCGTCGCCGGAGATCAGCAGGCGGCTATGTTCGGACAGCGATGCTTTGAAAAGGGCTCGATGAAAAATACCTACGGCACAGGCTGCTTCCTTATGTTAAATACGGGCGAGCGCTCTGTCAGATCAAGCAATGGTCTTCTCGCAACGATCGCATGGGGGCTGGACGATAAAGTGACATATGCGCTCGAGGGAAGCGTGTTTAACGCAGGTTCGGCAATTAAATGGCTTAGAGACGAACTCCGCCTGATAAAGTCGCCCGAAGAGTGCGATATGCTTGCCGAAACGGCTGGAGACACTGCCGGCGCATACTTTGTTCCTGCATTTACCGGGTTGGGGGCGCCGTATTGGGACATGTATGCGCGCGGAGCGCTTGTCGGCATAACGCGCGGCTTGAACAGGGCTCAGCTGTGCCGTGCGGTGCTTGAGAGTATCGCATATCAGGTTTGCGACATAGCGAACGCCATGCGTGACGACAGCGGATATAACGTACGCTCGCTCAACGTCGATGGCGGCGCTTCGAAAAGCGACTTTTTAATGCAGTTTCAGGCGGACATGCTTGGCTGCGGCATACGCAGGCCCGAAAGCGTGGAGGCGACTGCGCTGGGAGCGGCCCTTCTTTCGGGACTTGCGAGCGGCGTATATGCTTCAATAAACGAGATACAGTGCATGAGGAGAGCGGAGAATGTGTTTTTGCCGAGCTGCTCGCAGATGCGCCGCGAAGCCTTGTACGACGGATGGAAAGCGGCGGTCGAGATGATCAGAACAAAAAGCGAGCGTTAGGTTATTTCACGGATAATAAACTGAAATGCAAAAAAGAAGGGAAGGTTTTATAATTTTCAGTATTCTTCAGGAATGTGTTTAATGAAGTTTCAGAACGTTTTTTATGTCAAAACTGTAGCCAAAGCTTTGACTTTATGGTATGATTAGCATAATCGGTATAAGTATTACTATACCTATATCCGAAAAATTTTAGGGAGGATACACACATGAAAAAGCTTTCAAAGCTTCTCTGCGCAGTGCTTTCGCTGATGCTTGTACTCAGCGTGTCATTTGCGCCGGCGCTGGCAGAGACGATCGGCGACGCCATTGAAGAGCAAACGCTTTTCACTCAGCTCGATAAGGCGTGGGCCGAGCTCGATGTCGTTCAGGAAGACCTTGTCAACTCTAAGGCTGATGCCGAGACCGTTGTCAAGGCGATTTACGATGCGGCATTCGAGTGCGAACTCATTGATGAAGGCAGTATCAACGAATACAGAGAGGGTATCGGTTTCACATTTACCGTATCCGGACTTGCCTGCATCTATGACTATCGCGTGAGGGTACAATCCGACAAGGGATATGCCACACCGAACGAGGCGGTTGTCGAAGCCATTCGTACAACGCCCTCCGATGAAGATATTCTTCTCATTGGGCCGTACTACGGCATTGACGGCAGCTTCACCAACCAGTACAAGAACGAAGCCAACTCGCTTGCCGGCTATACGGGCGGCAACGTGACGCTTCTCCAGTCGTCCGGAGCAACGGCAACGGCTATCGTAAACAACTATCTCGGCAAGAGCGTTGTAATCTATGACAGCCACGGAACGGCAGGCTACGGCTCATCTTACCTCTGCCTCACAACGGGCACAGGCATCACGAGCGAAGACCTTACGAATCAGTGGGCGTGCAGCCTTGGCGGCGGCGACTACGGTATTGACGGACGCTACATCCAGAATCATGTAAACGGCGATCTCGGCGACTGCGGCGTATGGATGGCTATCTGCGAAGGCATGAAGAAGTCCGGCAACGGCGTTACCGGTACGGCTCTTCTGCAAGCAGGCGCGGGCTTTGTTTACGGCTATTCTCAGTCTGTAACATTTGCAGGCGATTATAAGTACGAGAAGACGTTCTGGGAGCGCATGAGACAGGGCGACACGGTCGCTCAGGCTTTCAAAGTAATGACCGATACGCATGGCGTATGTGATCCTTACGGCGATGCTTATCCTATCGTTATGTCGGCAACCGATGCTTTCCCGTCGAACCCGGATTCGCACCAGACCGTTACAAGTGATTGGAAGCTCATCAATAACGGTACACCCGATCCTTCACCTTCACCCACACCCACACCGGTACCCGATCCCGAAGTCCCCGAAGGCTATGCTCTTGTTAAGCTCACCGCCGGAGACGTTTGGGGCGACGGCAGCGGTTATCAGATGCTCATCGATGCGGATGCAACGGCTTACGGCACAATAATCCCCGTTGAAGGTGGTCTTACGAACTCCGGTAATGCACCGGCAGGTCTCTATGACAACTTCGAGTATAAGATTCCTGAGAATGCCGACGGTTCTCTCACAACGACCAATATCATAATCAACAACACAGGATCGGTACTCGTTCCCGCCGGCACATATGACTGGGCTATTACGAACCCGACACCCGGCGACAGAATATGGATTGCAAGCAGCAACAACAGCGAGTGCCCCGGCAGATATGACAACTATACATTTGAAGCGGGCAAGACCTACGAATTCAAGGTAAAGCTCCAGGGACAGAACGACTGGGTAGACGTTGTCATAAGCGATGGCGGCGACACTCCCGATCCGACACCGACACCCGGCGGCGATGAAAACGTACTTGTCGGCTGGTACTTCGAGTCGCAGAGCGAAGTAGACGAGTGGACGTTCGTCGATAAAGACGGCGACGGCTACAATTGGGCTTGGAACGAGCTCTACGACGCTCCCGAAGCTTATGAAGGCGCAGGCTGCATCTATTCGCACTCGTTCGTCAACTATTTTGGCGCAGTAAATCCCAACAACTGGGCAATTTCGCCTGAGTTCACGATTCCTGAAAACGCATCGAGCGCAACGCTTAGCTGGTATGCAGGTCCGCAGGATCCCGATTGGACGGAAGAGCATTACGGCGTATATGTAGGAACCGGCACTGATACCGCGAACTACACGCAGCTCTTT
>SFDB01000017.1 GCA_004558825.1 Clostridiales bacterium
GCATGTGTTAGGCACGCCGCCAGCGTTCGTCCTGAGCCAGGATCAAACTCTTGTGTTCAATCTCTGTTTGCTTCCTTTCGGAAGCGCTCTCTCTCTTTTGTCGGGTCTTTCTCCCGACTCGCTGTCTATGTTTACTTGCGTCTTTTGCACTATACAGTTTTCAAGGTGCGTGTCGCTGTCTCATCGGCGACAGGTGTTATTCTACCAAAACACATCGCTATTTACAACCTCAAAATACACTAATATTCGAATATATTTTGATTTATTCGTACTTACACAATAATATCTCGCTACATCTCATTGTTTTTAATAATTCGACAAAATATTTGCAGATTTCTCATTTTGAAAAAATAGAATACGATAGCGTGCTTTCAGCATACGCTCACAGCCGCGCAGCCTGAAACGTCACAAAAAAGATGAAGTTCACCGCGCGTAAAACCGCAAATCCTCCGCACGAATTGTCATACGGAGGATTGCTGCCATATTATTTTGTCTCAGGCGAATCAAAGATGCCGCCTTAGTCCCTAACCGAGGGCGTTACGATTTTTTATTTATAAGCATGGGATCAGCATTGCAGCTATTCCCAAAACGAGGTATATGCCCGCATGCATAATAAACGCTTTTTCGCCCACTCAAAAAAAGTCGGCGCAGGTTGCCCTGCGCCGATAAGGCTTCAATGCTGTTGCTATCAGCCGACCCGCTTGAGGAATATGTACAGCCTTGACTGCGCGTCGGAGTAGTCAAAGTTGTCGCCGCACGTCACAAGCGTGATGAACGTGTCATCGGGCGTGGCTCTCACGCCGAGCTCAATTTCGGAGCGGCTTATCTGCTTATCAATCCATGCCTGAATCTCCTGTACGGAGGCCTCCGCCATATGCGCCGTGTTGTAAAGGAGCGTATCCGTCGGCTCATTATCCTTCGTCTCATAGATAGAGAATATCTCCCACTCAGAGTATTTGCCGTAAAGCATTATTCCGAACACACGGTTTCTGTATGTCGTAAGGTTTTCTTTATTGTCCTGTACCTTGTGCAGGTCATGGAACATCTTGCCTGACTTACGGGAGTTGTGGCCCGTGATTGCGTTATTCCTCGTGAACACATCATAGTAGGCGTAGATGCTGCCCTGTCCGGGATTGCCCGTCGATTTTTTATCGATATCATGGTCGTTGTAGAACCAGTTTTCACCGTACATTATCGGGTAGTCGATAACCGTATCGCTTATCCTGATCCAGCCCACAACGTCGCTGTTCTTCGCGTATGCGTTTGCATATGCGTCAGCATACGGGTTGCAGCTCGAATCGGGGAACTGCGCAAGGTGGCCTTCGCCCACCATGTACAGACGCACCGCAAGAGCGGGAGCCGTATTATCGTCGCCTACCATGGAAGCCGCAAGCATCTCGCCCGAAAGCTCCGCCTTGCCCTCCGCGTACTGCTCAAGCAGCTCCGCGTCATACTCGTTTACGGATCCGTCGCCGTTGACATCACCCATTATCACTATTTTGCCAATCGATGTGCCATCGGCGAATATCTCGGTACCCGTTCCGACGGTCGATACGTCGATAAGCTCTGCGCCGTCCTGCGATTTAAGCGTTATCGTCTTGCCGCCCGTAAGCGAAGTCATTATCGCTATCACGTTCTTTGCACTGCTCTTGGGCATAAATCCGACATAATTGCCGAGCGAATATACGGGCCTGAGCGTCCAACCCTCGACCGAAGTCTGCAGGTTATCGTTGTTGCCGAATCCCTTCGCCGTGCCGTCGTTGTACATTACTACGCAGTGGTTGTCGCCGATTGCGGCATATGCGACGTTTTCAAGCGCTTCAAGCTCGGCGCTCGAAGGTGCGCAGATGAGCTTGCCGTCCTGCTTGAGGCCGACAGTCATGCCGTTGCCTGCGAAAATCGCCGTTATGCCCGCAAAGCCCGACACCTCGTCCTGCGATTTATCGCCGTCGCCCGCGCCCTCGACCGATGTCGATACCGCCGTGCCGTCCTGCTTGAGGCCGACAGTATGATATTTCGCCGTTGCTATGCTGCTGACGCCGCTCCAGTCGGCTATATTGAGCTGGCCGTAGGAGTTGTCGCCTGCGGCGACTACCGTCGAATTTGCAGTAAGTCCGAGCGTATGCTCACCGGCGGCGGCCACCTGAGTTATGCCGCTCCACGACGATACGTCGCACTGGCCCTTTCCGTTATCGCCATCGGCTACGACCGTGCCGTCCTGCTTGAGGCCGACGATGTGCTCACTGCCCACCGCTATGCCCACTATATCGGTCCATTCCGCCGCATTCGTCCAGGTTGACGCCTTTTCGCCCGCAAGAAGAACCTTGCCGTCAGCAGTAAGGCCGGCAAGCGTCGTGTCGTTGCCCGCGGCAAATATTACGCTGCGCCAAAGCTTCGTGTCAAGCTGTCCGACTGAGTTATTGCCGTGCGTCAAAAGCGAGCCGTCCGTCCTGACGCCGACAGAATACATGTTTGTTGTGACTATCATGCCGCTTGCTTCGCCCGCCGCGGCTACATTGCCCGTGACGCCGCCCTGATTGCCGCCTTGTGTAGGCGTGGGATTCACTATCGACACAGGTCCGTTTTCCCTGTTGCACGCGATCAGGCTTGCGCAAATTATCAAACAGATAAATATGCTTAGGAGTTTCTTAATACCATTCATGCGATAATTTTACCTCCGTGTTTGGTCGATATTTTACGTTTATAATAATATCACAACAATTCTCCAAAATACAGTGTGCGGCTAATTGTTTCTAAATTGTTCACTTTTTCTCCGTCCGCAACGCTCCCGACGCCGTTAAAGGAATTTGCACATATTATATATATTGTCCCGATGCCGTGAATACGATGCTTGACATGCGCGCATAATAGGCCATATAATAAGTATGGCAATATTTCTCGCGGTGAAGAAATGAGTAAGCGGCAATATGCTCAAAGAGAGCCGTCGTCAGGTGCAAGACGGCAGCGGAAGGCCGCCGAATATGGTTTCGGAGCGGCGTCGTGCGAGTGATTTCATAAGTGCGGCGCGTGTCATGCACGTTACAGCATGGACTTATGAGGCGGACGGCTTTTGCCGGATGCGAAGTAGGGTGGTACAGCGATTTTACGTCGCCCCTATATGGGGCGGCTTTTTTTATTCGCTGCCGTATGTTTCCCGGGAAATATGCAATAGATACGCGAAAGGCGGTAAAATATGGAAAACAACAAGCAGAAATTCTACATCACAACGCCGTTGTATTATCCGAGCGACAAGCTGCACATCGGCCACGCTTACACTACCGTCGCCGCAGACGCGGTGGCGCGCTACAAGCGGCTCATGGGGTATGACGTTTATTTCCTTACGGGCTCCGACGAGCACGGCCAGAAGATAGAGCGCAAGGCAAAGGATAAGGGGCTTACGCCGAAGCAGTATGTTGACTATATCGTCGGCACATTCCAAGACCTTTGGAAAATGCTCAACATATCGAACGACGGTTTTGTGCGCACAACGGACGACTATCATGTCAAGTGCGTTCAGAAGATATTCAAGCGCCTGTACGAGCAGGGCGACATCTACAAGGCAAGCTACAAAGGGCATTACTGCACGCCGTGCGAATCGTTCTGGCTCGAGCGGCAGCTCAAGGACGGCTGCTGTCCCGACTGCGGCACGCCCACCGAGCTCGTCGAGGAGGAAAGCTACTTCTTCCGTCTCAGCAAATACGCGCCGCGCCTCATAGAGCACATAAAAACTCATCCCGACTTCATACAGCCCGCATCGAGGGCAAACGAAATGCTCAACAATTTCCTGCTCCCGGGGCTTGAGGATCTCTGCGTATCGCGCACGACATGCAAGTGGGGCATTCCCGTTGAGTTTGACGACAGGCACGTCGTCTATGTATGGCTTGATGCGCTGTCCAACTATATCTCCAAGCTCGGCTATCTGTCCGACGACGACAGCCTTTTCAAAAAATACTGGCCTGCCAGCGTACAGCTCGTCGGCAAGGAGATAGTCAGATTCCATACGATAATTTGGCCCATAATGCTCATGGCGCTCGATCTGCCGCTGCCCGAAAAGGTTTTCGGCCACGGATGGCTCGTGCTCGACGGCGGCAAGATGTCAAAATCAAAGGGCAACGTCGTTGACCCCGTCAAGCTCATCGAGCGCTACGGCGTCGACGCCATTCGCTACTTCCTGCTCAGGGAGGTTCCGTTCGGCTCGGACGGAGTTTTCTCGAACGAGGCGCTCATTACCCGCATAAACAGCGACCTTGTAAACGACCTCGGCAATCTGCTTTCGCGTACCGTAAGCATGATTGAAAAATATTTCGGCGGAACCATTCCCGCGCACGACGCGCCGGCCGATGAGGATAACGCCCTTATCGAGCTTGCAGAATCTCTCCCCGCGCGCATCGACGAGCATATGAACGCTTTGCGCATACCCGAAGCCCTGCAGGAAATATGGAAGCTTGTCGGCGCATGCAATAAGTATATAGACGTAACCGCGCCGTGGATTCTCGCCAAGAGCGACGAATCAAAGCCGCGCCTCGGCACTGTGCTTTACAACCTTGCCGAGTCGCTGCGCATCATAGGCGCACTCCTTCAGCCGTATCTCCCTGCGACATCGCCCGAGATTTTCAGGCAGCTCGGTATCGCCGAGGGCGAGCTTACCGACGTTGCCAAGCTCGACACGTTCGGCCGGCTGCCCGTTGGCGGTTCGGTACATAAGGGGGCGAACCTTTTCAATCGCATCGATATGAAAAAGGAGCTCGAAGAGCTTGACGCGCCTTCCGCGAAGCCACAGACCGACGCCGCACCCGCGCCCGCGAAACAGCAGTCCGAAAAGCCTGACGAGGCGCCGCAATATATAGAATATGAAGATTTTGCAAAGCTCGACCTGCGCCTTGCAAAGGTGCTCGCCTGCGAACCCGTCAAAAAGTCAGATCACCTGCTGAAACTCACGCTCGAGGTCGGCAGCTCGACGCGCACCGTCCTTTCAGGCATAAGGGACTGGTATTCACCCGACGACCTCGTCGGCAAAACCGTTGTGCTCGTCGCCAATCTCAAGCCGCGCAAGATGTGCGGAATAGTGAGCGAAGGCATGGTGCTTTGCGCCTCCGATGAGGGCGACGTCCATCTGAGCGCGCTGACCACAATGGCCGAAATGGCAAGCGGGCTTAAGGTGAGATAAATCGCCGCATATATTTGAACGTCCCCGATAATGCGGCGCATTTATCGGGGACGCGTGCTTATAACGGGAATGCTGCCCGCTACAGTTTTAACTCCATATACTCTCGGCACACATCAAATCCGACAGCGTTATAGAACTCTATCGCGCCTTTGTTAAACTCCCACACGTCAAGCTCTATTCGGTCTATCGCCGCCGCACGCGCCATGCCCTTAATGAACCCGATAAGCCGCGTCGCCGCACCCATTCGGCGATAAGCGGGGTCAACTCCGAATTCCTGTATATGCATGAACTCTATGCGCGGCCTGTAAGGCGACTCGGGCTTAACAATTCGCTCAACCATCGCAAAACCGCATATGCTGCCGCCGCATTCAGCGACAACAACGTATCGGCCCTCCGCGTCAAAAAAAGCGTATACATATTCCTTCAGCTCGTCGCAGAATCCCGCCTTAAACATGTCGGGACGCGCGTCACTGTGAAGCCTGTTCACCTGTCCGCGCAGCACATTCACCTGTTCAAGCTCGTTACGCTCGGCAAGGCGCACGGTTAACTCCGCTTTTACATCGTTCATGTATGCAATAACTCCCTGCTGTCCCTTATTCCCGAATCATACAAAGCCGTCGTTCCCGTCCGGCTCAGCTCCGCGCAGCCTCTCTCGCAAGCGCGACATCCTCTCTTATTCTCTTTGTAAGCTCATCGAGCGACGCGAATTTTATCTCGCCGCGTATGCGTTTGAAAAAAGCCACCTTTAGCTTCTTTCCGTAATCGTCGCCGCCGTGTTCCAATATATGCGTCTCCACCGACAGCCTGTCGCCGCTCACGGTCGGATTAAATCCTATGTTCGTCACAGCCGCATACGTCTTGCCGTCGAGCTCCGCGCGCGTCGCGTACACACCGTGCGGCGGCAGTATCCTGCCCTCAATGTCGTGTATGTTCGCCGTCGGGAACCCTATCGTTCGGCCTATCTGCCTGTTTTTTACGACTACGCCGCTTATCAAAAACGGCTCTCCGAGCAGAGCGTTCGCTCCTTCGATATCGCCGGCCGCTATGCGTCGCCTTATGAGCGTGCTCGATACGACTTCGCCGTCCTCCGTCACGGGCATGAGTATATGCGCTTCAAAGCCCTTCTCTGCGCCCATTTTCATTAACGCTTCGCCGTTGCCGCGTGCATACTTTCCAAAGGTGAAATTGAATCCCGCGACTATCGCCCTCATGCCGTATCGCTCAACAAGCATGTCCATAAACGCCTCAGGGCTCATAGACGCAAGACATTCATCAAACTCGAGCGCCGTCACATTCGGGCAAAGGCGTCTCAATGCTTCAAGCCGTTCCTCCGCGCTCATTATAAGCGGCGGCGCCGCTCCGAAAAGCGAAGCGGGATGTTCCCTGAACGTCACGATACGCGTTTCGAGGCCCTTCTTTGCCGCAATCTCCTTTGCTTCGCCGATAAGCCGCCTGTGGCCTATATGCACGCCATCAAACGTGCCTATAGCGACGACGTCACCCATTTTCAGTACTCTCCCCCAGCATAAGCGTCATTTGCAGCCTGTCGCCGTCCCTTT
The DNA here is from genome assembly GCA_004558825.1 of Clostridiales bacterium. Taxonomy (GTDB): domain Bacteria; phylum Bacillota; class Clostridia; order Christensenellales; family CAG-138; genus SFDB01. Next base: position 6,727 of record SFDB01000017.1, read on the forward strand.
TGCCAAGCCCCGCAAACACGCCGTCTATATATATGCGCAGCGGCTCGCCCTGCGCCGCCTCCCATTCGCACGCTATGTCCGCGCCGTTCAGCAGGCGTGTTCTTGAGCGGTTCGAAAGCCCGCTCAAATAAAGCGGCGTTATATGCGGTATGGCGCTGTCCATCGGCATGACCGCCTCCTCAAGCGCGCCCGTCTCTTTCATCTTTTGAAGCTCCGCTATCGAGAAAGCATTTTCAAGCGTGAACTCTCCGGACGCCGTGCGAAGCAAAAAACTCATGTATGCGCATGTACCGAGGCTTTTGCCGATGTCGCTGCAAATCGTGCGTATGTATGTACCCTTCGAGCACTCGATGCGCAAAAGGTATCTGTTGTGCGACGTTTTGGTCAAAAGCTCGCATGCATATACGGTTATCTCGCGCGTTTTCGTCTCGATATCCGCTCCCGACCGCGCAAGCTTATAAAGCTTTACCCCGTTTTGGTTCAGCGCGGAATAGGCAGGCGCGTTTTGTGATATTCTGCCTGTAAAACACCCGAGCGCCGCGCGAAGTTCTTCCTCGCTTACCGTCTTATCGCTCGACGCGGTCTCCGTACCGTAAGAGTCCTGCGTGTCGGTCGCCTTCCCGAGCGCAATTTCGGCAATATACTCCTTCTTCTTGTCGATTATATAATCAAAAAGCCGCGTCGCGCGCCCAAGGCATACCGTAAGCACGCCGCTCGCGCCCGGGTCGAGCGTCCCGCCGTGGCCGACGCGCTTCATGCCGAATATGCGCCGTATGTCCGTCACAACGTCCGAAGACGTCAAGCCCGGCGGCTTCAGCACCGTGACAAATCCGTCCGTCATTCCTTCAGCTCCCCAAGCGCTGCATTTACTATAACTTCGCGCGTTTTTGCATAAGACCAATACGACGTACAGCCTGCGGCACGTTCATGGCCGCCGCCTCCGAATTTTGCCGCTATTGCCGAAACGTCCGCATAATTTTTCGAGCGCATGCTCACTTTAAGCGAACCGTCTTTGGCCTGGCGTATAAATATAGCTATCTCAACCGTATCTATGTCACGTATTTTATCGACTATTCCTTCGCAATCCTCGCTCGACGCATGTACGAGCTTCATATCGTTTTGGCATATGCCCGCTATGCCTATGCGGTTATCGGCCAAAAGCTCGAGCTTTCCTATTGCGATGCCGAGAAGCTTCGTCTTTGATATCGACTCGTCGGCAAATATGCGCCTGTTCAAAAGCTGAACATCTATCAGCTCTACCATCTTTGAAGCGTAAAGGAGCGAACGCGCCGTTGTGTTGGAATAGGAGAACCGCCCCGTATCAGTCAGTATCGCCGTATACATCGCCTCTGCAAGCTCACCGTCGACCTCAACTCCGAGCCCGTTCACAAGCTCAAACATTATCTCGCCGCATGCCGCCGCCGTCGCATCGACATGGTTTATGTCGCCAAAGCCCTCGTTCGTTACATGATGGTCTATGCATATCGTGTATTCCGCCGCGTCGAAAAGCTTTGCCGCGCTGCCCATACGCTGCCTATCCGCGCAGTCAACCGATATAGCCGTCTCCGTTCGCTTCGCGTCCTCGGGCTTAATCATCGCTTCGGAATACGGCAAAAACGCATACGAAGGCGGCATTCGCCCGTCGCATACAAGCTGAGCGCGCTTGCCCAGCGCGCTCAATGCCATATAAAGCGCAAGCGATGAACCCACCGCGTCGCCGTCAGGCGAAACATGCGTAATTATCGTGAAATCATCCCTGAGCCGTATCTGCGCAGCTATATCAGCAATCGTGCTATTCATCGTTACCCTCTGTTTCCTCGCTTTTCTTATCCGCAGCCGATATATCGTTGATTATTTTAGAGATATACACGCTGTATGCTATCGAATCGTCGAGTACGAACAGAAGCTTTGGCACGCGCCTTATCTCTATGCGCTTGCGAAGCTCCCTCGCTATGAAGCCGCTCGCGTGGTTGAGCGCCTCGACCGTCTCCCGCCGTACGGCGTCGTCCTTGTCGTATACGCTCACATGCACCTTGCAAAGCGTCAGGTCGCTCGTCGCGTCCGCCGAAAGTATCGTCGTTATCTCGGCTATGCGCGGATCTTTAAGCTCCTCCCTGATTATGTCGCTTATGCCTTTTCTTATTTCTTCGCCTATTCTGTCGTATCTTAATGACATTATTGTTTCGCCTTTCGTTTTGATATCTGCCAAATAAGCGGCTCTGCGCCGCTTATCCGACATCGGTTATTATGCCCCGATCAGCGCTTTGTTTCCTCCATCACGAACGCTTCGATTATATCGCCCTCGCGTATATCGTTGAAGTTTTCCAGGCCTATGCCGCACTCGTAGCCCGCCGCGACCTCCTTGACGTCGTCCTTAAAGCGTTTGAGCGATGATATTTTGCCCTCGTGTATGACTATGCCGTCGCGCACCACTCGCACCTGTGCGTTGCGCTGAACCTTGCCGTCCTGAACGTATGCGCCCGCTATCGTGCCTATGCCGCTGACCTTGAACGTGTTCCTTACGGATATGCGGCCAAGCTCGACCTCCTTATAAACGGGGGCAAACATGCCCTTCATGGCGTTTTCGATATCCTCTATCGCCGTATAAATGACCCTGTAGAGGCGTATGTCGACGTTTTCCCGCTCCGCCGTCTGCTTCGCCGTAGCATCGGGGCGAACGTTAAAGCCGATTATTATGGCATTCGATGCCGACGCGAACATTACGTCGGAGCCCGTTATCGCGCCCACACCGCCGTGTATGCAGCGCACCCTTACTTCATCGTTCGACAGCTTCTCGAGCGCCTGCTTTACGGCCTCGACGGAGCCGTGTACGTCCGCCTTTACGATTATGTTGAGATCCTTCACCTGGCCCTCGGATATCTGGCTGAAGAGATCGTCGAGCGATACCTTTGACGTCATTTTGACCTGCTCGGCCTTGAGCTTGTCGCGGCGCTCCTCAGCGACCTGGCGGGAAATATCCGCATCCGTGGCGTTAAGCACATCGCCAGCCGACGGAACCTCCGAAAATCCGAGAACCTCCACAGGCTGCCCCGGCCCCGCCGAATTGACGCGCCTGCCCTTGTCATCCATCATCGCGCGGACGCGGCCGTACGCAAGACCCGCAACCACCGTATCTCCAACCTTCAGCGTGCCGTTTTGAACGAGCACCGTCGCAATCGGGCCGCGGCTCTTATGGAGCTGCGCCTCTATTATTGTTCCCTTCGCCATGCGGTTCGGGTTCGCCTTCAGTTCAAGCACATCCGCCTGCAAAAGCACCATTTCAAGTAGCGTGTCGAGATTCATCTTCGTCTTTGCGGACACGGGTACGCATATCGTATCGCCGCCCCATTCCTCGGGCACAAGGCCGTACTCCGTGAGCTGCTGCATTACGCGGTCGGGATTTGCTCCCTCCCTGTCCATCTTGTTTATCGCGACAATTATTGGCACGTTCGCCGCCTTAGCGTGGTTTATCGCCTCAACCGTCTGCGGCATTATTCCATCGTCCGCCGCAACGACGAGTATTACGATATCCGTGACCTGCGCGCCGCGCGCCCTCATCGACGTAAACGCCTCATGGCCCGGCGTGTCTATGAACGTTATCAGCCTGCCGTTGCATGTCACCTGATACGCGCCTATATGCTGGGTTATGCCCCCTGCTTCGCCCGCCGTTACGCTCGAATGGCGTATCGCGTCAAGAAGCGACGTCTTTCCGTGGTCGACGTGACCCATTATCGTGACGACCGGCGGACGCTCGACAAGGCTCGATTCCTCATCAGCGTCGTCGGCCTTCTCCTGAAGCACATCCTCAAACGTCTTTTGCGGCTGATATTCAAGCTCGATATCGTAGTCGGCCGCAATAAGCGCGCATGTATCGAAATCGATCTGCTGGTTTATCGTAGCCATTATGCCCATGTTGAACAGTTTTTTGATTATCTCGGAAACCGGTTTGCCGATCTTCTCCGATAAATCCTTTACAGATATTGTTTCCGTGGTAATCACCGCCTTCTCTATTTTAACGGGCTCCGGTTTGCGGACGGGCTGCTGCTTCTTCTGCTTGGAGCGTCTGTTGTAGCTGACCTCGTCGTCCCAAATCGGCTCGTTTTCCTTCAAGCCTGTTTTTCTTGCCTTCGTCTTGCGTTCATCGGCCTTATTTTTGCCGTAGTCCCTGTCGCCAGGCCGCTGCTGCGCTACGTTGACGACTCTCTCGTTCGTACGTCCGCGCTGCTCCTGCCTGCCAAAATCGCCCGTCTGCGCCTTCGACGGCCTTGCGTTGTCGCGCGGCTGCCTTTCGTTCGCGCGGCGCGGCTTGTCGTCCGCGTTTCTGTCCGGCCTGTTCCTGCCGCCCTGCTCCGGCCGCCGCTCCGGCCGCTGCTCCGCCGGTTTGTTGTCCGGCTCTTCGGGTTCTTTTGCGCTCTTGGCATTTTCCGCCTCTGCGGCCACAGGTTCTTCGGCCTTCTCCGGCTGAGCCTCTTCCTTTTCTTCCTGTTTTTCCTCTTTGTTTTCCTGCGCGGGTGCCGGCTTTTCTTCGACCTTTGCGGCGCTCTCTTCGCCGCCTACCTGTACCGCAAGCGGCGTGTCCGCCTTGAGCAGCTCCTCAAACAGGCGCTTCTGCTCCTCTTCCTTCCTGAGCTTTTCTTCGTGCTCTTCCTTCGCCCTCAGCTCGCTCTCGCTCCTGCGCGCGCTCTGCAGAAGCGATGAAACCTCGCCCTGCGTTTTCTTTATGAGCTCAAACAATTCCTTCGCCTGTATCTCAAGCTCTTTTACGGTATCGGTTATTTTAGCTTTCGCCATTGGACGCACCCCCGTGATCAATTTCGTTGTTGTCGCTGTATGCCCGCGTTATCATGCCCGAAAACGCCGCATCGGTGATCGCCGCCACCATTCTCGCTTCTTTTCCTATAATCCCGCCGAGATTCTCCACCTCGACGTACGGTATCCGTTTCGCCCCGCATCTGCCCGACCAGCGTTTTTTTGTTGCCGCCGATGCAGAAACATCAACGAGCACCGCGTAAGCCTTCGAGGCCTTGACGGCCTTATCCGCCGCAAACTCCCCGCTCGCACATTTTCCGGCCTTCATCGAAAAGCCTATTGCGCCCGCAAGCTTACTGTTGTTCATTCGCGGCAAGCTCCTCCCTTAGGCGTTCATACACGTCTGGTTCAATCCTATGCTCGAGCGCCCGCTCAAGCGCCCGCGACTTCATCGCACGCTCAAGGCAGTCGCTTTTCTTGCAGATATACGCGCCGCGTCCCGGCGCTTTTCCCCGCATGTCTATCGAAACCATGCCCTCGGCCGATTTCACTATCCGTATAAGCTCTCGCTTCTCGTGCATCTCGCGGCAGCCGACGCACATGCGCATGGGTATTTTTTTCGGCATAGGCGATCCTCCCAAAAGAAATTACATCATGTCGGGATCGAGCATGGGCGGCTGCTCCATCTCACGATACTCCGCCTCGGCCTGCGAATTGCTCTTTATGTCTATCTTCCAGTTCGTAAGCTTGACGGCAAGGCGCGCGTTCTGCCCCTCCTTGCCTATCGCAAGCGAAAGCTGGTTATCGGGAACTATCACTCGCGCCGCCTTCTCCGCCTCATTCACATATACCATTAGCACCTTCGCGGGGCTGAGCGCCTTTGCGATGTACATCGCGGGATCGGGATCCCACTCGATTATGTCTATCTTCTCGTTTCTAAGCTCGTTTACTATCTTTTCGACGCGTATTCCCCTTTGGCCGACGCATGCGCCAACGGGGTCTATCTTGCTGTCCTGCGAATAGACGGCGACCTTCGTCCTGAAGCCCGCCTCGCGCGCTATCGACTTTATCTGAACCACGCCCGACTGTATTTCCGGCACCTCAAGCTCGAAAAGGCGCTTCACAAGGCCGGGATGCGTACGCGACACCTCTACCTGCGGCCCCTTGCTCGTGCTCCTTACCTCAAGCACATACACCTTCAGCCTCTGGTTGGGCTCGTACATTTCGCCCTGCGGTATCTCGCGGTTGTCAAGGAAGCCGTCCGTCTTGCCGAGCTCCACGTACACGCCGTTGCGCTCGATGCGCTGAACTATTGCCGTAAGAACCTCGTTCTCCTTCTCGCGGTACTCGTCGAGTATCATGCCGCGCTCCGTTTCGCGTATGCGCTGAACTATGACCTGCTTCGCCGTCTGCGCCGCTATACGGCTGAAGCTGCGCGACCTTACCTCCTCCTCGAGCACGTCCCCAAGGCCGTAAAGCACGTTTATTTTCTTTGCGTTTTCAAGCGATATCTCCGTATACGGATTCTCGACGCGCTCCACAACCGACTTCAGCGCGAACATCTTCACTTCGCCCGTGTCGCGGTTTACCTCGGCGCGCACGTTGCCCGCGCTCTCGCAGTTGCGCTTATACGCCGTCGTCAGCGCCGCCTCCAGCGCGTCTATCAGTATATCCTTGCTTATGCCGCGCTCTTTTTCGAGCATGTCGAGCGCTTCCATAAATTCCTGATTCATTTTATTGTGTCTCCGTTCGTTGTTTTAGAACTCTATATACGGCCTTATTATTGCCGTGTCCTTTTTCAATATCGTCATGCTCAGCACGGCGTCCTTCGTTTTTACCTCGAGCGTGTAATCCGTATCGGTATAATCCGTCAGAATACCCGTAAACTCTTTTTTGCCGCCGACAGCGGCGTAAAGCTTCGCGGTGACGGGTTTTCCGAGATTCTTCCTGAAATCGCGCTCCGTCTTAAGCGGCCTGTCTATACCGAGCGATGATACGCTCAGATAATATGCGTCCTTTATCGGGTCGGCCTCATCGAGTATGGGATCGACCGCGCTGCTCACCTTTTCACAATCGTCAAGCGTTATGCCGCTTTCCGAATCGATGTACAGCGTAAGCACCATATTGCCCTGCTCGTTTTGGTATTGCACCTCGACAAGCTCATATCCGAGCTCCTCGACCTTCGCCCGAGTAAGCTCAAAAACCGTGTCGCATATCTTCATTTAGGCCCTCCTCGTCCCGTCAAAATTAAAGAGCGGGACACTCCCCCACTCTTCTTACAAAAAGCTATCATCGAACACATTTTGATTATAGCACGCCGTTTCCGGCTATGCAAGCCTTTAGGGAACTGTTATTTGCCTTATTGTGTCGGAAACTGCGTATTTTTACGCAAATAAGGCGCGTCGGACTTGACCGCAACAATATATTATTTGGGGTATTGCTTTTTTCGGAGCGCTGATGTAAAATACAATCCGTACCGAAGATATTCCTCCTTAGCTCAGTCGGTAGAGCATGCGGCTGTTAACCGCAGTGTCGTTGGTTCGAGTCCAACAGGGGGAGCCACGAAAAGAAACCGCTTTTGTCTACCAGACAAAGGCGGTTTCTTTTCAACGAAATAAATCCCTTGCGGGATTTGTGAAATGCCCTCCGGGCGTGAAATATGGCTAGCGCCATGTGAAATGCCTGCGGGCGTGAGGGGATTTATTTCATTTCACTTGATGCACAGCATCAAATTTCACAATGACCGAAGGTCATTATTTCACATCCGAAGGATATTTCACTTCACAATCCGTCTTTTCTGCTGTATTATCAGTTCAATAAACTTGAATTTGCAGGTGTGAACGATGAATATGTGCGAATGGTGTGCTTATAAAGAAAACGAATGGTTATTATATAAATCATTGCATTGGTCTGTTTATTTAGCGGATGTGCAGGACTATGCAGGTAGATGTATTTTGGTGTTGAATAGGCATTGCGGAAGTCTTTCAGAACTAAATATTTCTGAGTGGATTGAATTGAAAACAATCATAGACAGATTAGAGTTCGTCTATAAGGAAGTATTAGGAGCTGAACTGAGTAATTGGAGTTGTTTGTTAAATAACTTTTATAAAGAAACCACACCCGATCCTCATTTACATTTACATGTAAGACCGAGATACAAAAATGCTATTGTAATTAACGATCACTCGTATGAAGATACAGAGTTTGCTCACCACTACGCTCTGAAAAAAGAGACTTCAATGCTCGATGATGATAAAAAAATACTGTACATACTAATGAAAAAACATTTCTCTTAGCAAATTGGAATTTGTAGAACAGAGCAGTCACACTACTTTTGCTTACTTTTACCTTGATTCTGCTCCGTTTGGTTACTCTTTTTCGAACCAAGTGTGCCTTGCGGCACGTGAAGCGAAAAAAACTTCCTATAATAATAGTTGTGAAACAGGAGGTGTACATATGTCCGAAAGCAAATTAAGAACCATGTCCATGGATTTTTGCTGTGCAGATTATCAACCTTTACCTCATTTTACGCCCCGTTTGGCAGTTTCTCACCCGGAAACAGTCTTTGCGCGCCGAATTGTTTTTCCGGCAATAAAATACCTTGCCGCCGCCCGCCGCGCGTGATACGCTGATAACATGGCATAAAATGAAAGGAGAGCGTATGAGAGCGGCTTTAATACAAATGCGCGTCACCGATGATAAGGAGCATAATCTCGATATCGCGGCGAAGCATATAGCCGAGGCGAAAAGCAATGGAGCGGATATGGCAGTCCTGCCCGAAATGTTCTGCTGCCCGTATTCGGGCAAATATTTTCCGGCCTTTGCAGAGGAGAGGGGCGGCAGAATCTGGAGCCGCTTGTCTCGCTGCGCAAGAGAAAACAAGCTGCTTCTCATAGGCGGCTCAATGCCCGAACGCTGCGGGGATAAGCTGTTTAACACATGCTTCGTGTTTGATGAGACGGGCCGTGAAACGGCGTTTCATCGCAAAATGCACCTTTTCGATATCGATGTAAAGGGCGGCCAGCGCTTCAAGGAGTCGGACACGTTCGCCGCAGGAAGCGATATAACCGTGTTTGATTCCGCGCAGGGCCGCTTTGGGGTTATGATATGCTTCGATGTGCGTTTCCCCGAACTTGCGCGGCTCATGGCGCTCGACGGGGCGCAGGCCATAATCGTTCCCGCCGCATTCAACATGACCACCGGCCCCATGCATTGGGAAAGCACGTTTCGCCAGCGCGCCGTTGACAACCAGCTTTTCATGCTCGGCTGTGCGCCCGCGCGCGATGAAAGCGCCGAATATGTATCATACGCCAATTCAATCGCTGCCGACCCGTGGGGCGGCGTTACAGCTCGAGCAGGCAGCGGCGAATGCGTGCTTTTTGCCGATATCGACCTGCAAGGAATCCATGAAGCGCGTGAACAGCTTCCGCTTTTGAGCGCAAGACGCACCGACGTCTACAGCCTGACGCGCACGCGGCTCGGAGAGCAGCACGCAAAATAAAAACAGCGGCACCGAAAAACGTCGGGGCCGCCGAAACTGTTTTATTCGATTATCATATCATCTCAGGGCGTTCCTGCTCATGAGCATGTTTGCGGTGACATTCGCGCTCGCTGCGGTAAGCTTGTTGCGCGTATCGGCCTGCGCGTCGATGCAGGCGCTGCGCACGGTGTCCTGCTCGATTATTGCGCCGCACCGCTTGAGTATGACATCAACGCATTCAATATAATCGCGTATGGGCAGATACGGCAGGTTCACCGTCTGTTCGAACAGCGACGACGCTTCAGCCTCAACCGCCGTTGCAAACATCATCACATTGTCGGGCAGCGCAGGTGAAAAAACGCATTTCCCCGCGGTTTTTGGGGATATGCCGTCGAGCAGGAAAAGGAAGCGCAAGGGTTGTGCCGATGCTTCCGCTATGTAGCCGCCGATATTCTCAAGCTCCCTTTCGCCCACAACGACGAGCCTGAGCTCGGGCAGATCGTTCGCCACGCGCATGGCAAGCGTCGTTTTGCCCGTGCCTTCGCCGCCCGTTATCAGCGTATGCGCATATCTCCCCGACCGCATAAATGCTATCGCATTGTCAACAAGCACATTGTATTGCTCTTCATACAGGTTAGTTTCGGGCGCCGCAGTCTCCTCCATCGGCACAAGGCGGCCGCCGTCTGCGATAAAGTACCTGCTTTTGAGGAATTTTCCGCTGCCGTACGACGCATGGAAGTTCCATATGTCGTCTATCGCACCGCGCCAGTCGCCGCTCTCGAGTATTCGGGCATATATCTCCTCGAGCGCCTCGTCGCATACATATTGCTCCTTCATTTCGCCGCGCTCATACGTCCATGTCAGCCACGGCTGCTCCGCCATAAGCGTCTGTCTTTGCGCCGTCTCCCTTGCCGGCGGAGTCGCCTTCACGGGCGCTCCTCCCCATGCCGCGCTCGCCATCGCCGACATCGTATCGCGCACGGGGCCTCCGGGCGAATGCTTGACCGTCTCTCTTATGCGCTCGCGCGTCCAGTCCATAAGCGTTTCGGAATCAAGCGTCGCAAGCGGCTGCAATATCGCAAGCTCGCTTCGCATCGCCTCGTACAGCACGCCGTCCGCCTCGCCGCGCGCAGCCATCGACGAAAATGCGTTATCGCAAAGTATGAGCCTGTCGAGTATGAAATCTGTGAAAATATTTCCGCTGACCCGCCGTATATCCTGTGACGCAAGCAGCGCCGTCATCGCGTGGAAGCCATCGCACGCCGTTCGCACATTGCCCTCTTCCAACGCGCACATGATGAGCTTGAGCTTTCCGAATACGTCTTTATCGGCCTCGCCACGCAGTATCGTCAGACGTGACAGCGCATTCTCAACGGCGTCTATTCCGTCATGATATGTCATTGCGCGAAAATCGATCATTCTAACGCCTCCGCCATCCTTTTCGTATATAATAGCATAACCGCCGTTTATTGGCAACGCACGCATTTTTCGCATATACCGCCCTTTGCCGCCATATTATTACAACACGACAAACGCTTTCGGGAGGAACCATGAAACATCGTCAGGGAACAAGTCTTATTGCGATAGCCGCCGTATCGTTCATTATTATATCGTCGCTCCTTTGCGGCTGCGCCGACCTCGACGGCATATGCGAACCCACGGAGCCGCTTCCCGTCCAAACGCCCCTTCCGTCTCCTCCGCAAACCGCCTTAGGCTCAAAAACAGTCGTTATAGACGCAGGACACGGCGGTCAGGACGGCGGAGCCGTAGGACGCATCACAGGCGTGAAGGAGGACGGTATCAACCTCTCCGTGGCGCTCCTTCTCAAGGATAAGCTCGAACAGCTTGGTTTCACCGTCATAATGACGCGAACCTCCGACTCCGCGCTTGCCGACGCAAAAAAGGATGATATGAAAATGCGCCGCGACATTATGAACCAAGACGGCGTAAGCATCGTCGTAAGCATTCACATGAACAAATTCTCCGATACGAGCATAAAAGGCCCTATGGCATTCTATATGAAGGGCTCTGCGGAGGGCGAACGGCTCGCAACGAGCATAATCTGCGCGCTCTGCGATGCGCTCGGCAATCCGCGCCGCCTTGCCAACCCCGGCGACTATTTCGTCATCCGCGAAAGCGTTCCGCCCGCCGTAATCGTAGAATGCGGCTTCCTCTCAAACGCCGACGATGAAAAGCTTTTACAGACCGCCGAACATCAATCAAAGCTTGTTGAAGGCATCGCCGCCGGTATAACGGCCTATTTTGGCGGAGGCGAATAAAACGGCGTCGAATTTATTAAATATTTTGAATCATTTACATAATTGTAACATTTTGGGCGTTTAGAGCGTTAAGCAGGAGGTTATAATATCATTAGCTTAACAAAAGCACTGTTTCTCCTCCATCCTCCCATAATGCGGCGAGCTTGCGAACGCAGGCTCGTTTGTATTTTATAAAACGTTTGCCGCGCAAACCGATGGGCGCTATAATATACTCAAGAACGGAGGGATATGTTATGAGTGATATGCCCGCTCAAGGCGGCCCGCATTTTGCTTTTTTTCAAAACAGCGAATGTGAATTTTTCCCGTGCCACAAGACCGACAGGCCCGAGGACTTTAACTGTCTTTTCTGCTATTGCCCGCTCTACGCGCTCGGCGAAAAATGCGGGGGCAATTATAAATACGTCGGCGGCGGCATAAAGGATTGCAGTGACTGCCTCGTGCCGCACAAGCGCGAAAACTATGCCTACATAACCGGACGTTTCGCCGAAGTAGCCGAGCTCGCCAAGAAAAAGGATTAGGAGAGAACCGTGCGGTTCTCTCCTATAAGCGTCGTGACTGGACATGGCCCCCGCACGACAGCCCTCGTCAGTCGTTTTTTATAAGATACTCGGGATGCTCGGCGACGAACCGCTCCGCCTCGGCAAGCAGCTCCTCGTACGCTTTTTTATTGGCCGCCGTGCGCTCCATGCCGCCGTTTACATATTCGTCCGCAAGCCCCTTCAGCCGCCTGTATACGCCGTCGTCCCACGGGCTGTCGTAGCCGACAATTATATATTTATCGCCGCGCTTTTCAACCGTCAGCTTGAAGGCCTGCCCAACGCCGTAGTCGATGCGCGTCTTTACATATACGTCCACCGTGTCGCCGTAATCCGTGCGAATCATTGCGCTGCCTTTATCGACCGTCGTGAGGCGCGAAAGATATCCCATATTTACCTTGTCAATCATAAGCTGCAAATCATAGAAAAACAGGTCGGTGTCCGCCGTCCGTTCCATTATGTCCGACAGCTCCGGCATCTCTCCCGTTTTCCTTGCGTTCCAGTAGCGATACATCAGCTCTGCCGCAAGGCCTGTGATCTGCTCTGCGCGCGCCGCGACCTCCACGGCGTTATCGCCCGTACCGACATGCGCGCCAAAATCTGCCATTGCTCTTTCAAGCGCAGCGAGCATGGCGTTATAGTTGGCGATGTTTGCGTCAAGGCTTCCCGTATCCTCCTGCGCGAGCGCAAGCGCCCGCTGAAAATCCTCCTCGGAGGAGTAGCCCTTGGGCGGAGCATCGTACGAACCGCTCTCATACAGCTCGTACAGCGCCTTATATTCCGTAAAGCCTTCTGACAGCATTTCTATAGCAAGGATGCGAAAACCGCTTACGCTTTCTTCAAGTGATATGCGGGCGGTTTCGCTTTTATGGATGCCGCCCTTCAAAACAATATCGAAGGATACATCCGCCATATACCGAAACGCCTTGCTCCCGGCCGCGATGCTTGTAATATCCACATTCTCAAACGTTGCCGCGACTCCGGCAATCACCTCCTCGCGTACGGCGATATATTGCAGATAATACGCCGCCATATATGTATCCCTGTTCAGTATCCAGTCATCGCCGGCCTTGAATTGCTTCCCTGCGCCCTCTGCGCCGCCCGAGGCGAAGCTGTTGAATACGGACAAAACGGTATCCGCAATCCTCGCGCAGGTCTGTTCGCTCGCCTGCGCTTCGGGCGACAGCGTGTACACAATCTCGTTGATTGCAGGTATATTCGCCGCAAGCTCGGGGCGGAGCGCAAACGTGCAGGACGCTATAGTAACACAAAGCGCCGCGGCGCATATGCCCGTCACCACTCTCGCGCGCTTTTTCGCCCGCTGCTCTCCTCTCGCGGCCCTTGCGCCTTCGCCGTCTCGGACGCCGTTATAACGTATCCTCTCGAGCGCTGCGTCGACGCTCTCGGAAAAGCTGTCCGTCATGGGCTCGATAAGCTCCGTCCGCAGCATCTCGCGCATATCCTTTTCGGTTTTCATATTTGTTCCTCCTCACTTTTCAAAAGCTTCCTCAGCTCGGCTCTCGTCCGCGAAAGCCTGCTTTTTACGGTGCCGGCGGGTGCGCCCGTTATTTTCGCCGTCTCCGCTATCGAGTATCCCTCGACATGGTACAGCCAAAACGTGGCCCTGTTCACGGGCGATAGCCGTCCAAATGCCCGCCTGAGGTCTATGCCCGTGACGGCGTCGCAGTCGTACGAACCCGTCCATGCGGCAAGCTCGGCAGTAGGCCGCCGCCTGCGCAGTATCGCAAAGCATTCATTCTTCAGTATTTTCAGAAACCATGGCTTGAAGCTCCGCATGTCTTCCAGCCTGTCAAGCGCCCTGTACGCCTTGAATATCGCGCTTTGCGCCGCGTCCTCGCAGTCCGCCGCGTTGCCTAATAGCGAATACGCCATGCCGTACATCGTCTTTTTCATCGCGGATACATTCTCCAAAAACCATTCAGTGTCGACAGCTCCCCTCACAAGGTTCTCCTTTCTTTTTATTTATAAAAATAAGATGACAAAAGCCTCGAAAAGGTTGCAGGAACAAAAAATATCCGCCGAAACAGTTTCGGCGGATACGAATTGTTTTGCTATTCGGCATTACGCCTAAGCTTTTTACATCTTTTCGACTATTGTCGTCACGCCCATGCCGCCGCCTACGCAAAGCGTCGCAAGGCCGAGCTTCTTATCCATGCGCTGCATCGAGTGCAGAAGCGTAACGAGTATGCGGCAGCCTGAAGAGCCTATCGGGTGCCCGAGAGCTATTGCGCCGCCGTTTACGTTGACCTTTTCCTTATCCCAGCCCATGTCCATGCCGACGGCTATCGACTGCGCCGCAAACGCCTCGTTCGCTTCGATGAGGTCGATATCGTCGACGGTGAGGTTTGCCTTCGCAAGCGCCTTTTTCGTGCTTGCCACGGGGCCGACGCCCATTATGCTCGGCTCAACGCCCGCAGAAGCCGTCGCTATTATCCTCGCCATCGGCTTTACGCCGAGCTCCTTCGCCTTTTCCGCGCTCATCACGACTATGGCGGCCGCGCCGTCGTTTATGCCCGACGCATTGCCTGCCGTGACGGTGCCGTCCTTCTTGAACGCAGGGCGAAGCTTTGAGAGGCTTTCTTTGGTGACGCCCGCGCGCGGGAATTCGTCGCGCTTGAACATAACCGTTTCCTTCTTGACCTTCACGGGCACGGGCACGATTTCCGCGTCAAACCTGCCCTCGTTCTGCGCCGCTTCGCACTTGTTCTGGCTCCACGCCGCAAACTCGTCCTGCATTTCGCGCGTTATGCCGTATTTCTCGGCGACGTTCTCCGCCGTTATGCCCATATGATAGTTATTGAACGCTTCCCAAAGGCCGTCCTTTACCATAACGTCTACCACCGTATCCTCGGGCATGCTCATCCTGTAGCCAAAGCGCGCTTTCGGCAGCGCGTACGGCGCGGCGCTCATGTTTTCCATGCCGCCCACCACCATGACGTCGGCCTCGCCCGCCTGTATCATCGCCGCCGCAAGGTTGACCGCCTTGAGGCCCGAGCCGCACACGTTGTTTATCGTCATCGCCGGCGTTTCGACAGGAAGGCCCGCCTTGACCGACGCCTGGCGCGCTACGCTCTGCCCAAGGCCTGCCTGAAGCACGCAGCCCATTATTACCTCATCGACGTCCGTCGGCTTGATGCCCGCGCGCGCAATAGCCTCTTTTATAACTATGCTTCCAAGCTCTGCCGCCGGCGTGTCCTTAAGCGAACCGCCGAACGAACCGAGCGCCGTTCTGCATGCGCCTGTCAATACGATTTCCTTCATGTTGTTTTCCTCCTCAATATTACTGCGGCTCATCCGCCGAAATTATTCTATGTCGATTACCTTTATGTTGTGGGGGATAATAAGCTCGGCTTCCGTTGCCGCCTGAACCTGCTCCACCGTATAGCCGGGCGCTATCTCCGAAAGCACCAGTCCCTTGTCGGTCACGGTCATTACGCCCATCTCGGTGACAATGACGTCTACGACCTTTCTGCCTGTAAGCGGGAACGTGCATTCTCTGAGTATTTTCGGGTTTCCCTTCGCCGTGTGCTCCATGGCGACTATGACAAGCTTTGCGCCCGAAACAAGGTCCATTGCTCCGCCGATGCCGCCCATGCGCTTGCCGGGTATGCACCAGTTCGCAAGGTTGCCGTGCTCGTCGACCTGCATTGCGCCGAGAATCGTTGCGCTGATATGTCCGCCGCGGATTGCGCCGAAAGAGTCCGTGCTCGTGACGAACTGCGCGCCCGGCACCGTCGTTATGCATACGCCGCCTGCGTCTACGATGTTGTCCGTGCCCAGGCCTTCAGGCGCGTGTCCGCCTGCGCCGATTATACCGTTTTCGGCGTGTATGGTCACGGTCATTCCATCGGGGATGTAGTTGGCAACAAGCTGAGGAATGCCTATGCCAAGGTTTACGACGTCGCCGTCGTTGAGCATCATTGCTACGCGCTTTGCGATGAAATTCTTGTTATCCATTATTTTTCCTCCTTCGGTGCGGGAACGATTGCGTCAATATATATACCGGAAACCGTTACAAGCTCGGGGTCTATCGAGCCTGTGGGTACAAGCTCGTCAGCCTCTACTATTACATAATCGCATGCCGTGGCCATTGCCGCGTTATAGTTCTTGGATGAGCCCTTCATATAGCAGTTACCGAACTCGTCTACGACCGACGCGCGTATTATGGCAACATTTCCGCGAAGCGCCTTTTCCATTACATAGAGCTTACCGTTAAACTCGCGTACTTCTTTTCCTTCCTCGATTACCGTACCAACTCCCGTCGGCGTATAAAACGCCGCTATGCCAAAGCCGCCGCAACGAATGCGCTCTGTAAGCGTTCCCTGGGGGTTAATGTGCAGGCACGCGGGGTTTGCTTTATACATCTTCTGAGCCGCCTCGTTCTGCGCAATATATGTGCATATGAGATCGCTCACCTGTCCGGCCTCAAGCACCTTGCCCAAGCTCGACGTCGGTACGCCCATGTCGTTATTGACGAGCGTCAAATTCCTCGCGGGATGTCCCACAAATTGGGAAAGCAGATACTCGGGACTGCCGCACTGCAAGAAGCCGCCGACCATAACGGTATCTCCGTCCTTGATGTGCGCAAGGGCTTCCTTTGCCGTTGTGATTTTGTTCATGTTTGTATAACCTCCGCTAATAATTATGCACGCGTCTGTGCAGAATAAGTATTATCTTTTTAATTGTATACCTTTAATTACGTTAAAGCAAATGGTTTTTGCGCACGAAGCCGTTCCGGTATCCCTCCGGACCTCCTGCGGGTTTTATACAAATTTACCTTTATGTAATGCCGCAACCGATAATATATGGCATTATTATCCAAAAAGTGATATTATTCTTTCATATTATATTATGTTCAAGGTGAGGCAATGAACAGGGAAAAACTCGACGGCAATGTCCACAGCGGCCACAGGGCAAGGGTTAAATCTCGATTCATAGAACACGGCGCAGAACATATGGACGACTGTATGCTGCTTGAAATGCTGCTATTTTACGGCCTTCCCCGTCGTGACACGAACCCTGTCGCTCACAAGCTCATCGAGCGCTACGGCAGTCTTGCGGCAGTGCTCAGGGCAGACGTAAACGACCTAAAGAACGAGCCCGACCTCGGCGAAAGCTCGGCCGTATTGCTGTCGCTCGTATCGGTGCTGGCAAACAGGATGCGCATTTCGGGCAGCAAAAAAATTTCGCTCTCAGCGCCCTCCCAGGCTCTTGAATATTGCGTATCGCTCATATCAAACAAGAAAAACGAAACTGTTTATGCGCTCTCCGTCGATAAATCGATGAACCTTCTTTCGTCGGAGCTCGTAAACAAGGGGACGCTTTGTTCCGCTTCCGTGCCGCCGCGCACCGTTGTTTCTTCCGCGCTCCGTCACAACGCCTACGGAGTAATACTCACGCACAACCATCCGTCCGGCGATATACGACCCTCGAGCGACGACATTTCCGTTACGCGCGCCGTATCGGCGGCACTGTCCGCAATTGACATACGCTTATTCGACCATGTTATCGTCGGCACGGACAAGGCGTTTTCGATGTGTAAGGGCATAGTCCTGGCGGGAACACAGCAGATTGCCGACAACCTTGCGCTTCCCGACGTCGACTGTTTTCGCGAACAGGAGTATTTGCGTCAGGTGGCCGAAGCGACAAGCGGTTTATTCTGCGGCGAATACGGTTATGCGGAAAAATAGTTATTGATTCAAGCTTCATAAAGCAGGCATTTAACCGCCGCGCATAGGAAAACCGGCTTTTTGCACACCGGAGATTCTCAAATATTGAAAATCTATATCAAACATGAACAAATTTTATGAATTTACATAAATATAATCTGTGCAGCGAAAAATTACCGAAAGTTAAGACAATGTAAAGAAATGTCTCCACATTCGGATTCCGCTTTATCACGTTAAGACAGCATTAACCCATCAATTCCGTTATTTTTTGCCATCATGCATCTATTTCAAAAACTAATCACAATAGATATGTTACGCCGAAGACGGCTGTTGCAAGAAATTATTTTGCATGCTATAATCAATTCAGCTGAAAACCGATAAACAATTCAACGGTTCTTATCATATCAAAGCGGTTTTCGGGAAAAATTAAACGGAGGTCAGCCACCAATGACGAAAAGTCGAATACTCATCGCCGACAGCAACCAAGGATCACTCGCCCAACTGCGCGACTACCTCGCCGCTCAAGACGGCACTCGCGCC
>SFDB01000018.1 GCA_004558825.1 Clostridiales bacterium
CGTTATTCCGCGTGCCTTTTCTTCCGGCGCCTTATCGATTTCATCATAGCGCATTGCCGCGGCATGTCCCTGCTGCGAAAGCGCCATCGTGATGGCCGCTGTCAGAGTTGTCTTGCCGTGGTCAACGTGACCGATCGTGCCGATGTTTACATGCGGCTTGGTTCTTTCAAATTTTGCCTTTGCCATTATAAAATCCTCCGATATTGTTGTTGATTATTTTCCAAGCATCTTAGATGCTATTGCGGATGAAACCTGTTCGTAATGGTCGAACTGCATCGTGAACGTACCCCTGCCCTGTGTGCGTGAACGAAGATCCGTCGCATAGCCGAACATTTCCGAAAGCGGGCTCATCGCATGCACAACCTGCAGACCCGAACGAACCTCAAGACTTTCTATCCTTGACCTTCTCGAGTTAAGGTTTCCTATTACATCGCCGAGATATTCCTCGGGCATAAGCACTTCGACCTTCATGAACGGCTCAAGCAGTACGGAACTGCCCTTCGCAAGCGCTTCCTTGAGCGCAAGACTTCCCGCGATCTTGTACGCCATTTCTGACGAATCGACCTCGTGATAGCTGCCGTCGATGAGCGTCGCTTTAAAGTCCATGACCTCATAGCCCGCAAGGTGTCCGCTCTTCGCGGCTTCCTTTATGCCCTCGCTTATGGCCGGTATGTACTCCTTCGGGATCACGCCGCCAACCGTTTTGTCCTCGAACACATAGCCTTCTCCGGGCGCAAGCGGCTCGAAGCGCACGACGCAGTGGCCATACTGGCCATGGCCGCCCGTCTGGCGGACGTAACGCCCCTCCGCCGTGACAGCCTTTGTTATCGCCTCGCGGTACGCGACCTGCGGCTTGCCGACCTTGCACTCCACCTTAAACTCCCGTATAAGACGGTCGACTATTATATCAAGATGAAGCTCGCCCATTCCTGCGATTATCGTCTGTCCCGTCTCCTGATCCGTATACGTCTTGAACGTCGGATCCTCGTCCATAAGCTTAATGAGCGATGCGGTAAGCTTATCCTGCCCAGCCTTCGTCTTAGGCTCTATGGCTATCTTTATAACGGGCTCGGGGAACTCCATTGATTCGAGCAGTATCGGCGCGTTGACGTCGCAAAGCGTGTCGCCCGTGCACGTCTCCTTAAGGCCTATGAGCGCAACTATGTCGCCCGCGTATGCCTCCTCTATTTCGGTTCTGCTCGCCGCGTGCATCAAAAGTATTCTTCCGAGACGCTCACGCTTTCCCTTGGTGGAGTTCAATATATATGCGCCTGACTTGAGCGTTCCTGAGTAAATCCTGCAGAACGCAAGCTTTCCGACGTACGGATCGGCACAGATTTTGAACGCAAGCGCCGCAAACGGTGCATCGTCGCTTGTCTTGGTAACAATAGTATTTTCGCCGTCAACCGACGTACCCTCTGCCGGCGGTACATCAAGCGGGGACGGCAGGAAATCAACCACCGCGTTCAGGAGCGGCTGTACACCCTTGTTGCGATATGACGTTCCACAGCATACAGGCACGAGCTTGTTCGCTATCGTTGCGGTTCTGAGCGCATTTCTTATCTCATCGGGCGTCAGGTCGCCGTCCTCCAGATATTTTTCCATAAGCTCGTCGTCCTGCTCGGCTGCAGCCTCCACAAGCTTTTGGTGATATTCCTCGGCCAGCTCGAGCATGTCGCCGGGTACAGCCTCCTCACGAACATCCTTACCGTCGTCATCATAGTATACCTCTGCCTTCATGGTTACAAGGTCTACTATACCTCTAAAGGCAGCCTCGCTGCCTATCGGAAGCTGTATCGGTACAGCGTTTGCATTCAAGCGCTCCCGCATCATATTGACGACGTTGAAGAAATCGGCGCCTACGATATCCATCTTATTGACGTAGGCAATGCGCGGCACGCCGTATTTGCTTGCCTGATGCCAGACAGTTTCGCTCTGCGGCTCGACTCCGCCCTTAGCGCAGAATACCGCGACAGCACCGTCAAGTACGCGCAGTGAGCGCTCTACCTCAACGGTAAAATCGACGTGACCGGGCGTGTCGATTATGTTAATCCTGTAATCGTGCCAATAGGCAGTCGTCGCGGCGGACATTATTGTGATGCCGCGCTCCTGCTCCTGAACCATAAAGTCCATGGTCGCCGCGCCTTCGTGGACCTCTCCGACCTTGCGGATCTTTCCTGTAAAGAAGAGGATTCTCTCGGTTGTTGTGGTCTTTCCGGCGTCAATGTGCGCCATGATACCTATGTTTCTTGTCATTTCAAGCGATGTATTTCTCGCCACGGTACACTCCTCCCTTCCGTTGATTTATAAGCAGGGCAGATGAAGGTATCTGCCCCACGGGGTTATTATCCCTAAAATCTGTAAAATTATCAGCTTTATTACCAACGATAGTGCGCGAACGCCTTGTTGGCCTCTGCCATCCTGTGGGTGTCTTCCTTCTTCTTGAAGGCAGAACCTGTCGAATTGCAGGCATCCATGATTTCGCCGGCAAGGCGCTGCATCATCGTGCGTTCCGAGCGTGCGCGCGCGGCGTTTACGAGCCAGCGAAGGCCGAGCGTCTGACGCCTTTCGGGGCGGATCTCTATCGGCACCTGGTATGTGGCACCGCCTACACGGCGAGCCTTTACCTCGAGAACAGGCATAATGTTGTTCATGCACTGATCGAATACTTCAACGGGATCGCGTCCCGTCTTTTCACGAATGATATCGAACGCTCCGTAGCAAGCCTTCTGAGCTGTTCCGCGCTTACCGTCGAGCATTACCTGATTGATGAGCTTCGTTACGAGCTTGCCGCCGTACATCGGGTCATCGAGAACTTCACGCTTAGGTATAAATCCACGTCTTGGCATAGCTTTTCCTCCTTACTTCTTCGGGCGCTTTGCGCCGTAGAGCGAGCGCGCCTGCATGCGCTTTGCAACGCCTGCGGTATCGAGAGCGCCGCGGATGATGTGATAGCGTACGCCGGGGAGATCCTTAACCCTGCCGCCCCTTATGAGAACGACCGAGTGCTCCTGAAGGTTATGGCCGATTCCGGGAATATATGCGGTACCTTCGAGGCCGTCCGTAAGACGGATACGAGCGATTTTACGAAGAGCCGAGTTCGGCTTTTTGGGCGTCATTGTACGCACCGCTGTGCATACTCCACGACGCTGGGGGCATTGCTTGAGGATAGGAGCATTCGACTTATATTCGACCTGCTGCCTGCCCTTGCGAACCAACTGGTTAATGGTGGGCATTGTTTTTCTCCTTTTTTGTTTTTGGTTCTTTGGTTTATATATTAAGAAAATCCCCTGCAACCCCTTGAAGAGGATATTTTCCGCTGAACAGTGCCGCGCTTTGGCGGCGCATTACACTGCGGCCGTTCATTTTGCTCGAAAAAGCAAAAGAATAACGCATAGTACGTCAGTTTATTTACACACCACGCGTTATTTTAGCAGACAAGACAACTCTTGTCAAACGGTTTTATAAAATATACTTGTTTTCAGCGATTTTCACAGCCGCACGAGCAGTTTTCGCCGCCGCTGCCGTCATCGCCGCTCACGCATTCTTTCTGCATAAACGCACCATGTTCGGGAAGATTCTTTGAAAACGCCACTTGTGACATTTTTGCCTTCGTCGTGACTTCGAACCAGCCGTTCTCCGCAAGCTTCGCAAACTGTGGAAGGCGCATTACGTTCGTTTCCGTCTCGCGCCGTGCGCGTCTGAGCGCTCCGTTTTTAATGAGCGCCCTCACGATGAACGCCACGGCAGCCATGCCGATAAACACCGCAATCGGCAGCAGACTGTTTACGGCCGCAAGCGCCTCTCGTATCGGGCGTATGCTCATCATAATGAGAGCTGCCGCTCCTATGCCAACGCCTGCCGCATCGCCTGCAAACCACATGCGCTCGATATTCTTTTTGCATTTTGCGCACACGGGAAAATGTATCGGAACGATGTATCCCGTTTTGGCAAAGAGCTTTATTTCAGCCATTTTTTGCGGCTTATCGCCGTATTCATGCCCAATATCCACCGTCCCGTACCAATCGCGCGCACCCTTCGAATCGCCCTTGCAAAGCAGGCATTCCCGGGTCTTGTGGAGCTCTGTGACCTCGCCGCCAAGCAGGGAGCGGAGCTCCTTGAGCCCCTCACCCGCCGCTTCTTTATCCTCGTCATACATGTCGTTGACAGGGCATTCGTCACAACAGCTCATGTTCAGCGCCTTGCATTCCTCGCTTCCGATAAGCGGACATTTTTTGTTTGTGTAGCGTTCGCAGTCATTCATTGCCGTGCTCCTCCGACTCGTTTTCTCAAACAGCCGGCGGCGTATCGACGGCTCCGCCGTTATCGGTGTCGTCGGGTTCGTCAAACTCACCGAAGTCATCGAAATCGTTTATGTCGAGCCTGAATCCGTCGTTGTACGAACCGTAGCGGCCGCCGTCGTGCATGTCGTCAATCGGTCCGCGCGAGCGTCTTTCCTCGCTCATTCTGGCGATTGCCCAATACGGTTCTTCCGGCTCTTCCTGTGCCGTCGACGTAACCTCGATGTTGCGATAACGCTTCAGGCCTACGCCTGCGGGTATGAGTTTGCCGATGATGACGTTCTCCTTCAGACCGATAAGCGGATCAATCTTACCCTTTGTGGCTGCGTCCGTAAGCACCCTTGTCGTTTCCTGGAACGATGCCGCCGAAAGGAACGAATCCGTGGCAAGCGCGGCCTTCGTTATGCCCATCAGCTTGCGCTTCGCCTGCGGAGGCTGTAAGCCGCGGCGTCTCATCTCTTCATTTTCCCTCTTATAGCGGAATATGTCCACAAGCTCGCCGGGGAGCATATCCGTATCGCCAGAATCCTCGACGAGAACCTTGCGCAGCATCTGACGCACGATGACCTCAATATGCTTATCGGCTATTTCAACGCCCTGCATACGGTATACCTTCTGGACTTCCTTGAGTATGTATGCCTGTACGCCCTTGACGCCCTTTATCGCAAGTATATCGTGCGGATTTACCGAGCCGTCGGTGAGCTCGTCGCCCGCCTCAACATAGTCGCCGTCTTTAACCTTAAGCTTCGAGCCGAACGGTATGAGATATTTGCCGTATTCGCCGTCGTCGTTGCTGACCTCGATTTCGCGGCGCTTACCGTCTATAATCTTAACCGTGCCGCTCTTCTCCGTTATGACGGCAAGTCCCTTCGGCTTACGCGCTTCAAATATTTCCTCAACACGCGGCAAACCCTGTGTAATATCGTCCGCCGATGCAACGCCGCCCGTATGGAATGTACGCATGGTGAGCTGTGTGCCCGGCTCGCCGATAGCCTGGGCGGCTATAATGCCGACGGCCTCGCCTATGTTGACCGGGTGTCCCGTCGCAAGGTTCACACCGTAGCATTTTGCGCATACGCCATGCTCGCTCTGGCAGGTGAATACCGTGCGGCACTCAACCGCCTTCACGCCGGCCGCGATTATTTCATCGCGCTTTTCATATGTGATAAGCTCGTTCGTGCCGAGTATAACCTCTCCCGTTTCAGGATGCACAACGGGAGCAGATGTGTATCTGCCAAGTATCCTGTCGCCGAGAGGCTCAACAACGCTGTTGCCGTCGCAAAGCTCTTCTATGAGCATACCCTCTACCGCGCTCTGTCTGCCCGTGCAGCAATCGTCCTCACGGATTATGACGTCCTGCGAAACGTCTACAAGACGGCGTGTAAGATAGCCCGAGTCGGCCGTTCTGAGTGCCGTATCTGCAAGACCCTTACGCGCGCCGTGCGACGATACGAAAAACTCAAGAACCGTAAGTCCTTCGCGGAAGTTAGCCCTTATAGGCACCTCAATTATCTGACCCGACGGGTCGGCCATGAGTCCGCGCATACCCGCGAGCTGACGAATCTGGTTCGT
This sequence comes from Clostridiales bacterium, assembly GCA_004558825.1. GTDB lineage: Bacteria > Bacillota > Clostridia > Christensenellales > CAG-138 > SFDB01. The sequence continues at coordinate 5,874 of SFDB01000018.1, forward strand.
GCTTCCGCGCGCGCCCGAGTTTGCCATCATGTATATCGGGTTCCACTCGTCAAGGCTCTTCATCAGCGCATCGGTAACCTGCTTGGTCGTATCTTCCCAAATCTTGATTACGGCGTCGCGTCTGCCCTTCTCGTCGTAGAAGCCCTGCATGAAATCGTTCTCGATTGATACGACCTCTTGCTCCGCCTCGGCAAGGAGCGTCTTCTTCTCCTTCGGGACAGTTATATCTTTGTAGCCGACCGTTATGCCGCCGCGCGTCGAGTATGTGAAGCCGAGCTTCTTCACTCTGTCAAGCATCTCCGACGTCTGCGTCGGGCCGTGGAGGCGATAGCAGCGGTCGATTATCTTTCCGAGATCCTTCTTTACTACATTCCAGTCGACCTCGAGCCTGAACGCGCTGTCGGGCTCGCTTCTGTCGACGAAACCGAGATCCTGCGGTATGGCGTCGTTGAATATAAGCCTGCCGAGCGTCGTGTCGATGATACGCTTTTGCTTCTCACCGCCGACCTCGCGCTCTATGCGCACCTTTATCTTCGAGTGAAGCGTTATAAGGCCGCGCTGGTAAGCCATCATAGCCTCGTCCTCAGATGCGAATGCTCTGCCCTCGCCCTTGTCGCCTTCCTTTATCATGGTAAGGTAGTAGCAGCCGAGTACCATGTCCTGCGTCGGGCACACCACGGGCTTGCCATCCTGCGGCTTGAGTATGTTGTTTGCCGCAAGCATGAGGAACCTCGCCTCAGCCTGCGCCTCCACCGAAAGCGGAACGTGCACAGCCATCTGGTCGCCGTCAAAGTCGGCGTTATATGCCGTACATACGAGCGGGTGGAGCTTAAGCGCCCTGCCCTCTACGAGCACCGGCTCAAACGCCTGTATGCCGAGACGGTGGAGCGTGGGGGCGCGGTTGAGAAGCACGGGATGATCCTTAATGACATCCTCGAGCACGTCCCAGACCTCTTTGCTCATGCGCTCGACCTTGCGCTTTGCGTTCTTTATGTTGCCCGCCGCGCCGTCCTTGACGAGCTTTTTCATCACAAACGGCTTAAACAGCTCAAGCGCCATCTCTTTAGGGAGGCCGCACTGATACATCTTAAGCTCAGGACCTACGACTATAACGCTTCGACCCGAATAGTCGACGCGCTTTCCGAGAAGGTTCTGCCTGAATCGTCCCTGCTTGCCGCGGAGCATCTCCGAAAGCGATTTGAGCGCCCTGTTGCCGGGACCCGTCACGGGGCGGCCGCGCTTGCCGTTATCGATGAGCGCATCGACGGCTTCCTGAAGCATTCGCTTTTCGTTTCGCACTATAATGTCGGGAGCATGCAGCTCCATAAGCTTTTTAAGCCTGTTATTTCTGTTTATAACGCGGCGATAGAGATCGTTCAGGTCGCTCGTGGCAAACCTGCCGCCGTCGAGCTGAACCATCGGACGAAGCTCCGGCGGTATGACCGGAATAACGTCGAGAATCATCCACTCAGGCTTGTTTCCGCTCTTTATAAACGCCTCCACAACCTCGAGCCGCTTTATTGCGTTTGCGCGCTTCTGGCTCTGCGGTGAAGAGTTCGATATTTCGGTGCGCAGCTCTGTCGCAAGCTTTTCAAGGTCGAGCTGCTGCAAAAGCGTCTTTATCGCTTCGGCGCCCATTGCCGCCTTGAACGACTTTGCGCCGTACTCCTGCTGGGCCTTTCTGTATTCGCCGTCGTTTAGGAGCTGCTTATAGCTCAGCGGCGTCGTACCGGGATCCGTCACTATGAATTTCGCAAAATAAAGCACCTGCTCAAGCGCCCTCGGCGACAGATCGAGCAGCATCTTCATCCTGCACGGGAGCCCCTTGAAATACCATATATGGGATACGGGCGCTGCAAGCTGAATGTGACCCATGCGCTCGCGGCGTACTTTAGCTCGCGTGACCTCGACGCCGCACTTGTCGCATACGACGCCCTTGTACCTTATGCGCTTATATCTGCCGCAGTGGCACTCCCAGTCCTTCGTCGGTCCAAATATTCTTTCGCAGAACAAGCCGTCCTTTTCGGGCTTAAGCGTTCTGTAGTTAATCGTCTCGGGCTTTTTAACCTCGCCGTGAGACCACTCGAGTATCTTCTCGGGCGAAGCAAGTCCTATCTGTATAGCATCGAAATTGGTGAGTTCAAACAATGCGTTCCTCTCCCTTCGGTCGTTACGCTCACTCTATATCCTGAGTGTCAAGAACAGAAAATCCGTCAAGATCAAGCTCAAGATCATCGTCGTCATCATCATCGTCGTCGTCATCGAATTCATCGAATTCGGAGAAATCGTCGGCCATTGGCGCGGGACGCATGTCGGGGCCGTCCTCCTGCCCGGAGATGTTGATATTTAGCTGCATACCGTCGTCCATATCGACCATTTCACCGATCTCTATTTCCTCACGCGTATCGCTCAGCACCTTTATATCCAAGCAGAGCGACTGGAGCTCCCTGATGAGCACCTTGAACGATTCAGGTACTCCGGGCTCCGGTACGTTCTCGCCTTTTACAATGGCCTCGTACGTCTTGACACGTCCCACAACGTCGTCGCTCTTTACCGTAAGTATTTCCTGGAGCGTGTTTGCTGCGCCGTAAGCCTCGAGCGCCCAAACTTCCATCTCGCCGAAGCGCTGGCCGCCAAACTGCGCCTTGCCGCCGAGCGGCTGCTGCGTTACGAGCGAGTACGGGCCCGTGCTTCTTGCGTGTATCTTGTCGTCGACAAGGTGAGCAAGCTTCAGATAATACATGTAGCCGACGGATATGCGGTTTTCGAACGGTTCACCCGTTCTGCCGTCATAAAGAACCGTCTTGCCGTCCTCATCAAAGCCGGCCCGCTTAAGCAGAGACGCTATGTCCTCCTCGCGCGCGCCGTCAAATACGGGCGTTGCGATGTGCCAACCGAGCTCCTTCGCGGCGCGACCCAGATGCAGCTCGAGAACCTGACCTATATTCATACGGCTCGGAACGCCGAGCGGGTTGAGCACAATCTGGAGCGGTGTGCCGTCGGGCAGGAAGGGCATATCCTCCGGCGGGAGTATGCGGGAGATAACGCCCTTGTTTCCGTGACGTCCCGCCATTTTGTCTCCGACCGATATTTTGCGCTTCTGCGCTATATAGACGCGCACGAGCTCATTCACGCCTGGCGAAAGCTCGTCCTTATTCTCGCGCGTAAAGACCTTTACATCCACGACGATTCCGTCCTCGCCGTGCGGCACGCGCAGCGACGTATCCCTGACCTCGCGCGCCTTCTCGCCGAATATCGCGCGCAGCAGCTTTTCTTCCGCCGTAAGCTCCGTTTCTCCCTTCGGAGTTACCTTACCTACAAGTATATCGCCCGTCCTTACCTCGGCGCCTATGCGTATTATGCCTCGTTCGTCGAGATCCTTCAGCGCGTCATCGCCCACGTTCGGTATATCGGAGGTTATCTCCTCCTGGCCGAGCTTTGTGTCGCGCGCCTCTATTTCGTGCTTTTCAATATGTATTGATGTATAGACATCGTTCCTTACAAGCTCCTCGCTTATGAGTACGGCATCCTCATAGTTATAGCCTTCCCACGTCATGAAGCCTATGAGTATGTTTCTGCCGAGCGCTATCTCGCCCATCTGAGTCGATGCGCCATCGGCTATAACGTCGCCCTTTTCAACGCGATCACCTTCATTGACTATCGGACGCTGGTTTATGCAGGTGCCCTGGTTCGAGCGGCGGAATTTTATGAGTCTGTACTCATGGTCGCTGCCATCATCGCCGTGTATTACAATCTTCCTTGCGCTGACGCTCTTTACGACGCCCGAATGCTTCGCAAGCACCACAACGCCCGAGTCATGCGCGGCCTTGTATTCCATGCCCGTGCCTACAAACGGCGCCTCGGGAACAAGAAGCGGGACCGCCTGACGCTGCATGTTCGAGCCCATCAGCGCACGGTTCGCGTCGTCGTTCTCAAGGAACGGTATCATCGCCGTAGCGACCGAAACGAGCTGCTTGGGCGATATGTCCATATAATTGACTTCGGTGTTCGGAACCTCGATTATCTGATCGAGGCAGCGTGCGACAACGCGGTCCTTCGCAAACCACTGCGTACCGTCGGGATTCTCTATGACGGGCTCGTTCGCCTGTGCGAATATGTTTCCGTCCTCCTCGTCGGCTGTGAGATACACATGCTCGTTGAGTATGCGCTTGTTCTTCCTGTCGATTATCCTGTACGGAGCCTCGATAAAGCCGTATTCGTTTATGCGCGCATATGTCGAAAGCGAGTTAATAAGGCCTATGTTCGGGCCTTCAGGCGTCTCTATCGGGCACATGCGGCCATAGTGCGAATAATGAACGTCTCGCACCTCGAACGTCGCACGGTCTCGGTTAAGGCCGCCCTGGCCGAGCGCACTGAGACGCCTCTTATGTGTGAGCTCCGCAAGCGGGTTCGTCTGATCCATGAACTGCGAAAGCTGCGATGAACCGAAGAACTCCTTTATCGCCGCCGCAACAGGGCGCGTATTTATGAGGTTTGACGGCGTTATCACGTCCACGTCCTGAAGCGTCATGCGCTCTCGGACCGTCCTCTCAAGCCTTGTGAGGCCGACCCTTATGTGGTTTTGCAAAAGCTCGCCTACAGAGCGGATGCGGCGGTTGCCGAGATGGTCGATGTCATCAGTCTTGCCGATGCCGTAATTCAGACCGATAAGATAGCTGACCGACGCCACCATATCATCGGGGATTATGTGGCGCGGTATGAGCTCCTGTATGTTTTTATTAATATAGGCGCACTTCTCATCGTCGCTCATGCCCTCCGTCTCGGAAAGTATGCGCATCAGAGTGGGATAATGTACCTTTTCGTTTATTCCCGTTTTCTGCGGGTCAAGGTCGATATAGCAGGCAGCGTCTACGAAATGGTTGCCGACCACGCGTATGCGCTTTTCTTCGGCGAAAACATATACGCCGTTCACACCCGCGTTCTCAATGCGCCTCGCCGTTTCGCCGTCTATCTCGATGCCTTCCTCGGCTATGATTTCACCCGTCTGCGGATCGATTACGTTCTCCGCCGCAATATGCCCCGCTATACGATTCGCAAGCGAAAGCTTTTTGTTGAATTTATAGCGTCCTACCCTTGCAAGGTCATAGCGCTTGTCGAAAAAGAGCGCATTCATAAGGCTCCTGGCGCTCTCCTCCGTCGGAGGCTCGCCGGGGCGCTGACGTTTGTATATCTCTATAAGGCCCTCTTCCTCGGACTTTATCGTGTCCTTCTCAAGGGTGTTGAGCAGGCGCTCCTCCTCGCCGAGGGTCTCGAGTATCTGCGCGTCGCTCCCCAATCCTATCGCCCTGAGAAGCGTCGTGATAAAGAGCTTGCGCTGACGGTCAATCTTTACATAAAGAATCTCGTTGCTGTCCGTCTCGTACTCGAGCCAAGCGCCGCGATTCGGTATTATCTGCGACGAATAGAGCTTTTTGCCCACCTTGTCTATCGTCATGTCGTAATACGCGCCGGGCGAACGGACGAGCTGACTTACGATTACGCGTTCCGCACCGTTGTATATGAACGTTCCCTGCTCAGTCATAAGCGGGAAGTCGCCCATGAATACATCCTGATCCTTAACCTCTCCCGTCTCCTGGTTGATGAGTCTCACCTTGACCTTGAGCGGTGCCGAATACGTCACATCGCGGATCTTGCATTCCTCGATGCTGTACTTCGGGTTGTCGCGGTCTATTTCGTAGCCGACAAATTCAAGCACAAGCTTGCCGGTATGATCCGTGATCGGGGACGAATCCCTGAGCACCTCCATAAAGTCGTCGTTTACGAAGCGCCAATAGGAGTTCTTCTGAACTTCTATCAGATCAGGCATGTCGAGAACCTCGTTGATTTGGGAATAGCTCACCCTTTTGCGCCTTCCCAACTGCACGTCATGCTCCATCGCGTTCACTCCTCACTTATGTTTTGGATTTTGTATGTTCAAAGCAGCGCACGCCGCCCTCTCAACGTATCGGAAAAACCGCTTCTAAGGCTTTTTGGGATAAAAGACCTTATCCGCACATTATTTCCGCAATTGGCATAATGTATACCGAATATCCGATTAATGCCCGTCGGATAGGCATACAATGGGCAGTATCCAATGCTTATGCAGTTTAGTATTGTATCATTATCTGTCAAGTGCGTCAACGAACATGACGTTAAAAATAAGCTGTTTATAAAATATATTTTATCGTTTGCTTCCTTGGGCGCACGTTATGCATCCGTGCGCCCAAAGAGCGTTGTTTATCATGTGTTACGACGTCCAGCCCGGCCTGTACTTCTCAAGATTCGCAAGATGCTCCTCGTACGTCTTTGCGAACACTGTCTCACCCGTCTCCTTGTCCTTCAGGCAGAAATAGTAATACACGTTCAGGTATTCCTCGTTCGGGTACAGCGCCGCGCGTATCGCCGCCCTGCCCGGGTTTGTTATCGGACCAAGCGGCAGCCCCTTATACACTCGCGTATTGTAGAGCGACGTCGAGTTTATCATCTCCTCGGAGAACTGGAGCGTATTCGTGTCGAATATGTAGCGAAGCGGCGCGTCGCTGTCGAGACGCATATCGGCCTTGAGCCTGTTGTGGAAAACAGCCGAAACCTTTTCAAAATCCGCCGTCTTTGCCTCGCGCTCTATAAGCGACGCAAGCTTTATCACATCGTCTATGCTCATCCCGAGCTCCTCGGCGCGTTCCGAGTATTCCGTGTCAAACACGTCGTAAAATCTTACAAGCATCTTGTTGATTATTTCTTTTGGCGACGAATCTGCGTATATTTCATATGTGTCGGGGAACAAATAACCCTCAAGCTTGAATTTCCTAGCCTCCTTCGGATCGTCCTTTATGGCCGCAATAAACGGATAATCCATAAATTCTTCCGCAGTCCTGCAGAGCTCATAGAATTCATCGGGCGTTTCGAGCACGCCGAGCGAAACGAGCTTAAGCCCTATGTCGATTATCGACGTTCCCTCCGTCACCGTAAGCTTCAGGGTCGTACGCGGCGGGTTGCCCTTGCAGATTATATCTACCATCTGAGATATATCCATGTTTTTGGAAAGTATGTAAGTACCGTGGCGCAGGTTTGAGGACTTTCCCATAAAGTCTACATATACCTTGAACACGGCCTTGTTGTTTATAAGTCCCGCCTCGTAGAGCGTTTTGGCGATATATGAGGCGCCGTAGCCCTGCGGTATCGTTATCTCCACGGGCGTAGCATCGTTTATGTCTACAGGCACAAAGAACTTGTTGTACACCTTTTTCCCGACGACATATACGCCGCCGAGAGCAATGGCCAAGCTGAGAACGACTATGAGAACGGGCCGTACGCCTTTCCATATTTTCCTGCGCACACGCTTCTTCTCTCGCTCCCTTTCGCGCATGTCCATATTATCGAATAAATCTTTTTCCACAGACAATCCCCCTTCGTTAAAAGTCTCCCGTAAACGCCTTTATATCGACGGCCTTCCCGAGTATTTCGCATACATCGCTCAAAAGCTGCGACACTGCGTACTCGCGCATGAGGTATTCGGCGGCGTCGGGGTTCATCATCAATATCTCGGTGATGTGCTTGAGGGAATCGAGCGCCTCGTCGTCGCGTCTGCCCGAAAGCATGTTTGAATTTACCTGCATACGCAGCGCGTTGTAGCTGTTTACGAGCGCGGCGGTCGTCTCGTTTTCGAGAGCCCTTTCACGCGCCTCGCTGTATGTAACGTATTCGTCGCTCTCCCGGAGCATCGCCGCAAGCTCGTTCGCCTTATTGATTATATCATTTTTCATGCGCTTGTTCCCGCCATTTATCATCAATCTCAATTATTATCGGCAATATCATGGGCGTGCGCTTTGTCTTCATATAAAGATAGTCCTTCAGCTCATTTTTTATGGCGTTCTTAATCTGCGCCCACTCCGATCTGTCAGACTGCGCAAACCTTGCCGCCGCCGATTCGACTATCATCAGCGCCTCGCTTATAAGCTCCTCCGAGCCGCGCACATACACAAACCCGCGCGAAAGTATCTCCGGCTCGGCCATCAGCTCGCCCGTCGTCTTGCCGAGCGCAATTATGACCGTGAACAAACCGTCCTTGGAGAGAAGCCGCCTGTCCTTTAGCACCACGTTGCCTATATCGCCTATGCCGAGTCCGTCTATCAGCAGGCTGCCGCACGGCACGCTCGAATTCATACGCGCCCCCGACGGCGTAAACTCTATCACGCAGCCTATTTCGCTGACAAATATGTTTTCGGGCCGCACGCCCATTTCACACGCAAGGTCGGCGTGCTGATAGAGATGGCGCACCTCTCCGTGTATAGGTATGAAGTATTCGGGCTTCGTCAGCGCAAGCATCAGCCTGAGCTCCTCGCGTCTCGCATGACCTGAAACATGCACGTCCGCAAGCGAATCGTATACGACCTTCGCGCCGCGCTGGTAAAGCTGGTTTATCATCCTTGCAACGCCCTTCTCGTTGCCGGGTATCGCCGACGCCGATATTATGACCGTATCCCCGAGCCCCACGTTGAGCCTGTGCGACGCGTTTGCCATCCTGAAAAGGCCGCTCATCGGTTCTCCCTGGCTGCCCGTAGTTATTACGCAAATCCTGTTTTCGGGATAATTTTTCAGCTTGTTTATGTCGACGATGCACTCTTCCGGTATGTTGAGGTAACCCATTTCCCGTGCCATTTGCGCTATCGTAACCATGCTTCGGCCCTGGAAGCATATCACTCTGTCGCGCTGTATCGCTACGTCGGCTATCTGCTGTATCCTATATATGTTGGAAGCAAACGTTGCAACTATCATTCGCCCGGGCGCGCAGTCAAAATAATGCTCGAACGTGTGCCCGATATCTTTTTCGGACTGCGTATAGCCGCTTCGCTCTATATTCGTGCTGTCCGACATAAGCGCCAGAACGCCTTGGGAGCCGTACCACGCAAAACGCTCGAGATCTATCGGTTCACCGTCTATCGGCGTGAAGTCGAGCTTAAAATCGCCGGTGTGTATAAGCGTGCCCACGGGCGTGCGCACGGCTATCGCCATTGCGCCGGCTATCGAATGGCTGACCTTTATGAACTCTATGTCGAAGCAGCCGAGCGTTATCCTGTCGCGCGCCGTTATGCAGTTGAGATTGGCGTTCGCAATGTTGTTCTCGTCGAGCTTATGTTTTATTAGTCCTATCGTAAGCCGCGTACCGAATACAGGCACGTCCCCGAACTGCTTAAGCGCAAACGGCATCGCGCCTATGTGGTCCTCATGCCCGTGTGTTATGAGAAATCCCCTGAGCTTCTCTCGGTTCTTCTCAAGATAGGCCATGTCGGGTATCACAAGATCTATGCCGAGCATCTCTTCGTCAGGGAAGCTCAGGCCGCAGTCTATGACGATGATATCCTTTCCGTACTCTATCACCGTCATATTTTTTCCTATCTCGCCCACCCCGCCGAGCGGTATAATCTTTAAGTCATTATTTGCCAAAATTTACACCTCGTTTCCGCGGCAAAGTGCCGCAGCCAAAAATATTGCGGGCAAATTCGCCCAAAAAGCCCTCTTTCTCGAAAGACGGGCAAACATCCGATTACAAAAACGCATCGCGAAGGCTTATCTCTTGTTCGCAAAATAGCTGTAGAGCGTGCATTTCATGCCGCCGTTGGACAGCTTGCGCCTCTTGTCGGCACGCGCCCCGTAGACGCGCTCAAACTCCGCAAAGGAAGTAATTATGTTCTTGGAATACGTGTCGAGCGGCGTGAACTTATCGTGCATCTCGCGATAAAGCTTCTTGGCGGCCCCGGCGTCCAGCATACGTTCGCCGTATGGCGGGTTACATATGATTATACCCTTTTCGGAACGCGGGGAGAACTCCCTGAGCGGCCTTACATGCCATTCGAGCATTACTCCCGCCTTTTTCGCGTGTTTTTTACAAAGCTCGATACTGCGGGCGTCTATATCGCTGCCCTCAATATGCGCGGTATACGGCCTAACCGAATCGTTCGCCTCTTCTCTCGCGCGGTCAAAGCAGCATTTATCGATAAAGCTCCACCCCTCAGCCGCGAAGTCGCGGTGTATCCCCGGGGCTTGATTTTTCGCTATCATTGCGGCCTCTATGGGTATCGTACCCGAGCCGCACATCGGGTCGTAAAGGTCCGTATCGCTGAAAAAGCGCGACAGAAGCACTATCGACGCGCCAAGCGTTTCGCTAAGCGGAGCTTCTACGTTATACGTCCTGTAGCCGCGCCGCGACAGACCCGCCCCGCAGCAATCGAGCGCCACCGTAACGATATCGCGGAGTATGCCGACCTCCACTATCACGCGGTTTCCCGATTCGGGCAAAACGCTCGTATTATAGGCTTTTTTAAGATTCTCAACTATAGCCTTTTTCGTTATGCTCTGGCAGTCCGATACGCTGAAAAGCGTACTCTTGGCGCTTTTGCCGTTCACATGTATAAATGTGTCTCGCCTTAAATAGTCGCTCCATCGCACAGCGGAAACGCCGTCAAAAAGCTCGCTGAACGTGACCGCCTTAAATGTCGCGACCTCCATAAGCACCCGCTCGGCCGTTCTCAGCCAAAGACATGCCCGTGCCATGGCGTCGAAGCCGCCCTCGAAGGTCACCCGAGCGTCCTCGACCGCCAAAACATTTATCGAGAGCTTCCTTAGCTCCATCGCCGTGAGCGCCTCCACGCCCATCTTACATGTGGCAATAAATCTCATTATTCAGCGCCGTCCGTTCCAAGTGCATCGTCGAGTTTTTTCTTCGCGTTGTCGAGCCGCCTTCTCGTGACGTCGTAAAGCTGCATAATGTCTTCCTCGTCAACGTATTCGTCGAATTCTTCACATGCGCGTATCTCTATCGCCGCAGCTATTGCATCCCGCTGCTCTTTGGACGGCACTGCGCGCGTATCGTATCCCTCCGCGAATTTTACCGCCATATCCTCCGCATAGCGTATGGCAGGGTTTGACCTCCTGAACGCCATCGTGTCCGCAACCGTGCTCAGAAGTTGAAAATACGCTGCGGGCGCCTGCTGCGGCAGCCTGTCCTGCCGCGCGGCCATGCGCATCTGGATGTATTCGCCGCCCATATACATTATGTAAGGCTCAGGCTCGCCGAGTTTTTTAAGCACTTCGGCCGCCTGGTATTTCATAGCATCTTTCTGTTCCTTCAGGAGCATGAACTCGCGGAGTATTCTCCTCGCCTTTGCATCGCCCGCCATGTTCAATATCTCCATGCACGCCTGCTTTATCTCGAACGTAAGCGTTTCAAGCGCCCAGCCAACGGTATCCGAATACACATCGTCGGCGGCCCATTTGCAAATAAATTCGTCCCTCGGCATATCGGGCAGCTCGCCTATCAGCTCGAGCCGCCTGAACACCTCCGCAAGCGGCACCTGGTATTCGTACGGTATGCCCGCCTCAACCGCCTTTTCGACCTCCTCGGGCGATGTGCAGAGGTTTTTGTAATACGCGGCTATCGAATCATGCGGGTTTATCATAAAAAGCGTTTCATAAAGCTCCTCCGCCCGTCTGCAGTTTCCCTGCTTCATGCAGCATACCGCAAGGCAGTGCGACGGAAACGCCGTATCCGGATAAAGCGAATAAAAGCGCGTGTATATCTGCTTCGCGTGTTCGAGGTCTCCGATATCGCTGAACAAAGCGCCTATGCGCATAAGATCATGCGGGTCGTCGGTCTCATACCTGGCAAGCGTCTTAACGCTCTCTTTAAGCTTCAGCTCGTTGCCCGAATCGTGATATATCATGGCGAGCGTGCATCTGCTCTGGAGATCCGACGGATCCTTTGCGGCAAGCTTCTCGAGGAGCCGAACAGCCTTTTCCGTTTTGCCGCCGCAGTGGTATACGAAAGCAAGCGACGACTGTATCGCCGCTATATCGCCATACTTTTTCGCAAGCGGTTCAAGCATCTTCACCGCCGCGTCGTTATTGCCCTCCGAAGCGGCTTTTGAAGCAAGCGAAAGCGCGCCCGAAACCTCTGCGAACTCGCTGTCGTTAAGCATATGCTTTCCCTTTGCGCTCTGCGCGTCGCGTATCGCCTTTGCTTTAGCGTCGTATATTGAATCGAGCATATCCTCGACAACGGGCAATATTTCATCGTCATCGTCGCACTGCTCATCAAACATTAAAAGCCATCTTTCAGCAAGGCGCAAATCATTCTGGCTCATCAGATTGCAGGCTATGGCAAAAAGACAGTCTCTCGGGCAGTCGTCACGCGCCGTAAGCTGCAGCAGAAGCATATTTGATTCCCCGAACCTGCCGAGCTGCGTAAGCGCCGATGAAACGGACATCGCAGCCTCAACATTGTCGGGATCGCGCTCGAGCGCCTGCCTGTAAAACGAAAGCGCACTCAAAAAATCGCCCGACTCAAACCGCTTGTCTCCCGCAGTGATATAAAACTTGCTTGGTCTGACAAATTTCAGCACCTTCCCCGGCTTTTTCGTCTTATATCTCATCGTCGTCCTCCGTCCTGTTCTTTGTGCACGCAAAAAGCAGCCTTTCAAGCTCGTCACAAGAAAAGTCATACTTTTCGTTACAGAAATGGCATGTCAGTTCGGCGTGGCCGTCCGTTTTTATCATGTCCATCAGTTCATCCCTGCCAAGCGCGATAAGCACCTTTTCAAGCCTTTCGCGGCTGCAATCGCACTTAAAGCACGGCGACAGCTCATTCGTTACGCAGAGCTCCGCGCCGTCGAATATCTCATCGAGTGCGCTCCGTGCGTCGGAAGTTTCGAGCATAAGCGCGAAACGCGATATTTCGGAAGCTTTTGCGGTCAAAACATCTATATATTCATCCGGGCAGTTGGGCAGCGGCTGAACAAGTATGCCGCCCGCCGAACGCACGTCTCCGCTCTCCGCGTCAATGCGTACCCCGAGATAGAGCAGCGTCGGCTGCTGTTCGCTCACGGTAAAGTAGTTTGCAAAATCCTCCGCTATCTCACCCGAAACCATTGCGCACGTCCCTACATATGGCTCCTTCAGCGACATGTCGCGCACGACTGTGAGCTTGCCAAACCAGCCTACGGCCGTCGATACATCAAGCTTGCCGTCGGTCGTTGGGGGCAGTTCAAGCGTAGGCTCCTCGATATATCCCTTTACCGCGCCGTCGCTGCGCGATGTGCAGACAATATTTCCCGCAGGGCCTCCGCCGCTGACTATGCACGAAACCTTCTCCGTGTCGTTCTTAAGCATTGACCCCATCATAGATGTTATCATAAGCGTCCGTCCGAGCGCCGCCGTACATACGCGCGAAAGGCCGTGTATTCGCTTTGCTTCCTCGACGATGCCCTTGCCGCTTATAGCTATCATCCGCACGCTTTCGTTAAACAGCATACCTTTTATCAACGTATCGTTTGCCATGTTATCCTCCAATTCAGCTTCTCACACGCGCCTCGCGGCGAACTGTATCCTCTCGCTTGAATCGTCGCACGCCCTGAGCGTGAACGCCTCATATGCGCCGATAAGCTCGAAGCCCGCTTTTTTCAGCCTGTTTTCCGTCTCAGCAACGGAATGCGCGCGCTGTATATGCGTCTCCTCATATTTTTCATAAAGCTCGCCGCGCCTTTCGAACACGGTCAAGCGCATCTCGCAAAGCTTGCTTACATCATCATAAGTGTTGCTCCAGATATACGCGGCGTCCTCCTCGTCGCTCGCAAACGTATTGCCGCCTATTATGTCGCGCAGCTTGTGCCGCGACGATATGTCAAAGAGCAGCAGTCCGTCTTTTTTAAGCGCAGCATACGCAGCGTCAAAAAACATGCTCATATCGCTCGGCGACGCAAGGTAGTTTACGCCGTCGCACGCGCTTATCACGGCGTCGGCAGGACGATGAACGCAGAGCTTGCGCATATCCATGCACGCAAACACGGGCTTGACCCCCATTCGCCGCGCCTTTTCGGACGCCCTTTCGAGCATCTCGCGCGAAATATCGGTGCAAGTCATGTCCAAGCCCTTTTTCGCAAGCCTGAGCCCTATCTCCCCCGTCCCGCAGGCGCACTCCACGACTCGCTTCGCGCGTTCGCACTCGAGCATTGCATATATATATTCGGCCCAGGCGTCGTAATCGACGTCGCTCATAAGTCTATCGTATGTCGACGCAAAGCGTCCGTAGCATCCCAAGAGTTTGCTTCTCCTTTCCTGCACAGCACAGCACAGGCATAGTACTCCGATTATCCTTATATGTTACACCAATCTTTGGTGAATAGCAACAGCCGTATCGCCGGCGCTTTCCGCGCATTTTGTCGAAAACCTCATAAGAAAAATATATTTTCCCTTTTTGTGTAATATTTCCGTTTTTAGGGCATATATATGTGACGGGCTTGTAAGCCGTCGCCCGGGACTATCGGCTTTCACAAAGCGCAGTAACCAGGCAGTTCTTCCTCTACCGCTCCATAACAGCGCAAATGCCTGCCGCACTAACCTATCATTGGCAGGATGTCTGCCGATAGTCCTTTTTACATTTTTTATCGCTGCCAACGGCAATTTTTTGCTTCGATGTTCAATATCAATATTGTTGTCGTGCATATTAAATGATAGTATATACATTAGAGCGAAAGGTGGTATAAACATTGAAGCAGTATTTTAAGCGACATATCGGGGACCGCTACGACGGTTGGCGCGTCAGAAAGGTCGACGCCGTTTTCAGTATCATCCCATTCATAATGCGAACCCGGCTCGATTCGCAGAATTTTTTTGAAGAAACCGTTCCGATAGAACATCTCGAGATGTTTATAAGGAAGCATAAGGATGAAATGCCCGAGCTTTCTTTGATGCATATAGTAATGGCGGCAACGATACGTTTGATAGCGCTGCGCCCGTATCTTAACCGCTTTGTCGTATGGAACAAAATATTCGCCCGCAACCACATTAACATGTCGCTCATAATAAAGCGCAAGCTTTCCAATGTGGAAACAATGATAAAGCCTGAATTCGAGCCCGAAGACACGCTTTATGACGTCGTAAGGCGCGTGAGTGAAGAGGTCAACAAAAATGTTGCCGACGACGCCGTAAATTCCTCCGATGAAACGTGCAACGCGCTCCTCAAGCTGCCCGCGTTTGTGATGCGCTTTGTGGTAAAGCTCTTATACGGGCTTGATAATATAGGCCTTTTGCCGAAAAAGCTTTTCAACGTCAGCCCTTGGCATTGCAGCGCATTCATAACGAACGTCGGCTCGCTCGGCATAGGACCGATATATCACCATCTTTATGAGTTCGGTACATGCAGCTTATTCATCGCCATGGGCAACAAGCAGCGCACAACAACCGTCAACGCCGAAGGCAAGCCCGTTACGCGGCGCGGCATTGGCTTGAAGTTTGTAACCGACGAACGCATTTGCGACGGCCAGTATTACGCCGCTTCAATGAAAATGATGCGCAAGCTGCTTGAGAAGCCAGAGCTGCTGCTCGAGCCCCCCGCGCAAGTCGTTGTGGACGACGGCGTTACAAATAAGCGTCTTATTTAGGCCTGCAAGGCGATATGCGGCATTTCGCGTATCGCCTTATAGTATAAACGCTGCAAAGCTTGAAAAGTGTCCGTTGAATTACGCGTGCGCTTACATATATAATAGTATATGGCGTTGTATAGCATCGGCTTTTGCGATATGCGGCAAACATAATTAAGAACGGAGGATTTAATGTTCGGCAACAAAAAATTAAGGGAAAAGCTTAAAGAATCTTTGAAATCCGTGCTGCCGATAACGCTCGTCGTTCTGGTGCTCTGCTTCAGCGTTGCCCCTGTATCGAACAGCGTGCTTTCCGCATTCATAATCGGCGCGTTTCTGCTCATTATCGGTATGGGACTGTTTACGCTCGGTTCGGAAGCAGCAATGCAGCCCATAGGCGAAAGCATAGGTTCCGGAATAACAAAGTCAAGAAAGATATGGCTCATAGCGTTTATAGGCTTTATCATCGGTGTTATCGTAACGGTATCGGAGCCCGATCTTCAGGTGCTCGCAGGGCAGGTTCCTTCAATACCGAACTTTACGCTGATAATTGCCGTCGCAATAGGCGTCGGGCTTTTTCTTGTCGTCGCGCTGCTGCGCGTAATAATCGGAATAAGGCTCTCTTACCTTCTCATCGGCTTTTACGCGCTCGTTTTTATACTGACGCTTTTCGTGCCGCAAAGCTTTATCGCTGTCGCGTTTGACTCGGGCGGAGTCACAACCGGGCCTATGACCGTACCGTTCATAATGGCGCTGGGCATAGGCGTTTCATCTATCCGAAGCGATAAACATGCCCACGACGACAGCTTCGGTCTCATAGCGCTCTGCTCGATAGGGCCCATCGCCGCCGTACTCATACTTGCCGCCATCAACGGCTCTGCGGGTGGCACATATACTCCCGTGACGATACCCGACATCGACGATTCGCGCGAGCTCTGGAGGCTTTTCGGCTCCGAGATACCCCGCTACCTCAAGGAAGTCGCCGTGTCACTTGCCCCAATAGCCGTATTCTACGCGCTTTTTTGGCTCTTTTCAAAAAAAGAGGATCGAGCAAGCAGGAAGCAGCTTACAAAAATTGCCATCGGCCTTATTTACACATTTGTGGGGCTTGTGCTTTTCCTCGTCGGCGTCAACGTCGGCTTCATGCCCGCCGGCAACTACCTCGGCACCGTCATGGGCGGCCTCAGCTTCAACTTCGTCGTCATCCCCGTCGGTATGCTCATAGGCTACTTCATTGTGGCTGCCGAGCCCGCTGTGTATGTGTTGAATAAGCAGGTATCGGAGCTTACATCGGGAGCCATATCCGAACGCGCGATGAATATAAGCCTATCCGTCGGCGTGTGTCTTTCCGTCGGAATCGCAATGCTTCGCGTGCTCGTCAGGATACCCATACTTTACATACTTATTCCGGGTTACGCAATCGCAATAGGGCTCTCGTTCTTCTGTCCGAAGCTCTTCACGGCAATAGCGTTCGACTCGGGCGGCGTCGCTTCGGGCCCGCTCACCACCACGTTTTTGCTCCCGTTCGCAATGGGCGTATGCTCTGCCGTCGGCGGAGAAATCATAACCGACGCTTTCGGCATCGTTGCCATGGTAGCCATGACGCCGCTCATAACGATACAATTCCTCGGCGTTCTGTACAAGTATAAGCAGATTAAGGCAGAACGCATCGCCGCAGTTATTGCCGGCAATGAGGATTATGCGATAATCGAACTGTAAGGAGGCGCATATGAACGGAGTTTATTTAACCGTAACAATAGTCGACAGGGGCAAAGGCGAACGCTGTGCCAAAATATTTGAGGATAACGGCATCGCAATGGTGCTGTCGATACTCGGCTACGGCACGGCGACCGACGAAACGCTCGACCTCCTCGGCCTCGAATCCACCGAAAAAACCGTGCTTATATCATCGGCCACTTATGCCGTGACAAAGCGCATACTTAAAGAGCTCGTACAAAAAATGATGATAGACATCCCCGGCAACGGAATCGCGTTCACAATACGCGTTTCAAGCGTGGGCGGCCAAAGCGCGCTCAATTACCTTACCGGCGGTGAAGAATATGTAAAAAGCAAGGAGGATACATCAATGAGCGATACGCCGTATGAACTTATCGTGGCAATAGCAAACCACGGCTACACCGACCTCGTCATGAACGCCGCAAGAAAGGCCAATGCTCGCGGCGGCACAATAATCAACGCCCGTGGTTCGGGCAGGAATCAGTTAAAAAAATTCTTCGGCGTGTCCATCGCCAACGAGCGCGAGCTTGTCTGGATAATCACAAAAAAAGAAGACAAAAACGCGATAATGCAATCCATCATGCTCGATGCAGGTATGGAGACGAAAGCACAGTCATGGGTATTCTCGCTGCCTGTTGACAGCGTTGTCGGACTGCGCCATTTCGACATTGACGGAGAAAGCGTCATAGACTGAATATGATATTTCGGCAGGAATCCGTCGATATGAACGAATTGATTCTGGTTCGGCCGTCAGCACAATACGCTGAGCAGGTTATGGAATACCGCGCTGAAATGCTCGCAAACGGCGACACTCTCGACGGCTGCGCAGGGCTTGAGGACGTAAGCTGCTTCTCGGAATGGATTGATTTCGATAACAGACTCAAGCGAAAATACGGCGATGGCTATGTCCCGTCCGATGTGTTTCTCGCCGTGCGACGAAGCGACCTGCGCGTCGTCGGCATTGCCGACTTCAGGCATCCGCTTTCGGAATTTCTGCTACGGTTCGGCGGAAGCATAGGCTATAGCATTCGTCCGTCCGAACGCCGCAAGGGGTATGCTTCTCAAATGCTGGCGCTTCTGCTCGTTCACTGCCGCGGGTTCGGCGAAAAGCGCGTTCTGCTCACATGCGACGGGAACAATGCCGCATCACAGAAGACTATCATCGCAAACGGCGGCGTGTTAGAGAACGAGATTCCCGATACCGTCGGGCTCGGCAGCTCGGGCGTCATACAGCGATATTGGATAGAGCTTTAGGAAGGCGGCCGCCACCTCTCGCGGGTTTCGCCGCTCGCCGCGCTCGTCCATACATGATGCTTTGAGTGTCGAAAAGTGGCATACTGTCACTTTTTCGAGTTTTTCTCGTGTTTTACCTCTCGCATTCGCTCCCGGGCGGCAAAACCCGCAAAATACGAAAACCTATGGATTTTCATCCCTTTTGACGCACATGTCGTCAAAGCCGGAATTAACTTAAGGGACTGCGGCTCCTTAACGACCCCGGGGTTGTTCGACTAGCTGAGACGGCCGACTCTTATGCGTCGGCCGTCTCCCGTTTTATCGCCTTATACGGCGCTAATTGCAAAGTATGCCGCGCGCAAGCTCATCGAGCGCACCGCAGTCGAAAAGCTCTATAAGGCCCGCGTCGCACGCGGCCGCAAGCTTCGGATCGACAGGCAGTCCCTGCCGCAATCGGGGCATTTTACATAGCTCATATTCTCAACAATGCCAAGCACGGGTATGTTCATCATCCGCGCCATGTTTACGGCCTTTTCGACTATCATCCCCACAAGCTCCTGCGGCGTCGCAACAATTACAATTCCGTCAACGGGTATAGCTTGGAAAACCGTGAGCGGAACGTCGCCCGTTCCCGGAGGCATGTCTATGAACATGACATCCTCGTTATGCCATATGACGTCCGTCCAAAACTGCTTCACGGTGCCCGCAATTACGGGCCCGCGCCAGACTACGGGATCGGTGTCGTTTTCAAGCAGGAGGTTGACAGACATCACGTCTATGCCTGTCTTTGTCGTTACGGGGAATATACCGTCCGCGCTGCCCGTGGCTTTATCCCTGAGCCCAAACACCCGCGGGATAGACGGCCCCGTTACGTCGGCATCAAGCACGGCGGTCTTGAGTCCGCAGCGCTGTGCGATAACCGCCAGCATAGACGTAACAAGCGACTTGCCGACGCCGCCCTTTCCGCTGACAACGCCTATAACCTTTTTAATGCTGCTGAGCTTGTGCGGTGCTTCCCTGAAATCCGACGCACGCTCGGAACAATTCTGCGAACACGAGCTGCAATCGTGGCTGCAATTCTCACTCATACCAATTCTGCTCCTTGTTTTATTACAAGCATATTATACCCCGTAAGGCGGCTAAGTCAACCTCGCGGCTTTACGGCCTTCGCCTTATCGGGCGCCCTCATGACGGTGAATGTAAAGCTCGTGCCCTTACCGAGCTCGGAGCTCACGTCAATCGTCTCGCCGTGCGATTCTATTATGCGCTTAACGATTGAAAGCCCTAACCCCGTGCCTGACGTGCCCGACGGCGTATGCGCTTTTTCCGCTTTATAAAATCTGTCAAATATGTAGGGTAGATCCTCCTCCGAGATACCTTTGCCGTTGTCGGCTACCGTAACCCTTACGCATTCGCGCTCGGCGACGGTCGATACGGTCAGCCTGCCGTTCTCATTCAGAAACTTTATCGCGTTATCGCAAAGGTTATGGAGCACCTGCGTTATCTGATTCTGATCGGCATAAACAAGCGGCGCGCTGTCGCAGAGTTTTATCTCGACATCGATGTTTTTTGCGTTAATCTTGGCTTCAAACGTTATAAGCGTGTTCATTATGAGGCTGTTTATGTCAAACGCCGTTTTTTTCACATCATTCTGCGATGACTCAATTCGCGCAAGATCAAGCAGATCGTTCACCATCGCCGTCATGCGTTTGTTTTCGTTCAAAACTATTTCAAAGTATTTCGGGAATTCCTCAGGGGGTATCGTTCCGTCCTGCATCGCCTCAAGAAACCCTCTCATCGATGTGAGCGGCGAACGCAGCTCATGCGAAACGTTTGCAACAAAGCTTCGCCTCGCCTTCTCAAGATTCGTTATCTCTCCCGCCATCACATTGAAGCTCCTTGCAAGCTGCGCCACCTCGTCGTTTCCCGAAACGTTGGCACGGACATCAAAATTGCCCTTTGTAAACAGGTTGACGGTATTGTTCATGTCAGTTATCGGCTTGGACATCTTGCCGGTTATGTACGAAACAAAAAGCGTTGCGAAAAGCACGGCAATAAGCGCCGACATTATCACGTCCATATAGACCTGCTTGAGAGATTCATACACGTCGCTCATATCGACGTGTATAAAAAACGCGCCAATGGTATTTCCCCACGAATCAACCATGGAGTGCTTGACAGTCATCGTGCGAAAATCGGCCGTTCCCGCAAACATATTGTTTATCGTCTCAATGCCGCCGCGAACCATTATTTCCTCGGCCTCGCGGCTGATATCAGCTTCGTCGCATTCCTCCCATTTCTTGCGCGACGATTCATCGAAAAACGAAGCTTTTCCGTATGTTTTATCAATAAACAAAAGCTGAATAAGCGCATCGTACTTGCGCGCGCTGTTCGCAAGCTGTTCTGCGGCGACGGGACGCTTCTCGGGGTCGAGATAGCGCGACACGACTACCGCGCATAGCTCGTCCGCCTCCCTGATAAGCTCGTTTTCGCGCTCGTGAACATACTGCGCTTTGAAAATGCTTGCTATTGTAACGCCCAGAAGCGTAAGCAGCGCAAGTATAAGCGCAAGATATATCGTGAGCATTTTCGCAAAAAGCGTTTTGAACATTATTGCTGTTTTTCTGCCTCGAATTTATATCCTACGCTCCATACCGTCCGTATCTGCCATCCGCGGCAGTTCGCAAGGCGCTCACGAATGCGCTTTATGTGTACGTCGATTGTTCGTGAATCGCCGAAATAGTCAAAGCCCCACACCTGCTCGAGAAGCTGCTCGCGCGTAAACACCTTTCCCTCGTGCGACGCAAGGAAGTAGAGCACCTCGAGCTCCTTCGGCGGCATCTCCACGCGCTTTGAATCAAGAAGCACCTCGTAAGTATCGAGCGATACGGAGAGATTGCCGTACTCTATTGTTTTTCCGTTTGAGGCGTCCACCGAGCGCCTTAGCACGGCCTTTATCCGCGCCACAAGCTCCTTCGCGTCGAACGGCTTCACTATATAATCGTCCGCTCCGCCTTCAAGGCCCTGCACTCTGTCCTGAGTGTCGCCCTTTGCCGTAAGCATTATTACGGGCGTTTTGCCCAGGCGGCGTATCTCGCTGAGTACGGCCCAACCGTCCATGCCAGGCAGCATCACGTCCAAGAGCACAAGGCTCGGCGCGCATTCATTAAACGCCTTTATCGCCGCGTCCCCCCTGTCGCACGTCACTACCGTATACCCGGCCTTTTTAAGGTAGAGCTCAATTATGGCAAGTATGTTTCTGTCGTCGTCTATGACGAGTATAGTATTGTTTTCCATCAGCTTTCCTTTCCGAGCGATCCATCAAGCTCCTCTTCCGTTACGACTCGTATGCCGTTCTGCCTCAAAAGCGCCGCCGCAACACCGTCGCCGCTCCTAAGCATTCCCGAAAACGTACCGTCGTATATGCTTCCGCAGCCGCACGACGGGCTTCTTGCCTTAAAAACTGCCACTTCGGCCCCGCATATCTTCGCCGTCTCGAGCACACTGCGCGCACCCGCAATAAATTCGTCCGTCCTGTCCTTGCCGTCAGCCGCGACGACCCTTGCCTTGCCGCAAAGCACGTCATTGCCGTCGCCTCCGCATATCTCGCACGGAGAGCGCGGTATATCGAGCCCGCTCAAGGCTTCGGGGCATACGGGCACGCACTCGTTCTCCTTCGAAAAACGTATGGCTGCGGCGCATGGTTTCGCTCCGCCGTCATATCTGCATTTTTCGCCCAAAAGGCATCTTGATATCAATACTATCATAATTCCCCCCGTCGCGGCGTACAAGCGTTTATACGATAAATTCAACGTTTGTTCATAAAACTACAGTTTTTTTATCGTCACGGCCGTCACGCCCGCATCGCCCTCGCCGTAAGCGCCCTGCCTGAAGCTCTCGACAAGCCTGTGCGTCTTTAAGTAGCTTTGTATGCCCGCCCGCAGCGCGCCCGTCCCCTTGCCGTGAATTATCATCACTTCGTTAAGGCCGTTCATCGCGGCGTTCTCAAGATACCTGTCCACCTCAATTATCGCCTCGTCGACAAGCTTGCCGCGCACATCTATCGAAAGCCCGACGGACTTATCTCCGAGCGTTACTTTGCCTGCCGCCGCGTCCGTCTGCGGGCCTTTCTTTGCAGGTTCGTTCAAGAGGCGCAGATCGTCGAGCCGAACGGCAATCTTCATTATTCCTGCCTGCACCAGCACATCGCCCTTTGCATCGGGTTTTTTAAGTACCGTTGCCTTCTTGTTTTCAAGACTGACTATGCGCACCTCATCGCCCGGGTTCACGCTCTTTGGAGCTACGCTCATGTCAACAACTTTTTTCTCAGGCTCAACAAGCGCATTCTCGCGTTCTCTTACGGCGTCACGGCTTGCCTGTATCACCCTGTCGGCCTCGCTTTGGTTTATCGACTTCATACTTCGTATCTGAACGATAAGACGTTCCATCTCGCGCTTTGTGTCGGCGACAACGCGCCTTGCGTCCTCCCTCGCCTTCGCCTGATAGCCTTTTTTCGTTTCCTCAAGCTTCTTCTTCTCCTTTTCGACCTCTGCGCGCAGCGCGTCAAGCTCGGCGCGCGCCTGTTCGGCAAGCTTCCGCTCCTGCTCCGCTATGCGCCGCTGTGATTCAGCGCCGGATATGACGTCCTCAAAGCGCACGTCTTCGCCCTTAAGGAACTGCTTTGCGCGGTTTATTACATCATCGTCAAGGCCGAGCCGCTTCGATATCTCAAACGCGTTCGATTTGCCCGGTATGCCTATGAACAGCCTGTATGTCGGGCAGAGTTTATCAATATCAAACTCCATAGAGGCGTTCTCCATGCCGTCCCGCGCAAGCGCAAACGCCTTTATCTCGCTGTAATGCGTTGTAGCAAGCGTTGTTGATCTTCTGCCGTAGAGCGTCTCGAGTATGCTCATGGCGAGCGCCGCGCCCTCTATCGGGTCGGTGCCCGCACCAAGCTCATCCAAAAGCACGAGTGACTTGTCGTCTGCGTTTTTGAGTATGCCCACAAGCCGCGTCATGTGCGACGAAAACGTCGAAAGCGATTGCTCTATCGACTGCTCGTCGCCTATGTCGGCATAAACGTTTTTGAATACGCCAAGGCGCGTCCCGACATCCGCGGGTACGAACATGCCCGCCTGCGCCATAAGCGTGAACAGACCGACAGTTTTCAGCGTCACCGTCTTGCCGCCCGTGTTCGGTCCGGTTATTATGAGCGTCTTAAAATCCTCTCCGAGCCATATGTCAATAGGCACGGCCTTCGCCTTGTCAAGAAGCGGATGGCGTCCCCTTACTATGCGTATGCGAAGCTCGTCGTTCATCTCGGGGCGTACTGCGTTCATATCACGCGCAAGCTGCGCCTTTGCAAACCTCAGATCTATTTCGCCCAAAAGAATGAGCGCATTGTATATGTCTTCGCCGTACGGGGCGACCATGGATGTCAGTTCCGAAAGAATGCGTTCTATCTCGTCGCGCTCCTGCGCAAGCAGCTTTTTGAACGTGTTTCCAAGCTCCACAACGGCCGCAGGCTCGATAAAAAGCGTTTGTCCGCTGCCCGATTGGTCATGTATCAGGCCGGGTATCTGCTTTCTGTACTCCTGCTTTACAGGTATGACAAACCGCCCGTTGCGCATGGTGATTATTGGATCCTGCAAGTATTGCTGGTATGTAGACGAGCGTATCATCGAGTTAAGCTTCTCGCGCACCTTCTCGTTCGCCACCCTCAGCTCGCGCCTTATGCGCGAAAGCGCGGGAGACGCGCCGTCAAACATTTCGTCCTCGTTTAGTATGCAGCGGTTCAGTTCGTCCTCAATAAACTTGTACGATGGAAGGTTTACAGCCATCGCAGCAAGCCGCATCTGATCCGACTCCTTCGTAAGCGCCGATTTCGCTATCCTTATCGCCCTAAGGCAGGAGGCGATGTCAAGAAGCTCGCGCATCGACAACGCCGAAACCGCCTTTATGCGTTTGAGCGTATCGCGCGTATCAGGAAACTCATCGATTGGCGATTGTCCGAGCCTGAACAGCACCGCCTCAGCCTCGCTCGTCAGGTCAAGCTCTGCGTTAAGCTCCGCAAGCTCCGTGAGCGGCTCGAGCTTTCTCGCGCGCTCCTTGCCGATTTGGCATCTCGCATGCGTTTCGAGCATCGCCGTTATTTTATCGTACTCGAGTGTTTCAAGTATTTTCTTATCCACGTTTTTCTCCTTTATGTCATGAAACGGCGCGATTCCAATGTCCGCGCGTTATTGCGGCGGTCACATCCGAGCGTGCGGCGCATCTCCCGTCCCGTGCCTCGCAGGCATCATTTACGGTGTGCTCTATCGTGTTTTCATCCTCCGTGAAAAACGAAAGCGTCCATGCCGCCGCTCCCGAAAGCTCCGCCGCCAGATCTATCACATACGTCGGAGCCATGTTGAGCATACGCACGATGCACCCTGATGGCGTGACTGTGTTTATCAGCTCGAACCCTCGCCCCTCTTCGTCAGTTATCGCTCCGGTCGTCCCATCGCAGCCGCGGCAGCCAAAATGTTCCTTTACCGTGCAATGGAGCATGTTCATTAGCACCGCCCTGCCATAGACCGTTATCCCTTCCGACGACAGCTTCAGCATATCCCTGAGCTGCGGCCGCGTCAGTTCCTGCGAAAGCGTCACCCTGTCGACGCCGCTCGCCCGAAGGAGCGATACAGTTTGCGTGTTCGTTACGTTCATGTGCGTCCCTGCCACGACATATCCGGCATCACGGCACATTTCAAGCTGCGATATATTGTTTATCTCAATCCCGTCAAATATGCCGCATGATGCAAGCTCGCGAAGCCGCGTACTAAACTCATCGCCCATCACAGCCACGGGAAGCGCAAGCAGCAGGCGTACGCCTTGCTTTATTCTGCCAAACTCCTTAAGCGTTTCCGGCTCGTATCTTATCGGATCGATTATTATCTCGTCCGCGCCGCCCCTTTTCGCGGCTCGCGCACCGCCAAGCGTGCGAACGCGTGCCGATATCAAGGGCATTTCCTGCCTTTCGCCAAGGTTTTCGGGCTTAGGCGCTTTAAGCGTCCCGCAGTCTCTCTTTTCGGTCAAAAGCTCCTCAAGCTTTGTCACCGCGCAGCGCCTGATAGCGTTCAGCTCCCCGACCGACACAAACGCGTTTTCATCGGCCGCAGTAAATGCCGATTCAAGAACAAACGGCGTATCTCCGAGCTTTTTCAACTGTCTTTCATAAAGCTCGGCGCTCTGCGGTTTTTTCGCCGCCTGCGGCACGCCGCCCGCCACACTCGCCGCCGCATCGCCTTGCCTTAGAGTAAGTCTTACGGGCTCGCCTCGCGCAATATAAAGCTCCGCCGTAACAGGCAGCTTTCTCGTGTCCGCCTCAAAGCTCTCGCTCACGCGTCTCAAAAGCGCCGCATCTGTCGTTTCGGACGCCCGCGCGTCCGTGCGCACATCGTCCCCGAAATAATACGCCGATGAAAAGCCTCGGCTGAATATACCCTCCACGTCCGAGCGCATATCGTTTGTAACGGCCGACCTTCCGCCGTCTATCGCCGTCCTGTACGCGCGCGTCACTGCGGCTACGTACTCGGGGCGCTTCATCCTGCCCTCAAGCTTTATGCATGATATCCCGGCGCGGCGCATGGCGTCTATATTGTCGAGCATGCACATATCGCTTGGGCTCAGGCAGTAATCGCGATCGCCCGGCATTCCCAAAACGCTCGCCCGCTTGCGGCACGGTTGGGCGCACATACCCCTGTTTCCGCTGCGCTCTCCCGCCATCGATGAATAAAGGCATTCGCCCGAAAAGCTCATGCAAAGCGCTCCGTGCGCAAACGCCTCAAGCTCCACGCCCGTGTTCCTTGCGCTTATCTCGCTTATGCGCTCCAGGCTTGTCTCCCGCGAAAGCACGACGCGCGTTATGCCGAGCTGCCTGCATCGCTCCGCTCCGTCCGCATTATGCACAGCCATTTGTGTGCTCGCATGTATCGGAAGCTTCCCAAGCTCGCTCGCAAGCAGCTTTACAAGCCCGAGATCCTGCACTATCAGCGCGTCAGCGCCCGCATTGTATAAGAACCCCGCATATTTCAGCGCGTCCTCAAGCTCCCTGTCAAAAAGGAGCGTATTCATCGTTATGTACGTCTTGACTCCGCGAAGCCTACAATAGGCTATCGCTCTCTCCATCTGTGCATCATCGAAGTTTTTGGCGTTTCGCCGTGCATTGAACATAGCTCCGCCCATGTATACGGCGTCTGCGCCGTTTTGTACCGCCGCCCTCAGGCTCTCGATGCTGCCCGCAGGCGACAATAGCTCAATTCTATCCATCGCTGCTCTTTTCCAGGTTAAATTTCACTATAAGCGCGTCGAGCTCGCCGCTTTTTTGCATATCGTAAAGCATCCTGTTCGCTATCTCAATCAGCGCGGGCGAATCGGTGCTGCATGCAATCGCGTAATCTATCTTGCCCACCGTCATGTCGTGCTTCAAAAGCGCGTATTTATCCTTATAAGTCATAAAGTACGTTCCCTGAAGCACTGCGCCGTCTATCTCGTCCCTCGTCAGCGCGTCGAGCAGCTCGGGATACGATGCATATGCCCTTATCGCCGTATCGTATGCCTTCGGGTCGCCTATAAAGTTTTTTATGGCCGTCGCGCCGGGCGTCTTATTTACATAGCCTACAGTCATCTTGTTTATGTCGGTATGCCTGTTTCCCTCCTTCACGGCCACATATACCTTGTCCGTGTAGTATGCCGAAGAGTACACATAGTCGCTGTAGCCGTCCTTCCGCATCATGCAAACGGCCATGTCAATAGAGTTGTCATCGAGCCGTGCGACGCACGTTTTCGTATTGACCTCCACAAGCTCGAGAGCATATTCGCTCGGCATATCCGGCAGCACTGCAGCGGCCAGCCGCTTAGCTATCTCTATCTCAAGGCCTTCCATGCCATAGGATAGTCCCTTTATGTCGTTCCTTACGCCGACGCGCAAAACACCGTTCGCCTCAACCGTCTTTACCTCGGGCGAATCGTACGCAAACGGCTTGCGCGTAAGCAGTGCGATTATCACGATGAGTGCGGCCAATCCTACGGCCGCGCAGATCATTATCTTTATTAGCTTTTTCCCCTGTTTGCCTCTGAAGAGGTAAGGAGTTCGCCGTCTTTTCATTGTCTATATAAGCTCCGAAGCCACATAAATATACATATTTATTATAGCAGTTCATATGCGCGTTGACAAGCAAAGCCATGCGGCGGTATAATTCTTTGATAAATCATTATTCAGAGGTAACTATGAAAAAGATAAGCGCTAACGATCTGCGCGAAATGTATCTGCGCTTTTTCAGCGAAAAGGGACATGCGGTCATACCGTCCGCATCGCTGATTCCCGAGAACGATCCTACCGTTCTGTTCACGACGGCAGGGATGCATCCTCTCGTGCCGTACCTGATGGGTGAAAAGCACCCCGCGGGCACGAGATTGACGGACGTTCAAAAATGCGTCAGAACCGGCGACATAGACGAGGTCGGCGATTCGTCTCACCTCACGTTCTTTGAAATGCTCGGAAACTGGTCGCTCGGCGACTATTTCAAGAAAGAAGCGATTGCATGGAGCTTTGAGTTTTTGACGAGCGAGAAATGGCTCGGCATCGACAAGGACAAGCTCTATTTCACCTGCTTTGCCGGTGACGAAAACGCTCCCCGCGACACTGAAGCCTATGACTGTTGGGTCACTATGGGCGTCGAGCCGTCCCATATCTTCTTTTTGGACAGAAAGCATAACTGGTGGGGTCCAGCAGGTATGACAGGACCCTGCGGCCCGGATACAGAGATGTTCTACGACACGGGCAAGCCTAAATGCTGCGACGAGTGCAGCCCCGCCTGCTCATGCGGAAAATATCTCGAGATATGGAACGATGTTTTCATGCAGTATCAAAAAACGCAGGAAGGCAAGTACGTTCCCATGGAGCGCAAAAACGTCGACACGGGTATGGGTCTTGAGCGCACGATAGCTGTGCTTCAGGGCGCAAAGAGTGTTTATGATACCGACACGTTTACAGACATTATTGCCAGGATATCCGAGCTGAGCGGCAAGGACTACAACGATTCGCCCGATACCGTGAAGGCTTTCAGAATCATTGCCGACCATATAAGGACTTCCGCGTTCATGATAGGCGACTCGCGAGGCGTGCTGCCGTCGAACGTTGACCAGGGTTATATCCTCAGGCGTTTGATTCGCCGCTCCCTCCGCTACGCGATGCAGCTTAATATGCCTGACAATTCGCTCTCCAAGGTTGCCGAAGTCGTCATCGGGCAATATAAGCACATCTATCCGGAGCTTGAGCAGAACCGCGCGCTCATACTCAACGAGCTTGACGCCGAAGAGATGCGCTTCAAAAAGACGCTCACGAACGGAATGCGCGAGTTCGAGCGCATAAAGAACCGCTTTGAAAACGGCGTAATCGACGGCCAGAGCGCATTCAGGCTTTACGATACGTTTGGCTTCCCGATAGAGTTCACCGTCGAAATGGCGCGCGAAAACGGCTTAAGCGTCGACGTTGACGGCTTCAAGGCAGCTTTTGAAGAGCATCAGAAAAAATCGCACGCGGGCGCCGAGCAGCGCTTTAAGGGCGGTCTTGCCGATACATCGGAGCAGACTGCAAAGCTCCACAGCGCAACGCATCTTTTGCAGGCCGCGCTCAGGCGCGTACTTAACGACGACACCGTATCGCAGAAGGGTTCCAACATAACCGCAGAGCGTCTGCGCTTTGACTTCTCTTTCCCGCGTAAGCTCACTAAGGAAGAGCTCAGCGCAGTCGAGGCGCTCGTAAACGAATACATCGCCGCCGACTACGAGATAACCTGCGAGGAAATGACAGTCGACGAAGCGAAAGCGCAGGGCGCGATTGGTCTTTTCGACAACAAGTACGACGCGCGCGTCAAGGTCTATACAATGGGAAGCGCAAGCAAAGAGATATGCGGAGGTCCGCACGCCTCGAGGACGGGCGAGCTCGGCACATTCAAAATCAAAAAGGAAGAGGCTTCGAGCGCCGGCGTAAGGCGTATCAAGGCTGTTTTGGAGTAAAAAAGACTAATGGCCATTAAAGGTGCAGACCTGCTCGAATACGATTGGCATACCGAAAAAAGCCGCGCCGTTTTTGGCATCGATATGTCGCTTTATTCCGCCGCTCCCATCGCAAGCGACGGCGTGCTGCTCTATGCATCATGCCGTTCGAAAAAAGATGACGGCGAGCTTCGCGGCATAAGGCTTTCAATGTGTGACTCGTTTTTTGAGCTGTGCCAAAAAAAACTTAATATTATTTTCGCCGGATATATCGAGACCCGGCGCCAAAAGCGAGGTATCTTTTACGGCTCGTCAATCGATCTGCTCGACGATATGCGTGAGCTTGCCGACAAGCAGCTTTTTCTGAGCATCGAGTGCGGCGCACGGCGCGATGAAGCATGGCAGACATATTTCAAGCTTCTTTATCCGGACGCCGCCAAATACAGAACGATTGAGAACGGACGCACTATTGACGCGTTAAGAAAGCAGGGCGATATGCTCAACATTTCGCGCCGAATAAGCTTCCATGTGTTCTTTCCTTCAGAGCCGATACGGATAATGTTCGAACAGGAGGCGCGTCTTGCAGGCTTCGCGATAGGCGAACCGGAGTTTGCCGATGAAAGCGACCTACCTCACGGCGTATCGCTCCATAAGATAAGTACGCTCGATAAGCGCGAAATCGACGACATAACAACGCGCATAATAAGGATAGCCTCAAAATATGACGGTATGCTCGTCCATTGGGACTGCGGCGTCGTTAGGCGGTAGAGCGCTATCAATGCAGCGTATCCCTTAATTAAATGCCTCTGCGCGGCGCAGTTACATAACACCGCGCAGAGCTTGGGCGAACTGCCTGCGGGGCATTGAAAGATACAACAGATAATAAGCAAAAAGAGCTGCCTGACTTCTTCGGAGATCAGGCAGCTCTTTTCTTTGTGAATAATGAAATTTGTTGCCACGGAGCGGTTACGCGACGCAAAAGTCCAGCATTTTCAAGGTTTTTACTGTTTTGGGTATTATTCCCACTCAATCGTTCCCGGAGGTTTGCTCGTGATATCGTACACGACGCGGTTTACATGGGGTACTTCGGCAATTATGCACTCGCTTATGCGTCTGAGCACGGGGAACGGTATCTCCGCCCATTCTACAGACATAGCGTCAGTAGAAGTCACTGCGCGAACGCCTATCGCGTAGTCGTAGGTGCGCAGGTCGCCCATTACGCCAACGCTCCTTATCCCTGTGAATACCGTGAAATACTGCCACAGCGCACGCTCAAGACCTGCAGCCTTCACTTCGCGCCGGAGTATGTAGTCACTTTGGCGGAGTATGTCCAGCTTCTCCTTTGTTATGTCTCCGATAACTCGTATCGCAAGCCCGGGCCCGGGAAACGGCTGACGCCAAACAAGGTTTGCAGGTATGCCCAAGCTCTCGCCGAGCGCACGCACCTCATCCTTGAAGAGCGTTTTTAACGGCTCAATTATCCCTTTAAAATTAACGTCTTCGGGAAGACCGCCAACATTATGATGGCTCTTAATGACGCATGCGCCTCCGCTGCCGCTCTCTATCACATCGGGATATATCGTGCCTTGGAGCAAATAATCCGCATCGCCTATGAGTTTTGCCTGCTCCTCAAACACCCTTATAAACTCTTCTCCAATTATTTTCCGCTTTCGTTCAGGATCGACAACACCTTCGAGTTTCTTGAGAAAGCGCTCCGAAGCATCGACGGCTA
This sequence comes from Clostridiales bacterium, assembly GCA_004558825.1. Classification (GTDB taxonomy): domain Bacteria; phylum Bacillota; class Clostridia; order Christensenellales; family CAG-138; genus SFDB01. The sequence continues at coordinate 37,029 of SFDB01000018.1, forward strand.
TGATGTTCAGGCCAAGAGAATCGCGGTAAAACTCCATTACCTCCTGAGCCTCGTTTTGCCTTAGAAGGCCGTGATCAACAAAGATGCAGGTCAATCTGTCGCCTATCGCCTTGTGAACGAGCACCGCCGCAACCGATGAATCAACGCCGCCCGAAAGTCCGGCCACAACACGGCCGTCGCCTACCTGCGCCCGTATTTCCTCAATAAGTGTATCGGCAGAACCCTCGGGGGTCCACTCGCATTTCAGACCGCATATATTTTTGAGAAAATTCTTGAATATACGGTTGCCGTTTTCCGTGTGGGAAACTTCGCAATGAAACTGCACGCCGTAAAGCTTTCTCTCATCGTCAGCAAACGCAGCAGCGGGACAGCAGTCAGTCGTAGCGATGACATTAAATCCTTCCGGTATGCGCGAAACATAGTCGTTATGCGTCATCCAAACAATGCCGCCCTCTTTCATTCCCTCAAGCAGAGGATGATTCTCAAAATGCGCCGCTTTTCGTCCATATTCGCGTATGGCGCACGGCTCAACAGTGCCGCCGTTGATTTGAGCAATATATTGCATACCGTAGCATATGCCGAGCACGGGAACGCCGAGCGTAAACACCCAATCGGGACATGTTCGTGCGCCCTTTTCATATGTGCTGTCAGGTCCGCCCGTAAGTATAATGCCGCTCAGCGCATTTCCGAGAACGCGCTCCTTCGATGCGCTCAACGGGAGAAGCTCGCTAAAAACGCCGCATTCTCGAACTCGCCGAGCCACAAGCTGATTATACTGACAGCCAAAGTCAAGTACAACTATTCTTTCGGTCATTCAATTCCTCCGCTCGTTTTTTTTGGATCCGTAATTCGTTTTCGATTACAAAAATTATGCCGCAAAACAGTCTAATGTTCAATAGTTTTCCGATAATATACAAAAAGCCGCGCTATACGCACAGCTTTTCGTTGCGGCAGCTTTTGTACCATTATGCCGCGCTCATGCTTTTTTGCTGCTCCGAGTTACTTGGCGCGATAGCTGCCGCAAAGACTCTCGTCAGCAGGGTCGCCCGTATGGCATCCTCTGCAAGGCTCGATCTCCACGCGGTTGAGCTGGCAATAATGGCTCTGTTCGTCATTATGGCGGCAGCTTGTTACCGTGCATCCTATCGTCTGATTTCCTGCTTTGTTCTGTGCCATGAAAATTTCCTCCTTAATTTATTCGCTTTGCGCATATATAGCTTGTGCAGTCAGATTCAAAATTTTCTTTGAAAATATTTCCGGTTTTGTCCTCTAATTTCGAGAGCGTGTCATTATTCCGCGCTGCGGGACATACCATTAAGTAAGTTGCCGGCGAAGGAGGTTATAGCATGATTGAAGGTAAAAGCATCGAAAGCGGCATGCGGCTCAGGTCGCACTGTATTCATATAGACAATCGTGCGCTTATGAGCATCACAGGCGTAAAGGATGTTTTGAGCTTTAACGAGCAGGAGGTCGCGCTCATAACCGAGGCCGGCGAGCTGCATGTTGAGGGTTCGGAGCTGCATATGACTAAGCTCAATCTCGACGACGGGCAGGTCGTTATCGAGGGTGAAGTCTATGCCCTTGAATATGCCGATTCGCAGGAGTCTAAGGGCAGCCTTTTCTCACGAATGTTTCGCTGATGACTACCACGCTTGACCAGTTTCCCGCTTTTCTCGGGACATTATACGCAGGCATTATAATCGGACTTGAATACGATTTATTCAGGATAATGCGTCTGCCTTTCCGCAGCGTGTTCGTAATTGCCTTCTTCGATTTTGCGTTTTATGCGCTTGCCGGCATATCCTACGCCTTTATGCTGCTTCGGCTCTATGACGGCGCTTTTAGACTTTACACGCTATTCGGCGCTGCTTTGGGTATTTTCTGCGAACAGTATTTTTTCAGCGCACTCATTCGCCGCGGTTTGCATGCCGCTAAATCCCGCTTTGGACGTATATCAAAAAAATAGCGTACACGGCACGCTCATAGCAAAAACCGCCGCTCTTTTCAGAGCGGCGGTCAGTGCATTCAGAAGCCCAACTTATAATTTAGTTGGTCGTTAAGCCTTTAATACTTATAAGGAAATTATTTCCTTACCTTCCTGAAGGAAGCTACGCCTGCCGGTACAGCAGCTGCTGCGAGCATTACGAAGCCCATGATGGAAGCGACGTCGCCGGTCTTCGGGGGCTTGCCGCCGCCGTTGTTGCCACCGTTCTCTGTGCAGTTCAGAAGAACAGCATCCTTAGCGAGGCAGTATGCGCCGATCTTAGCCATGAAGAGGGAGTCCCAAATCTGTCCGCCAGCGCCGAGCTTGAAGCCCATGTAATCCATGGCAGCCGTGAAGATGGCGTTGAGCTCGTTGAAGGCAGCACCCTCTGTGATTGTGTTCGTGAGGAGAGCAGTCTCTTCAGCAACAGGGCAGAAGCCGAACGTGAACGCTGCGCCGTGGAACTCCTTGCAAACTACGAGCCACGGGCTGTCGTCAACAGCATGACCCTTAGCAGCCGTTACTTCGATGCGTACGCACTGCTTCTTTGCGTTGTAGAAGAACTCAACCTTGTTGCCGACCGTGTCGATCATCTGGTAGGAGTTTTCTTTAGCAAAGATGACATACTTGCCGTCAGCTGTTACAGCACCATCTTCGAGGGTGTAGTCACCGAAGGAGATTTCGCCAACAACCTTAACATCGGCATTCGCCTTTACGAGAGCGCTTACGATGATGTAGCCTTCGCTGTCGAATTCAACGCCGAATGTAGCTGTGCCCTTCGCCTGGTTGATGTCAAAATCAACTTCGTGCTCCATGTCCCTGACGGCGATCTCATAGAGGTTGGTGAACTTAAGATCGAGAGCAAGGTTCTCTTCCTCAATGTAACCGTTGTAGTTGATCTCGCCCTTAGCGGGTATGGAGTACTGAATTACAAAGGTTACGATTGTGTCCTTAACTACATGGTAGTTAGCGGGCAGCGGATAGAACTGGCCACCGACGTTGATAACACCGGAGGTGTTGGGTGACGGTGTGTTCTGAACAGGCGTGATAGCGAGTTCTGCATCGTATGCGGGTGCCGGGTTTGTCGGGATTGTTACGCCCGAGATAGCAAATACAGGTACTGCGAAAGCAAGTACGAGCATTGCCGCCATTGCGAATGAAATAATCTTTTTCATGGTTTTTCCCCTTTCTTAGGAAATTAAATTTTGCAAGTGTGCCGTATATTACCATACGGCGTGGCAGTGGTGGGTCGTAGACCCAAATAGTTGGGTAACTTCCGCATTGCACAGTTAGATAGTAACATTCTCATGTCTTTTTGTCAACAGAATTATTACAAAAACTTAATAAAATTTTTATTACATCCATCATTTTCCACCTTTCAAGCACCTTAACAGTGTTTTTTTCGCAGCACTCGCTGTAACAATTTGTTAAAAATTATATTTGCGCGTTTTAATCCGTTGTGGCAGGCCGGACTGCATTCTCTGCTTCCTCAAAATTTCTTGAAGCTTTGGTACATAGCCTCGCCTCCTTGCGATGTGCGGAAGGGCCGCCCAAGGGCGTCCCTCCGAGACTGTCGAAAAAGTGGTTAAACGCCACTTTTTCGAGTTTTTACGGGTTTCACCTCTCGCATTCGCTCCCGGGCGGCGAAACCCGCAAAGTACGAAAACCTCCGGGTTTTCATCCGTTCTGACGCACATGTCGTCAGAGCGGATTGAACATAAGGGACTGCGGTCCCTTATCAACCCCAGGGTTTTCGACAAACCGGAAGGGCCGCCCTTGGGCGGCCCTTCGTATAAGACACTTAGACGTTATCGTATTATTTCTTGCGGAACAGCATGATACCCGCGCCGGAAACAATTGCCATGATTGCAATAGCCGTCATGGAAATTGCGCCTGTCTTCGGCGGTGTCGAAGGCGCGGGAGCGGGTGTCGGCGGCATTACCTCAGGAGCATCGGTATTGAAGACGATGTAGATATCGAGGTCTTCGGTGATGTCGTTAATCGTGATAACATTGCCGGGACGTACCGCTACGATTTCGCCGTTGATGGCAACATACCATACATAGTGGTTAGCATCGGGCGTCATGTTGATCGTCAGATCATCGCCGTGCTCAACTACGATGTCGCCAATGGGTGAAGCCGTACCGCAGGATGTTGTGCGAATATGCACATTATAAGTATTGATCTCATAGAGTGCGGTTACCGTAAGGTCGGATGTCACGTTCGTGAATTCTACATCCCACTCTACGAAGTGATAGCCTACATGCTCGGGAACAGCGGGCTCTACTGCGTCAGCGCCGTGCTCAACGGTCTGAGTGTCGATCGTTTCGCCTGTGAGGCCGTCAACGAACGTTACGGTGTACTCGTTGATTGCGTAAACAGCAGTTACTGTGAGGTCAGACTGTACATTTGTGAAGTCTGTATCCCACTCTACGAAGGTATAGCCCTCGTGTACGGGAGCCTCGGGTGCTACTGCATCC
>SFDB01000034.1 GCA_004558825.1 Clostridiales bacterium
GTGGAAGTGCAGCAATGTACGGAGCTGACCGATACTAATAGGTCGAGGGCTTGATCCAATGCGAATGACTTCTTGAACTTAATGCAGTTTTCAAGGTATGCATACAACAGAATACCTTACCATTCCGGTGGTTAAGCTAAGGGGATCCACCTGTTCCCATCCCGAACACAGAAGTTAAGCCCTTGTACACCGAAAATACTGAGCTGGACACGGCTTGGGAAGATAGGCAGCTGCCGGATACCAAAAAACAGAGGACCCAAAGGTTCTCTGTTTTCTTTATCCGAAGGACAAAGCCAATATGAGCATTGCGGCGAGATTGAAGAAGCGACACGAAACCGTATTGAGCTCATCGTACCGGAGCTGGCGAAGCGGAACAGTGCTACTGGCTGAAAGCCGATAATCAAGTGGCATGAGTACGCGGGTAAACGCTTGCAAGGCACAGGTAGAAGCGATTGCAAAGTTAGTGCTGATTTATGATTGAAAGTTTACAAACGCTATCTTGAAGTTGTCGCACTTTTCGAGTAAAATATATCCGAGAAAAAATTCAAACAGCGGCGATCCGGCTAACCGCCAAGTCGCCGCTGTTCTGTTCTAAAAAGATTTCAAAAATCTTTGTAAGATTTCTTCATCTGCTAAGTCTTATAGGCGAAAGGAGGTGGTAGCGTAATGGATTTTGAAAAAATCTACGATACATACTTCGATGATGTGTATTTATATGTCCGTAGATTATCCGGTAATGAACACGTTGCAGAGGAAATAGCAAGCGAGACGTTTTTCAAAGCAATGAGTTCGATTAAAAACTTCCGCGGCGAATGTGATATTCGTGTCTGGTTATGCCAGATTGCAAAAAACAGTTATTTTTCCTATCTGAAAAAGAATGGGAAAACAATCGGGTTTGACGATGTGAAGCTACAGGATTTAGCAGACCCTAACGCTTTATTGCCGAGGAAAATACCAAACGAGAAAGAAGATATACGGCAAGCTCAAAAAGCAGTACATACACTCCCGGAGCTGTATAGAGAAGTTTTTATGTGGAGGGTATTTGCAGACTTGTCTTTTAAGCAAATCGGAGAACTTTTCCACAAGACCGATAATTGGGCTTGCGTTACCTACCACCGCGCAAGAAAAATGATAAAAAGCAGATTGGAGGAACCCGATAGTGAAAAATGAATGTAAAATTGTTCGTGATGTTTTACCGCTATATCTGGAAGATATGGTTAGTGAAGAAACAGCAGATTTTGTTAAGGAACATCTTGTAAAATGTACCGAATGCTCTGCTGAATTAGATGCAATGAAAGCAGACGAAAAAATCGATAATGCTGGTATCGAAACCAATGAACAGAGAAAGCATGACGCAAAGGCTCTTATCACTATCAAAAAGAGGCTTCGCAAAAGGAAATGGGTGGCTGTTGCGATAACTGCCGCTTGCTTGCTTGCCGCAGTTATTCTGTTACACCTTTTTCCGATTTATCGAATTGCACAAGTAGGTGGCACTTCTTATTACAGCGGAAGTGAGATTGCAAAACTGGCGTACATTGGGAGTGATTCTGACCGTGCTGAAGCTCAATCCATACTTCGACAAGCAGACGCAGCATTTCACGATCACAAGCATACCGGCGCAGAGAACGAAGAACTTTATGGAGTGCTTTCACGATATGCAACAGATAGTGACTGCTATGACGATGTGGCTTTTGTAAACCACTCGCTTGAATTATGGTCAGCACACCTTGATGATAATGAGGGCTATTTGTGGGTGTACTATTCCTATGAAGCGATTGATTATGACGGAGATACCGTTAGCGGAAGTCGAAAAATTCCATCTCTCTGGAAAGTGGAAAAAGACACCGCCGGTGTGTGGAATGTAGTTAAAATTAAAGAACACCCTTAAAGGAAAGGCAGGTGTGAACGGTGCTTGATACTATTTATCAACTAATGATGTCCGGCTCTATTGTAGGATTGTTTATACAAGTTGTTCCGATAACTTGTCTTGTTGGTGTAATCTATGCAATTTGCAGATACAATAAAATCAAAAAGCAAGGGTGTTCTGCCATGTGGGGAACAGAAATTATGCGACTGCTTTTTGTGTGTTATTTGACCGGGCTAATAAATCTTGTTCTTGTTCCCAATAACCTTTGGACATACATTTGGTTTTATTTGAGAAATGGTTATTCCGGGTGTGAAATTGCCCCTCTGTTTTCCGGCGGCTTTAATCTTGTACCTACATTCTTGAAGTACCATACAGGAGAGTTTACGATTGGACGCTGGGTAAGAACAATGCTGGTAGGAAACCTTGTAATGTTTGTACCCATGGGTTTCTTTTTGCCCTTTGTTTCAAAGAAAATCAATCCACGAAACATTTTTGCATTTGGTATATTAACGCCTATTGTGGTTGAAGTATTACAACCCATCATTGGACGCAGTTTTGATATTGATGATGTAATAATGAACTTTGTTGGAATTATCGTTGGCTACTTTATTGCAGTTGGAGTTAAAGCGTTAATAAAGAAAGCATGAAAAACACGGAAGATGAATTGCATAAAAGTGAATGGCTGCTATGACCTGTCTGCAAAAGCAAAACACGAATAAAGCTACGCCCAGACACGGCACCTGAAAGCTTTCCGTTATTCTGTCCGAAATGCAAACAGGAAACGCTAATCAATGCAAAAGATTTGAATGTTATGGTATAAAGGAGCGAAGCGAAAAACCCTTTACGAACGAAAGAGCGCGCTTCTATATTTTCCTGTCGGGAGCATCGTGAGTCCTGCGGAGCTTCATTCTCCGTCAGCAGAAGAAAACTGCTTGACCGAGAATGCTGCGTTACTCCGTTCCGTGTCAAAGTGGCTGCGCCCCCCTTACGCCGCCAAAGCGGCTGCCCGCTGCGGACCTGCCGCGGCCTCCTGTTTTGAAAAATCGCTCGTGCGGCAGGTTTGAAGATTAGACATAAACAAATCCTCCGTATGAGCTAAACCATACGGAGGATTAACTGCCTTACGAACACCCGCCGTTTTGCAGGGCGCATTTTGATTGCTTACTCCCACTCGATTGCGTCGATGCTTGCAAGGTACTCCTCGGCGAAGTCCATGTAGTCTTCCGTGAGACGCATCGCATACATTGCGTACTGCGGGAATTTGCCGCGCAGACATGCAAGCAGAAGCTCATACGCTTCATCCTCGTCGTATACGCCGCCGTCATATATGCCGTTGTCCTGCATGTATTTATCGTCGGTTGCCACAAGCTGCGCGACAATCTCGTCAAGCGCATCGGCGCCTATAAATTCAAAATCGCCCTCGGCGCGGAACTTGCCGGTTATATACTCCTTTGCAGCGGAGGCGTTAATTTGTGTCGTTTCGTTGCTTTCCATTGTTGAATGCTCCTTGTCGATGTTTTTATAATCAGTTTATCCTTTTTTTCGCGTATGGCAATAGCGTACGGATAAATTCTGCACATTTGCTCAGAGTATAGGCGCACATGCGCTTTCCAAATCGCAGGCCGCGTTTTCGGCCGTCACCGTTTCATAGACCATGGGCGGCACAAACGTTGGCTTTTCGCCGATTTCAAAAGCCTTGAGCGCAAGCGCGGAGCTTTCTTCAAGGCTTGTGTCGTCGTTGACGTACATCAGCGCGAGAAGTTCGTTCGCGCCAACGTATTCACCGACGCGCTTTTTGAGCACGATACCAACGGCGGGGTCGATTTTATCGGATTTTTTCGCGCGACCGGCGCCGAGCATAGCCGAAGCGACGCCTATGTCGAGCGCGTTTATGGAGCGGACATGGCCTGCGGCGCGGCTCTTGAGCTCGTATATGCGCTTGACGCGCGTCAGCTTTTCAGGTTCGTCAATAAAGCTTCCGTTGCCTCCGAGCGCCTCAACCATTTCGCGCAGCTTGTTTAACGCTGCCCCCGAAGCGATTGCGCGTTCGGCGGCGTTTTTAGCCTCGCCGATATTTTTCGCGGCTCCGCCGAGCATGAGCATATATGCGCTTATGAGCACGCACACGTCACGAAGCGGGTCGCCCCTTTTCACTTCGCCGCGCAGCACATATACGGCGTCGGCAACTTCTAATCCGTTGCCAACCGCGCGGCCGAGCGGACAATTCATGTCGGTAATAAGCGCTACGGTTCGCCTGCCGAGCTTTTCACCAATATTTACCATAGTTGCCGCAAGCTCACGCGCCCTTTCGAGCGTTTCCATGAAAGCTCCGCTGCCCGTCTTTACGTCGAGCACGATAGCATCCGCCCCCGCCGCGATTTTTTTGCTCATGATGCTCGAAGCGATAAGCGGTATGCTCTTTACCGTGCCGGTCACGTCGCGCAGAGCGTACATCAATTTGTCGGCAGGGTCAAGCCCGCTTGACTGCCCTATGACGCAGAGGCCTGTCTTTTTGACGATTTCAATCATTTCGTCTACGGAGCGTTCGATATTTACGCCGGGAATCGCCTCCAGCTTATCGAGCGTTCCGCCCGTATGCCCAAGTCCGCGGCCTGACATTTTCGCTACGGTTACGCCACATGCGGCCGCAATCGGGGCTGAAACGAGCGTCGTTGTGTCGCCGACGCCGCCCGTTGAGTGCTTGTCGACCTTTATGCCGCTTAAATCGGAAAGATCGACCATAGCGCCCGAGCACGCCATTGCGTTTGTGAGCGCTGCAATTTCATGATGCGTCATGCCGCGCAGGCAGACGGCCATCATCCATGCCGACATCTGGTAATCGGGCACCGAACCGTCAACGAAGCCCGAAACAAGGAATCTTATCTCGTCGTCGGTCATCGGAAGGCCTTCACGCTTTTTGTTTATCAAATCAACAGCTCTCATAAAGAATCACCCCTGTTTATTCGCAGACCTTTCGGCAGCCTGTTTTTTAATGTTCCGTCGACTGCCTTCCCAAATCCTACGGGGAAGGCATTGCCGCCCGCCTCCACGGCGACGGCACAAAAACCCTTCATGCCCTCGGGGACGTCTATCGTTTCGCCCGCAAGGAACGACGCAAGTCTTTTGTCGTCGTGCGGAAAGGCAATCGTGCGCTTAAACTCAGTATCGAGCGCCGCCATAAAAAGCGAATGTGAGGGCTCGAATCGTCCCTTTATAACCGCTCCTGCGTCGACGCCGAGCGATACGATATGAAGCCCTTTGAGCGCGTCATCGGGCAATACCGATAATAGGCGCACGCTGTCGCCTAACCGCAGCCTGCAAAGCTTCGTATCATTGCAAAGCGTTTCGGCGACAAATTCGTCAAATTCGCCGCATCGTGCCATCGGGGCGAATAAGCTCGGGCGTTCCTTATGCCTTCTTTGCGGCGGAGCGCTCTCAGGCTCATAAGCTTTCGCGCCGTAGTTTCGTACGAGCTTCGCGGTAAAATGACCTTCGCCGCTGCATGTGTGCGGATAATATCTATGCGTGTCTGCAAGAGAAAAATCCGTATTTTCACGCAAAAACCTCTCAACGACGTCCTCATTCTCTTCGCGCGAAAAGGTGCAGGTGGAGTATACGATTGCTCCGCCATGCCGTACGCACCGCGCCGCGCTTTGCAGTATAAGTCCCTGCCTTACGGAGCATGAGCGCACATGCTCCTGCGACCATTCGAGTATCGCGCCCTCATCCTTGCGGAACATGCCCTCGCCCGAGCAGGGCGCGTCAACGAACACGGCGTCAAAGTATTCGGGAAAGGCGGCGGCAACGTCGTCGGGCGAATCGTTTGTTACCACGGTGTTGACCGCCCCGAGCCGTTCGAGAGTTCTAACGAGCGTCACGGCGCGCTTTTTTACGATTTCGTTTGAAACGAGCAGGCCCGTTCCGTGCATACGCGCGGCTATCGCGCCCGACTTGCCGCCGGG
>SFDB01000007.1 GCA_004558825.1 Clostridiales bacterium
GCAAGCTCCTGATGCCCGACGCTGCCCTTGAAAACCTTGCCGTCCATCAGCTTTGCGCCTTTGCAGCTCGGCGCAAGGCGTTCGTTCGTCTTGCCAATGTCGCTTCCTCCGGAGGTTGCAAACGGGATGATCGTCTTGTCGGTCAAATCATAGCTCTCAAGGAACGTATTGATAATCGTCGGCGCGACATACCACCAGATCGGGAAGCCCACAAAGATGGTATCGTAGTCCTTCATGTTGTCCCGCTTGACGGCAATCTCAGGACGGGAGGCAGGGTCGTTCATCTCAATGGTGCTGCGAGACTGCTTATCCATCCAATCAAGGTCTTCTTTGGTATAGGGGACTTCCGGCTCAATCTCATAAAGGTCTGCGCCGATAGCCTCAGATAAAGTCTCTGCCACTTTTGCGGTCACTCCGCTTGCAGAGAAGTATGCAACTAATTTTCTACTCATGTTCTGTTCCTCTTTTCTTAGGTTGCAAGCCTATATATCGTCAGAGGCAGATACCAAACTGCCACTGCAAGTCTGTAAATTAGGATCACACCGCCGATAAGTCCTCCGAGAACGATGTTGAGCGCAACTACGCCAACAGTACCGGAGATACCAAACCCTATCGGGATCAGCGTGAACATCTTGCCAATGCCAAAAGGCACTCCGCAAGCAAGCCATATCAGAAATCGGCGCTCATTTTTTCACCTCTGTTCGCATGGAAGCATTATGCCATACACACAGTCCCGGAATGCAGACTTACTCCTGCGGCGCTTCCTTACGACACATCTTTGCGATATATTTCTTGTTCTTCTCCTTAGCAATCCAATAAGCGTCGTTCAGTGCTTTCATCGCGCCATCCGGAGCGTCCGCAATCCTCCGGATAACCTCCATGCTCGATGGCTTCCTGTTGCCGAGCTCGTAGTTCTGTGTGGTGCGTGTAGTTACACCGGCATGTGCAGCAAGAGCAGTCTGCGTCAGCCCTGCCTCAGGGCGCTTTTCTTTCAGCCTGTCCTTGAGCATCACAAGACACCTCTTGCCAAAGCTTTTATGGACGCGAACGTTTTTGCGCACACCATCTACATGAAAAATCATTCATGCCATGATGTGTGCGCGGGCACGAAACCCTGTTTATGTTGCTATGGTACCATGCAGCATCTTCCGCGTCAACAAGGCATAAAAAAGCGTTCGTGTCAATGCTTGGCTGTTTTATTAACGAAGGCAGCTCAAATGCCGAAAGCGTGCTTTCGCTGTCATGCAGCTTTCAGTTTGTTCACTATCCGCCCAGCGGCGCACCAATGAAACAGATTCAAAAATGACCCTGTTACGGCGGTTTCTCAGCCATGACAAGCGCTTATGCATATCTAAAACATCGTAAAGTCACTTCCGAACGATATGATGCTTAACAGTTTCGAATTTGCTCCAAGCAAAAAAAGAAAAGCCGACGGTCGCGTAAACGACCACCGGCGTTTTTCTGGCGGAGAGACTGGGATTCGAACCCAGGGTCCTTTTAGGGGACACAGCATTTCGAGTGCTGCACGATCGACCACTCTGACATCTCTCCGAATGCACCATAATCGGTACGAAAGGTATTATAACAGCTTCCTCTCGTATAATCAAGAACGAATTTCATATATACGAAAGCGTATTGTGTTAAAGAATTTCCCTTAATCTCATAATAGTTTGATATTATTTTCATATTGCGGTCTTATGCTTTTGAAGAAAAATTATAACGGCTTGACACGGAAGCCATATGTCAATATAATATAGAATAACAAATGGGATATACACCGTTGTATATGTGTTGATTTTCCATGCTGCAAATAAGAAAATCGCACATGTATGACAACCTCCGGGTAATGCCGAGAGGAATTTTAAGAAGTTTGGGGTGAGAAAATGGCAGGATATCTTATAAAGAGAGTCCTGATGGCGCTGCTGGCGCTCCTCATTATCACTTGCGTCACGTTCGTGGTAATGAACCTCGTTCCGGGAGGTCCTTTCCTCAGTGAAAAGGCGCCTTCTCCGGAAGTGCTTGCCGCTTTGGAGGCAAAGTACGGTCTTGACAAGCCGTTGGGAGAGCAGCTCGTTAATTACCTGAAGGATCTGCTTCACGGCGATCTCGGTGTTTCATTCAGAATGCAGAAGAACCGTCCCGTGACTACGATCATTGGCGAAATGTTTCCCATTTCCGCAAAGGTCGGTGTTTTCGCGGTTCTCAACGCCGTGATACTGGGCATACCGCTCGGCTGCCTTGCCGCCTATAACCGCGGAAAACCAATCGACAGCATATTGCGAGTCATCATGACTCTCGGAATCTCAATACCAAGCTTCGTCGTTGCGACACTTCTGCTTGTACTTTTCAGCGTTAATTTGAAGATACTCCCCGGAACAGGCCTTGCAAGCTGGAAGAACTACCTTATGCCCTGCTTTGCGCTTTCGTTCTATCCTATGTGCTATATCGGCCGCATGACGCGTTCGAGCATGCTCGACGCCATAAACGCCGATTATATCAGAACCGCCCGCGCAAAAGGCCTCCCTTCACGCAGGATTATATTCAAGCACGCGCTTCGAAACTCGCTAATACCCGTTGTAACGTACATCGGTCCCATGACCGCGTATATTCTCTCGGGCGGATTTGTGGTAGAAACGGTGTTCTCGATACCCGGCCTCGGTCGTTACTTCATCCAGAGCATACTTAACCGCGACTATCCAATCATCATGGGAACGACAATATTCCTTGCGGCATTCGTCATAGTAATGAATCTTCTCGTAGATGTGCTTTATAAGGTCATTGACCCGAGGATAACCCTTGGCAGCGGAGGTGAAGCATAATGAAAAAGAAACTGCTCTCAATGCAGCCCGATATTGAGCCTATTCTCAAAATGAACGAGCCGTACACACCCGTTCCCGAAGACTTTGAGAAGGCAGCGGAAAGCGAAAAAGAAAGCTTCATAACGAAAGCAAAGTCCGTTTCCTACTGGGCCGACGCATGGCGCAGGCTCAGAAAAAACAAGGTCGCCATGGTCGCGCTTGTCGTGATAATAATGCTTTTCCTGTTTGCATTCATCGGTCCGCTGTTTACAAACTACAGCTATTCCATCCAAATGCGCGGCGAAGAGAATTGGCCTCCTTTCTGGGAGAAGCCCTCCGACAGCGTGCTCAGAAAAGCTGAGCAGGACGGCATCACGTTCAACAAATGGCTTCATCCGCTCGGAACGGATAACCTCGGGCGTGACAATCTCACGCGCCTTATGTACGGCACGCGCATATCGCTTTCGATAGGCATCGTCGCCACGCTCATAGTCGTAATAATCGGCTCGATAGTCGGAAGCATCGCGGGTTATGCCGGCGGAGCTGTAGATGTCGTAATAATGCGTATAACCGAAATAATCTATTCCGTGCCCGATATTCTGATAGTGCTTCTGTTAAGTACGGCGCTTAAGGCGACTCTCACCGAGTATATCAACAGCAGCACCGGTTGGTGGCCGCAGTTTCTCAATACGCTCGGCGGCAACCTCGTCGGAATATTCATAACATTCGGGCTTATATACTGGGTAAGCATGTCGCGCATAATCCGCGGACAGGTTCTCATGCTTAAGCAGCAGGAATATGTTACAGCGGCGCGCGCTCTCGGCGCAAGCAGCGGGCGCATAATCAAGCGTCACCTGCTCCCCAACTGTATCGGACAGCTCGTCGTAACAGCGTGCCTGCAGATACCTTCCGCGATTTTCCTCGAATCATTCCTTTCCTTCCTCGGAATGGGCGTATCCGCGCCGCTCACGAGCCTCGGCTCAATGGCGTCCGACGGACTTTCGGGATTGTATACATACCCATACAGGCTTGTTGTACCTGCTGTTATACTGAGCGTGCTTATTCTTTCATTCAACCTATTCGGCGACGGTCTGCGCGATGCGCTCGACCCGCGCCTGAAGAAATAAGGAGGACGAGCATATGGAAGAAAAGAAAACAAAACTTCTCGAGGTAAAAGATCTTCGCGTATCGTTCTTCACTCCGGCAGGCGAGGTAAAAGCCGTCGGCGGAATATCGTATGATCTCAACGACGGCGAAGTAATGGGTATAGTCGGCGAGTCGGGCAGCGGTAAGAGCGTCGAAGCCTACTCGATAATCGGGTTGTTGCAAAGCCCGGGCAAGGTCGTCGGCGGAAGCATACTTTTCGAAGGCGAAAATGTGCTCGAGTTCTCGGAGCAGCGCATGCGTAACTTCCGCGGCAACGAAGTAAGCATGATATTCCAAAACCCGATGACATGCCTGAACCCCGTATACACCATAGGCAATCAGCTCATCGAAGCGCTCCGTTGCCACAACGCGGAAGTCACTCACAAAGAAGCGTACGACCGAGCGCGCGAAATGCTTGAGCTTGTCGGTATACATGACAGTGCTCGCCGCATGAAGCAGTACCCGCACGAACTTTCGGGCGGTATGCGGCAGCGCGTTATGATAGCTATGGGCCTCATTTGCAGCCCGAAGCTCCTCATTGCGGACGAGCCAACGACAGCGCTCGACGTCACAATACAGGCGCAGATACTTGAGCTCATGAAGGACATCCGTCAAAAAACGGGCATGGCTATCATATTTATAACGCATAACCTCGGCGTCGTCGCTGACATATGCGATAAGATTTCCGTCATGTACGCAGGAAAAATTGTCGAGCAAGGTTCGGTAGATGAAATATTCTACAATCCGTCTCACCCCTATACGAAGGGTCTGCTCCGCTCAATGCCCCGCGTCGATGCAGAACAGTATGAACGGCTTATTCCCATCGAAGGCACGCCTGTAGATATGCTCAACCCACCGGAGGGTTGCCCATTTGGTCCGCGCTGCGAACACTGCATGAAGGTCTGCCTGAAGCACAATCCGCCGAACATAAGCATTTCCGACGGACACACCGCTGCGTGTTGGCTGCTCAGTATGCCTAAAAAGGAGGGCGAATAACATGGAAGAAAGAAAAGCGCTCATAGAAGTCCAAGGCCTGAGGAAATTTTTTCCCGTAAAGAAGGGCGGCTTCAAAAAGACATATGTTCAGGCAGTCGATAACGTATCGCTGACTATACAAAAGGGTGAAACGCTCGGCCTCGTGGGCGAATCGGGCTGCGGTAAGACGACGCTTGGCAGAACCATCCTTCGTCTGTACGAACCGACGGCAGGAAAAATCATCTATGACGGTACGGATATAACAAAGGGTAAAATGCTTCCCTACCGCCGCAAGATGCAAATAATCTTTCAAGACCCCTCGGCCTCTCTTGACCCGCGCATGACCGTCGGCGAAATCGTTGGCGAGGCGATAGACATACATCACCTTGCGTCGAATAAAAACGAGCGACGCGAATTGATTGAAGATCTTCTCGACAAGGTCGGCCTCAATACTGAGCACTCGAACCGCTACCCGCATGAATTCTCAGGCGGACAGCAGCAGAGGATAGGTATAGCGCGCGCGCTTGCCGTTCGTCCCGAGTTCATCGTCTGCGACGAGCCGATATCGGCGTTGGACGTATCCATACAGAGTCAGATAGTCAATATGCTCGAGGACATGCAGACGGAACAGGGTCTGACGTACCTTTTCATTGCGCACGATTTATCCGTCGTACGCCACATAAGCAACAGAATAGGCGTAATGTATCTTGGGAATCTCGTCGAGCTGGCATCGAGTTACGAACTTAACAAGCATCCGCTGCACCCATACTCAAAGACGCTGCTTTCTGCTGTGCCTGTTCCCGATCCAAGGGTGAGCCGTGAAAGAAAGCGCATTGTCCTTGAGGGTGACGTGCCCAGCCCCATAAACCCGCCCGCGGGCTGCCGCTTCCATACGCGCTGCCCGTATGCAACGCCCCGGTGCTCCGAAAGCACGCCCGAGCTGCGCGAAGTCGAGTCCGGTCACTTTGTGGCCTGCCATCTCGTTTGATGCGCTGCGAAATAATCTTTCGGTTGTTTTGCCTAACGGCAATTTAATAAAACAACAAAAAATCAGGGAGGAACAACAATGAAAAAAGTTCTGGCAATCATCATGGCATCGGTCATGGTACTGGCGCTTGCCGCCTGCACCGGCACAACCGTTGACAAAGACTTCGAGCTTAACGTCAACTTTGCATCGGAACCGCAGACTATCGACCCCGCGCTCAACAGCGCAGTGGACGGCGCAGTCATGATCAACCACATGTTTGAAGGTCTCTACAAGTGGGTAGACGACGGCAATGGCAACGCGACTCTGGCGCTCGGCCAGGCGTCGGACGTTCAGGTCAACGATGATAAGACCGTCTACACGTTTACCATCCGCGAGGATGCAAAGTGGAGCGACGGTAAAGCAGTCACGGCGAACGATTTCGTATATGCCTGGCAGCGCCTCGTAGATCCTGCAACAGCAGCAGACTACAGCTACATGGCAGACATTCTTCTCAACGCAAACGAGATAATGGCGGGCGAAGCCGATAAGGCCACCCTCGGCGTAGAGGCCGTCGACGAGCACACACTCGTTGTCACGCTCCACACCCCCTGCCCCTATTTCGAGGAAATCATGGCTTTCCCGGCGCTCATGCCCGTACGTCAGGATATGATTGAAGCCGGCGGCGACCAGTGGACATTCAGCATCGATACCTATGTCGGCAACGGCCCGTACAAGATGGAAAGCTGGGAGCACGGCGCAAACATCCGTATCGTCAAATCCGAAACATACTACGACTATGCGAAGCTTGGCCCGAAGGCCATCAATTTCAAGCTGATGGACGACGCTAACGCAATCTACGCAGCATATCAGTCGGGCGAGCTCAACTTCATTGAAGAAGTCCCGGTGGCGGAGATACCCGCTCTGCTCGAGTCCGGCGAACTCGACATCGATCCTTACATCGGAACATATTATGTATGCTTCCAGACACAGAAAGCGCCGTTTGATGATGTCCGCGTGCGTAAGGCATTCAGCCTCACTATCGACCGTAACTACATCGTCGAGCAGATCACACAGACAGGTCAGGTTCCCGCAACCGGATTCGTCCCGAGCGGCATCAACGATGCCGAGGGTGCATCGGGCGACGACTTCCGCACAGTAGGCGGCGACTACATGGATGTAAGCAAAGAAGCTTATGCCGCAAACTGCGAAGAAGCTCGCAGGCTTCTTGCCGAGGCGGGATATGCAAACGGCGAAGGCTTCCCCGTTGTCGAATACCTCTACAACACAAGCGAGAGCCATAAAGCCATCGGCGAAGCGCTCCAGCAGATGTGGCAGACAGAGCTTGGCGTAACAGTCAACCTCGTAAACCAGGAGTGGAACACATTCCTCCAGACGCGTAAAGAAGGTAACTACTCCATCGCGCGTAACGGTTGGATTGCCGACTACAACGACCCGATGAGCTTCCTTGACATGTGGATGACCGGCGGCGGCAACAACGACGCTCAGTACAGCAACGCAAAATATGACGATCTAATCAAGCAGGCTAAGGCGACAAACGATCCCGCCGAGCGCATGAAGCTCATGCATGAAGCAGAGGATATACTTATGGGCGAAGATGTCGTTCATGCGGCAATTTACTTCTATACCAACAAGCATATGTCCCAGGGCTTCAAGGGCATGTACTACACGCCTCTTGGATACTACTTCTTCACCTATGCTACACCCGCTAAGTAAGCGACAGTAGCTTAAACGGACTACAAGCTCGGCACGGTACATGCCGCGCCGAGCTTTATTTTTTCCAAAACAGCTCAAGAGCTTTTCATAGTCCTATTGAGCACGTTAAGCTCAGATTTATTTTCCATTTGCGCTATACGTCAGCAAATTAGTTTTAGACGATAATCTTTGCCTGTTTTGGGGCATAATACGTTGCGGTGGCCTATATCCGCTGTCACCCGCGTCCCGTGCGGCGCATACAATGGATTATGACTTTCGGAGGTGTAAGCAGTGCGCACATACTCGATAGGTACTCTCGAATACGACATCGATATGGGAAAGCTTATGAACAGGCGTCTAAAACAGTTTCAATGCAGCTTGGACGTATCGAGCGACGAGTCAAGGCGCAGCGTATCGGTCGAAATTGAGGCCGCAAGAGACGCCGAGCTTTGGATGTGCGCCGCTGCAGAGCTCGTTTCAAAGGATATAGCGCACTTTGAAATGGCGCGGATAATCAACAATTTTTTGATACCGATAGGTCAAAAGCAGCTTGCTCTCCCACAGGCCGTAAAAAGCGCGCGGACACTTAAAATCAGCGGCCGCGTGCGGCGCATGATAGCAGAGCATTACAAGGAGTACGACCACTTAAATGTCGAAGGCTTCGTGCGTTTCAAAATGCGCGATATACTCGACGCTTGGGCGCTTTGTGCCGACAGAGCCGTTGAGGAGATAATTCTCCGCAGCGAATACCTCGAACTCATGGACGTTTTGAGTGAATATGTCCGCTCGCAGCCCCCAAAAATACGATACATAAGTGTGATACTTCACCCTGACGGAAGCTGCACGCTGACCGACGACAGCGACTCGCGTATCGATTGCGCCTCGTGCAGCGATGATAGTGTTCTTAGTCTGCTCATAAGCCTTGCGCCCGAACGGATAACCGTCTACGACCTCTCAGGTAATAGCGACTCTCTTCTTTCTGAAGCGCTCATGCGCGTATTCGTTGACAGAGTGCACTTTTTTTAATGCCATATTTCACATTTCCGACAGATTTATTACACATTGCCTCATATAAATGTACCTCGCATATGTGATATACTTTTGACAAGATTCGGTAAAATCTCGGAGGAGTATTATGCTTTCGCGCTACAGCGTAAAAAGACCGCTGACCGTAATAATGATAGTCATTCTTGTCATTATTCTAGGCGTTATATCATTCACAAACATGACGACGGATCTTCTTCCAAATATGGATTTTCCATACGTCGTAATGTACACCTCTTTTCCCGGCGCAAGCCCCGAAAAGATTGAAACGATGGTCACAAAGCCGCTTGAATCTGCCGTTTCGACATTGAGCGGCATAGAGTCGGTGCAAAGCGTCTCGTATGAAAACGTCAGTTTAATAATCATTGAGTTTTCATACGGAGTCAACATGGACAGCGTTCTCATCGAGCTTTCGAGCGAAAATTAACCCCGACATGCTGCCCGTAATGGTGCTCAGCGCAGGCGTGCGTGACATGGATGAAATAGCAGCGTCAGACTTCGTGACGAAAAACGTAGTGCCTGCAATCGAACGCGTTAACGGCGTCGCCACTGTATCTACGGCAGGTCTTTTGAAGGAAGAAATTCGCGTGACGCTCAGCTCTTCGAAGATAGACGCTTTGAACGACAGGATACTCGGCGCTGTGGATTCAGAGCTTTTAGAGGTTCAAAAACAGCTTCGCGACGCTCGCAAAGAACTCGAAGAAAAGAAAAAACAGTTTGAAACGGAAAGCAAGTCGCAGCTTGACGAACTCAACTCCGCCGAAAGCGCCGTCGCAGATGGCTACGCGCAGATTAACGAAGGCTACGCACAACTCGACGCTACATACGCAAGCCTGACCGCACAGCTCAACGAGCTGAAAACGAAGCGCGCACAGCTCGTCGACTTAATTGACGGCGTAAATAACATGGAAACTCTCGAAAACATGCTGCGCCTCGCCGAAGCTGCCGTTTCCGAAGCCGAAAAGGCCCTTGAATTTGCAAAAAACGAAATTGCAAAGCTCGAAAGCAGGCTATCCGCTCTTCAAGCGCAGCTCGATGAGCTTGAGGACACTCCCGAAAACGCCGAGGCTCGTGCAGAGCTGATAGCGCAGATTGAAGAGCTTGAATCCCAGATAGCGTTTGCAAATGCGGCGCTGAGCATAGCGCAAAGCCGCTTCGAAGAGCTTAAGGCGCAATACGAGGCGCTCAAGGCGCAGTACGAGGCGCTTACAGCAGCGCTTGACGCGCTCGGAAATCCCGAAGTCGCAGAGCTTGAGTCGATGCTCGCGCAAGTCGACAATGGTATTGCACAGATTGAGGACGGCCTTAATCAGGTAGCCGCTGCACGCGCGGAGCTTGATGCAGCGAAAGCGGAACTCGACGAAAACAGTCAACAGGTATCTAGCGGCAAAGCAAGCCTTCAGAGCATTCTCCGTTCCGCCGCAAAGCAGATATCGGACGCGGAAGCAGAGCTTGAAAAGGCAGAGGCCGATTTTGAGGCTGCGCGCGATGAGGCCTACGCAAAAGCAAACATAGATGGAGTTATCACCCCGTCTATGCTGAACGGAATACTCCTTGCCGATAATTTCTCGCTGCCCGCGGGCTATTCCTATGACGGCGACATACGTTATCCCGTCAAAGTCGGCGAGCCGTTCACAGATGTTGGCGAGATAGCGTCGCTCGAGCTTTTTACGCTCCCTATAGACGGTTTTGAACCGATACGAATCGACGACATCGCAGACGTGCAGATAACAAATAACGCCGGAGAATCGTATGTTCGGCTTAATGGCAACAACGCGATAATGATTACTGTAGACAAGCAGAGCAACTATTCGACATCAGCCGTTTCCAAATCGATTCAAAAGGCGCTTAATAAACTTGAGGGCGAATACGAGTCTCTGGAGCTTGCCGTTCTCATGAACCAGGGAGTATACATCGATATCGTAATCAAATCCGTCATTTCGAACCTGCTGCTCGGCGGTGCGCTTGCAATAGTCATACTGTTTCTGTTCCTCAGGAGTGGCCGCGCTACATTCATAGTCGCCGCAAGCATACCGATAAGCCTTACGCTCGCCGTGGTGCTCATGTACTTCACTAAGGTCAACCTAAACGTACTATCGCTGGCAGGGCTTGCGCTCGGCGTCGGAATGCTCGTCGACAACAGCATTATAGCTATTGAAAACATATACCGTCTGCGGCTTGAGGGCATACCTGCCGCCAAAGCTGCCGTTCAGGGTGCAAAACAGATATCGGGTTCTGTATTCGCCTCCACGTTAACTACTGTATGTGTGTTTTTGCCTATAGTTTTCACCGACGGCATAACAAAGCAGCTTTTCAGCGATATGGGGCTTACTATAGCATACTCGCTGCTCGCAAGCCTTATTGTAGCGCTGACGCTTGTTCCCGCGCTGTCATCGACAATGCTGAAAAACAAGACACACAAGCAATCCCGATACCACGATAAGTTCCGTGATGCTTACGGCCATGCACTCAGTTTTTCGCTAAAGCATAAATGGATAGTTTTCGCCGGCGTATCGCTGCTACTCGTGCTCAGCATAGTATGTGCGCTTACGATGGGCACCGAGTTCATTCCCGACTCAGACTTTTCCGAGATAATGGTCACCGTTTCGGTTGACTCGGATGTGACCACAGAGCAGGCGCGTGAAATCGCCGATACGCTTACCGATAGAATATTGGCAATGGAGAGCGTAAACTCCGTAGGCGTGTCGCAGGGCTCGTCGTCGGGTTTAAGCCTTGACAGCAGCAACGGGCTGAGCATGTATGTAGTACTGAACGACAAGCGCAAGGTTACAAGCATGGAGGTATCCGAGAATATAGTCGCCGCCGCTTCCGACCTTGATTGCGCCGTTTCGGCGAACACAGTCATATCGCGTATGACAAGTTTCTTAGGCTCGGGCATAGAGCTTGAAATACGCGGCGACAGCATAGACGAGCTCAAGCGCATAGCAACGGACGTCGCCGCCGAGCTTGAGTCAATCCCAGGCACATACAATGTTTCTTCGGGCGTCGAAAACGCTGCGGTTGAGCTCAAGGTCGTCATCGACAAAAACAGCGCACTAAAATACGGCCTTACCGTTGCGCAGGTTTATCAGCAGCTTTCAGCGGAGCTGTCGTCGGAAAGCGCAGCAACGACCGTGACGCTTGACGATAAGGATTATCCTGTCATAGTCGCAAAAGATGAAAAAATGCAGATCTCATACGACAAGCTCATGGACTGCGGGCTTGTCGGCACCGAAAACGGCGAAGAAATCAAGCTAAAACTCAGTGACATCGCTACGCTCTCGGAGGAAATCGGTCTGCCGTCCATACATCGCAACAACTATGTCCACTATATCTCCGTCACTGCAAGCGTGGACGAGTCACACAACGCCGGTAAGATAAGCAGACAGATTGAAGGATTCATCTCCGATTACGACCTTCCCGACGGTTATACCATAAGCGAAAAGGGCGAGAACAAGCTCGTCTCCGACGCCATCAACGACGTCATACTCATGATTGCGCTTGCAATAGTGCTCATATATGCGATAATGGCTGCGCAGTTCCAATCTCTGCTGTCGCCGTTCATAGTGATGTTCACAATACCTCTGGCGTTCACGGGGGGAATACTGCTGCTTTGGATATGCGGTTTTAACCTCAGCATAATAGCGTTGCTCGGCATGTTGATACTGGTAGGCGTGGTTGTCAATAACGGCATAGTGTTCATTGACTTCACAAATAGACTTCGCAAAGACGGTATGGAGCGGCACGATGCACTTATCGAAGCGGGCAAAACGCGTATGCGTCCTATACTCATGACGGCGCTGACAACAATACTTGGCCTCATGACAATGCTTTTCGGCCTCGGCACCGGAACCGATATGCTCCAGCCGATGGCGGCCGTCATGATTGGCGGGCTCACTTATGCAACGGCGCTGACAATGTTCGTTGTGCCGCTGCTCTACGATATAATGTGCAAAAAGCCGCCAAAGGTGGTAGATGTGGGCGACAGCAAAGAGGAATAGCTCCTTCTAAAATATTTCCAAGGAAATACCGTACGGCGAAATGATTTTTAATCTGAAATGCCCCGCGCAGTGTGTGCGCGGGGCGTAAGACTGTCGAAAAAGTGGCTAAACGCCACTTTTTCGATTTTTTGCGGGTTTCGCCTCTCGCATTTGCTCCCGGGCGGCGAAACCCGCGGGGTACGAAAACCTCCGGGTTTTCATCCGTTCTGACGCACATGTCGTCAGAGCCGGATTGAACATAAGGGGCTGCGGCCCCTTATCAACTCCAGGGTTTATCGACGGGCTGAAATGCCCCGCGCAGTGTGTGCGCGGGGCATAAGGTTATAAAGCGATTTATTTTATCTCCTCAAGGTCCTTATATGAATACTCGCGTATCTCAGGCGTACCGTCGTTCAGCGTCACCTTTACCTTTGTACGTTCCGTTATGACGTTGTTTTCAAGCACCACGCCCGGTCCGTCGCAAGTAGAAACTTCTTTACCTATGCACGGCATCAGCTTCCTCATGCTCTCGTAGCATTCCTGCTCATATTGCAGGCAGCACATAAGCCTGCCGCATATTCCCGATATCTTTGTCGGGCTGAGTGAAAGGCTTTGCTCTTTCGCCATTTTTATCGATACCGGCACAAAATCGTTAAGGAACGCGTTGCAGCATATTTTTCGCCCGCAAGAGCCGTATCCGCCTATAAGGCGCGCCTCATCGCGGACGCCTATCTGCCTTAGCTCAATGCGCGTCTTAAACACTGAGGCAAGGTCCTTCACCAGCGCTCTGAAGTCAATCCTTCCATCTGCAGTAAAGTAGAACGTAATCTTACTGCCTGAAAATGCGTACTCAACGCCCGAAAGCTTCATATCAAGTCCATGAGCGGCAATCTTTTCCGTGCATATATCGAACGCTTCGGCTTCCTTCTGCCTGTTTTGTGCGTCTTTTTCCTTGTCCTCCTGCGTTGCGACCCTTATTACGGGCTTCAGCGGAGATACAATATGCTCGTCATCCACCTCATGCACCTCGGATACGGCCGTTGTAAACTCGGGCCCCTGCTGCGTCTCTACAATAACATTGTCGCCCTCATGTATTTCAATACCGGCAGGATCAAAGTAGTATACTTTTCCTCCCGTTCTGAATTTTATATCAATTACTGTCTGCATTTTTCCTCCGTTCACCGCGTCAGTCCAACGGCTGCGCGGCAATTATTTGAGCCGTGCTGGCAATGAGCCTGTCAAACGCGGCGCCTATTCCGTATTTCATATCGATACGCCCAAGCGTTTCGGTAAGCAGCTTAATAATATCGCCTATTATCGAAATTGTAAAGCCGTCGTCAGTCAATCCGCCGTTTTCAACGGCATTTTCAAGCATTTTGCGCATGTATGCCAGCATGTATTCGGCCGAGTTTCTTGCGCTCTGTCTGTCTTTCGAAAACGTTTTTACCGAGTCAAAAGGCATTTCACTCTTTAAGATTGTCTTTATAAACGCCTCGGCGTTATCGCATAGCTGGGCAGCCTTGTCGTCCGAGCAAAGTCTCCTCGCCCTGCTCATGCTCCCGTCGGCATACGGCGCATATTTTTCAGCGCACTGCCTGTCAAAGCCTTCCAGTATAAGTGTGTTCAGTATATCTTCGTCATTCATCTGCGGCAAGCGCAGTTTTGTGCAGCGCGAACGTATCGTCGGCAGCACGCCCGACTCCGTGCCGCTCAGAAATATCACCGTCCCCTCCGGCGGCTCTTCGAGCGTCTTCAGAAGAGTGTTTTGTTTTTTTTCGTCAAGAAGCTGAGCATCCTTCAAAAACACGACGCGCATCCCGTCCGAAAAAGTGCGCATGGGCAATTCTGCCTGCATCTGCCTTATATCATCTATCGTAGCTTCGGCGCAGTTTATATTCAAAAAATCAGCGTATGAGCTTATGTCGCGCCTCTCGTCGCCCGTGCAAAGCAATGCTGCCGCACGCCTTATCAAGTTCTCCGAACGCTCGGTATCCGGGGACGACACAAAATAAGCGTGAGAATAGCTCCCCCGCTTTATTCCGCCGAGAAATCTTTGGCTGAGAACATCGAGCGCGTGATCCATCAGAATTTGTAAAATCCCTCCGCATCCACGACAAATACCGTAGCTCCGCCGAGCATAACGGGCACCGGTGCGCTCGTCGCATCGGCAAAGCCATGCATCGTCGTCGGAATAACCATGTATTCCTTACGCACGCTTGACTTCTCCTTTATTATGCCGAGCGTCTCTTCAAGCCTGCTGTTCTCGACACCAATCATAAGTGTTGAATTGCCGCCGCTCAAGAAGCCGCCCGTTGAAGATATGCGCGTACAGCTTATGTTATGCTTTATAAGCGCTTTTATAAGCCTGCGCGTGTCATCGCTCTGCACAATTGCAAAAATAAGCTTCATGGTCATAGCCTCCACTTGGTTTATTCGTATAATAAAAGCTCCGTGAGCTCTTCTACCGTGTTCACGGTATACGTCGGAGCGCATCCGTCAATCTCGCCCTCCGGCGCGTATCCGTATTTCACGCCTATCGACGCTATCCCCACCGCTTTTGCTGCATCGAGGTCGTAAAACCTGTCGCCTATCATTACAGTCGAAGCGTCAAAGCCTATATCTGTCGCCGCCGCCTTCAAAAGCTCCGTCTTTTCGCCGCTGCCGTCCGGCAAAGCTCCGCGAAGATAGTCAATGTACGTCCACAGCGCGAAATCCTCCAAATGCTCACGCGCCGTTGACTGCTGTTTAGAAGTTATCACGCCTATGAATCGTCCGCTGTTTTTGAGCGCCCTCAAAAGCTTGGGTATGCCGTCGAACGGCTTTACTATGCCGCGCGCTATATCCGGCATTATCTCCCGATAAATGCGTATCGCCTCGTCGAGCGTATCCCCCGAAAGGCCGAGTATCCGAGAAAAGCCAAGCTTCAGTGGCGGGCCGATAAGCGCCATCTGCTGTTCGTCATTTATTGGCGGCAGGCCCATTATCCTGAGCATTTCGCACATCGACCGCTTTATTCCCGGCGCAGTGTCAATAAGCGTACCGTCAAGGTCGAACAAAACTTTTGTATACAAGTACGTCGCCCTCCTTATAGATTATATATCTTTTTATTCTTTTATGCAAGACAGCATATTCGAACTCATGCCGAAAAATTTGGCTCCGAGCCTCATCTGCCGCTGCACTTCCCGTACGTCAGCCTCTCGCACCGCTTCTGACGGCATGAGCAATGCCACACCCGGCGGATATATGCCAAAGGCGCGCGAAACTCGTCTGCCTACGGCGCTTTCCACGCATACATCTTCGCTTTCCGCAAACATTGCTTCGCCTATATCAAGCGGCGTTGTGCGCTCTCCAAACGGCTCGTAGACGATTTGCGGCATCGGCTCACGCTGAGGAGCATCGCCAAGCGCATTGATAAGCCTGTCATACCACTCGTCCTTGTCGAGCGGTGATGTTATGCAGACTATTTTATCGCGGTCAGCCATCTCGACATATACATTTTTGCTTTCGAGAAATCGTGCAGCGTCAAATCCGCATATTCCTCTGCCGCGCGTGTCAATTGTAAGACGCGACGCATCTTTTACCTCGGAACGTTCGCCAATGCTATACCCATGAAGAGCGCTTATGCGTTCGCGCACTCGCTCCACTCTTTCTATATGCGCTTCAAAGTCAAGACCTTTTGCGCATTCAAGCGCGTATTCGAGCGACCTCATGAGTATATACGATGGGCTGCTGGACTGTACCATATTAACGCATCTTTTAAGTGCGCCGTCGTCTATCCGTGAACCGAATCCGCGGCAAAGCACCGCTGTCTGCGTAAGCGATGGCAGCGTCTTGTGTACGCTCGTCACCCATGCATCTGCATATCTCGACGGCGTTTTCGGAAAACGCGGAGAGAACGCGAAGTGTGCGCCGTGCGCGTTGTCCACAAGCAAAAGAGCGCCGTGCTTTCTTGCGGTCTCAGATACCTCTTCTATATCAAGGCACACGCCGTAATAATTCGGATACGTTATGAAAACTGCGTCGCATGGCTCAGCAGTAAGCGCGCGGTCTATTTTTTCGGCGCTCAAAACTCCGTTTGCATCGGGAAACACGGGCACTGCCGTATCGTGAGCAAGCGCGAGCGCATTTATGGCCGACATGTGGCAGTCGCGCCCCAAGAGCACGCGTTTATTTGTGCCTAATGCCAATATCATTGCAAGTATTCCCGTTGTTGAGCCGTTTACAAGCAGGTGCGTATTCTCGGCGTCTAGTGTTTCCGCCCAACGACGCTGAATATCGGCAACAGTATCTTCGGGCGATGCAAGATTGTCCGAAAATGAAAGCTCCGTTATATCCGATTTGAAAATATCGGCAAAAAAGCCGGCTCCGACGCCCTTATGTCCGGGCATATGAAAACGTGCCGCACCGCTGTTTGCATAGCGGTCAAGCATTTCGCCAAAGCCTCCCTCGGCGCTCATTGCTCGAGCCTCTCCCCATCCGCCGCCTTTTCTGCAGCCGCGTTGTATTCGTCTGTTTCAAGCGTGCCGTTTATCATGGATTGCAACAGCTCCTCCATACGTTCATCCGGGTCGAACATCGCCATATGGATGACGCCGTCACGCTCAAAAACAAGCGTGTGCAGCGCGCTTTTTTTCTTTCGAGAATAGCGATGATGCTTCACGTTTTCGCAGCAGGAATCATATGCTTCACCCGGCGCAAGCACCGCCCGAAGTTCGCCGCGCGTTACGCGCTCTATGACCTTGCCCTTATCGGCAACGCCTTTTTGCACTATGAATGTGCCTATCTCCTCGGGCAGCTTGGGCGTCACAAGCGTACAGAACGCCTCGTCCATATACGGTTCAGGCTGCTTAAAATAGAAAGTGTAGCTGAATGTCGATATACGCAGAGTGTATGTAAGCACACATAGCAGCGCGACAGCTCCAAACAGTATATATTGCGTAACATTCGCGCCTAAAAAGTTATCAAACAGCTTCATAACATAGCCCGCTGCAAATATCGCCGCAAGCACCAGCATTACAAGTATAAAATCCTTTAGCGGCGACGATTTGTCGCAATCCTGTCGGTACATAAATAACCTCGTTTTTGTTTTATACTATCATCTCACCGTCTCAGTGTCAATTTTTCACGGACTGTGCTTAACGTATGCAATAATTCTCACAATAACAATGTATAACCTCATATCTATCGGAAATACTTGCGTCATAGTAATATACCGGAGGTAAAATAAATGTGTGCATCATTTTTGGACGGATTTCTTAAGGGGGCGGCTATCGATCTCGGTACGGTAAATACGCTCATTGCCATAAAAGGGAAAGGCATAGTGCTTCGCGAACCGAGCGCCGTAGCCATCTCAAATATGTCAAGAAACGAGATAATCGCCATCGGCAACGCCGCGCCCAAGCTTCTCGGCCGCACCCCAGGCGGCATAACAATAGTTCATCCGCTTAAAGACGGCGTAATAGCCGACATGTCGCTCGCCACGGTAATGCTCACAAGCTTCATGCAGCGTGCGCTCGGCAAGCGGCCGAGTATATTGGGGCTCAACACAGTCATATGCGTTCCCGGCTGCATAACGAACGTCGAAAGGAACGCCATTGAAGAGGCCGCCCGATGCGCGGGAGCAAGGAACGTATTCATACTTGAAGAATCGCTTGCGGCCGCAATAGGCGCGGAGCTCGACATCTACAGCGGCGTAGGCTCAATGGTTGTCGACATCGGCGGCGGAACAACAGACGCAGCCGTCATATGCTACAGCGGCATAGCCTCCGCACAGTCTGTGCGCATAGGCGGAACGCATATAAATGAAGCAATCATCAATTATATTCGTTCCCAATTCGGGCTCATAATCGGCGATAAAACCGCCGAAAATCTAAAGCTTATGACGGGATTGAACTGCTTTGGCGATACACGCATGATACGCATAAAGGGCCGCCGCATGGATACAGGCCTGCCGGATACCGTAGAAATAAAGGCCTCCGATGTTTCGCGCGCCATAGAACCGACGGCCGATCTCATTGTGCGCGCAATTAAAGATACGCTCGCTTCAACGCCTCCCGAGCTCGCGGGCGACGTAATGGATACCGGTATTACTCTCACGGGCGGCGGAGCGCTCCTTGGCGGGCTTTGCGAGCGTGTGGCTCAAGAAACGGGCATCAAAACGCATATAGCCGATGGCTGTGGCGATTGCGTCATAATAGGCGCCTTGAAGATGCTTGAAAACCTTTCAGCGTTCGAGCCCATAGATCAAAACCGCTCCGCCGACGGCAGCGGCCGCGCTTTTGGCGCCATATGAGTTTTTTGCTTGATTATGCGGTTTATAGGTGATATGCTCCATAGGTATACTGTAACAAGGAGCTATCGAAGCGCATGGAAATAATTCTTGCTTCAAAATCACCGCGCCGTCGCGAGCTTTTGCAGCTCGTCGGACTTGACTTCTCCGTCGTTCCAAGCAATGCCGACGAGTCCGCAATATTGGAAGACGACCCCGCGATGCTCGTCAGGCGCCTCGCGTCCGTAAAATGCGAAGCTGTTAAATCCGCTCGAAGCGACTGCCTCGTCATAGGCGCAGATACAATAGTCGTATATGACGGGCAGGTCATAGGCAAACCGACAGACGCGCATGACGCCAAGCGCATATTGCGCCTTTTGAGCGGCAAAACGCACACCGTCTATTCCGGGCTTTGCGTAATGACTGACGAAAAAAAACTTGTCTGCCACGATACGACGTATGTTACATTCGCCGATCTCTCCGATGAGGTAATCGACGCATATGTTGCAACCGGCGACCCGCTTGACAAGGCAGGCGCGTACGGCATTCAGGGCATGTTCGGAATGTTCGTCGAAAAGATAGACGGCAACTACTTCAATGTAATAGGAATGCCCCTGCCAAGGCTGTATGAACTAATGCTAAGCGCGGGCGTCGACATTATGAAAATGAACCGATTATCGTAAATCCCGTCTTTGACGCGCTACAGCGCAAAGCCCCTCCGCGATTTTTGGAGGGGCATGCGTCATAAATTAAAACTATTGCTTAATAGTTATCGCTCTTTATCTCAAAGTACGCCTGCGGATGTGCGCATACGGGGCAAACCTGAGGCGCGTCCTTACCTATATGGATATGGCCGCAGTTTGTGCAGATCCATACGACCGCTACATCGCGGTGGAACACCTTGTTCCCCTCCATATTGGCAACAAGCTGATTATAGCGCTTTTCATGCGAATTTTCGATGTTGCCTACAGCCGTAAAGAGATTCGCTATGTGCTCGAAGCCTTCCTCACGCGCTTCACGCGCAAACTTCGCGTACATATCTGTCCATTCATAGTTTTCACCGCTTGCCGCATCCTTCAAATTCGTAATGGTATCAGGCACTTTGCCATCGTGAAGCAGCTTGAACCATATTTTCGCGTGTTCGCGCTCATTTCCAGCGGTTTCGGTGAATATGTCGGCGATTTGCACATAGCCTTCCTTTTTCGCCGCCGAAGCATAATACCCATATTTGATGCTTGCCTGAGATTCTCCGGCAAACGCCGCCATAAGATTCGCCTGTGTCCTTGATCCGTTAAACTCCATAAAACTTCTCCTTTTTCATTTATTTTTGCATTCACGGCATATGCCGCAGAACAGAATGCTCGCATTCTTTACCTCGCAGCCGCTGTATTTCTGTGCTGCCTCTACCGTGTCGGGAATGGCATCTCTTGCAATATCGACCGCTTTACCGCACTTTTCACATATCAGATGGTAATGACCGTCCGCAATGCTGTCGAACCTGTCCGAGCCGTTAGGCACTTCTATCCTCATCACCTTGCCTATTTTTGAAAGCTGATTTAAGTTTCTGTATACGGTCGCAAGGCTCAAGCTGGGCTCTCTCTCCTTAAGATGAGTATACAGCTCTTCTGCGGTCGGGTGATTAAGCTCGTACCGCAATGTTCTGAGAATGCCTTCACGCTGCTTAGAATAGATCACGATGCCCTCCGAATAATAATTATTATCATTCTTATTATAGCATGATTTTCTATCATTTCAAGCTATTTTTATAATTGTTAACAATTTTTTTATACACGGAAAGGCTGTTATTCCTGTCACAGGTTGCAAGCGCTATTATCGATGGATCGCCTATTCCCTGAAGAGCAAGCTGTTTTTTAAGCCATTTCTCGTTGTTTCCCGTGGCCCTCAGGTTTTCCCACATTACCCTGCCGTCGATTATTACATTCATCAATAAATACTGCTGCTCGGGCGACATCTCCATATCCTCGGGCGTAACCGGCCGCCTGTTTTCCTTCGGCAGAAAGCTTATGTCGCCGTTGAGTTCGAAAACAGCGGTTTCTATATTGCTCAGGTCAAAAAAGCCCCTTGCCCGCGCATTCGACAAAAACTCATTAATGTCTATCTTGGCACGACGCATGTTTTTTACGTTTATTCTACCATTATCATATAGTATCATAGGCTTGCCTGATACAAAAGACCTGAATTTAACAGACTTGCACGATATAGCCGCCGTCGTAAACGTCACTACGCCATATATTATGAGAGCAAGCAGCGGTTTTGTCATATCCTCAAGCTCCGTCGCCATCTCAGCGGCAATTGAGCCTATCGTTATCCCGCTGACATAGTCGAATAGACTCATTTGCGATATTACCCTGTTGCCGCGCAGTTTCGTCACCAAAAACATCACTATTATTGACGCCATCGATGCGACGCCGATTTTTATGTAATCCATTGTTAATCTCCTTTTATAATAGAATAGTTTCTCAAGGCTTGCCAAAAATATGTGTGCCGTTTGAGACTCAGTTTTTCATATGCTTTTGCTTGCGCCGAGCAGAGTCTGTGGTAGAATAAGCAGAGTAAAAAATTGAATCGAGGTTTCAATAATGCTTGATGTATTGCTTGACGCGCTGCTTGACGCGCTGAAAATGCTTCCTTTTCTGCTGGTCACATTTTTTGCGCTCGAATATCTTGAGCACAGGGCTTCGGAGCGTGTGCTTCACGCCTTCGTCAAGGCCTCGCGGCTCGGTCCGCTCGCCGGAACCGCTTTCGGCCTTATTCCGCAATGTGGCTTTTCCGTCATGGCCTCAAGCTTTTTCGCTCAGCGTGTGATATCGGTAGGCACGCTTCTTGCCGTATTCATTTCAACGTCAGACGAAGCGATAATAGTCATGCTCGGCAACGTGTCCAACATAAGCAAGGCACTCGTTATAATCGGCATAAAATCGATCGTCGCTATTGTCGTCGGATATATTGCAGACGCAATATTCAAAAATCAATCCCATGGTATAACGGAACATTCTATTATGCACGAGCATGAGGAGCACTGCCATGAAGGCTGCGGCTGTTCGTGCAACTCAAAGCGTTCGTTCATAACAAACGCCCTCAAGCGCACAGTCATAGTCTTCCTTTTCGTGCTGATCTCGTCGGTAATACTCGGCGTTCTCGTGTTCCTTCTCGGTGAGGACAAGCTGCATGCGCTTTTGCTCAGCAACAGCGTGTTCCAGCCCTTTATCTCGGCGTTCATCGGTCTTATCCCCAACTGCGCCCCGTCCGTAATACTCGCAAACATGTACATGGAGGGCGCACTTAGCCTCGGCTCCGCTGTAGCCGGCTTCTGCACTGCGTCAGGCATGGGATTACTTGTGCTTTTCCGCTCAAATAAAAACATGAAGCAAAACCTTGCTATTCTTGCGGCGCTATATGCCGTAGGCGCCGTCACAGGCGTAATTATTCAGGCAATATCCATGCTTTTCTGATTAGGAGGCCATATGAAATCAGTAAAACTCACGCGTGATGATATAAACGTGTCGCTTTGGAGCGGCGGAACGACGAGCGAAATATTGATTTTTCCCGACAGTGCAAAATATTCCGACAGGAATTTCCTTTTTCGTATAAGCTCGGCAACGGTCGACGAAGAAGTGTCTGCATTCACACGGCTCGACGGTTA
This sequence comes from Clostridiales bacterium, assembly GCA_004558825.1. Taxonomy (GTDB): domain Bacteria; phylum Bacillota; class Clostridia; order Christensenellales; family CAG-138; genus SFDB01. The sequence goes on from SFDB01000007.1 coordinate 22,556, forward strand.
TTCGCGCTTAATTGTATCGCTTGATCACAGTTTTTCGCTTTCACATGACGGCGCGGCAGAAATTTTAATTCCGCCATATACCGTGCATGAGTTCGACGGCGCAAGCGAAACAGTCAGCCGCGGAAGAATAACCGACTTCAATCTAATGCTTCGAAAGGAGCGCACATTCGGACAAATGAACGTTTTTACAAGCGACGCCTCCGTTTCGGACGACGGCGCATATCTTGTTCGCATCGTATACGCCCCGCGCGGCAAAGTGGGCGTAAAGCTTTGCGATGCGCGCTATGCGCTCGGCGCAGGCGAAGCGCTCGTCATAAAAACGGACTGCGGCGAGCCGTTCTCGGCAGAGCTTACCATAGACGGCGGCTTTGTCGCGTCATATGCGGCGGCAGGAATTAAAGCTGAATAGTATGCTTTTGAGTCCTAAACATCAAAAAGCTGTCGCTTTATTCGCGGCAGCTTTTTCGATTTTTTCTCGTGTTTTGCCTCTCGCATTCGCTCCCGGGCGTCAAAGCCGGAATTAACTTAAGGGGCTGCGGCCACTTAGCAACCCCGGGGTTTTTCGACAAGCTGAAGGCTGCCGCTCCGTTAGCGGCAGCCTTAGGTTCAAATAATAACTCGCGGCTTTTTCGAATTACCGCGCATGTTGTTTTCAATAATGCGCTCCACCTCATTTCCGCGCACGCCGATAATCCAGCTCGTCATATTCGCCGCTGCGCACGCATGGTTAGGTATCACCCTGACCTTATCTCCTACCTTTAATTCTGCCGTTCCGTTTATCTTCACCTTTGCGACTTCTTCGGAAAGCGCATATATTGTCAGCTCGTCATGTCCCTTTATTCGTCCGTATCCAACTATCGAGTCATTCGTATGCGCCCCTTTGTCAAGCCCCAGGCATTTACTGCCGCAATCGAGCATTAGCTTGCCGTCGTGCATCGCTATAACAGCAGCAAGCACCGTCATAGCGCAGTTCTCCTCTTTTGCTGCGCCGAGCGCTATTTGTATAACGTCATTATAGACGTAATTGCCCGGACGTATATGCGTTATCAGCGGCGACAGGACATCCCACTGTATAGTGGGCGTAGATCCTGCGGCAACTATTTTGGGCGCAAATCCATACTTTTTAAGTGAATTAACCGCGTCCTCAAACGCTTTGTGCGATGCATTTGCAACAGCGCCGAGCTGCGAATGCTCCGTGCAGCCGTATACTTGCCCGGGGTGCGAGGCAATACCCGCAAATTCAAGCGTGTCGCAAGCATTCGATATCCGCTCGACCATCTCTCCTGCCGCATCGGGAGCAACGCCGAATCTTCCGAAACCCACGTCTGTTATGAGCAGATATTTTGCGCGTACCCCACATTCCGAAAATGCCTTGTCGTACGCAGCCGCCGCCTCAAAAGAGTCGAGCGACAGCATAAACCGGCAGTTTTTTGCCATCCGCACGATGCGGCGCACATTTTCCTCGCCGACAAACGGATATGCCAGCATTATGGGCTTCCCAAGCTCCGCCAGCATCTCCGCTTCGTCGAGCGTCCCTGTCAAAAAGCCGTCCGCACCACATTCGAGCTGCAGCGCGGCTATATCGACGCTCTTATGTGTCTTTGTCATAGGAAAAAGCTTTTTCTCATGCTTGCGGCAAAGCTCAGAAACGTTGCGCAAATTGCTTTCAAGTATATCCATGTCCACCAGGAACGCAGGCGTCGCCAATTCGTCGATATTCATTTCGCATCCCCTTTTTTGCTTGATTATAGCATACGTCGTAGCGCATTTACGAAAAGTTTGTGCAAAATATATATTTTTCTGTTCTTGTGTGGTATAATCATGCTGGGTTAGGAGGTGCTTATGAGCAATTATAGCGCATTCGATATAATTGGGCCGCGCATGATAGGTCCGTCCAGCTCTCACACCGCAGGGGCGGCGAGGCTCGGCTACATGGCTTGGAAAATAGCTGGTGGGAATGTTAAAAGGGCCGAGCTTACGCTCTACGGCTCATTTGCGAAAACCGGCCGCGGCCACGGAACGGATAAGGCTCTCGCTGCCGGCGTTCTCGGAATGGAACCCGACGATGAGCGGCTAAGATACTCCATGCTGTTAATGCAGGAGGCCGGTGTGGAGCTTGTAATACAATACAGCGATGAGGACGTCGATGAGCCAAACACCGCTCGTATACGAATAACCGATTCAAAAGGCGAAGTCACCGATGTCGTCGGGTCGTCAATCGGAGGCGGAAGCATCGTCATAACAGAAATAAACGGCTTAAAGGTTGAATTTTCGGGCGAATACCCCACACTCATCATACGCCAGCGAGACGTTCCGGGCGTTATAAACGGCGTAACGAGCATACTGGCGCGCGAACAGATAAACGTTGCGTTTATGCGCGTTTTCAGGCATCAAAAGAGCAACGAAGCCTACATGATAATCGAAACGGATACTCAGGTTCCCGAGCGCACAAAGCAGCTCATACTTGACTGGTGTCCTGAAATAAGCGAGGTTAGAAGCGTATGAATTATTTCTTCTCTTCGGGCGAGGATCTTTTAAGCATATGCAGAGCGGAAGGTATAACCATCGGCGAAGCAATGATACGGCGCGAAGTGCTGCGCGGCGAAATGACGCGCACCGATATAATCGATGAAATGTCTAAAAACCTCGCTACCATGCGCACTTCGATAAAGGAAGGCATAGAGGTTCATCAGTCGTCAGTGTCGGGGCTTACCGGCGAAGATGCAGAAAGACTGTATAGATACAAGTCGCGCGCACTAATGGGCGAACGCATGGCCCGCATCGTCGCATCTTCAATGGCCGTCGTAGAAGTAAACGCTTCTATGGGCAAGATTGTCGCCGCACCAACTGCAGGGTCAAGCGGCATACTCCCTTCAACTCTCATAGTATGCGGAGAAGAACGCGGTTGGGACGACTCCGCCCTCATACTCGGGCTTTTCACGGCAAGCGCCATCGGCCTTATCATAGCAGATAAAGCAACTACGGCGGGCGCTGTCGGCGGCTGCCAGGCTGAAACGGGTACAGCCGCCGCTATGGCGGCGGCGGCTCTTACGGAGTTAAGCGGAGGCACGCCGCATATGGCGCTCGACGCAGCAGCCATTGCACTCAAAAACATAATGGGTCTTGTCTGCGATCCGGTGGCAGGTCTTGTCGAATGTCCATGCATAAAACGAAACGCCATAGGCGCGGCAAATGCCGTATTGTCGGCAGATCTCGCGCTTTCGGGCATAACGAGCCTCATACCGTTTGACGAATGTGTGGCGGCAATGAAAAGCGTCGGCAAAGCCATGAACGCCGACCTGCGAGAAACAGCGCGCGGAGGGCTTGCCGCAACACCCACTGCCAAGCGCATCGCAAAGCAGCTCGGGCTTGCACAGACAGAATAATCCTTTCATATCATTAGCGAATAACGATGCTTTTTCTTTAAATAAATCAAAAACGGTGCGGCCTTTTCAAGCCGCACCGCATTTTATCATTAAAAGCTATTTGTCATACGTTCTGCCGAGCGAGTATCCCTCTTTTTCAAGCGCCTTGAGCTTGAGCGAAAGCAATCTTATGAACTCTTCGTTACTTTCAGCCTTGTGGAGCATGTCGATAACCTTTTCCGTCACCTCCGCATTATTGCCGTTGGCAAGCATGCGCCTTATCGTGTAGACGGCCTCCAACTCTTCGCTGCTCAGAAGCTTTTCATCGCGGCGCGTACCCGACTTATAAATGTCTATTGCGGGGAATATGCGCTTTTCGGAGAGCTTTCTGTCAAGGTGTATTTCCATGTTGCCCGTACCCTTGAACTCCTCATAAACGATATCATCCATGCGGCTTCCCGTTTCCGTAAGCGCCGTCGCTATTATCGTAAGGCTTCCGCCATTCTCAATATTGCGCGCCGCGCCAAAGAAACGCTTGGGCTTATGAAGCGCTCCCGGATCCATGCCGCCCGAAAGCGTCTTGCCCGTCGCCGGAATCGTAAGGTTATATGCCCTCGCAAGCCTCGTTATTGAGTCGAGAAGTATTACTACATCCTTCCCTCCCTCAACAAGACGCATCGCGCGCTCAATCGTCATTTCGGATATCTTTGTATGGTGCTCAGGCAGCTCATCGAATGTCGAATAGAGGACCTCGCCCTTTATAGAGCGCTGCATATCGGTAACTTCTTCCGGGCGCTCGTCTATGAGCAATACAATAAGATGGATATCCGGATAGTTTTCCGTTATACCGTTTGCGATCTGCTTGAGCAGCGTCGTCTTGCCCGCCTTAGGCTGACTGACAATCATACCCCTCTGCCCCTTTCCGATAGGCGCTATAAGATCGATAAGCCTTACGGAAAGCGCATCCTTGCTGCTCATATTCTTTGTCTCGAGCGTAAGCCTTTCGTCGGGGAATACCGGAACAAGCTCCTCGAACGCCTTTCTTCCGCGGATTTTTTCAGGATCTTCGCCGTTTACCGAGTCGACATAAAGCAGTCCGAGATACTTATCACCCGCGTCGCGCGTGGGACGCGCCTTGCCCTTTATAAGGTCGCCCGTCTTGAGCGAAAAACGCTTTATCTGAGCTATGGAAATATATATGTCATTCGGGCTGGGCATGTAATTTTTGCAACGAAGGAAGCCATAATTCTCGGGCATTATTTCAAGCACGCCCTCAACATCGGAGCATTCTCCAGATGCAAGCAGCTCCACTACGCCCGGGTTAAGCTCCGTACGCGGCTCGCGCACTCCATCGGCGGCCTTCGTCATATCAATATCTTCGCCAACGCGCATAGCTGCATTTTCCGCAGGAATCTGATAGCTGTCATTGCGTTGAACATAGCCCTGGTTCTGATAGTCCTGGCGTTGGTAGTCCTGGCGATAATCCTGACGCTGATAATCCTGCTGCCTGCGCTGATAATTGTCCTGGCGCTGATAATCCTGCTGCCTGCGCTGGTAATTGTCCTGGCGCTGATAATCCTGGCGGTAATTATCCTGCCGCTGATAGTCTCGCCGCTGATAGCCGTTTCCGTAATCCTGACCGTAATACTGCTGGCTTCTCTGCTGATATCCGCCCTTGTCGCCGCGCTGATAATCGTTACTCGAGCGGTCGCGGTAATAGCCGTCATTTTGGCGTTGATCGTACTGGCGGCGCGGCTGATACTGCTGACGATTGTCCCTATACTGCGCCGGCTGCTGATACTGTATTTGGCGCATATAGCTTCCGCTCATCATTCTGTCGTCGTTCGGCTGCTGATACGGCATCTCCCGCTGAATATCCGCAGGTTCCTGCTTTACGGGCTGCTGCTGAACGGTGTTCTGAGGCTGAACAGCTTCATCAGCGGACACATTCGACACGCTCGCAGCCGTTTCCGAACTCGCAGACGAATTATCCAATGCGTCCGCATTGCCTCCGGCCATGATGATGTCAACAAGCTCACTCTTTCGATATTTTGTAATGGATTTCACACCCTGAAGCTTCGCGATCGTACGAAGATCGGCCAAACTTTTCTCCTGCAACGTATCTCTGTTCACCTGTAAATCTCCTATTCTTTTAACTAACGTCCTCAATTCAAGGTCGCAATGGTTTTAGGCTTAAAACCCTAAGTGCTCGAAAGCACCTGATTATCTTAATTTAAGGAATCTCTCCGAGCAACGGGTATACATATGCAAGCATACTGCACACGTCTATGTAACGCGCAGAATGGTTTGTGAGCTTATTCCGTTACTACGTACCCTACCTTGTTTAGATTTTACAATACAATCATATGACTTGTCAACACAAACAATTACCGAAAAAGCTGTTTTATTAAGAATTCGTCCAGTTGTGCGCCAGCTTTGCAAACGCGAAACGTTTTTTGCAAAATTAAAAATTAGTGCTTGACTGCCGTCGCAACTTATGCTATCATACCAATTGCTGATAAACAGCAAGCCGACGCGGGGTAGAGCAGTCGGTAGCTCGTCGGGCTCATAACCCGGAGGTCGTAGGTTCAAGTCCTTCCCCCGCAACCAACGGCGGCGTAACTCAGTTGGCTAGAGTAGTCGGTTCATACCCGGCCTGTCATCCGTTCGAATCGGATCGCCGCTACCATAAAAAACCGTGATTTTGATGCAAAATCGCGGTTTTTTCATGCGTTAGATTTCTTCTATCTTACTTAGTTTCCTATAGTAAATAGTTTTGATTAATTCTTAAGAAAGCATTATAATCCATTGCAAGCAAATAACTCGGGAAACATCGGAATTCTGCGGCGTTTATTTGAGTAACGGTGCGCATGAACAGTACAGAACCCATCTCGAGAATCATACATAAACTGTAAATCACACTTCGCATATTTTAAGACGGTATGCGCCTAAAATATGCGTATGACGCAGCGCATCGAACGGTAAAATCAAGCGTGAACGGCATCCGTGCAAAGCCTGAGTATGCCTGTTTTCGCGCGGTTTTTGTCGATTATGGTTGACTTTGCACATATGCGTTGATATACTAAATACTAACGTTGCGACGGCATAAGATACGGTACTCGATGACTTGAAAAGCCGGTGCTTTATGCGTTGCAATGCCGTCCGTAAGGACGACGAGGAATACCTGTGGATAAAAAGAATAGCCTCAAAAAGCGGATCTTTAAGGGCATAGCCGGGACATTGATAATTGTTACCGTCGTGTCCGTCGGGGCTACCGAACTGATCTGCGGTCGGATTTTTCGGCGCGCAGAGCCGCAGAAAAGCAATTCCGCGCCGGCAAGCAGTGTGGCCTGCGACGCCGACTCCGTAACATTTCAGAGCAGAGGTGTGCAGCTTCGCGGATGGCTGTACAACGTCGAGAAATCGCGGGCTCTTATCGTTATGGTTCACGGCTTCCACGACGATCAGGATTGCTTTTCGTTGCTGGTAAAGAGCTTTACAAAGCAAGGGTTCTCCGTGCTGACGTTCGACGGCACGGCTGCCGGAACAAGCGACGGAGATCGCATTGTTGGCATTCAGCAGGCGCGGTACGATACCTTGGCGGCATTGGATTATGTAGCTTCGAGATCCGAGCTGTCCGACATACCCGTTGTGCTGTTCGGCTATAGCATGGGCGCCTATGGCGTTCTCACCGCCATGAACGACGCCGATGCTTCCCCTGCCGCCGTCATCGCGGTTGCGGGCTGTAACGCTACAACGGATCTAATGGTAAACTGCGCGGAAAAATACGTTTCCGTGTTCGCAAACCTCGGAAGACCGTTCCTGTGGATGCGTGATCGCATAACCTCGGGCGCGGATGGCGACAAAACCGCCGCAGAAGCCCTTGAGAATGCCGCTTGGCCCGTGCTGCTCGTTCAGGGCGCCGACGACACCACAGTACCTTACGAACTGAGCGCATACTGCAAGGGAATCGACAGCGGCAACAAAAACGTATCATGCCTGCTCGTTAGCGCCGCGGGTCACGCCGACCATTCAGGTGTGCTTCCGCGTTCCGACGACGGCTCCGGCCTCGAAGCTGACGAGACCGAAAAATCGCTGATTGACGATATCGTTCGGTTTATCGAGGATTCTCTAAAGCATTGATGCGTTACTTTAACGAAAGTTGGTACAGCCGCAACATGCAAAAAAGCAATATAGACGGATATAGGACGCTCGACGGATTTATAAGGGCAAAGCTTGCGCGCCTTGAAAAATCCGAAAAAAGCTTTCAGGCATTGTATGAGCTGATGTTTTCCGAGCGTGAAAATATCATGTTTGAGCAAAGCGTCGGCTACAAAATAGTATACACCACTTACGGCGAATGCCGTGATTCCATAGATAAGCGTTCCAAAACCCTGTCCTGTATTCTGTCGGATCTCCCGCTTGGCAGTATAGTCGGCATATACATGAACAACAGCCGCGATTGGATAGAAATGCTGTGGGCTGTGCTCCGCTGCGGATACAGGCCGCTTTTGATGAACCTTCGCTTGGATAAAATTACGCTCGGCGAAGCCATATCAACATACGATGTAGGCGCCATTATAGTCGACCGCGACGTTGACTTCGCCGTCCGAACCATACGCTGCGAAGAAATAACTCCGTCTAACGAAAAAACGCGGATGCAGCCGTTCGGCAGCGAGCTTCTCGTAATGTCGTCAGGGACGTCGTCGCACTTAAAAATCTGCGCATATACAGCCAAGGAAATTGCGGCGCAGATAGTCGACAGCTGCGCGATAACGCGCAAATGCCCCGCCATGAAAAGGCATTACAAAGGGCAGCTCAAGCAGCTTGTTTTCCTGCCATTTTATCATATATTCGGCTTGGCGGCGGTTTATATATGGTTTGCTTTTTTCTCGCGTACATTCGTGCTTCTAAACGATATGACGCCGCAAACAATATTGAATACCATCCGCAGGCATAACGTAACGCATATATTTGCCGTTCCAATGCTATGGGACAAAGTATATGAGAGCGCCTGCCGTACCATACGCGACCGCGGTGAAAAAACATGGATAAAGTTTTGCAAAGGCTTGAAGCTTGCCAACGCAGTCGGCGGTATACCCATACTGCGCGATATTGTTTCACATCTGATTTTTAAAGAGGTGCGGGACAACCTTTTCGGTCCGAGCATACGATTTATGATAAGCGGCGGCAGTGAAATAAGGCCATGCGTGCTTGAATTCATGAACGGCATAGGCTATCATCTCGCCAACGGCTACGGCATGACGGAGATAGGCATAACCTCTGTAGAGCTGAGCTGCAATAAAAAGCTGCTCAACTCATGCAGTGTCGGCAAACCCCTATCATCGGTGGAATACAAGCTCGGCGACGGCGGCGAGCTCTTCGTGCGCGGCAAAACGCTCGCAAAGGCTGTCTGGCGCGGCGGCGTCAAGGCGGAGAATGACGGCGGCTGGTTTGACACGGGCGATATAGCAGCATGCAAATCGGGGCGATATTGCATACTCGGCAGACGCGATGATCTCGTCATTGCACCCTCGGGAGAAAACCTTAACCCAAATATCATAGAGCAGCGCCTGTATGTCCCCGGAATACGCGGTCTGTGCCTGGTCGGCATCCGCGATGGTGCGTCGATTCAGCCCGTTGTTGTGGTCTCTGTCAAAGCGTATATAAGCTCAAAGCAGCTTCGCGATATACGCACGCAGTTACTTCAAAAGATTCACGAGTCGGGGCTTTCGGGTCTTATAAGCAGAGCGGTTTTTGTTACGGACGCACTGATGAATCCAGACGACATAAAGCTTAACCGTTCAAAAATCGCAAGGCGGCTGCAAAACGGCGATATGACAGTAGCGAATCCCGACCTTCAATGCGATGAAAGCTGCGCGGAGCTTGAAGAATATCTGCGTGAATGCTTTGCGCAGGCGCTCGATACACCGCTTTCCGATATAACCTGCGAAACTGATTTCTTCGCGGACGGCGGCGGATCAAGCCTCGATTATTTCTCGATGATATCTCGCATTCAGCAAGAGTTAGGCGTTTCTCTAATGCCCGAAAGCGCCGGTCAAGCGCTCGGTACCGTCGCGCAGATATCGAAATATATACGTGAAACGGACGAAAGAGGATAAAATGATCGGCTTCTTTAATGCGTTTACGAAAATAACGGGATGGCCGGTTCAGTTTATCTGTTTCCGCACCAAAACGTATTACGAGGATAAACTGCGTCAAAATCGGTGCATACGTGGGCCTGCAATACTGATATGCAATCATACATCGGTTTTCGACTACGCCGTACTGATGTTTGTTTTCTTTTCAAGAACGCTTCGCTTCCAAATGGCGGAGCTGCTCTTCCGAAAGCGCGGACTTGGCACACTGCTCAAAATGCTGGGCGGCATATATGTAGACAGAAATTCGCACGACGTGGGCTGCATAGCAAAGTCCGAGGCCATACTGCGAAAAGGGGGAATTATCGGTGTTTTCCCCGAGGGACGTCTGCCGAAGGAGGGCGAATCGCGGCCGCTTCCGTTCAAAAGCGGCGCTGCATATTTGGCGCTATCAACGGGCGCGCCTATAATTCCGGTATACACGAACGGCTGTTATTTCAAAAAGAAACGTGCTAAAGTCATCATAGGCGTCCCAATAGATGCTTCGGACTGCATCGACCATGACATGACGGAGCGCGAAAACATACAACGCGTGACCGACGCAATGCGCAAACGCGTCATTGAGCTTGGGGAGCTTTTGGATGAATACGGGGAATGAAAAGCAGAAAAACAAAAACCGCAGCTATTTCATGTACGATTTCGTAAAGGCTACTGCAGCTATTCCCGTAGCGCTGTGGCTTAGGCCGCGTATTCTTTATGAAAGCGCCGACGCCAAAAAGCGCATTCAAGGCGGCGCGTTGGTGATAGCCAACCACATCGGTTTTGCAGATCCGATAGCATTGATGGCAGCCATATGGTATCGCAGGCACCACTTCATTTGCATGAAGGAGTTTGAGGATAAATGGAATACAAAGATATTCTTTTCATGGTTTCACTGCATACCAATCGACCGTGAAAATTTCGGCATAGACTCCTTTCGGCAGATAACGGAACATCTTGAGGACGGCAAGCTCGTCTGCATGTTTCCGGAAGGGCGTATAAACGCAAGCGATGGCGGCTTTGCGCCGTTTAAGGCCGGCATGGTGCTGATGGCGCTCAAAAGCAAAAGTCCCATCGTACCCGTATATATAAGCCCACAAAAGCGCTGGTACAATCGAGCAACGATGGTCATAGGCGAATCCGTCCGGGTAGACTGTGCCGACGGCAAGCTGCCATCGTTCGATGATATAAGCAAAGCTTCGGAGCGTCTGCGCGAAAAGGAAGCGAGGCTAAAAGAGCTTTGCAAACAATAGATAAAACATCAATAAAAGCTTAACCACGGGAGGAAAAAACGATGGAGCTTTCAAAAGAGATTTTCGCGAAGTATACGGACGCCGCAACGCTTGAAAAAATCCGCAACTACGGCACGCTCAGCGCCATGTGGCGGCATTGCTCACACGAATACGCAAGCGACATAGCTATCGTTTACGATGAGAAGGAATACGCCTTCTCGCAGCTTGACAACGACGCCGCCCATTATCGTGCCGTCTTGGCGAACGCGGGAATTAAGCCTCACGATCGCATCGGCATACTTGCGGCCAACTCCTACGATTTTGTAAAGGCGTTCATCGCCGTGACAACCTTCGGCTGCACCGCCGTTGTGCTGCCCGCTCAGCTCGATGCGCCTATGGTGTTCGGTTGCTGCATGAAATTTGGCCTGCGCGCTTTGATTTATCAAGAACAGCTTGAGGAAAAAACGCTCGTTGCAAAGGAGAAGTGCCCCAACGTAACGCTGCTTTGCGCAGCTCTCTCTTCGGAAACGACCTCCCCCATATACGATGTCAGCCCTTCCGATCCGTGCGTCGTCATGTTTACCGGCGGCACATCAGGCAAAAGCAAGGGCGCATTGCTTAGCCACCGCGCCGTAATGCAGGGCGTTGTCAACGGCTGCTACGGCTATCGCGACGTTTTTGGTCAGCGCTATCTTCTCGTTCTGCCGCTGTCGCATGTTTTTGGCCTTATCCGCAACCTTCTCACCTCGCTCTACACGGGGAGCACGCTTTTCATCTGCCGAAACAATAAGGATATGTTCCGCGACATAGCCGTTTTCAAACCTACGCTGCTCGTCGTAGTGCCAGCCCTTGCGGAGATGGCTTTAGCGCTGTCGCGTCAGTTTGGCAGAAACATGCTCGGCGCCGACATGAAATATATAATCTGCGGCGCCGCGGCCGTCGCTCCCTATCTAATTTCCGAATACAAAAAAATGGGTATATCGCTTTTCCCGGGTTATGGTCTTACGGAGTCCGCAAACCTTGTTTCAGGCAATCCCGAACCCGATCTCAAGCCCGAATCTGTCGGCATGCCTTACCCGAATCAGGAGCTGAAGTTTGTAAACGGCGAACTGCTTCTCAGGGGCGACAACATGATGGACGACTACATAGGCGAGCCCGATGAAAAAGCATGGGAAGACGGCTGGTTCCACACGGGCGATCTTGCTCACCTTGATGAAGATGGCTATCTCTATATTACCGGCAGAACGAAGGACGTTATAGTCCTCTCAAACGGCGAAAACGTTTCGCCCGCCGAGCTTGAGGCGCAGTTCAATGCGCTGCCGTTCATACAGGACTCGCAGGTGTTTGAATACGTCACCGAGCAGGGGCGTCATGTACTCGCCCTTGAGGTGGTTCCGCGCCCGGCCGAGCTTGCCAAGCTTGATGCAGGCGATACGAAGGAATTGATACTCGACGCGCTTCGGGAAGTCAACGCAAAGCTGCCCGCATACGCACGCGTTGAAAAGATAACCATACGCGACACCGATTTTGCACGGACGCCCAGCATGAAGATTGTCCGCTACAAGCTCGGACAGTGATTTTATGAAGTCCGGCTTTATCTCTTTTGCTCCTAAACAGTATGAGCGTTTGTCAGGCCTGAGGATAAAGCCGCGCGCATTTCCATATTTAGAATATGAAAGGGGAGCTTTTGCAGAGCAAAAGCAACTGATACAAAATGGAACGAAGTGAAATAACCGCACGACTGAGGGAGCTGCTTCTTTCGGCAAACATGAGCGATCCAAAGCTTATTGAAAGCTGCACCGAAGATTCGCGTCTTATTGAAGATCTTGGGTTTTCTTCCGCCGCAATGCTTTATATGGTCATCGCCATCGAGGAAAGCTTTCACATGCGCTTTGGCAACGTCGGCATGGCAGACTTTAAGACGCTGCGAGATGTTGTCACCTATATTGAGAAGGCGCTTGAATGAGATGGCTTGCGACAAAATGCCGCTCGGGCGATATGGTTCGAGTCAAGATCGGCATGATCTGGCATTACGGCGTATATGTAAGCGACGATGAGGTCATACAATTCGGTATGCCGCCCGGACATGAGCCCGCATGTGCTATAGACGATATTCGTGTATGCTCCACGGACATACAGACTTTTTCCTGCGGCGGTTTTGTCGAGGCGGCGCAGATGTCGCTTCCCGAGCGTATCAATCGGATACCGCGAAGAAGAAGCGTCGCGCGCGCACGCGAGCGCATTGGCGAAGGCGGCTACGACCTCATACATAACAACTGCGAGCACTTCGCATACGAGTGCGTTATAGGCGTAAAAAGAAGCGTTCAGGAGGAGCAGGCGCGTGAGATGTGGCGCAGCCGCAGACTTACAGACATATATGTAATGCGCATACCTAACGGTATCCGCGTGGAGCCGTTCATAAAAAAAGCGCTCAACAAGGAGCTGAAGCGGATAAAAGATCCATCGCTGCGCGTGCGTCGATACTGCGCAATGCGGCTTCTGCTTCACGCCTTAGACGATTGCTACGGTTACAGCGAAAACGACGTCTCATTCAAAAGGCGTCCTAACGGTAAACTAATGTGCGATAAGGCATTCATTTCGGTGGCGTATGCCGACGAGCTTGTCGCGGCGGCCGTGTCAAGCAGCGCAGTGGGCATAGATATTGAGACCGAAAACAGCTTTATAAATCGTTTTCACTGCGGCGCGGCAATTCCTTCCGACAACGGCGCAAAGGACGAGCTGCATCGCTCGATGTGCGTTTGGACTCGAAAAGTCAGCGCATATAAGCGCTCGAACACAGGAAAATTTATTCCCGATGCTCTTCCTTCCGATGTTCGGGACGTGTATACTTATAGTATAGAAGGCTTTTCACAAACCATTATATCGGTTTGTTCAGCCGATGCGGCGGCTGCGCGTTTCCATATATGGGACGGAAATAACGACGCACTCCTCTCAAAGGAGGAGTTGCTCGTTTGATCCCGAAACTCATATATATAGCGGCGGCAATATTTGTCGTTTTCGCGCTGCTGCCTTCACTCGTTATGACATGGTTCGCGTTCAGTCGGCGCAACCCGAAGGATTTCGACGCGCGGCTCGACTTGTTCGAGACCGAAAAGTATGCGCCTTATAAAGAGCGCATATTGCGCGACATGGCGGATATGCGGAAGCTGCCGTTCAAGACGGTGTGCATAGAGTCCGGCGACGGCATACCGCTTCGCGGCGAGTGGCTTGACCTTGGACAAAAGCGTACTGCGATACTTCTTCACGGCTATTGTTCGACTCCCGCGAACAACTTTTGCAGTCTGCTGCATTATTTCCGTGAAAGTGGCTGGAATGTGCTGATGATATACCAGCGCGCTCATGGCAAGAGCGGCGGAAAAGCCACGACTTTCGGACTGCGCGAGCGCTATGACCTTGTCAACTGGCTCGACTGGGCAGCAAAGACGACAGGCGGCTCGCCCGTGCTTCTTTACGGAATCTCCATGGGCGGCGCAACCGTGGCGGCCGCATCGCGCCTGATTCAAGAAACAAACGTGCGCGCCTGCGTTATAGACGCCGGCTATGACTCGCCATGCGAGCAGTTTAAGCACCAATGCATTGTGCGTCATGCCCCGTGGCGTATAGTGCTGCCGCTCGTATCGCTGTTCGCCGGATTACTGCTCAAGGCCGATGTGCGTGAAGATTTTGCCGACGCACTCGCCGAAAGTCGTATTCCTACGCTTTTTATCTATCAAACGGGCGATGCGTCCGTACCCGTTGCGTGCGGCCGACATTGCTATGAAAGCTGCGGCGGCCCAAAACAATGGCTGGAGATAGAAAAAGGCGGTCCGCACGCCATGGCGTTCATCTCCGGCGGCGATGTTGTAAGACAAACGCTCACCGATTTTGTCAAAGAGCAGGATTGGAGCGTTTAGCGCTAAACAAACTATAAAAAGGAGTAAAACCATGAGTGATTTTGTTATTCTTGCAGATGCAACCTGTGATCTGAACGAGGATTTTCAGAGGGAATACGATATTAAAATCGTAAACACCCATATCGTCTTTCCCGATGGCGTTGACATGCCGTCTTTCCTGAGCTGGGATAAAATATCGAGAGAGCAGTTTTACAAGGAGCTTAAGAGCAACCCCACCGCCTACACGACCTCCCCCGCCAACGTCGAAGAGTTCAGTGCAGCTTTTGAGAAGTATGCTTCGCAGGGAAAGGATATCCTGGCAATTACAATATCCTCGGGCATAAGCGGCAGCTATAACTTCATGTGCAGCGCACAAAAGATAATCTCGGAAAAGTATCCCGACATCAAAATACGCTGTATCGACTCGCTCCGCTATGGTCCCGGCTTCGGGCTGCTCGTAATACACGCCGCGATGCAGCGCAGCGCCGGCAAAACGCTCGACGAAACGGCCGACTACATAGAAGCAAACAAAAACCGCTTCCATCAGGCAGGATGGATGGACGATTTGTCGTTCGTTGCGCGCAAAGGCCGCTTGACTCACGCGAAGGCCTTCTTCGGCACGCTCGCAGGCATAAAGGCCATCGGCGAATTTGACTATAACGGCCTGACAACCGTTCTGACAAAGGTCAAGGGCGCAAAGCAGGCCTACAAAACGCTCATAGGCTATATTGAGCGCACGATAATCGAGCCCGAAAACCAGATAATATTCATCGCGCAGACGAATCGTCTCCCGCAGGCCGAGATATACAAGAAAATGATAGAAGATACGTTCCATCCGAAAGCCGTTTATATAAATGATGTGTTTCCCGCATGCGGCATAAACATCGGACCCGGCCTGATGGCTGCTTACTATGTCGGTAATGAAATCAGCAAGGATCTTTCGGAAGAACGCGCAATACTCGAAAAATCGTCAATCGGAGAATAAACCATGAACAAGATTCACCGCAAATGGCAGCTCATGCTTTATGCAGTGGCAGGAATGGGCGTAAACATGCTGAACCTGATGATGGGTTCCTATATATGCAGCGCACTGTTGATAGGCGGCTTTAGTGCCGACGCCATACCGTACCAGACATATGTACAGCATGACCTTGTAATCGCCGCCGTATGGGCAGTTTTTGTGCTCGCCGCAAAAATAATTGACGGCATCATCGATGTGCCGATGGCTTCATTTACAGATCAGCTTAGAAGCAAGTGGGGCCGACGCCGTCCTGCGCTTATAATTGGCATGGTTCCAATGATTATAGCTTATCTGCTATTCCTCGTCATACCTAATCCAAACGGCGCGACGCTGCTGAACACCATCTACTACGGCGTGCTTCTTTGCGTTTTCTACAGCTTTTATACGCTGACGATGGTTACATATTATGCCACGTTTACCGAGATAGTCGATACCGAAGATGAACGCAACATAATCTCAAACACAAAATCCGTGTGCGACATCGTTTACTTCATACTCGGCTATGTCGTCGTCCGAATGATGCTAAACAGCCAAAACATACGACTTGTGTCGCTTGTAGTGCTGCCGCTTGTTTTGACGATGACCATACCGCTTTTCATGATAAAAGAAAAGTCGACGCTTAAAAAGGATGTGATGGCAGGCGATACGAAGTCCGTACACCTGCTGCAGTCGCTGAAATGCACCATGCGCAACGCAGACTTCATCAAGTGGATGATCGTTTATTCGTTCATGACATTCAGCGTACAGCTTTTCCTTGGCGGCATAAACGAGTATTTCTCGTTTGTAGGCATGAGCATGATTAAGGTCATGGTATGCGCATTTGTTCCCGTACCGTTTACACTGATGCTCTATAACTTCATACTCAAGAAGAAAGGCTTTGGCTTTGCTTTCCGCTATATACTAATCACCTATACCGTCTGCATGGCTGCGCTCTATATAATAGCGGGACAAGCAGATGTGATAAAAAAAGCGCTCGAAATACCTGCGGGTCTTCTTTGCTCGCTTTCGATAGGCGCACTGTTCGCGGTTGCTTACTCTGTCCCGTCGCAGCTTGCGGCGGACGAGGAGAAGAAAACCGGCGTTACAAATTCCGCAATGTATTTTGCAATACAGGGTCTGTTCTCGGGCGTTGCCACGGGCATTGCCACAGGACTTGTGCTGACCGCGCTGAAGGGCAAAGAGGGCGACGCTTCCTCGGCTATTTCGTATATGACGCTAATATCAGCCGCCGGAACGTTCGCAGCGCTGCTGTTTACATTCATGCTCCCAAAAAGCATAATAAAAATGGGAGTAAAAGCTAAAGAATAATCTACTGAAAGATATGGGCATAAAAAAAATAGACGGAGCTATATTTGAGAAAATGCTCCGCAACGGTTTGAGAAACATAGAGGCGGCCGAAAGGGAAATTAACCGCCTGAATGTCTTCCCCGTGGCCGACGGCGATACGGGAACGAACATGCGCCTAACTGTCGAAAGCGGTATCCGCTGCGCTCATTCCTGCAGGGAACTCAATGTGTATCTCGGTGAATTGAGCCGCGGGATGCTGCTCGGCGCACGCGGCAACTCCGGAGTTATACTTTCCCAAATATTTAGGGGCATATACCTTGAGCTTTCGCGCACCGACGAGGCCGGCAGGACAACGCTGCTGAATGCATTCGTGCGCGGATACAAGGTCGCATACGAGTCGGTCATCAATCCCGTGGAAGGAACCATACTCACGGTGGCCCGTGAAGGCATTGAGGCGGTTCGCGGCAGAAAGAACAGAGACGCAACGATAGAGTCGCTGCTCGAAGATTATATCGTTTCAATGAAGGTCGTTCTCGATAAGACGCCCGACATGTTGCCCGTACTCGGTGATATGGGCGTCATAGACAGCGGCGGCAAGGGATACATAACCATAATCGAGGGGATGCTCATGTATCTTCGCGGAGAGGTGCTGCCGGACACTTCACAGAGCGGCAAAGCAGAAGCGGCGCGCGCTTCTCGGGCTGACCCCGACTTCAGCCTTTTCAATGAAAGCTCTGTTTTTGACAAAGGATACTGCACCGAGTTCATACTCCAAAGAATGACAGACCCGAATTACCGTCAGGATTTCTACAGCGCGCAGTTCACGTCTGAGCTGCAGGCGCTTGGCGACTCGCTCGTAATTGTTGAGGACGGCAGCCGCGTAAAAATCCATATTCATACGAAAAACCCCGCGCCTGTTATAGAGCATGCTCGGCAGTTCGGAGAATTTTTGACGTTCAAGTTAGAAAACATGTCGCTGCAGCACAGCGAATATATTCGTGACAAGATGGCGGCGCTTTCGGAAGCGCAGGACTGCGATGGGCCCGTCTGTGAAACCTCCGTTCGTCCCGCTTCGGGAAAAACGCGCAAGCCGCTCGCTGTCATTGCAGTAGCAAACGGCAAAGGCACGGAGGCGCTGTTTACTGAATTCGGCTGCGACCGAATATTGGACGGCGGCGAAACGATGAACACTTCTTCGCAGGAGTTTCTAAACGCCATCGAAAAGCTCGACGCCGAAAGCATCGTAATACTTCCAAATGGCGGCAACATAATCATGGCCGCAGAGCAGGCCGTAAAGCTCTCGGGCGCACAAAACGTACACATTCTCCGCTCCAAGAGCATTATGGAGGGGTATTACGCTTTGGCAATGGACATACCCGACAGCAAAGAAACCGCTCTGCGTATTCGTCAGATGGAAAACGGCATCGATAATATTTCAACCGTCGCCGTAACGAGAGCCGTGCGCGACTACGAAAAAGGCGGCGTAAAATGCGAATCCGGCGAATGGATAGCGTTCCTCGACAGCAACGTGTGTGCGGCTTCGGGCAATATGCTTGACACGACCTTGGCTGCGCTCGCGAAGGTCGACGAAATAAACGACAAGGATGTATGCGTCATTCTTGTAGGACGCGACGCCGATGTTAACGCGGACGAGCTGACTGAGCGCATTAACGAAGCTTACCCGCTGCTTGAGTGCAGTGTGCTGGACGGCGGGCAGGCAATATATGACATAATACTCGGTATAGCCTAAGGAGGAATCGATGATGAACGCATTGACTGTCGTACTTTTATGTTTGGCCGCGCTGTTCATATTCGGCGTTCTTCCGACGTTCATAATGTCGTGGTTCATATTCAAGATACTGTTGAAGCGAGACAAGCCCGAAAAATGGGATAGGAATTGTAGCATGCCGAACGATGCGGAAACCGTTGTCATGTATAACAAGGGTCTCGAATGGGGCAAAAGATGGGACTCCGTGCGCAGCGACGTCGATATATACAATGACGGACTTCACTTGTTCGGCGAATACTTCGATTTTGGGCACGATAAGGCCGTCATAATCATCGGAGGGCGCATGGAAGCATGCTATTACAGCTACTACTTTGCCGAGGTCTATCGGCGTGCGCACTGCAACGTGCTTACAATAGACGCGCGCGCTCACGGCAAATCCGAGGGCCTCTATAACTGCCTCGGCTACAAAGAGTATAAGGATATTCTCGAATGGGGAAAACTGCTCCACGACACTCTCGGGAACAAGAAAATATTCCTCCACGGCATATGCATAGGCTCATCGGCAGCGCTGTTCTGCTTAACCAGCAAAGACTGTCCCGACTACATGGCCGGCATGGCAGCAGAAGGTATGTATACGACGTTTTGCGAATCCACTCGGCGGCATATGGAGCTCGACCATCGCCCGATATTCCCTTTTATGTACGAAACAATGCTTTGGATAAGGATAGTCTGCGGCGCAAACGTCATAACAGATGGGCCTATAAGGAGAATCAAGGCCATGACGAAGCCTATTCTTTTCCTTCACAGCCGTGAAGACAGGTTCTCGCTGCCCGAAAGGGCGCAGGAGCTGTATGACCTTTGCCCTTCCGAGAAAAAGAAGCTTGTTTGGTTTGATAAGGGCGGGCATTCGCGCATAAGGATCAATAACGAGCAAGCCTATGATGATGAAATACTCCAATTTCTTGGTGAAGCGGAGTTATAATAAGAAAGGAGATTTACTATGTTTTGCAAAAAATGCGGCGCGTACATGAACGACAATCAAAGGTATTGTTCGCAATGCGGCGCGGTTATAATCGGTGAAGAAGGCAATGTGTCAAGCGTTTCCTCATACGTTGGCCCAATGGGCAGTACGACGCCAACACTTGTGTTCGGTATATTGGGGTTGAGCTTTTCATGTTCATTTTGTTTAAGCATTCTCGGCATAGTCTTTTCGATAATAGGGCTTTGCAAGGCAAACAGGGCTGTCGACATTATCGGGAACACAAGCAGAAAGGTAAACATAGGCCGCAGGCTTGCGATTGCCGGTCTTATCGTGGGAATAATCACAACAGTTTTGTTTGTAGTATACATTGCAATCATGATCCGCATGATGATTGGTTAGATTCTGATATAGCTTAAAACCGAGGCTTCATCAAAATCCGCTGTCGCGCTGCGCCGGCGGATTTTGTTCATACGCTCTTTGTTACCAGCTCAAGACCTTAGAAAGTTACTCCTTTTCGCAACCGCCTTCAGTTTCAAAACCTATCATACGTCCCGAAAGAATTGGGTCGTTATTCAATGCTGCGTACACCGTCCGCAGAAATCACCTCGGCCGGAGAAGTTGAGCAACAATTCCGCCGAGATTGCGCAATGGGACCGCCCGTATTGAGCAGTCCCACCGCTCACGCTGCATATAGATAAAATGTTACCACAACACTATCACTATTATGAGTATGTCCAAAAGACTTATCCGGGTTCGCACAAGCCTCCTTTGACCTATGCAAAACTTGCCGTTACATTTACAGATATATCCCAAAATGCGCTTTCATTCTTTCATAGCGTTTTTTCTCATATTTAATACTGTCTCGCCATAAGCATATCAAATATTCTCTTATACTTTTCATAGTCTCCGCTCGTATAAAACGTCACGCTTCCCCGCTCCGAGCCGAGTTCGCGCATGTTTTTCTCCTCAAGCACATGCCGAAGTCTGCGCGCCGTGCCCTCGTTTCCGTCATAAATTGTGCAGCTTCCCTTGAAATTCCGCGCTGCGTACTCACTTATTGCCTCGGAAATAAAAATGTAGTGCGTGCAGCCCAAAACTATCGCGTCTATCTCCATCCCCTTGTATCCGCTTAGCTTTTCATCGAGTATCGTCTCGTACGCTTTGGGGTCGAAAACACCGTTTTCTATTATATCGGCTATGCCCGAGCACGGTACGTCGATTATCCTCGAAGGCTCTTTCATGCGCGATTTCAACTCGTGATACCGTGCCATTTTCGTCGTCGCCGCCGTCGCCAGCATAAGTATTTTCCCTTGTCCTCCAATGTCGCTTGGCGGCTTTATCGCGGGTTCAACGCTCAATACCGGCAGTTCGACCCTCTCGCGTATAAGGTTTATGGCGCTCCCCGTGGCTGTGTTGCACGCCACGACTATTGCCTTTACACCCTTCTCCATCAAAAACTCCGTGCATCCGAGAGCAAGGCGTTCTATTTCCTCCTCGCTCTTATCCCCGTACGGTGCGTTTTTGTTGTCGCCGTAATATATAAAGCTTTCGTTCGGAAGCTTCTTCACGGCTTCTCTCAAAAAGCTTACGCCTCCAAGGCCCGAATCAAATACCCCAATAGGCTTCATACAGTTTCTCCGTCATCCTTACAGACGCGTGCGATGGCATTGTTCCACATTATATATGCGCTTTCGCCCGTATCGGTATAATAGCGCTTGCGCTCACCCGCCTTGACAAATCCAAGCTCAGCGTAAAGCGCCTTTGCGGGCTCGTTATGTTCACGCACCTCAAGCGTCATGCAGTCCGCATCGTTCGCTATCGCAACCCTCATCATATGCTTCATCAGCCTGCGCGCATAGCCCTTCCGCCTGTATTCGGGCGCTATCGCAACATTCGTTATGTGCGCTTCGCCGAAATATACCCACATTCCCGCATAGCCTATCACCTCTCCGCCAAGCTCCGCGACCTCATAATGCGCAAGCTTATTTTTCATCTCGGCCATAAGCGAATCGTATGACCACGGCGTTATAAAGCATATTTTTTCAAGCTCATGCACTCTTTTGACGTCCTCGCGCCTCATTGGACGCATAACAATATCATACATGCTTTTGTTGGTACATCCTTTCCGCCTGCGAAGCCCTCAAGTACATGGGCATAACTTCATCCGCCCCGAATTCGTCATATTTTTCTGCTGCCGTCTGCGCAACGGACAGCGCGTTCACGGAGTTCGCGGCTTCGCCTTCAATGAAAGCGCAACCCGGAAAAGCGCTCAGCAGTTCGCTTTTATACGCCGCCGCTCCGTCTCCCAAAAATGTCACCTTGTCTGCGCCGTGCTCCTTAAGCCTAATTATAAGCTCCTCGATGTTCATCGCCGCGCAATCTATAATCGGAGCTCCGTTTTCATAATATGCGCAGTAACAGTTGCCATTGCGCGCATCTATCAGGGAGCATATGCTCTTCCCCGCGTATCCCCTGTCGTTGCGGCATATTGCCTCGAGCGACGATATCCCAACCACAAGCTTTTTATGCGCCCTTGCCATTGCATTTATCATGCAGACGCCTATTCTCACTCCCGTAAACGAGCCCGGTCCTATATCCGCCGCGAATACGTCCATGTCCGACAGCTCGACGTCATTTTTCGCGGTAATCTCATCTACAAGCGGCAGTATTGTCTTTGAATGAAAGCCCGCTCCTGTTTCAGACCTTGTATAAAACATGCCGCTCTCCGTTATGAGCGCCGCCGATGCAAATGCTCCCGATGTTGATATTGCCAAAAGCTTCATTCTACGCCCTCCGCAGCCGCTATCACTGCATCGTATTTTTCGCCGTGCGATGAAAGCTTAACCTTTCGCCTCATATCGCCGCTCCCTTCGATAAAAATATCCAGCCTCTCTGCGGGCAGCGCTTCGGAAACATTCTGCGGCCATTCCATTATGCATACGCCGCCTCTTCTCATATAATCGTCAAACCCTATTGCGTAAAGCTCGTCAGCGTCCGAAAGCCTGTATGCGTCGAAGTGAAAAAGCTTCATACTCCCCTCATGCTCACGGACGATGGTAAATGTCGGACTGAGCACGTCGTATATGCCAAGCTCGGCGGCCACGGACTTCACGAGCGTTGTCTTGCCCGCGCCGAGATCGCCGTACATCGCTATAAACGCACCGTCAAAAAGCGCATCGGCGAGCGCTCTGCCGAGCCTGTCCATACCGTCAAGCGAAAGCGAATCAAAGCCCTTCTCCATATCAGTTGAATGCCCCGCTCTCAATAAGCTCCTTGCGCAAATCGAGCAATCTGTCCTCTGCTATCGCCTTGCGCACATCCTCCATAAGTCTTAGCGTAAAGCGTATGTTGTGCATCGTCAAAAGCTGCGCCGCAAGTATCTCGTTCGCTTTTATGAGGTGGCGCACATATGCCCGCGTAAAGTGCGTGCAGGCGTAGCAGTCGCAGCCCTCCTCAATAGGTCTGAAATCCCGTTCAAATTCTTTGTTGCGTATCATTCGCCTGCCATGACGCGTAAGCGCAAGACCGTTTCTCGCCACGCGTGTCTGCAGTACGCAGTCAAACATATCGATTCCGCGTATAACCCCTTCGACAAGGCAGTCAGGGCTTCCTACGCCCATGAGGTAGCGCGGCTTGTTTGCCGGCATGTACGGCATCATTTCTTCGAGCATTTCGTACATCAGCGGCTTGGGCTCGCCTACCGAAAGGCCGCCTATGCCGTAGCCGATAAAATCCATGTCGGCGAGCGTTTTGGTGCTCTCAATCCTGAGGTTTTTGTACATTCCGCCCTGAACAATGCCGAAAAGCGCCTGATCCTCGCGTGTATGCGCCTGCTTACAGCGCTTTGCCCATCTATGGGTACGCATCATCGCTTCATATGTATATTTTTCATCGCTCGGATATGGGGCGCATTCATCGAACGCCATCGCAATATCTGCGCCGAGCGCCTGCTCTATCTCCATTACGCTTTCGGGAGTAAAAAAGAGTTTCCTGCCGTCGATGTGCGAACGGAATTCTACGCCGTCCTCCCGTATTTTATTTATGCCCGCAAGGCTGAATACCTGAAACCCGCCGCTGTCGGTCAGTATAGGCTTATCCCAGCCCATAAACGAATGAAGTCCGCCTGCTTCTTTGACAAGCTCATGCCCCGGCCGCAAATAAAGATGGTATGTGTTTGAAAGTATGATTCCTGCACCAACCTCGTTGAGATCGCGCGGCGTCATCGCCTTTACCGTCGCCTGCGTTCCCACAGGCATGAAGCACGGCGTGTCTATTGTTCCGTGCGGCGTATGCAGCCGTCCGAGACGTGCGCCCGACTGCCTGCACGTTTTTATCAATTCGTATTCAAAATACTTCACTTGCTTCTCCTTTTATCGTATAAACATCGCGTCGCCAAACGAGAAAAACCTGTATTTTTCCTTAATTGCGACGTCGTACGCGCGCAGCGCTTCTTCGCGGCCCATAAGCGCGCTCACAAGCATAAGCAGCGTCGACTCGGGCAGGTGGAAATTCGTTATCAAAGCATCCACCGCCTTAAACCTATAGCCGGGCGTAATGAATATACCCGTTTCACCGGAACCTGCATGAACCATACCCGCATCGTCGGTGACGCTTTCAAGCGTCCTGAGCGACGTCGTGCCTACGGCGATTATCCTGCCTCCGCTTTTTCGCGCGGCATTTATGACATCAGCCGCTGCTTGCGAAACTTCATAATGCTCCGTGTGCATATGGTGTTCTTCAATGTTTTCGGCGCTTACGGGCCTGAACGTACCCAACCCGACATGCAAGAGCACATCTGCGACAGCAACGCCCTTTTGCCTGAGCTTTTCAAATATCTCCTCGGTAAAATGCAGCCCTGCCGTCGGCGCGGCCGCCGATCCGTTCTGAAGCGCATAAACCGTCTGATACCGCTCATTCGGCGCTGTGCGTTCGGTTATATAAGGCGGAAGCGGCATCTCACCTGCCCTGTCAAGTATTTCCTCAAATATCCCGTTGTATATCAGCGTTATCACTCTGCCGTCAGACGGCGTCTTTTCACCTATTCTGATTTTCAGCTCGTCCGACACAATATAGTCAACATCATCCCTGGCACGTCTGCCGGGGCGAACAAGCGCTTCCCATCTGTCGCCCTCAATTCGCCTTAAAAGCAAAAACTCCATCACACCGCCCGTATCCTCACGCCTGCCAAAAAGGCGCGCCGGAATTACGCGCGTCGTATTGCGCACAATAACGTCTCCCGCCTCTATATAGTCGACAATATCCCTGAATACTCTATGCTCTATCGTGTGGTCGGCTCTGCTGTACACCATAAGGCGTGACTCGCTGCGCACCGCACTCGGCGTCTGCGCTATGAGTTCTTTGGGGAGTTCATAGTAAAAATCGCTTGTTTTCAACTTTTTACCCTCTTTCGGCAGTCTGAAAATCCAAAGCTATTATAAAGTATAATCGCCTTATATGCAAACATACATATCAAAAAAACAATCCAAATTATTAACAATTTATTAAATTATTTATACCGATTGACTTTCATTTATCGGCAAAACTATAATTATGTCGAAAGTTGATGAGGACAGAAAGATGTCCCAAAAAAGGAGCATTTTGCAAATGAAAAAAACTTTCTGCATCGTATTGGTATTGATTACGCTTGCATCCCTCTGCGGCTGCTCAGCGTTCTCCGTCATTGTGCCCGCGCGTGGATTTGACGATATACCTATCGTTGATATACACACGCCCGATGCAACCGACATGCCTATCGCTTCACCCACGCCGGACCGGGTGTCCACGCTTGATCCGACGCTCGCGCCTGATCCGACACATTCCTCTAATCCTGTTGTACAGGCATACGACATCGATCCGGAAAAGCCGATGATTGCGCTTACCTTTGACGACGGTCCCTCAAAAAAAGCAACGGCTCGCATACTTGACATACTTGAGCAAAGCGGAGCCCGCGCAACCTTTTTCGTGCAGGGACAAGCCCTTGAAACGCTTTCGGATCTTGTTCTTCGTGCGTATAGCATGGGCTGCGAAATAGCCAATCACACAAAATCGCACGCTCACCTCAAGAATTGCTCCGACAGCGAGATTCAGGAGGAAATAGGATATGTTTCCAGAACGGTCGAAAAAATCACTGGGCGCGGGACTTCCCTGTTCCGCCCGCCGTACGGCCAATATAACGACCATGTGCTCCAAATGGCAGGTCTGCCCGGTATCTATTGGTCAGTGGATACGCGAGACTGGGAAACGCGCGATATGAACTGCGTCATAAACGAAGTCATAGGCTGTGTTCAGGACGGCGACATCATATTGATGCACGACCTTTACACGTCGACCGCAGATGCTTGCGAATATCTGATTCCCGAGCTCATACGGCAAGGCTATCAGCTCGTGACGGTATCGGAAATGTTTGCCGCCAAGGGCATAGCGCTTGAGGTCGGCAGTGTATACAGAAAAGCCCGCTGAGACGTTTACTTAAGCAATCGACTCAAAACGCCAATACGCACGGAGCCGACCACAGAATGTCGGCTCCGTTTTTTCTTAAACTATTTCCTTTGTCGGTTACGCGGTAGGCATACCCTTTTTCGCAAGCATCGCGTTCACGAGCTTGACTGCATTCATCACATCGTCCATGTCGGCCATCTCTACGGGCGTATGGATGTAACGCGTTGCTATCGATATGCAGCCCGCAGGTATGCCGCCCTTTGTTTTGATTATCGCCCCCGTGTCGGTTCCGCCTCCACGCAGCACTTCATTCTGTACGGGTATGCCGCTCTCATGCGCGCACTGCTCCATAAAGCGTCTCACGCCTACAGGGACTATCACCGAAGCGTCCATGACCTTTATCGCCGGGCCTTTTCCGCACTTGACGGACATCGGAGAGCATTTCGGAGTATCGCCTGTAAGCGTAACGTCAAGATTCACGCAAAAATCCGGTGAAATCGAATGCGCCGCAACGCCCGCGCCGCGAAGACCTACCTCTTCCTGTACGGTGAATACGGCATACACATCATGTTCGCTCACGCATGTGTTAAAGCATTCGGCAACTATCGCGCAGCAAAGCCTGTCATCGAGCGCGCCGCAGGAAATACGCCTGCCCAGCTCCGTAAAGCTTGCCGCATATACCGCAATATCGCCTATTTCAACCTTCTTTTCGGCCTCGTCGCGCGATGACGCGCCTATGTCTATAAAAAGCTTTTGTATCGTGGCATCGGCCGCGCCGCCTTTTTCTGTTTCAAAATATGTTACGCCTCGCGTCCCATTCTCAAACACAACCTCGCGCGCAATCGCTATAATGGGATTGACGCCTCCGACATTGCTGACGCGCAAAAAACCATTCTCATCAATGTCGGTAACTATCAGTCCGATTTGATCCATGTGGGCGCTTATCATCACTTTTTTGCCGGATGTTCCGCGCTTTACGGCTATTAGATTGCCGAGCGTATCATTATATATTTCGTCCGCGTTCGGGGCGACGTATGCTCTTATGACATTACTTATGCATGTCTCTCGTCCCGTCGGTCCGTATGTACACAAAAACTCCTTGAGCATATCCTTAAACATATTGTTTCCTCCTTTATTTACCACTGCAGACCGCTTCAAGAGCTCTTTCAAAATATTTCTGTCTCAAAAACGCATCGGCAAGCTCAAACGCACATATAATGTCCTCTTTCGACGTCGCCGTAACAGGCGAATGAATGTAGCGGCACGGTACGGATATTCCCCCGGTTATTGCGCCGTCTCCGGCGAGGTGTATTTCGCCGGCATCGGTTCTGCCGCGCGTGCCCTGCCTAAGCTGCCACCTTATGCCGTTTTCTTTCGCGCAGCGCTTGAGCGCATCGAACATCTGCGGCCTCGTAACGGTGCCTCCGTCCATAAAGGTGATGGCTGCTCCGCCATGCACTCTCGTCACATGCTCATGACCCTCGACCTTCGGCATATCGTTCGCCGTCGTTCCCTCGAATATGAGCGCAATGTCCGGCTTTACGTTGTACGCCGCAGCGCGCGACCCGCGAAGCCCCAGCTCCTCCTGCACAGTAAACACAGCGTAAAAATCACAATCATAATCGTTTTTGAGAAGCTCTGTCACTATCGCGCAGCCCACTCTGTCGTCCAGCGCCTTGCAGCGTATCATACCGTCGCCAAACTCCTCAAACTTTGTCGTAAAGGCAACGTAGTCGCCGACGCTGACATATTTTTGCGCATCCGCCTTATCCGAAGCCCCTATGTCTATATACAGACTGTCATGATTATACGCTTGGTAAAACTCTTCCTCGCTTTGGAGATGTATAGGCTTTGAGCCGATTACTCCGGGCACGCTTTTTTCGCCAATCGCTACGCGCTTCCCGACTACGACGCGCGCATCCAAATTTGCGGCCTGATACGCAAGAAGCCCGTCGCTGCGTATTCCGCGCACCATCATTCCGACCTCGTCCATATGCGCGCATGCCATTACACGTTTTCCGTCGCCTTTCTTATGCGCGTAGAGATTTCCCATGGCGTCGGTAAAAACCTCGTCTGCATAATTGATGGCAAATTCTTTCAAATATTTCCTTACAGCCTTTTCATTTCCCGATACGCCGTTAAGTTCTGTCATCTCTTTCAGTCGTCCAAGCATAGTTTTTCCTCCCAATCCTCATGCACGGACGCAATAAACTCTACGACAATCCGCGCGCACTTTTTAAGCGTATCTATGCTTATCGTCTCAACGGGCGTGTGCATGTATTTCACAGGCGGTGAAATAACGCCCGTAGGTATACCGCCGCGCGTCATCTGTACATAATCGGCGTCCGTTCCCGAGAATCCCATAGCGACCTCGGTCTCATATTCTATCCCCGCTTCGCTCGCAGCATCGCAGATGAGTTTTGTCATCTTCGGGTGCATGTTTCCGCCAGCGCATATGACAGGCTTGTCAAGCTTGTATGCGTCAAACTCGTCACATTTCGGCATTTCCGCATGTGTTACATCCAATATGAGTGCCATGTCGGGAGCGACCGAATACGCTGCAACCTCCGCGCCCGGCCCCGAAAACTCCTCCTGAGTCGATGCGCACATAACTACCGAACAGTCGAGCCTGCGCCTGCTCAGCATCTCCATACACTCTATCATCACCGCAACAAGCGCCCTGTCGTCGAGAGATTTACCCGAAATGCTGTCATTCTTCAATTTGAGCGGAGCCTCAAGCGCAAACGTTATCATATCGCCTACCGACACAAGCTTGCGCACGCTTTCACCCGACAGCCCCGTATCGCATAGCATATCACCTATTTTATATGCCTTATCCCTGCCGCCAAGTATGAGGTGCGGCGGAATGGCGCCGACTATTCCGTCTATCCTTTCCCTGCCGTGAACCACTACGTTCGAGCCCGGCAGCACTCGCGGATCTACCCCGGCAACGGAGCGAATATGCAGCATTCCGTTTTCTTCAATATCGGTTACGGCCATGCCTATCTCGTCAATATGCGCTATAAGCATTATGGCCGGCTTTTTATCACCCATGCGAGCAAATACATTTCCCGAACAGTCGCGCCACACGTTATCGCTGAAGCGCCTGAAATACTTTTCGGCGACGTCGGCCGCGCAGTCCTCATTTCCCGTCACTCCCGGCGCGGTGACAAGCTCGGATATTACTTCATACATATCCATATAAGCAATCCCCCTTTATATATGAATTATACACACCGTCCCGCCTTTTGTATAGCGCGATTTTATTGTCCGCGCCTCGCAGTTGTGTTGTATCGCTTTCTCATGTTATAATTAATAAATCAAACCTTATCGGGGGTGTTCTTTTTGCCGAAGCTTTTGCTATGCATTGTCGTGTTCGCGGCTTATGCGATTCTGGTAGCGCTTTTTGCCTTTATAATGAAACGTAAGGGGGCTTCCGCCTCCAAAATAACGTATGTCGTGCTGTTTCTCGCCGCCCTGTTTGCATCGTGGCTTTTGAAGCTTCATAACGAGCCCGCCGCGTCGTCACAGCTCATACCGTTTTATAAGGTTGCCGCTATATCCGACTATGGCTACAAACCGATATTGAACGATCTCGTATCGTACGCCGCTCCGTTTCTCATCGCGGGTTTTCTGTTTATACCCGCCTTCCCGCAGCTCGGCGTAGTGGCCTCTTTCATTGTCGGCATAGTCGCATCTCTCGTATGCAACATATATGGCATCGCCACAAGCGGCATATTCGTAACAGACGAATACATACTCGCCGGCTTAGGCGCGGCTGTCGGCACGGGACTTTACTCAATAGTCATCTACGCTCTCAAAAAGACGTCGCTCCCCCAAAAGCTATGCCTGCCAATACCCGATAAGAAGCGCAGGACCGCATCATGGATAGCGTGCGCTTCCGTGTATTTTTTCATCGCTTTCGTTCTAATACTCGATTACGGTAAAACATATACCGACCTCGAGCTTTTTCGCAGCGACGTCCCACTACCCGACGATATAACCGTTTCGGCGGAGCTCAGCAAAAAATCGGAGCGCGTAGCCATATACTCGCCGTCTGACGATGACGCGGGCATAAACCTTGCCGCCATGCTGCGTGATACGCTCATGAGCGACGGCTTTATAAGCTATAACGCCGATGACATATATACCATCGAAAGCGACACCGCAAACATAGTCTGTTCACCCGACGGCTCGTGGCAATACTCGTTCTACGGAGCGTACGACGGCGCAGACGCAAATATCACCAAGGAGTCTGCCGACAAAATCGTCCGCGACTTTTTCGCCGAAAAAGCGCTTATTACGGCACAGCTTTATGAACTTACAGACTTTATAGAGCTCAAAGATGCTTCCGGTGCAATAACGGGCTATGACCTGTATTACACCACCTCATATGACGGATGTCCCATAATTAACAGCAGCCGCGTAGTCGTCGGCCTAAGCTCGGGCGGTACCATAACGAAGATTCGCAAGGACGGCTCAAACGCGTATCCCGCTGTTTATAAACGTATAATTTCGCAGTCAAGCGCATACTCCAAACTGATAAACGGTGAAGGCTCCTACACTCTGTTCACCGACATAAAGCAAGCGGTAATGTATGGCTGTAAGCTCGCTTATATGGTAAACGGACAAGGCGATTATCTGCCCGTCTGGGTTTTTGAGTTCATCGGAACCGGCGAAGACGGCAATTCGGTCGAGTTTGAAGGCTATATGCCCGCAATGAAATAGAAGCCGCATCAAAAAAGCAATCGGCCCTGCCGCGCTGCTGCGCGGCAGGGCTTGTTTTATGATATGCTATGATTTTTTAAGCTGTGATGCTATTTTGCGGGCGCGTTTAACATCGTCGTTCGTTATATCCTCGGAGCTGTACCTTGCGCGTATATATATTTCGCGCAGCTGCTCAACAAGCTTTGGATCATACTCGTGCGCTGCGATTCCGAAAACACACACGTCTTCGCTCGTCGTCGACGCTGTATCGTTCATTCCGCTTCTCCTCATGCGCCGTATGAAGCCCTTGAAGATTTCGCGCACCTTTTCTGCGGCGCTCAATCGCGTAAACAGTGAACGGCGCTTTTCGTGACGCTCCGTAATTTTGTCATCGTCTTCGACCTCTTGCCAATCAGATTTGCGTTTTTTGGAAATTCCGACAGCGCGCATAATCATTATGAACACCGCAGCCATAACAGCAAACAGTATCAGGAATATTACCCATTCGGGGACGCTTTGCGCATTCCCCGGCGTTATGACAAGTTCGGGCGCTATAGTCGGTGAAGGTGTCGGCGACGGTGTGACTAGCTCGCCGCTCCATGTCATATCGGGCGTAGGCGTAATATGCGGCTCCGGCGTCGGCGTTACAGGCACAGGCGCGCCCTCAAGCGCCTTCATCACGCTGTTATAAAGCTTTGCAATAGAGGTCAGCACAAACTTTATCGAGCCGATTATTACCGTATGGACAACAAAATCCGAGCTCAGCGCCAAGCAGACAACAGCGACCGCTATTATCACCGCAAGATTCGTTATCTGATAGCGCGGCGTTGAATAAATCGACCTGTCCTGCCTGAGCGTGCGCAGCATAACCACGCCCGTAACAATGTGAATAACCGTCATCGAGTACGTCGTCGCCTTGGGATGCTGCAATGCCGGCAACAAAGCCGACACGACGCACATGGTCAAGGCAATTATGACCGATTTTTTCAAAAACTCGTAATACGCATAGTAGTTAGGAGTGTAGTCATCCTTTACGCCGATTACCACGATGTATGCCGCAGGCGGCAGCAGACATATAAGCTTCGAAATTATAAGGCTCGCATAAGGGTTGTCGAGCACCGGCAGCAGTACGCACGGAACAATGAGCGCCATCGGCACAAAGCTGACCCACCTTTTTTTCGCAAGCTGCCTGAGCTTATAGCACATATACCCTATAACGACAAACGCCGCATACGGAAGATAGAGATTTTCCTGCAGCTTGTAGAGAGACGCCATGTAGCCGAATATCACATACAAAAACGACAACTGCGATATTAGCTTTGTTATATATATAAAATCCATCTATCTGTCCCCAACGCGTTCGCCTGCTGCGTCTAAGGCGGCGTCGGCGCATATGACGCACACATCGCTGCCTGACATTGTTTTGAGTTTGTCAATGCCCGCGCGGTATTCGGGCAGCATTTTGGGCGTTATTATGATATGCGCCCTTCCCTGCTCAGCCCGTTTCGCTGCACGGTCGAGCGTCAGCGTAAATCGCTCGCTTGGAAAGTATGACGCGCGTCCTAAACCCTCCATTACTGCCATTATATGGTTACGGCCAAGTCCGTCGACGCTGTCCGGCCATATTCGTTCCGCGCCTTCGGCTCGTGCGTTCGTTGCGAAGCTGAACTTTACGCCCATCGAGTTAAGCGCCTCGCAAACCGTCCTTGCGATTGAAAAGCATCGCTCTATGAGCGCGATGAACTCATTGCCGCGCACCTGATCCGTCTCAACGTTAAATACGACGCTCGCCGTCGGCTCAAGCGTATAATCATACTTCTTCACAAGCAGCTCGTCGTTTACGGTGCATTTAGTCCATGCGACTGATTTCATGGGTTCGGCGCCCGTATACTCTCTAAATCCAAGCGTTAGCACGGGATCTTCAAAAATAAACCGTTTCACGGAGACGTCGCCCAAAAAGCCGCCGAGAAGCCTTCTGAAATCGGTGTCTTCCGCTCTCCGCGGTATCACAACTATCTCGCTGTCCGCACGCATGCGCACGGCTCTCGACGTTATCCCGAGAAAATCGCCGCACGCTATAAGCGCGCCATCAAGGAAGTATCTGCCGCGAGCCGAAAACTTGACGCTCAACGCGCGTGCAAGCTTTTGTTTGGGCAGCAAAAAGACGTTGCTGATCACATGTGCGCACGCACGGTCGCCGTTTACAACGACCCTTATGTTTTTACCCCCCGCGTTTTTCATTGTGGAATACACTGCCGAATCATGCTTGCAGGCCTCGTCGGGAGTTTCGTCCGAAAGGCTCTCAATATCATCGCCGCCGTCCGCTACGCTCATCCCTTTGGGAAGCATCTCGTTTATTCGTATGAATGTTTTCGGGAGTATGGATGCATTTTTTATGTGCGCGACAAGCTCGAACGGCTCATCCGGTTCGACAGTTGACTTTGAAGGGCGTATGTCGTACGATAAGCCATCCGCTGCGTGTTTGAGCGACCACGCTTCCGCGGCCGCACCTATCGCAAGCATGACAAATATCAATATGAGCACGGCTTTACTCCATCGGCACTTCCACTTCGTCAACAAGCCTTCTTATCTTCTCTTCCGCTTCGGCAGCGTTGAGCACACCCGCAAGCGTTATCCTGTGCCCCAGCACATGCGGGGCAACACGTTTCACGTCCTCCGGCAGCACAAACGCGCGGCCGTTCATCGCTGCCGTCACCTGTGACGCCTTGTAAAGCGCTATGCCGCCGCGAGTAGAAACGCCTGCAAGTATGTCGGGGCGATTACGCGTTTTTGTGATTATTTCCATCATATAGTTTCTCACGTCGCCGCAGACTTCTACGTCCTGATAATGCTCACGCACATATTTAGTCTCCTCGTCCGTGGCCGCCTGATGTATTGCGTTTACAAGCTTTTCCGTCGATGGACGTGAAATCACCTGAGCTTCCTGCTCCTTCGTCATATAGCCCAGCGAAAGCCGCATAAAGAATCTGTCTGTCTGCGCCTCCGGCAGCGGGAATGTTCCGTACGATTCTATAGGGTTCTGCGTCGCCATCACCATAAACGGCTCTTCCAGCGCCATCGTTACGCCGTCGACCGTTATCTGCCGCTCGCCCATTGCCTCCAAAAGGCTCGACTGTGTTCTCGGAGTGGCGCGGTTTATCTCGTCCGCAAGAACTATGTTCGCAAAAAGCGGTCCCTTCCTGAACTCAAATTCGCACGTCTTTCTGTTGTAAAAATTTATACCCGTAAGATCGGACGGAAGAAGGTCGGGCGTGAACTGTATGCGCTTGAACTCACCCCCGATGGCGTTCGCAAACGACCTTAAGAGCATGGTTTTGCCCGTACCCGGAAGATCCTCGAGCAGAACATGTCCCGAACATATAAAGCATGTAAGAACAAGCTCAATAATATCGTCTTTGCCAACTATCACCGTAGAGCAGCTGTCAATAATCTTCTTTTTATAATCCGTAAAGGCGCTTACATTCATCCCATTTACCCCGTTTCTTTCTGAAGCATATGTCAATAATAAATAACGCAAAATCGAATGTCAACATCTTACGCTTCATTACAATCGGCTTCTTTCGGAACATATCGCCGGAAGTTTTAATAAGAACCGTGCAAAAATTGTCGCTTAATGCTATAATGCTCTCAAAAGCACTCGGAGCTGTCATGAAAAACAAAAAAGTCCTGCAAGACGCAATGTGCTTAATCGCAGTATTCGGCGCGCTTTTTTATGCGCTGCCGCTTATAAACGGCAGTCTCGACAGCATCGACGGCATATACGGTTTCGTAATGCTCGTAAACCCTGTCGCCGTATTTGCCGTTTCCTGCATATACGGTATATCGCGCGGTTTTTCGATATTGCCCTGCGTCATGGTTTCGGCGCTATTCCTGCCAACCGTGTTTTTTATCGCAAAAAACACATGGCTGTACGTTCCGATATATTTCGGGCTTAGCTTAACAGGAGCGTTCACGGGATTCCTAATCCATAGAAAAAAGCCTGAAAATAAATAAAAAACAAGGCTGCCGCACTTGCCTCACGAGCGTTTGCAGCAGCCGTTTTATTTAATCGGAAATTATCCTCTTCGTGAATTGTTCGCAATAGCCAACAGCCTGAACAACGACACAATAGTTGCAAGCGCGGCGACAACATATGTCATTGCGGCCGCCCTGAGCACCTTTCTTGCGCCCGTGGTTTCATCGCCTGCAATATAGCCGTTCGCCGAAAGCATCTCGAGTGCGCGGCGCGATGCGTTTATCTCGACAGGCAGCGTCGCCACCTGGAAAAGCAGCACTGCCGCGAAAAGGTATACGCCGACCATCGAAAGCGTGTATGAGCCGAAAAACATGCCGACTATCACGATAAACGGTGCGGCGCTCGAACCTATCTGCGCAACAGGCAGTATCGCATTCCTAAGCTTTATAGGGCCATAGCCCTCCTCATACTGCATGACATGGCCTATTTCATGTGCCGCCACGGCCACCGCCGCTACTGACGAGCTGTTGAAAACGGGCTCCGACAGGCTGACAACACCGGTGCGCGGATTAAAATTATCCGTAAGCGAACCCGCCGTCCTGGCAATCGTCGCCGAACTGCCCGAACGTCTCAAAAGCTCAAACGCAACGTTGCTCGCAGAGACATTCGCCCGCGTCGGAATGCGAGAATATTTTTTATATGTGCTCTGCACTCTCTCCTGCGCAATCAGTCCGAGAATAAACACGGCTATGACGGCGAACAGCAGAATATCATAAGTGCTGAACGTTGGAACGGAAGGCATTGCTTTCCTCCTTATTATACTATTATTATCGTTCGGGGGATACACGGGCATAACCCATGTATCCCCCTCTGGTTTATTCTACTTGATTATCAGCTTGCCGTCAATGCAGTCTACGGTAAACACCGTGTCGGGCGCAGGATCTGATTCAATTATCCTGCGGGCGATAAGCGTTTCAAGCTTGCCGGTCAAAAGCCTCTTAAGCGGCCTTGCGCCAAACTGCGGATCATAACCCGTTTCCGCGAAGTATTCCTTTGCGCTATCCGTCAAAACAAGGTCAAGACGCATGGCGTGCATACGGTCGCGGAGGTCCTTTATCATCAGATCCGTAATCTCGTATATCTGCTTCCTTGTCAATGGCGTATAGAACACAATATCGTCTATACGGTTAAGGAACTCGGGACGGAAGCTTTGCTTCAGCAACTGCTCCACCTTCTGCTTTGCCTCATCCGTAAGCCTGTCGTCCTTTATGCCTTCAAGAATGTAGCTCGAGCCGAGGTTAGACGTAAGTATTATGACGGTGTTCTTGAAGTCTACGACTCTGCCCTGAGAGTCGGTAAGCCTGCCGTCGTCGAGCACCTGCAACAGCACATTGAACACGTCGGGGTGCGCCTTTTCTATCTCATCGAACAGTACCACGCAATACGGCTTGCGGCGTACGGCTTCCGTAAGCTGGCCGCCTTCGTCATAGCCGACGTAGCCCGGAGGCGCGCCTATGAGACGCGACACGGAGTATTTCTCCATATATTCGGACATATCTATACGCACCATATTGCGCTCGTCGTCAAACAGCGCCTGCGCAAGCGCCTTTGCAAGCTCGGTCTTGCCCACGCCGGTCGGGCCGAGGAACAGGAAGCTTCCTATCGGCTTCGTTGGATCCTTAAGTCCCGCGCGCGTACGGAGAATGGCGTTCGCAACCGTTGTCACCGCTTCGTCCTGACCTATCACGCGCTTATGAAGTATTGACTCAAGGCCCAAAAGCTTCTCACGTTCACCCTGCATTAGCTTGCTTACAGGTATGCCCGTCCAACGCGACACTATCTGCGCTATCTCATCCTGCGTGACTCTGTCGCTTATCAAGCCTTCTGATTTGCCCTCTTCAAAGGTTTTTTCGGCCTGCTCGAGCTGCGCCTTGAGCTGCGGAAGCTTACCGTATTTTATCTCGGCGGCGCGGCTCAGGTTGTAGCTGCGCTCTGCCCGCTCCATCTCGCCGTTCAAAGCCTCTATCTGCTCACGCAGCGATTGAACGTTCTTTATTTCGTTCTTTTCGTTGTCCCATTTCGCCTTCATCGAAGAGAATTTTTCTCTCTCCTCGCTTAACTGCTTCTTAATCGTTTCAAGCCGTTGTGCGGAAAGCTTGTCCGTCTCTTTCGATAGCGCGGCTTCCTCTATTTCAAGCTGCATTATGCTTCTTGAAAGCTCATCGAGCTCGCTCGGCATGGAATCCATCTCCGTCCTGAGCAGCGCGCACGCCTCGTCAACAAGGTCAATAGCCTTATCAGGCAAAAACCTGTCGGATATATAGCGGTGCGAAAGCGTCGCCGCCGCGACAAGCGCAGAGTCGTTTATCTTTACGCCGTGGAACACCTCGTAGCGCTCCTTCAGGCCTCTCAGTATGCTTATCGTATCCTCGACCGTAGGTTCATCTACCATAACGGGTTGGAAACGCCTCGAAAGAGCTGCATCCTTTTCGATATACTTTCTATACTCGTCAAGCGTCGTCGCGCCTATGCAGTGAAGCTCGCCGCGCGCCAGCATTGGCTTGAGCAGGTTGCCCGCGTCCATCGAACCCTCTGTTTTACCCGCGCCTACAATGTTGTGCAGCTCGTCGATAAACAGTATTATCTGCCCTTCCGAACGCTTCACCTCGTTGAGCACGGCCTTCAGCCTCTCCTCAAATTCGCCCCTGAATTTCGCGCCGGCTATAAGCGCGCCCATGTCAAGCGAAAATATGCGGCGCTCCTTCAAGCCCTGCGGCACGTCGCCCTTCACGATGCGCTGCGCCAACCCTTCGGCTATTGCCGTTTTGCCCACGCCGGGCTCGCCTATCAGGACAGGGTTATTCTTGGTCTTTCGTGAAAGTATCCTTATTACGTTTCGTATCTCGGAATCACGGCCTATTACAGGATCAAGCTTTTGCTTCCTGGCAAGCTCTACAAGGTCCTGCGCATATTTGCCGAGCGCGTCATACGTTCCTTCGGGAGAATCGGTCGTCACGCGCGCACCGCCCCTGATTGTCTCAAGCGCCTTGAGAAACTCGTTCTTTTCTATGTGGAAACGCTTAAACAGCGTTTTCAGCGCGTCATTCGGCTTGTTTATAAGGCCCAGCATCAGATGCTCTACAGAAACATAGTCGTCCTTCATGCGAGCCATCTCTTTTTCGGCATCGTTAAGCGCCGCATTGAGCTCCGACGTTATATAAATCCTTGAGGCGTCTATACCGCCGCCCGTTATTGACGGAAGCTTCTCTATCGCTTCGAGTGCCGCGCTTTCAAGGCCATCGGCATCCAGACCCATTTTTATTACAAGCTGTTTTATCAGCGACTCATCCTGCTTCAAAAGAGCATAGAGGAGATGCTGTTCATCTACCTGCTGGTTTGAATGCTCGGCCGCCGCATTCTGCGCCGCGTTAACGGCTGCTATTGAATTTTGTGTGAAACGGTTGATGTCCATTCAAATACCTCCTCTTATTGAATTACATTCAATATTATACGCATTATCTCATGCGACAATTATATGTTATCATTGGCATATATTGCATTCTACCACAGAAAGGTCAACTTTTTTACACAAATGTGAATAATTTTGAATAAACGGCGTATTATGCGTGCGCGGCGGGCTAAGGCCGCCGCGCATTTGAGTGTCGAAAAAGTGGCATACTGCCACTTTTTCGAATTTTTCTCGTGTTTTGCCTCTCGCATTCGCTCCCGGGCGGCAAAACCCGCAAAGTACGAAAACCTAAGGGTTTTCATCCGTTTTAACGCACATGTCGTCAAAGCCGGAATTAACTTAAGGGGCTGTGGCCCCTTAACAACCCCGGGTTTTTCGACAGACTGGTGCGCGGCGGGATAAGGCCGCCGCGCATTCCGTTTCCCGAGCACTGTCACTCCGATGGGCTCGACACTATCTTATAATACCGCTTTGCCGTCAATACATATGCTGCAAGGTACACCAGGGTGAACACCGCAAAGCAAAGCAGCGCGCAAATCATGAACAGCCGCGAATTCGTAAGCCCAAACATGGTAAGTATGAGCCGTATCATCGGGAACGCAAAGGCCATATGTACGCCGGCCGCCGCAAGCGGGAGGAAAAACACCGTCAGCACCTGCGAACGCACCGAAGAGCGTATCTCTCGGCGTGTCATACCGACCTGCCGCATTATTACATAGCGCTCCCTGTCCTCGTATCCCTCCGAGAGCTGCTTATAATACATGATAAGCACAGCCGCCGATATGAATATTATGCCGAGTATTATGCCGAGAAAGAATAATCCTCCGTACATCTCAAGGTAATTCTTCATGTCGTTCGACGCCTTTGTTACGCTGTACGGCCTTGCTTCATGTCCTGTCGCATAGTCTTCCGTGGCCGCGGCAGCCATCATTTCGATGAGCGCAGCCGCCAGCTTATCCTCATCGTCCACGCCGTCAACATCCGCGCCGTAGTAATATTTAATCATAGTCATCGCGTCAAAATAGCTTTCATCGTCGGGAAAGTCCCCTTGCGCCTTCTCCAAAGCATCGCGCAGCCGTATTATCGCGTCCGTGTCGGCGGCAACAATGTACACTTGCGCTATCGTTTCATCGTCATGAATCATATTCACCACGTTCATTGCATGCACGACCTTCTCCACTTTCATTTTCGCAGAGCCGAAGTATATTTCCCCGTTTTCAAAGTTCATATTCGGCGCGTATACTATCACGCTGTCTCGCTCAAGCGTCTCTTCGGTATTATTCAGCAAATTATAGTCCTCAAGCGGCAGCAGGGTTATTTTAACGCTTCTGAGCAGCGAACCCGCCCCATAGGCATAAATGGAAAAAGTTTTGCCGTCATAATAGGCATATGTGCTCGAATTTCTGTACGCTGCAACGTTCTTTACAGTCACGCCGCTCTTTTTCACCGTTTCGTCTATCGCGCTGCTAAGCTGTGAAGCATATTCATCGTCAACGCCTTTAACAACTATCAACTCCACGTTTCGCGGATTAAATGTCCTTACGAGATCCTCCATGCCATAGTAAAGGCACACCGTAGACGATATCATCACAAGCACCATCGTTGACAGTATACATATATTTGCAAGCCCTGCGGCGTTGCGCTTCATTCTGTAGAGCATCCCCGAAACGGGCACAAAATGTTTTTTATTATAGTAGTAGCGCTTGTTTTTCCGCATTATCTTGAGCACCGCTATGCTTCCCGCCGTAAAGAGGCAGTATGTGCCGATTATGACGAGTATCACCGCCACAAAGAACAGAACCAGCGCCATGCTCGGCGTCTTTGTAAGCAGCGCTATGGCGTATCCGCTTCCGAGCGTCAGCACGCCGACAACGGCGATCACCCATTTGACTCGCGGCTCGCGCTCGCCTGTACTTTTGCTTTTCAAAAGCTCTATCGGCTTCACAAGCCCGACGCGGCTTATGTTATATACAAGCATTATAGCGAATATCGCCCCGAACACCGCAAGCGTATATACGACCGCAAGCATCGGCACCTCAAAGCCAAGCGACTTCGGCACTCCCATAAGGTCGCAAAGCAGCAGCAGCGCAAGCTTAGAAAACAGTATCCCTCCACCTATGCCGAGCACAACCGATACCGAGCCGATATATAGCGTTTCCGTCGCCATAAGGCGCGCGATGTGACGCTTTTCCATGCCGAGAACGTTGTAAAGGCCCAACTCACGCCGGCGCTGCTTCATGACGAAGCTGTTGGCATAAAGCATAACTATCACGGAAAATATTGTTATTACGACAGTTCCCATCGAAAGCACCTGGGCTACTGTTCTGGAACGAAGCTCGCTGTTGTTCAAAAGAAACTGTATTATATAAAGCATCGCCGTGACTCCGGCAGACGCCGCGACAAACGGAACATATATGCGCCTGTGATTC
This sequence comes from Clostridiales bacterium, assembly GCA_004558825.1. Lineage (GTDB taxonomy): Bacteria > Bacillota > Clostridia > Christensenellales > CAG-138 > SFDB01. Next base: position 63,221 of record SFDB01000007.1, read on the forward strand.
TTTATATTCGTCACCGCGAGACGATGATAAAGTGAACTACACATTGAGCTCACCGCCCGTCGATATCGCCGTCAGCGTATCGCTGATGCGCGCAAACATCGCCTCTTCGTCGAGATCCGCACGATAGAGCTGATGGAACACAATACCGTCCTTTATAAAAAGCACGCGCTTTGCATGGCTCGCCGCGCGTATGCTGTGCGTCACCATGAGTATAGTCTGGCCGTCATTGTTTATGCTCTCAAAAAGCCTTAAAAGCGCCCCCGCCGATCTTGAGTCGAGCGCACCCGTGGGCTCGTCGGCAAGCACGAGCTTTGGAGACGTTATGAGCGCCCGTGCAACAGCTACGCGCTGCTTTTGGCCGCCTGATATCTCGTATGGATATTTTGGGAGTATGTCTGTTATGCCAAGCTTGGGCGCGATGAACCTTAAACGCACCTCCATCTCATCGTAGCTTTTTCCCGACAGCACAAGCGGAAGAAATATGTTGTCCTTTACGCAGAACGTGTCAAGCAGATTGAAGTCCTGGAATACAAATCCGAGATTATCGCGGCGAAACGATGTCATCGCGCTTTCCTTGACGGCGGCTATATTCTTGCCGTCGAGCATCACTTCGCCGCTCGTCGGTTTATCGAGCGCCGCTATTATGTTAAGCAGCGTAGTTTTGCCCGAACCCGATTCGCCCATCACGGCAACGTATTCACCGCGTTCCACCGTAAACGTCGCGCCGTTGAGCGCCGTCACGGAATTCAGGCCGAAACGCGTCGTATATACCTTTTTCAGGTTGTTTACAACGAGAAGTTCCATTTTTTCTACCTCCGAATTCATCGTTTGACGCAAGTATAGCAAACGCATACGCATACGTTCCATCGATTCAGCTTACGTTTTCAACCGAAACATTACAGTATTGAAAGGTTATTCGATTTCAAGCTCATCCCTTGAGAGGTCTATCATTATGCGCGTACCCTTCGACGGCTCCGATTCCGCCCATATCGCATGGCCGAGCATGGAAAGCATACGCTTGCTGAGATAAAGCCCTATTCCCGTTGCCTTCATGTCGCCGCGTCCATTGCTGCCCGTATAACCCCTTTCGAATATCCTCGGCAGATCCTGCGGCGCTATACCTATGCCCGTGTCGGCGATAACAAGAACGCTTCCGCGCGCGTATATCGATATTTTCCCGCTCGGCGTATACTTGAGCGCATTAGAAAGCGCCTGTTCTATCGCAAATGCAAGCCATTTTTCATCCGTGAGCGCCGTTATGTGCGTCTCGCTCAGCTCAAGCTTAAGGCGGTTGAGCACGAACAGGCGCGCATATTTTCTGACGCATTTTCTTACCGTTTCATCGACGTCGCAGTTTTTTATCACGAAATCGGGCGAGTTGCCGCCGCTGCGCATTATGCAAAGCGCCGTCTCGACATATTGCTCTATCTTAAAAAGCTCCGCCGCAAGCTCGTCCGCCGATGCGTTTGACTGTATAAGCAGCCGCATCGCCGCTATAGGCGTCTTTATCTGGTGCGCCCATAGCGTGTATTGCTCGAGCATATCGCCTATCTCTTTCTCATACTCGCCAGTAAGCCTGTTTCGCGCCTCATCAAGCTTTTTCAGCATATCGCTGTAGTCGTGCTCAAGCACCCCGTGCGGAGGCGGCAGCTCGCCGAGCACCTGAGCGATGTTATTGAGTATGGCTTCAAGCTCCGTGTGGCGTTTTTTTATATAAGCATATTTGAGCAAAAACGGAAGCAGAGCGATAGCTCCTACGAGCGCGAGCGCGTATATGAGCGGCTCCTTCGGAAGCTCATACAGATAAAAAAGCGCCGTAAGCATAAGCGCCGCGCATATTGCAAGCGCTATCCCGCCTATATTCTCTTTGACGTATGCCCCAAACAGGCGTATGCCCTTCCGCGTCATTGTATCATGTATCCTTCGCCGCGTTTTGTGACTATAAACCCGTCAAGACCGATAAGCTCAAGCTTTTTTCTCAGGCGTGTCACATTCACCGTAAGCGAGTTTTCATCTATATAGCTGTCCGTTTCCCAAAGGCGCGTCATGAGCGTGTTGCGGCTGACCGTACTGCCCGCGTTCTCAAAGAGCACCTGCATTATCCTAAGCTCGTTCCTGCTAAGCTCCGCGCTCTCCCCGTTATAGCTCAGCGTCCCGTCGGACATGTTGAGTATCGCCCCATTGTGCTCCGCAAGCGAGCTTTGACCTGCATAGTCGTAGCTGCGCCGTAAGAGTGCGCTCACCTTTGCATACAAAACGTCGAGATCAAACGGTTTCGCCAAGAAATCATCGCCGCCCATATTCATGGCCATTATTATGTTCATCTTATCCGACGCCGACGTTATAAACATCACGGGAACCGTTGACATGCTCCTTATGCGCGAGCATATATGGTAGCCGTTATGATGAGGCAGCGATATATCGAGCAGCACAAGATGCGGCGAAAACGACGCGAACTGCGACACCACATCCCCAAAATCGGTCACGGCGTACACATCAAAGCCCCATGCTTCGAGATACCTCTGCATGGCGTTCGCTATTGTCCTATCGTCCTCGGCAATAAATATCTTGTACATATTTCAGCACGTTCAGCGCCTGTATTCATTCAGATACCAATGTGTGAAACGCTCAAGCCCCTCATCAAGAGTCGTATTGGGTGCAAAGCCGAAATCGCGTTCAAGCTCCGATACATCGGCATACGTCGTTACGACGTCGCCCGCCTGCATGGGCGCAAGCTCTATAAGCGCTCTTTTCCCAAGACATCTTTCAAGCACGGCAACAAATTCGCCTAGCTCAACAGGCGAGCTGTTTCCGATATTGTACACCTTATGCGGCGCTCCGTTTACATCAGCCTTCGGCGGGCAGGCGTAAAGGCGCGTTATCGCTTCGACTATATCGTCGACATATGTGAAATCGCGCGACATTTTGCCGTAGTTATAAAGGCGTATCGGCTTGTCATCCATTATTTTTTCCGCAAAAGAAAAATACGCCATATCGGGCCGCCCATAAGGGCCATAAACCGTAAAAAACCTAAGCCCCGTCATGGGCGTTCCGTAGAGCTTGCTGTATGAATATGCCAATAGCTCGTCGGAGCGCTTTGTTGCTGCATAAAGGCTAACAGGCTTATCGGCCCTGTCATCGAGCGAAAAAGGCACATCTCCGCTCGCGCCGTATACGGAGCTCGACGAAGCGTATACAAGATGCTTCACGGGGAAACTGCGGCATGCTTCCAAGACGTTAAAAAAGCCGACTATGTTCGAATTTATGTATGCACGCGGGTTTTCTATGCTATATCTGACGCCGGCCTGCGCCGCAAGGTTTATCACCGTATCAGGCGCAAATTCCGCAAACGCAGCGTTTACGGCGTCCTCATCGGCTATGTCGGCCTTGATAAAAGTAAATTCCGCGCGTTCGCAAAGCTTTTCAAGGCGCATGTTCTTAAGCCGCACGTCGTAATAATCGTTCATGTTATCCATGCCGACGACGCGCACTCCCGCCTTCATCAGCGCAAGCGACGTATGAAACCCGATAAAACCGCATGCACCGGTGATAAATACAGTCAAGTTTTTCATCTCCCTATAGAGTAATACTCTACTCCGCCTTCGCGCATCCTCTCGGGCGACAGTACGTTCCTGCCGTCATATACGAGCGGATACGTCATGTTTTTTTTGAACGCTTCAGGCGTAAGCGCTTCGAATTCATGCCATTCCGTCAATATGAAGCAAACGTCGGCTCCCTGCAGCGCTTCTGCGGCCGATTCCTTTACGGACACCGCAGGAAAACACTTTCCGAATTTTTTGCCGCCTATCGGGTCATATGCCGACACTTCCGCACCTACAACGATTAAAAGTCTTGCCATCACAAGCGACGGCGCCTCACGCAAATCGTCCGTGTTTGGTTTGAACGTAACGCCCAAAAGCGCCGCGCGCCTGCCCGAAAGCGTACCCAGGCGCTCCATTGCCATACGATAAAGCTTCGTTTTCTGCGCTTCGTTTACTTCTATCGCAGCCTTGACCGTCTTGAGCTCATATCCGTTTTTCATTGCTATATGCGCGAGCGCTTTCGTGTCCTTTGGGAAGCAGCTTCCTCCGAACCCTATGCCCGCGCGGAGAAATTGAGATCCTATGCGCTCGTCATAGCTCATTCCGAGCGCAACATCCTCCACATCGGCGCCGACAAGCTCGCAAAGGTTCGCAATATCATTCATGTACGATATCTTAAGCGCAAGAAAATCGTTCGACGCATATTTTATCATCTCGGCGCTTCGCCGCGACACACATACGGTCGGCAGGCCAAACGGCTCGTATATTTTTTTAAGCTTCTCACGCGCGCTGTCAGATTCCGCGCCGATTATTATGCGCCTTGCGTACAGCGTGTCATGAACGGCGCTGCCCTGCGATAGAAATTCGGGGTTTGACGCAACCTCTAAATGAATGTCTTTCCCGCTTGCGGCCTCCCTGAGTAAACGCTCGACATAGTCGTTCGTTCCAATAGGCACCGTTGACTTTACAACTATCAGGCAATCGTGATTGAGCGCTCCTGCTATGCCGGCGATAGCAGAATCAATGTATTCTAAATCAGCCGATCCGTCCCGTCGCTCAGGCGTACCCACACCTATAAATATAGCGTCGGCGTTTTTGAAAGCATCCTCATACGAAGTCGTGAAGCGCAATCTCCCTTCTCTCATCGTCTTTTCAATAATTTCGGGCAGCTGCGGCTCGAAAACAGGGCAAACGCCGTCCGAGAGCAGCTTTATCTTTTCCTCGTCTACATCGACGCATACGACTTTATGCCCCACATGCGCAAAGCATGCGCCCGCGACAAGCCCGACGTACCCCGTTCCGAGCACAGCAATATCAAACATATTCTTCCTCCGTAGCAGCTTCAGTAAGAAACCGACGTTATTATATCATATCTGAAGCAATACCAACTATCTCCGCCTTTTTTACTGCTGAAAAGTTTTTGCGTCTTTCTATCAAAAAAAATTTGTTTATTTTTATCTATTATATAGATTTATATATGTTAGAGTGTTATTATCCAATACATTGAATGTGCCAATGCAACATTCGAAAAATATTATCGGAGGAAGAAATAAATGAAGAAAACTTCAAAGCTTCTCAGCTTGTTCCTTGCGGCAGCTTTTATAATCGGAGCGATGCCGGTTATGGGTCTTGCTGAGAATATATCATTTGCGGCAGGCGAAGCAAGAGCAACCGCATTGAGAAACGAAGCATGGACCGTACTTGAAAAGGTCGAATCCGAAATGCTCGCCGAAAAAGCTGCACCCGAAGAGGTCGTCAAGGCCGCTTACGAGGCTGCGCTCAATTGCGAGCTTATCACGGACGTTGAGTGGAAAGACGACAACGGCTTCCAATTCCGTGTAAACGATATGGCGTGCGCATACGATTATCGCATAAGAAACACACAGCACCGGCCCGTAGTTACAGACGATACGATCCGTGCCATTGTGGGCGAACAAACAACAAAAGCCGTAAACACGTCTTCCAGCCTTAACGTTCTTCTCATCGGGCCGTGCTACAGCACAGACAGCTCGTTCACCGATGAATACAAGACAAGGGCAGCGGCTATCGCCGAATACACAGGCGGCACGGTAACGCAGCTCCTTAACTCAAACGCCTCCGCCACTAACATCGTAAATAACTTCCCGAACAACGGCGTCGTTATTTTTGACAGCCGCTTGACTTTGGCAGCGGCACATACGGCATAGATGGCCGATTCATCGCTAACTATATCTCCGGAACGCTGCCCAACAGCATCGTCTGGATGGCTATCTGCGAAGGAATGATGACCAACGTATTCGGCAACTACCTCACGGGCGCAGGCGCAGGCGTAGTTTACGGCTACTCCCAGTCCGTATCTTTCACGGGCGACTATGCTTTTGAAAA
>SFDB01000008.1 GCA_004558825.1 Clostridiales bacterium
CGTCGTGCCGGTTGCGATGCCCGTTACTTTACCGTTGCTATCCACTGTAGCGATGGCGGTGTTGTCACTTGACCAGGCTGTAGTATAATCGTTGGCATTGCTCGGCGTAATCGTCAGCGCGATGCTCGCCGCTGCGCCCTCCGCAACCTCGGCGGTATCGGGTATGCTGATGGCTGTTACGGCAATCGGCTCATTATTAAGCTTGATACCGACATATTTAAGTGTAGAGCTTGCGCCGCTCGGCGGATTGAATACGCCGTTTACGGGTTTGACGGTTATGAATCCTCCGCCGTATATGCTTGCGCTTGTGCCTGTGAACACAACGGGAGCAAGCAGATCATATACGTTCTCGACGTTATATACGGTCGTAGGATCATATCCCGGCTGCATGATAAAGCCGTTCTCGCCGCCATCGTTGGCAATCATAGATGTGAAGAAGCCCTTGGCAACGTTTGCAATAGTTGTACCCATAGCGTTTGCAATGGCCGTCGTGCAGCTCGAGCCGTTCTTGACGCTGTCCATGATGGTTTTGTAAACTGTCGTTCCGCCCGTCTGCGTGTAGAGATACTGACTGAAGAGCATCACTATCGCATAGCGCGCATAAATGTCATCGCCGTTATTATCCCATGCATAGATCGAGCCGCCCTTATGGAGATTAAAGCTCGAATTATATTCAAACTCTGAAGCGACATTGGAAATATCGGCAACGGCCGAGAAATGGCTGTTATGCCAGCTCTGTATGCGGCTGAAAAGACCTACTCCGGGGTAGAACATCTCCTCCGTTGCGCCGGAGAACGACTCATTGAGCCATGTATCCATGCCGCCCGTTACGGAATAGTTGATAAGATGCTGGAACTCATGCATAAATGTTCCGTAGCAGCTTGTGACGTCTTCGCGTGTTTCGCCGCTCGTCGTCGTATACCGGATTCCGGGATAAGTATCGATATGGATCATCGGAAGGCTGTTATAGCTGAAGTCGCCCGACCAAAAATACCCGGCGACATAGCCCTGGCCGGGCTGCCATCCATCGTCTATGTTATAGAACATAAGGTTGACCTTGCCGTCGCCGTTGGAATCTCTGAACGCACCGAACGAATCGGACATGCGTGTGAAGTTTTTGTCAAACTCCGCAGCTACGGTCTCGGCATAGCTCTCATTCATCGTGTCGAGCGGATAGTAGCTCTCGTTTGTAACGGTCCAGATGCGGCAGTGCTCACCGACGTAAAGAACCTTAAACTGCACCGACGAGCCGCCCGGGCTATAATTGGTTATGCTGAAGTTCTTTGTTGTTCCGACAGGATAGCTTGCCTTTACGGGGTTGTCACGAATCTTTGTAATGTCCTCATAGCCGAATTCACCGTCGACGTCAATTATGTAAGGACGGTCAGCGTCTATCTTGGAAGCGCCCTTCATTTGCGCGCTCGTGCCTACGCTCGTCTCAATAAGGCCTGTGAGTGTGCCGGTCGACACACTTGACGATGTGCTTGTTCCGGGATTGTAGATGACTACATAGTCGCCTTCATATCCTCCGGTTGCATCGTCGTCTATGACGACGCCCGAGTTCATTCTGTTAATCTCAACCGTGTCGCTCACGCCGATAGCGAACGTTGTCGGCATTACGGAGACGACAAGCATGAGCGTCAGTATAAAGCTTATTGCTTTTCTCATGTTGAGTTTCATTTTTTCTTCCTCCATTTTTTTCGCGATTCGGGCTGCACGTCCCGATCGACATATATATTTTACTCTTTAATCTATATATTGTCCATACAACTGTGCAAAACTATATTTTATTTGTGTTGCGGCAGCAGCGTCTGTTTTCTTTGTCAACATTGTGAAATCTTCGAAACATTTCGGCTTTTGAAATAGACTTTGTCCAACCATGCTGGTATACTTTAATATTATTTTAGAATATTCGGAGGAATATCATGGTACGCATAAGCGCGGACAGTACGTGCGATCTTTCAAAGGAACTGATTGAAAAATACGACATCACAATTACGCCGCTGTATGTCAGGGTCGGCGAAGAGGAGCGCTTAGACGGCGTAAATGTAAGTCCCGACGATATATTTGCCCATTTTGACAGCACGGGAAAGCTCTGCACCACCGCAGCGCTCAGCATCAGCGACTATGCCGAGCATTTCAAGCGGCTTACCGCTGGCGGCGACAGCGTTGTGCACGTCAGCATAAGCGCAGAATTTTCGAGCTGCTATCAGAACGCATGTGCCGCCGCAGAAGATTTCACGAACGTATATGTCGTTGATTCCCGCAACCTTTCAACGGGTCACGGTCATATCGTCATCGAAGCCGCGCTGATGGCGCAGCAAGGTCTCGACGCCGCAACGATAAAGGAGCGCTGTGATGAGCTCGCCCCGCGCGTCGACGCAAGCTTCGTTCTCGAACACCTCAATTATCTTTATAAAGGCGGCCGCTGCTCAGGCGTTGCTGCGCTTGGCGCGAACATACTCGGCATAAAGCCCTGCATCGAGGTAAAGGACGGCAAAATGGTCGTCGGCTCGAAATACAGGGGCTCATTCGAAAAAGTTGTCAAGGCATACATACGCGAGCGTCTCACCGCACGCGACGACATCATTTACGACAGGATATTTATCACTCACACAAAATGTCCCGAAGGCATCGTAGACGTCGCCCGCAAGTGCGTAGAGGAATGCGGCAGCTTCAACGAAATAATAGATACAATGGCAGGATGCACGGTATCGAGTCATTGCGGACCGCACTGTCTTGGTGTGCTCTACATCCATAAGAACAAGAAATAATTGCTTTATAGCTGTCGAAAGGTGGCCATAGGCCACTTTTCGATTCTTTGTATGCCTTGTGTTTTAAGCGATGCAGTCAATATAGTCTTTCATTATTTCCATTATGAAGTCGGCTTCCCTCGGGGCATATCTTGGCGACCGCGCCATTGAAGCCGCCGCAAACCCACTGTCGGTAAAAAGCGCATAATCGTCGTAGACTCTGAAGCTTATCATCGGCTCTTTCCCATTTGCGCCCTCAAACAGCGCACTTACGGGCGAGCGAAGAAATATGCCGCTGTATTCGTCATTTTCATCGGTTATTGCTATCTCGGGAGGTATGTCGAAGCGCGAGCGCGGGTTCCGCACGAGCGTAAGCGTACCTATCATTCTAAATGCGACCGCAAATAAAAGATAGTTTGCCTCATCGAGCTGTCGGCAGTCGTAATATCTCGACAGACTGCGCCTTTTCTGAGGAGGGAGCGACAGCACGCGGCTCGTCACGAAGCCTGTGCCGGGTTTACCTATTCCAAGGTCGCTGTGCGCGTCCACATGCACTACGTCGAACGGATCCGTAAGCTCTCCTTTTTCAATAAGCTCCATCCAAAACACAAGCGCCTCGTCGTGCGTCTCAAACAATCTGCCTTTAATGGGTCTGCGGGCGTCTAACCCGCAGTTTTCCTCCAAAAACTTTCGCACAGCGCCTTCGCTCCACGGCTCATGGCCTAAAACGCTCGGCCGCTCGCCGACGTCCGCAAGCGGGCAGCAATCGGCAAGGAAAAAATCCATGTCGAGATCAAGCACCTTTGAAGCGCCCATATATCCTCCTGCGCCATGCAAAGCGCCAAATGCAAGAATTTCACTGTCTGCAAGCGCATAATGCTCTTTTTCAGCCGTGCCCAGCCCGTCCTTCGTGCGTCCCCGAGCATCAGGCCGTTTCGCTGTGCCGGCGCAACCCGCTCCTATTTATCGCCGCGCTGCCTATTGGCCCACAACAGCGCGTTTTTTACAGCTTCGAATGGGGACTGCTCGGCGCTTTTCGAAAGCGCTTTGAAATCATCCCGCCGCGACGCAAAAACGACTGCCTCGGCCGTCAGCTTCCCGTTTCCCGATTTATTCCTGCCGACAAGCTCCCGCGCCGCCTTCGTATCGCCCGCAAGCAGTTTTTTTATATCGAACGCATCTCTTGCGGCATCGCTCGGAGTCTCAACGTTGAGCGCCCCGTTTCGAGGGCATACGTCCTGGCAGACTTCGCAGCCCAAATATTTCGTCAGACGCTCTTTGACAAAATCGGGATGATCCGCGTTGTTCATGTGCGCGCGTATACAGCGCGAATAGTCTGCGCCCTTTGAGGAAATTGCCCCCATCGGGCAGGCGCGCGTGCATTCCGAGCAGCCTCCGCAGGCGTTTTTTTTGCACGAATAGCGTTCGGGTTCGCAGCCGTCAGCAGCCGCCGCCATGAAAACGACGCGCGTGCCGAGACCGTCTATGTCAACGAGTCCGTTCCTGCATACCGTACCCACGGATGCGGCTTCACAAAGCGGCTTTATGCGTATGAACGGCCGCGCCGCGCTTATCCCTTCGTCCTCTGCGTCGCGCATAAAATCGTTGAACGCGTGATATGCCCTGTTTGACGCCAAATAGTATGCGGGTATATGCTCATTGCCGTCGAACGGGTTATAAGAGTAGGCGAGCAAGAGTATGCAGCGCCCGCCCGCCTCGGCGCGCTCTTCATCGGGGAGCAGGTCGGCGCTTATGAACCATATTCGCGCGAAGCCGTGCTTTTCCGCAAGGCCGCGCAGCTTACGATTTATATCTTCCAATCCGTTAAAGCTCCAGCTTCAGGTCTCCGTACTTGATTATGTTCAGCTTCCTGAAAAGCTCGGATATTGCAAGCGTGAGCGCTGCGGGGAGCACTATGCATACGAGTATAAGCCCTATCCAGTCCCACGCCGAGCCGAAGCCGTCTGCCGCTATAAGCCCTATCGGGCCGACAAGACCGCATGTTCCCATCCCCGACGCTATCGCCATGGAGTCAGCTATTTTAAGCTTAAACACGCATGTTGCAATCGGGCCCGTTATCGCCGAAGCGATCGTGGGCGGCAGCCATATTACGGGCTTTCTTACAATATTACCCATTTGCAGCATGGATGTGCCAAGCCCCTGCGCAACGAGGCCCGCCCATCTGTTTTCGCGGAAGCTCATCACGGCAAAACCTATCATCTGTGCGCAGCAGCCGGCCGTCGCCGCGCCTCCTGCAAGCCCTACGAGACCGAAGGTGTAGCATATGGCCGCAGAGCTTATCGGCAGCGTCAACGCTATGCCGACAAGCACCGACACGAGAATCCCCATAAAGAACGGCTGCAGCTCCGTCGTTTTTACTATAAGCTCGCCGAATTTATTCATAACATAGCTGATTCCCGGGCCTATAAGCGTCGATATCAATATGCCCGACAAAATTGTTACGCAGGGCGTGACGAGTATGTCAACCTTTGTTTCTTTATAAACGGCTTTGCCGAGCTCCGCCGCCACTATTACGGCCAAAAGCGTACCGAGCGGACCTCCGAGGTCGTTCGAGCCTACGCCGACGGCGCAAAGCGAGAACAGTACGAGCGGCGGCGCGTTGAGAGCCGCGCCTATCGCAACCGCCATAGCCGGGCCCGCAGCCTGCTTCGCGTACGAAGCCGCCGTCAAGAGCCATGCAAAGCCCGTCTTGTCGGCTACAGTTTCGAATATCGTTCCGATAAGCAGCGACGCAAACAGGCCGAGCGCCATATAACTCATCGCGTCTATTAAGTATCTTTTTACGGATATCTCTATGCCCTTGCGCTTCAAAAAGCCCTTAAATGACTTTTTTCCCATTTTCCTGCCCCCGTTGTTTTAATTTCCTTACTAATCATATCCTTATGTTCCCGCAAATGCAACCTCACTTCGCGGTTTATTTAACATATTTTGTCTTACCACTTGTTTTCGCGCCTTTATTCCTATAGAATACATTGTTGTTGATTATGATACGGGAGGGAAAATTATGTCTACCTGCGCTATTGTCGGAGTTAACTGGGGAGATGAAGGAAAGGGCCGCATGGTCGACCTTATCGCAAGCAATTATGATATTGTTGTGCGCTATCAGGGCGGCAACAACGCCGGCCATACAGTTATAAACGAAATGGGAAAATTCGCCCTTAACCTCATACCTTCGGGCATTTTTAGAAGCGGCGTTGTAAACGTTCTTGGCAACGGCACCGTTATCGACCTCGAACACCTTTGCGGCGAAATCGAGCACCTCCGCGCAGCAGGCGTAAGCGTTACGCCGGACAACCTCAAAATCAGTGACAGAGCGATAATCGTATTTCCGTTCCATAAAGCTCAGGATGAATATGAAGAGGCGCGTCTCAAGGACGCTAAATATGGCTCAACAAAGCGCGGCATTGCCCCCGTCTACAGCGATAAATATCAAAAAAAAGGCGTGATGATGGGCGAGCTTCTCCTGCCCGAATATCTTGAAACGCGCATAAAGGGCATCCTGGAATGGAAAAACCTTACCATCGCCGGCGTTTACGGCAAGGAGCCCTTTAAGCTTGAGGATATACTTGCATGGACGCATCGTTACGGCGACATATTAAAGCATTTCGTCTGCGACACGGGCGAGCTCCTAAGGGACGCTCACAGGAACGGCAAAAGCATATTGTTCGAGGCGCAGCTCGGCGCTCTGCGCGACATCGACCTCGGCATTTACCCCTTCACCTCGTCTTCATCGCCTCTCGCGGCGTTCGCGCCCATAGGCGCAGGCGTCCCCGATATAAGGCTTGACAGGGTAATAGGAATTGTCAAGGCGTATTCGACATGCGTCGGCGAAGGGCCGTTTGTGGCAGAGCAATTTGGGCCGGAGGCCGACAGGCTGCGCGAAGAAGGACACGAATACGGCGCCGCCACGGGACGTCCGCGCCGCGTAGGTCCGTTTGACATACCTGCCTCCATGTACGGTCTTAAGGCGCAGGGCGCGACATGCGTCGCCCTCACTAAGCTCGACACACTCTCTTACATGGAGCGCATTCCCGTTTGCACAAAATATAAGCTCAGCGACGGCACCGTCACAGAGATGTTTCCGCTCACTCCGTTCCAGTACGGCGCGGAGCCTGTGATTGAATATCTCGACGGTTGGCAAACCCCCATTTCGCACATAAGGCGCTTTGAGGAGCTTCCAAAGGCCGCTCGCGATTATGTGCTGTATCTCGAAGGCGCCTTAAACTGCCGCATCGAGTATGTGTCCGTGGGCGCGAACAGAGACGAGATTATATACAGATAATCAATTTTTTGCCGTAGCTTGGGGCGGTTTCGACCGTCCCATTTCTATGCTTCGGCGTACTTTGACTATTTCCCGGGAAATTTGTCGAGCATTCGGAAGGTGTTTATGAAATACAAATGCATTTTGCAGGATGAAGCAAAAGCGCTAATTGACGCTTCGAACAACTGTGTTGTGCTTGACGTGCGCACTTTCGAAGAGTTCAGAAGCGCCCACATTGCAGGCGCCATACTTATACCCGATTATGAGATATTCGACAGAGCCGAGGCGGAGCTTACGGATAAGTCGCAGCTTATACTTGTATATTGCCGAAGCGGCAGACGCAGTAAGGCGGCGGCCGCTGTATTGACGATGCTCGGCTACTCGAATGTTATGGAGTTTGGCGGCATAATTGACTGGCCGTACGGCGTAGTCTCCGGCGGCGATGCCTGATTCGTCCGTCTTTATGAGCAACGTGTGAATATTTGCTTAACTTTTTATTATGATTGTTGCAACCGCCTTCCTGTTTTGCTATACTCGTTGTGAAATATGAAAGGAGATTTTCAGCATGAAGAAACTTGTTTCTTTTTTACTCGCAATAACATTCGTGCTCGCTATTGCGGGCTGCGCTAAGACGGACAACGATGGACCTGTGGATGTACAAAACGGCGGTTCTACGGCTGCTCCCGATGTTACAGACAACTCATCTAATCGCACCGATGGCAGCGACAACAGCACCACCTCAAAGGATGTGCAGATACCTGCAAGCGATGTCGTAATTTCAATCGAAGACGCTGTCGGCAAGACTGTCGAGAATCAGCAGCTTGTCGTAAAGGTAATCGACACCGCCGCTTTCGATGGTCTCAAGGCTTCAAGCATCTACTATGTCTGGACGTACGATAAGGACGGCGTTATCTCCTCGAAAACAACATTCTATTTCTACAGCACTGTCGAGGATCTGCAGGCCGACATTACAACCATCGGCACGTCAAATATAGCCGAGAAGAACGAGGTCAGTCTCTACCTCAAGGTTACGTCTGTTATTGACAGCAGCAGTTCGACACTCAGACTCTCAACTTGGAGCAGCGATTCGTCGTCAATGCGTGCTGCAACGGATAAATATGAAATTGTTGAGTAGTTCGGTTTGAAATAATCGGGGTTTGGGGCTGTCGCTCACGCGGCGGCCTCTTTATTTAGGAGTATTGTCGTACAAGCCTTTTTTGCTTTGTGCTTTTACTTGTTCGATTCATTTGCTTTTTGCTCGTAACAGTAATATAATGATTTATATTTTTTTGCTTTCGGAGGCTAAATGAGAATCGACGTTCACACATACACGAACCGCTTTGCCGACAACAAGCTGCATTCGTGTACTGCAATAGTAATTGACGTTTTGCGCGCCACAACATCCATAATCCGCGCGGCTCAGAATGGTGCGCTGAAGATTATTCCCACAAAGGAGCCCGGTGATGCCGCCTCAGTGGCAATGAATATCGGCGCGCGCGATTGCGTGCTTGCCGGCGAGCGCGGAGGCATACGGCTTCCCGGCTTCGATATAGGCAATTCGCCGCTCGACTTTTCGCATGAACTCGTTTCAGGGAAAAATGTTATCTTCTGCACCACAAACGGAACACAGGCAATATGCGGTATGAGCGGCGCTGCCAACCTTCTCATAGGCGCTATGATAAACAGAACTGCCGTCGCAAGGCGCGCAGTCGAGCTTGGACAGGATATTGTTATAATGTGCGCGGGTACGGATGGGCGGTTCTCCGCCGACGACATTTGCGCTGCCGGCGCCATTATCGATGCCATCTACTCATTTGTTGGTCGCATACCGACAGATGACTGCGGCATTGTGTCTCATCTTCTTTATCGTGACTGGCTCGAAAACCGTATCGATCTCGACTCAACGCTCCACTGTTCCAGATTGATTCGGCTCGGCTTCGGAGATGATGTCAAGTTCTGCTTCACGCCCGATGTCACCGACGTCGTTCCCTTCCTCAAAGACGGCGTAATAACTGTCTAACGCATTTCGAATGCGGCGGCGCTCCGATTCGGCGTGCCGCTTTTTTGTTTTCAGTGCTTCTTTCTCTCGTTTCTGAATCGTCTTTTTTCTAAACGCGATAAAAAAGCGAAAGGCGGCACCGCTTTTGCAATGCCGCCATGTTTGAGTTACGGTCGATTAGAGGCTGTAATATGCCTCAAACTCTGCCGCGTTCGGTATGCGGTTTATGCGCTTAAGCTCTGCGCGTTTCTTGTCAATCCATATTTTGAGCAGCCTCTCAGGGAATACACCGCCCGCTGTCAAGTAGTCGTGATCCTTTTCAAGCGCGTCGAGCGCATCGTCAAGCGAGCGCGGCAGGCTGTCTATCTTCGCCTTTTCCTCATCAGATAGATCAAACAGATTAAAGTCATACGGACCCCATCCGTTTGCGCTCGGATCAATCTTATTTTTTATGCCGTCAAGACCCGCCATAAGTATAGCGGAGTATGCGTAATACGGATTGCACGTCGCGTCGGGGTTCCTGAGCTCAAAACGCTTCTTCGACGGCGATTTTGCATACGCAGGAATCCTGACAACAGCGCTGCGGTTCGCCATAGCGTAGCCAATCGTTACCGGAGCTTCAAATCCCGGAACAAGGCGCTTGAACGAGTTTGTAGACGGGTTGGTTATTGCGCACAGCGACGGAGCGTGCTTCAAAAGTCCGCCGATAAAGTGGAGCGCAGTATCGCTGAGCAATGCGTAGCCATTTTCGTCGTAGAACAGAGGCTTGCCGTCCTTAAGAAGAATAATATGGACATGCATACCGTTCCCGGCTTCATCAAGAACGGGTTTAGGCATAAACGTGGCGCTCTTGCCCCAGGCCTCCGCCATATTCTTGATAACGTACTTGACTATCATCGTCTTGTCGGCCATCTCGGTCATTTCGCCCATTTCGGTCTCTATCTCCTCCTGAGCGGGGCTTCCGACCTCATGATGATGATATTTGACCTTAACGCCCCAGTTTTCGAGCGTTCTGCACATCTCGTTTCTAAGCTCGAAGTTCACATCTCCGGGCAGATCTGCGTGATAGCCGGCCTTTTTGGGAAGCTGGTGACCCGTACCGCCCTCGGCTGTGTTCCAATAAGCCTCGTCGCACTCTATCCTGAGAAGCGATTGATGCGGCTCCGTGCCGAAAGCGACCGAATCAAATATATGGAACTCGAATTCAGGTCCGATTATCATCTTGTCTGCAATACCGGTTTCCTTCATGTATTCAACCGCGCGCTTGGCAACGTTGCGCGGGTATTGGTCAAATGGGCGGTTTGACGGGACGCCTATCACCATGACGTCTCCTGTCATTGTAAGAACGCCCTCGCTGAACGGCTCGACCGCAGCTGTTGAAAGGTCGGGTATAAATACCATGTCGCTGTTTTCGACTGCGGCATATCCGTAGTTTGAACCATCAAAGCCTATGCCGTATGTCATCATGTCCTCATCAAGCCTATCGACAGGAAGCGTCACATGGCGCCATCTGCCGTCAAGGTCGGTCATTTTGAAATCGAGCATGGATATATCGTTATCCTTGCAGAACTTTTTAGCCTCATGAACTGTTTTGAACATTGGTCTTACCTCCGCTATTCTGCGCATAAGCGCCTTTAGCTGTATTCTTGCAAATATCCCTCACTATGTCAAGCATTTAGCGGAATATATACAAATTCTGCCGCCATGATGGCATGCGATTAAATATACGGCCGCTTACGAGTGCGCGACAATACGGACACACCACAAACAGGAAGCAAGCCTTACACACGCTGAGCAGCATAACGCACATCGATATCTTTGGTCGAGCACAATACACCGGTAGAGACCACAAAACAGTGTTTTACATATAGGTGCAACCGTCTCTAAAACAATTATCAAAGTATTTGTGGAAAGAATCTTTAATCACGCTTCTGCTTTTGAACAAAAATTTGCGCCGCTCGAGGCGGCGCGGTCTGTTTCCGTACATGCTACATTTTGGTTCGCATGAAGAACCAATATGCGATGCCGAATATCACCGCAAGTATCACAATCGCAATCGGGAGGATTATCAGGTATCCCGAAAGTATCATTGCGAATATGTCCTTTTTTTCAACGTTTTCGGAGATTTCGTCGCGCTCCTTCTCTTTTTCGTCGAGCTCATCGTCTACAGGTCTCGCCGTAATCGAGGATTTTTTCTTTCTCAGCATAGCGTTCATCTCCTTTCTGACATACGGCGCCGTAGATAGTATCTCCACGGCGCCTGCTTGTCAATACATTACTTATACGTTCTGTGCAAGAACATGGTGGCACGCCACAAAGTGACCAGGCCTTACTTCCTTGAAATCAGGTATGGCATGTTCGCATATCTCCGTGCAGTAACGGCAGCGGGTGTGGAACTTGCAGCCCTTAGGCGGATTCACGGGGCTCGGAATATCGCCTTCAAGTATTATGAGCTCATGCTTTTTGTCCGTCGTCGGGATAGCGTTAAGCAGAGCCTCAGTATACGGATGCAGCGGATGGTCGAAAATTTCCTGCGATTCCGCAAGCTCAACCATTGTGCCAAGGTACATAACGCCGATTCTGTCGCTGATGTATTTGACGACGCTGAGGTCGTGCGTAATGAACAAGTATGTGAGATTCTGCTTTTCCTTAAGGTCCTGCAGCAGGTTGATTATCTGCGACTGAATCGAAACGTCAAGAGCAGAAACGGCTTCGTCGCATACAACGAACTTTGGCCGCACCGCAAGGCTTCTCGCAATACCGATACGCTGGCGCTGTCCACCGGAGAACTGATGCGGGAAACGATGCAGGAAGTACGGGGCCAATCCACAGTTATCCATAACGCGGAGAACTTCTTCCTTCATGCGGTCATCATTATGCTTAAAGTACTTGTGGGCAATCATGCCTTCGCCAATTATATTTGCAACAGACATCTTCGGATTCAGCGACGAATACGGATCCTGGAATATAAGCTGGAGATCGCTCCTGAGCAGACGCATCTCGCTGTAAACGAGTCGCGCAAGGTCAACACCGTCATCACGGTACTGCTCATAGTATGCAAATTGCTCATTATCAGCATACTTTTCGCGCATAGCCTGTATTTCTTCCTTGACGCCGACAATAGCTTTCTTTATGTCTTCCGTCTTTGCGTCTACGGCATCGAGAGCAGCCTGCGCCTTAGCGAGCTGAGCCTCAAGCTTCGCCATTTCGCTCTTGAATATTGCCGTCTCGCCGCCGTCCTTCTCTTCCTTTGTAAGGCCTTCGTACTTCTCCTTGAGCATCCTGATCTCGTATGCAATATCGTCATAGTCGATCTGCTTATCCATGCGGTCAAGCTCTTCATCCTTGAGCTGCTTTGAGAAGCCATACTCTTTAAGGAATACTTTCGAAACCTGCTCAAGGTCGTCTTTCTCGGCGACAATAAATCCGCCGATTATGTTTGTGATGTCAAGCAGCGCGTCGTTCGCCTCTTTCTTAAGCTTTGCGAGCTCGTTTGCCATCATGAATTGTTCACGCTCTTCATGCTTGTCATAATCAGCTTTGAAAGCATCATACTTCTTCTGCGCTTCATAATATCTGTCGCGCATTTTGTGCAGATTCGTGAGCGTATTTTTCACATATTTCGGAGCGACTTCGTCGAGCGTGCGTCCGTAATACATGGTACGTCCGTCAGTCTGCTTATATATCTGCAGAATCGTACGACCGAGTGTGGACTTGCCGCATCCCGATTCGCCTACGAGGCCGAATGTTTCACCCTCATATATATCTATCGAAATGCCATCGTTTGCCTTAACGTACAGTCCCTTCTTGGAAAGCGGGAAGTACTGCTTCAGGTTTGTTATTCGAAGCAAAACCTTTCTTTCATCTTGTTGCATGTCTGTCCTCCTTCCTGGGATAGAAGCACCTTACCTTATGGTTCGGAGCAACCAACTGATCCTCAGGCTCTTCTTTCAGGCAAAGCTCTGTGCAATACTTACAGCGCGGTGCAAACTTGCAGCCCTTCGGAAGATCGAGTGGGTGCGGAACTGCGCCAGGTATAGCCTCGAGTCTTGTGTTGGCAGGTGTGTCAAGACGCGGGATCGAAAGCATAAGCCCCTCTGTATACGGGTGCGAATACTCATCGTCACCGAAAATTGTATCTGCCGAAGCAAATTCTACAACCTGTCCGCAATACATGACCGCAACGTCATCGGCCATCTGGTTGATAACACCCAAGTCATGCGTTATGAACAGTATGCTTGTGCCGTACTGTTCTTTAAGCTCGTTCATGAGCTTCAGAACCTGCGCCTGTATCGTAACGTCGAGCGCCGTTGTTGGTTCGTCCGCAATAAGCAGCTTAGGACGGCAGGCAAGTGCCATCGCTATCATTACACGCTGACGCATACCGCCCGAAAGCTGGTGCGGATACTGTTTCGCGACAACCTCGGGATTCGGAATCTTAACGTCGGCAAGCATTTCGATAACCTTCTCTTCAGCCTGCTTCTTCGTCATCCCCTGGTGAATCATGAAAGGCTCGCTGACCTGCCTCTTTACCGTAAAAACGGGGTTAAGGCTCGTCATGGGCTCCTGGAAAATAACGGATATCGCATTACCACGCATTTTATACATCTCTTTAATCGAGAGCTTCGTAAGGTCAACGCCCTCAAAGAGTATTTCGCCGCTGTCGATGTAGCCGTTACCGTCGAGCAGCTTCAGCATGCTCATTGCAGCAACGCTCTTACCCGAGCCGGACTCACCGACTACGCCGAGTGTTTTTCCCTGCTCAACGGAATAGGAGACGCCGTTTACGGCCTTTACTATGCCCTTCTTTGTCGTAAAGAAGGTTTTTAGATTTTTCATTTCCAATAATGGCATAACTGCACCTCCTTATCTTTCAGATGATTTAGGATCTATAGCGTCGCGGATAGCGTCGCCTATCAGGTTAATGCTTATCGTTGTGAGTGCGAATATGGCCGCCGGGAACACCCATCTCCACCAATACTGCTTAACAACGATGCTGTTGTTCGCGCCTGTCAACAGGTTACCCCATGTAGGCGTCGGAAGCGGAATACCGAATCCAAGGTAGGAAAGGCTCGACTCCGTAAGCATCGCCGTGCCAAACGAAAGCGTTATCGTAACAAGCGTAACGCTCATTACATTCGGGATTATATGCCTGAAGATTATCTTGCTCTCTTTCACGCCCATAGTCTTTGCAGCAACTACATATTCCATTTCACGTTGTGCAAATATCTGGGCACGCACGAGTCGGCAAAGTCCTGTCCAGCTCAACAAACCCAAAATAATCATAACCATGTACATCTTTTCCTGCGTCGTCAGTCTTGCTCCGATAACTGCCGACAGTATCATCATGAAAGGCAGGAACGGAAGGCCGCCGATAACCTCTGCAACACGCATGATTATCATGTCGACAGCGCCGCCGAAATAACCCGCGAGTCCGCCGAGCAGGATGCCGATGAATGTTTCTATTATAACTGCAACGACACCGACCGTCATAGTTACTTTACCGCCGTTTACAACACGGGTAAGCATATCACGCCCAAGCTCGTCAGTGCCACAGCATAGTTTTGGTAGTAACCAGCAAACACTGTCTGTATATCGTCTCCGGAGTTTACGCTCGCCGGTACTGTGGACTGCTTATGAGTGTTATCGCCCCAGCTTATAACATCACCGTTTTCAAGCAATGCAGTGAAGTGATACCTTCCGCCGTAGAGCTCAACCGGCTTGCTTTCCATTTCGGGAACCAGGTCTTCGCCGTATTTGCACGTGCCCCATACAACTATTGAACCGTCTTCCTTGACGGCTGCACAGCACGCAGATGTTGCCGCGATATCAACAACAGGGTTTGATGGATCCTGGAGTGATTCAGGAATAGTGGCAATATTGGGCTTGCCAAAACCTGTATACGCAACTGTGCCGTCCTTCAGTAGTGAGATGTAGTTATAGGACGTAAGCGCAACTTTCTCAATCTGACCCTGCTGCTGGCTTCTGACCTTCACGTCGGCCATACTTCCATTGCCCCACATGTAAAGTGTTCCGTCCTCTGTCAGCGCCGCTGTGAACTGATAGCTCGCCTCTATTTGCTTGAAGCCAAGGTTCTTATCTTTCCTGTTCGCCTCGGAAATCTCAAGCGGAAGAACTGCCTGACCGAGACGTTCATTACCCCAAACATATACCTTGCCCTGATCGTCCAATGCTGCGATATGGTCATAGCCCGCAGACACCTGTACGATGTGTGCATCCCTGACTTCTTGCGGTATGTCTCCAAGGTCTGTCGATTCGTTTATCTTCGTGTAACCCCAGACATAAACCTTACCGTCAGTATCAACGCCCACGCCGTATGTGGTGCCGGCAGATATATCAGCAACCTTTCCCTTCATTGCAGCGGGAACGCTCATCATACTCATCGTTGGCGGGACGTTCAACTGCGTATTGTCCGAATAGCTCAGGTCAATCGGCAGGAATACGGGGCCAACAAAGGCAATAAGCATCATAATCGCAAGTATTACGAGGCTGATGCGCGCAAGTCGCTTGCTAAAGAAATTCCTGATTACTATTCTTGTCGGGCTTTGGAGCTGCTCCTCCTCAAGGAAGCCTAACTCCTTATTCGGGAAGAAAAGCCTGTTAAGCCATGTTCCAAAGCGGGAGCGTCTTTTAATCTTACTTTTCATTTCAGTTACCTCCCGTTATTTATCTACGCGTACGCGCGGGTCAACAAGACCGTATGCCAAGTCCGTAATAAGTATGCCGACAAGCGATACGACCGTATTGAACATCTGCGATGCAAGTACAAGCTCGAAGTCATTGTTCTGAAGAGCCTGTATGTAGAGACGACCCATTCCGTGGAGAAGGAACGTATTCTCTATAACGAACGATCCGCCGAAGATGCTGAGGAACCATCCGATTATGCTTGTGACAACGGGAAGGAGAGCATTTCTCCAGGCGTGGGAGTAAATGACCGTGCGCTCCTTGAGTCCCTTTGCTCTTGCCGTACGGATGTAGTCCATGGAGAGCGTATCAATCATCGAAGCACGGATATTTCTTGTCATGCCGGCAAGACCTGTAAATGTGGAAACAAGTATCGGGAGTGCAAGATAATACATCCTGTCGCCAAACTCGCGCAGTCCGACATAATTCGAACCCGGCGTCTTTGCGCCGCCGACCGGGAATATCGGGATGAGAACGGCAAAGAGATAGATGAACAGTATCGCCACTATGAACGTAGGCAAACTCCAACCAACAATTGTAAATACCTGCGTTGCATTGTCGAAAAGGCTTCCTTTTTTGACAGCACAGGCAATACCAAGCGGGATAGTAATCGCAAGCGTCAAGATTGTAGCGAAAATATTCAGAATTATTGTGTTTTCCATCGGGGCGCCAATAATATCAATAACATCTTTCTGATATATATTGGAGTAACCAAAATTGCCCTGTAACAAGCCATTAAACCCCTTGTTGCCTATATCGTGTATCAGTCCCATCCAGCGGGCGTAACGAACGATAAGAGGATCATTAAGACCCATCTTTTCACGAAGATTATTATAAGCCTCTTCGTATTCCTCGGGCTTCATCGTTTTCTTTTGTCCTTCGAGCTGTGCTCTGGCGGGGTCATTCGGGATCAGATTGTATATGGCATACATCATAAGCGAAGTAATAAAAAACACAACAACCATGTATGCAAGACGCTTCAATACATACTTTCCCATTATGTCACCAACCTCCCTAATTTTAATTTCAAAGCAGCCACATACGCCACATTGATAAATTATATACTACAACAACTGCGCTATTTCGTCAACCTTTTCAAAGTACAATATATACTTTATCCGCTATATATTTATGTTTTGTTTACCTGATTATAACATTGAATTTTTGATTTTTTGACCGGCAGCCGACTCTCCCGATGCGCTTTTTACAGAAGCAGCCGCATCGCCATCATCGGATATATTCCTCGATATGCTTCGCTCTGCCACCCGGGACAAAGTGGGCAGTATCATGCTTTTTTACGGGAACCGTCTCGATAATAAAACAATATGCAACTGCGGCAGAGCGGATAACCGCTCTGCCGCAAATTGTCAGCAATTATTAATCGCTTTGGCTAAATTATGCCTCGACTTCGTTGATCCAGCAATAGAGAATTGCCTGCTCGAACGACCAGTACGGAGCCTGCTCATAGCCCTTGAGCTTCTCGTTAAATACTGTGATGTAGATGTTGCTGTAAAGCGGAAGCTCGGGGAGGAGCTCGTTCCAACGTACGATGTACTTGAGCCAGAGGTCAAGGTACTTGTCGTAATCGTCGCTCTCTACACCGTAAACCATATCCATCGAGAGCTGATCAAGCTCATCGTCAAAGAGACGGATGTAGTTGTAGCCCTGCTCGATGAGGGCGGGATCATGTGTCCATTCATAGGACATATCGTATACGGCAGCATTCCAGCCGGTAGCAAGGTTCATCATGCCGTATGTCGGTACACCGTACTGCTCGCCCTGTGAAGAATCACGATACATGTAGTTGAGGAGCTCGGTGAACGTCATCTCGTTGCGCTTGATTTCCATGCCGGCCTTTGCTGTGTCGGGGTTCTCAGCGAGCATAACAGCGATAAGCTCAGAAACAGAGTTGCCTTCGGAGCAAGCCCAGTTGATGATCAAGGGCATAAGGATTGTGCCGTCATCAAGGGTCTTGTTGAACGCATATGTGCCGGCCTCTTCAGCTGTGCACTTCCTGTAGCGGAGACCTGTGCCTGCATAGGGAGCACCATTCTCGTCGAGATTGAAACCGCACTCATCGAGAAGAGCAACTGCCTTGTCATAGCTGTACTCATACTGATCGAGCTGATCGTTGAGCTGCTCTTCGCAATCCTTGTACATCGAGAATGCGAGTGCATACGGGCCATGAACGATTGTGCCGTAGCCCTGGCAGAAGGTGTTGGCGAACTCAACTCTGTCGATGAGGTGAGCAATTGCCTGACGAACCTGGACGAACTGTGTCGGACCAAAGTCGCAGATGAATACGATCTTGCCGTAGCCGGCGCGCTCGAACTGTACATAGTCGAAGCCGCCCTGCTCTACAAGGTCAAGAGCCGCGGTGATCTGGTCACCTTCGGTTACTGTGTCGTATACATCGAAGCCGCCTGTCTTAAGGCTGTCGATAGCCGTATCATCCTGTGCGCGGACGATGACGATCTTCTCGATGTAAGGCTTCTGGCCTTCGAAGTTACCTGCATACTTGTCGTTGATTTCGAGCGTAGCTGTGAGAGCAGCCTGGTCAAACTCTACAAGGTTGTACGGGCCTGCCGATACACGGCCTGCGGACTGGAAGCGGGCATTCTTGACCTTTTCGCCAATGTTAGCGAACGTGAAGTCGCCGGTGAATTTTGTGCCTTCGCCGTTGTCTTCGATATCAATGCCCTCGCCGAACCAGAAGTTGAGGTTCATGGGCGAGAATGCGCAGTAACCGAGCTCATAATAGTAAGGAACGTAATCCGACGGGATTGTTATCGAGAAGGTGTACTCATCGATGAGGCGGAGACCCGTGAGGACCTCAGCTTTACCATCGAAGAAATCCTTACCGCCGACAACCTGCGTATAAGCAGCGCTGGTGATCTCGAGTTCCTTAGCTACGGGCGAGCAGCAAAGAAGCGTCTGAGCGATAAAGTCCTTAGCCGTGATGGGGTCGCCATTGTTGTATACAAGGCCGGACTTTACTTTGATTGTGAAGGTCTTGGAGCCATCCTCGTTGAGGACGTCTTCAATACTCTCCGTGACTGTGGGGTTGACGATGTAGTTACCGTCTCTGTCTGTCGAAACCGTGCCGTAATCGTCGATGAGGTTGCGGATCATATTATCCGTAGCATTGTTTGTCCACATTGCACGACCCCAGTCGCCGCTGATCTCGGTTGATGCACCGTAGATGATCTGGCCGCCGGCTGCCGGAACCATTGTGGGTTCGTCGGGCTCGGGCGTTACGTCAGGATTTTCTGTTACATCAGGGTTATCGGGATTGTCGGGGTTCTCTGTGGGAGTACAGGCGACAAGCGCGAAAACCATGAGTCCTGCAAGAAGCAGAGCAAAAAACTTCTTCATGTTTCTCTATATCCTCCTTAATTTTATGAACGACATTTGCCGTCCATTTGAGCGTATTATAGCAGATACATCGGTGACAGGCAATAGTTTTGAGACTTAAATTTATAAAAATATATTCATTTAAGCTCAAAATATGGATTTTCGAACCAAGATCCGGTTGTTTATACATATGATTATAATACAAAAAAAGAACTTATGACAGCATTTTTATAAAATCACTTCAGGCTGAGGTTTTGCGTCGGTTCAAACGGTGTGTTTTTTAGCAGATAATATGATATAATTGTTTATATTACAGCAGAGGGTTGTTTATGAATCGACGCTATAAGATAAGAAAGTCTCCGCGCAAACGACGCCTGACGCGCTCGAACGCAGGTCCGCTTCTCGCGCTGCTTGGAACGATTTTCGGCGCACTTGCGGTAATCGCAGCCATTGTCATATTTGTCGTGCCTTTCGCGATATCGCTTTTTGACAAAAGCTATGTGTCGCCCTTCATGCCGCAGCCTACACCGGCGCCGACGGCGGCGCCAACTCCCTCTCCCAACCCGATTGAGTGCTTCGTTCCCGGCTCGGATGAAAACGAGATCGTTCTTTCATCGGCAGATTACAAGTGGTTCGGCGACCCTTGCTGCCATAACGGAAAAATCGTTTTCACGGCGGGCAAGCTCAAGGATAACAATGCCGCAATGTCTTCCCTCTTTTTTTACGAGCCGGAAACGCGCACCGCTACAAGCTTTGATTACACACTCAAGTACGACCATTTTATGTTCCCGTCGTTCAACGACGAGTGGCTCGTATTTATAGATACAAAGTTCGGCGGCGGCGGGTCAATAATGGCGGCACGCCTCGACGAGGAAGGCCAAAAGGCCTTCAAGGTCAAGGATTTCTATGTAGGCCAGCCGGAAATAAAGCTGTGGGAGCACTACATCGTATGGACGGAACGCACGGGCTCGCGCATGGATAAGCTGTTTGTATGCGACCTTGAAACGCTTGAATCGACGACGCTTGTCATGTTTAACGGTTCGTCGTACGGTCAAAGTATACCGTCGTTCATGAACGGGCTAATCGTGTGGGCCGATGCATCGGCGGTAAGCCCCGATGAGAGCGCTATAAACTACATGCGTTTGTCCGGCAGGCTAAACACCTACACCGTAAGCACTTACGTCCATGACCCTGAAGGCAACGGAGCGTATTTCGCCTGGCTTGACTCCCATCATTCGCGCACGGCGAAGCTGTACGGTTCAAAAAGCATAGGCAAGCCGCGCCTTATCGCCGAAGGCGCTATAGAATTCGGCCTGTACGAGGATTACGTCATATATTCAAAGGACGAGTCGATTTGGGCCTATTCCTTTGAAACCGATAAAAGCTACAGAATGACGCCCGAAAACGAGAGCGCCCAATTCATGGGCGTGTCGGGCGGCATGGTATTCTTTATGGACGTTACCTCGAGAGAGCGCGATATACTCAAATATGTCAAGCTTCCGTAGGACTTGGGAGGCGCTTTATGGCAAAATCATCAAAGACGGTATATGTATGCGGCGAATGCGGCTATGAGAGCGCGAAGTGGCTTGGCCACTGCCCGGCCTGCTCGAGTTGGAATACCATGGTCGAATTCAACGCCGTTAAAACGGCAGGCTCGGATTATTCGCACGTTTCGGCGCAGCTTCTCGACGACATAACGGGCGTCGGTATAAAGCGCGTCACGACGGGGATAGGAGAGCTTGACCGCGTACTCGGCGGCGGCGTCGTCCCCGGCTCGGTCGTCCTCCTCGGAGGCGACCCGGGAATAGGCAAGTCAACGCTGCTGATGCAAACCGCCTCAAACCTCACGAACGCGGGAAAGGTGCTCTACGTCACGGGCGAAGAGTCATCGGCGCAGCTTAAGCTTCGCGCTGAGCGGCTCGGAGCGCGCGGCAGCATATATGTCCTTGCCGATACAACGCTTTCTTGTATCGAGGACGAGGCTTCGCGCATTCATCCCGACTTTCTCATAATTGATTCGATACAGACGATGTACAGCCCCAACATTCAATCCGCTGCAGGAAGCGTGACTCAAATACGCGATGTCACCGCGACGCTTACTCGCTACGCTAAATCGGGAAGCTGCGCCGTTTTCATCGTAGGCCATGTCACTAAGGAGGGAGCTCTCGCGGGTCCGCGTGTGCTCGAACACATGGTCGATACGGTTCTCTATTTCGAGGGTGACAGGCACGATTCGTTCAGGCTTCTGCGCGCCGTAAAGAATCGCTTCGGCTCGACCGATGAAATAGGCGTTTTTGAAATGCGCGACGTCGGCATGACCGAGGTTGCCGATCCTTCCGAGCTTTTCCTGACGCGGACGAATGCGGCGGGCTGCGCCGTAACATGCGCCCTTGAGGGAACGCGCCCCATGCTCGCGGAGGTTCAGGCGCTCATATCTTCGTCACCGTTTTCAAACCCGCGCCGTATGGCCACAGGTATCGATACGGGGCGGCTCATATTGCTGCTTGCGGTGCTTGAGAAAAAAATCGGCCTCAGAATTTCCGACCGCGATATTTACGCCAACGTCGTGGGCGGTCTTAAGCTTTCGGAGCGTGCCTGCGATCTCGCCATTGCCCTGTCCGTCGCCTCTGCGCTTACGGAGCGTCCGCTTCCGCATTCTACGGCCGTGCTCGGCGAGCTGTCGCTTACGGGCGAGATACGGCGCGTTTCACGGCTTGATAAGCGCATACAGGAGTGCGCGCGTCTCGGCTTTAAGCGCATAATCGTCCCTCAGACCGACGAATCCGCCCCCGAGGGCGTGCAGCTTCTCAAGGTCAAAACGCTTGCCGACGCCGCCGCCGTTGTGGGCATAGCATGAGCGCATTAAACAAAAAATGACACAAAGCCGCGCCGGTTGCTGCATCCGGCGCGGCTCGGTTTAGGAGGTTGGGGAGGTATTAACTGCTACGGTTATATTGTAAACATCACTTATGAACGTGCAATGAACGCAAAGTGAATGTTTTGTGTAGGTTTTGTTTCAAAAAACCGCGCATTCGACGGATTCGCGCGAATTGTGACGCAAGCCGTCGCATCTCTCCCAATTCCGACGATTATTTCAGCATCGCAAAAATCTCCTTTAGGCTTTCCTTATCGCACGGTATGCCGGTGTTAAGCGTTGCGCCCTGCACCGCCGCCTGCTCTGCCCAAAGGTCAACATCAGCGTCATCCGGGTGAACCGTCAGCGGATAGTTTCTCATAAGATATGCCTCAAGCTCTCCGTAGCTCATGCCGAGCGCCGAAAGCGCCGCATTGAGCCGTTCAGGCTTAAAACGGCGAACAACCTTCATGTACACGGGCATTACCATGGCGTTTGCCGTACCGTGCGGTATTCCATGGAAATACGTTAGCGGATATCCCATGGCGTGCATAAGCGTCGTGCCCGTATGGGCAATCGTCGTGCCGCCTATCATGGATATGAGCATCATCATGTCGCGCAGAGAGTCGACCTCGCCGTCTTCGAGCTGCTTCATGAGCCTGCCGAACTCCCCGAGTGCATAGAAATTGCCGGCATCGGTAAACGGGGAAGCCTTCTTCGATATCACGCTTTCAAAGCAATGTTCAAATGCATCCATGGACGTGCTGCGCGTTACATCGAGCGGCAGCGAATCGGTATACTTCGGGTCGAGCAGCGCAACCCTCGGGAACGTCAGAGTGCAGCCAAACGAGCGCTTTGTTCTCATTTTATGATACGTCATTACAGACCACGGCGTAACCTCGCTGCCCGTACCCGACGTCGTGGGTATCGCAAAAATCGGCAGCACGCCGTTCTCGAATGTGTTTTTGAATATGTCGTCGGGGGTCATGTCGTTCGCGGCGAACGCAGCGACCGCCTTTGATGCGTCGAGAGGCGAACCGCCGCCTATGCCAACAATAAAATCCGCCTTAAAGCGCCTTGCGGCCGTGCCTGCGTCGTAGCATTGCTCAAGCTCGGGGTTGTTGCCTATACCCTCGAATACATCATACTCCGCGCCGCATTTCTCGAGAGCTTCTATGGCGTCGCCGAGTGCGCCGCTCACGCGCCCCGAGCTTTTGCCCGTTACTATGAATGCGCGCTTCCCGAGCGCTATCGTCGCAGCGTTTTTTTCAAGCGCCCCGCGCCCGAATACAATTCTCGTCGGCAGATAGTAATTGAATTCCATGATATTACTCCTTATAATTGTTATCGACAGCAGGCTTGAGGCTCAAAAAGTACTCGAGCGCAAGCATATAGCTCATTGCGCCGAGGCCGGTAATTTTCCCTCTGCATGCAGGCGCAATGACGGATGTGCGGCGAAACTCCTCACGGGCGTCGATGTTCGACATATGTACCTCAATAACGGGGATTTCGCATGAGGCTATGGCGTCGCGCAGCGCATATGAATAGTGCGACAGCGCGCCGGCGTTAAGTATCACTCCGTCGAATCGTCCGCGCGCATCGATAAGCGCGTCGATCAGGGCGCCCTCGTGATTCGATTGAAGCGCCGTGACATCCGCTCCGCACGCCTTGGCTCGCTTCGACAGCCGCGACACTATCTCTTCAAGCGTCGTCGTGCCGTAAATGCTCGGCTCGCGTACGCCTGTCAGCGATAGGTTGGGTCCGTTCAGAAGAAGTATTTTCATCGTATGCCTCCGCTGTTTTTTGAAATTATACCATATAGGGGATGTGATTAAAAGCAATATGAAACGCTTTGCATTGCTGGGCGATCCCGTTGAGAAAAGCCTGTCGCCGTTTATCTACAATACGCTTTTCAAGGCGTACGCGCTTGACGCGTCTTTTGAGTGCGTGCGTGTGCCTAAAAGCGATGTCGGCGCCGTACGCGATATTGTTTCCGTCCTCGGGCTCAGCGGGTTTGCGTGCACAATGCCGCTCAAGCGCACAGTGCTGCCATTGCTCGATGAGGTTGATGCGGACGCTATGCTTTCAGGCAGCGTGAACGTTGTCACTGTAAACAACGGCAGGCTGTCAGGCTGCTCGACCGACGGGCTTGGCCTTGTGAACGCCCTTAAAAACGAGACAGGCGGCATATGCGGCAAAAGCATCGCCATACTCGGCTCGGGCGGAGCATGCGCATCGGCGGCGCTCGCGGCAGCGCGCGCGGGAATGCGCGTAACAATTGCTGCGCGAAACACACATTCGGCTTCAGAAATCGCCTCCACGCTTCCCGTTGATTCTTTATGCGGCATATGCGGTCTTGACGAACTCGCCGACGCGCTTGGAGAATGCGACATATTCGTCAACGCAACTCCGCTCGGCATGTCGGGGAACGACGAGCTTGAAATCAATGGTGCGCTTTCAAATATGAAACGCGGTTCAATCGTGTTTGACATGGTCTACAAAAAGGGAGGCACAAGGCTTTTGAACGACGCGTCGTCGCTCGGCATAAAGGCGCTCAGCGGCATTTACATGTTGCTTGAACAGGCATATCCGGCTTTCGAGCTTTGGACCGGCCGGCGCGTCGAACCGCGGGAGAAGGACTTGCTAAAACGTGCTTTATACAATAAAATGAACTGAATATGCAAGGGAGCAGTTATATGGAATGCGAAAGAAAGCTTTATGATTACATCGCGGCAATACGTCCTGCAGACAAAGCGCGCCTTGACACGGCATGGGAGCGGCTCGGCTCCCTTTGCAAACCCCCGAGGAGCCTCGGCGGCATCGAGGAGACAGCCGCAAGGCTTTACGCTATACAAAACGGCGACAGAATTTCAGCACAAAAGCGCAGAATAATCGTCATGGCGGCCGACAACGGCGTGTGTGCGGAGGGCATTTCGAGCGCTCCTAAAAGCGTCACGCTGATGCAAACGAAAAACATTGCCCGCGGCATAACGGGCGTCGCGGTGCTTGCGCGGAGATTCGGAGCCGAGGTTGAGATCGTCGACGTCGGAGTCGATACCGACGAACGCCTTGCAGGCGTTATTGACGCAAAGCTCATGCGCGGCACAAACAACATACGCGTCAGCGCCGCAATGGACCGCGAAACAGCCGCGAAAGCCGTGCTCACAGGCATAGAGCGCGCGGCGCGCGCGGCAAGCGACGGCATAGACGCGATAGGCACCGGCGAAATGGGCATCGGTAACACAACAACTTCGAGCGCTGTGCTGAGCGTTCTCACCGGGCTCGGCGTTGAAGAGGTCACGGGACGCGGCGCAGGACTTAACGACGATGCTTTTGATAACAAAAAGCGCGTCATATCGGACGCGATAGCCTTTAACGCCCCTGATGCCTCCGATCCTCTCGACGTTATTTCCAAGGTCGGCGGGCTCGACATAGCGGCCATGGCGGGCGTTTTTCTCGGCGCGGCGCTAAATCGCAAGGCAGTCGTGATTGACGGCTTCATCAGCATAGTCGCGGCTTTGACCGCTTACAGGATGTGTCCTGCGGTTAAGGATTACATGTTTGCTTCTCACGCCTCGTTCGAAATAGGCTTATGCGTCTTGGCGAAGGCAGCGGCTGCCCGATGTGCTTTGCGCTCATGGACGCGGCCTGCGCCATATACAACGACATGGCGACGTTTGATGAAGCGTCGATAGATACGTCATATCTTGACACAATATCACAGGGAGATTGCTTCACGGTAGAGGAATGAAGGTATTTATTTCGGGTGGATGTAAAAACGGCAAATCGACGCTTGCCGAAAGCGCAGCCTGCGCGCTTAGGCGGCGCGGCGAACCGCTATATTATATCGCTACAATGCGCCCGCATGACGCAGAGGATATTGCCCGCATAAAGCGCCATAGGCGCGAGCGGCAGGGAAAGGGCTTCATTACGTTCGAAATAGGCACGGATATCGAAAAGGCACTCCGAATAGCAGACGTTGACGGCACGTTTTTGCTCGACAGTCTCACGGCGCTTTGCGCAAACGAGATGTTCACGGAGCACGGCATCGACCTTGGGGCGGCGGAACGCGTCGAAAAGCAGCTTGAAGCATTCCTGTCGGGCGTAAAGAATGCCGTTGTCGTTTCCGATTTTATATACGCCGAACCAATGATGTTCGACGAATACACCGACGCCTATATACGCGCGCTCTCGGTGCTTGACAGATGCGCGGCTCGGGTTTGCGATACGGTCGTTGAGGTCTGCGCAGGCACGCCCTATATCCACAAAGGGGAGCTTATAGTATGAAGCGTTTTTTAAGCGGCTTGAGCATGGCTTTTTCGATGTTTACGGTGTTCCCGCTCCCGTGCAGATGGGACGACGGGGCGCGCCGCATGCAGCTCGCGTGCTTGCCCGTGGTCGGTCTTTTCATTGGCGTCGTATGGGCCGCCGCATGCTACGGCTGTTTCTTGCTGCGCCTGCCCGCGCTTTTATCGGGCGCACTGCTCGCGGCGCTTCCGCACATAATGTCGGGCTGCATACACCTTGACGGACTTATGGATACGGCGGATGCAGTGTTTTCGTGGCGAACGCTTGAGGAACGGCTTAGGATAATGAAGGATTCTCACGCGGGTTCATTTGCGATAATCACCCTTACGGTGACGGCGCTCTTTTCATTCGCTTCGGCCGCTTCGCTCGACAAAAGCGTCATGACGCTCGTGACGCTCGCCGCTATACCCGTTGTTTCGCGCATTGCCGCCGCCATCGCAATGATGTACATAAGGCCGCTCGGCCATAGTGCTTACGCAAAGATGGAGCGGCAGAAAAATACGCCGTACCTCATTGCGCTCATCATAACGCTCGCAGCGGCTTGCACGGCGGTCATAGCTTTCAGCGGCGCGGCTGCCATATTACCGATAGCCGCAGAGGTATTCGGTATGGCCTGCGCACTCGCATTCGCCTGCCCGTCGCTGAAGGGAATGAGCGGCGATATCGCCGGCTGGTCGATAACGATCGGCGAAACATGCGCCTTGACGGCGCTTTGCATACTGAGGAGCATAATATGATACTTATAATCGGAGGCGCGTATCAGGGAAAACTCGAATACGCAAAAAACGAATACCTGCTCACCGACGGCGACGTATTTTTCTGCGAAAACGAAACGTACATCGATACATCCAAGCACATCGTATACGAGCTTGAAAAGCTGATATTCAACCGCATGAAGTCGGGACTTGAGTCGGAAAAATACATTGCTTCACTAAAAAGCGAGCTCGACGGCGCAATAATCATAGTGAACGACATCTCCTGCGGCGTCGTACCGATTGACGCAGATGTTCGTGAATGGCGCGAATGCGTCGGCCGCGTCTGCGCCATGCTGGCACGAAGTGCGGAACGCGTTATAAGGATTTTTTGCGGCTTGCCGCAGGTGATAAAGTGAAAATATATTTAATCAGGCATGGGATAAGCATCGCAAATGAGCAGATAAGGTACGCCGGGACGTGGGATGTTCCCTTGAGCGAAAACGGCGTGCGCGACGTTGAGATGAAGCGCGATGCAGGGCTTTATCCGAAAAAGGACGGCATCAGGCTGATTACATCGGGTATGCGCCGCACCGAGGAGACGCTTCGAATCATATACGGCGATGCGGAGCACGAAGCAATCGACGCCTTTCGTGAGATGAATTTCGGCAGCTTTGAGCAAAAAACGTATTACGACCTCAAGGATGACGAGCGCTATTCGCGTTGGTTGGACGACAAGACGGGGCTCGTTCGCTGCCCTGACGGCGAATGCAGGCATGACGTTGCCGAGCGTGTTATTCCCGCTTTTTACGATGTGCTGCACGGCGGGCGCGACTCGCTCGTTGTCATGCACGGCGGGATCATAAGCGTCGTGATGAGTGAACTCTTCCCATCGGATAATCAATTTTTGGCATGGTGCCCCAAAGCAGCCGAAGGGTACGTCATAACGGCTGCCGACGGCGCAACGGAGTATACGCCATTGAGCATGGAAAATCAACAAGTTCGTTTAATTTAAAGCGTCCGCCCCAAAAGGTGCGGACGCTCTTGATGTGCTGTTTAGGTCGGTTTATGCCTTCGGACCGGCGTCGATAATATGCTGCGGCATATTATCGTACTTTTTAAAGTTCTCAACAAAGCGCTTCGCAAGATCCTTCGCCTGCTTATCATACGCCGCCTTGTCCGCCCATACCTCGCGCGGGTTTAGTATCTCGTCCGGAACATTGGGGCAGGTCTTGGGAATCATAACGTTGAATATCGGGTCGAGCGTAAATTCGCCCTTCTCAAGCGCGCCCGTGAGAGCGGCCGTGACCATCGCACGCGTGTATTTGAGGCTCATGCGCTTGCCGACGCCGTAAGGTCCGCCGCTCCAGCCCGTATTGATGAGGTATACGTTAGCGTTATGCTCCTCTATACGTTCGCCGAGCATCTGTGCGTACACCGATGGGTGGAGCGGAAGGAACGGCGCACCGAAACATGTCGAGAAAGTCGTCTGCGGCTCCTTAATGCCGCGCTCAGTTCCGGCAAGCTTTGAGGTATAGCCCGAAACAAAGTGGTACATCGCCATGTTCTTATCGAGCTTTGCCACAGGGGGCAATACGCCGAACGCGTCGGCGGTAAGGAATATTACCGTCTTGGGGTGCGAGCCTATGCCGGGTATGGCACAGTTGGGTATGTATGTTACGGGATAGCCCGCGCGCGTGTTTTCCGTGAGGGAAGAATCGCTGTAGTCAAGCTCGCCCGTCTCGTCGTCCATTATCACGTTTTCAACGAGAGTGCCGAACTTTATGGCGTTCCATATCTGCGGCTCGTTCTCGCGGCTGAGGTTTATGCACTTTGCATAGCAGCCGCCTTCAAAGTTAAATACGCCGTCGGCAGACCAGCCGTGTTCGTCATCGCCTATCAGCATACGGTTCGGGTCGGCTGAAAGCGTCGTCTTGCCTGTACCCGAAAGGCCGAAGAAAAGGGCGCTGTCGCCATCCGCGCCTATGTTTGCGGAGCAGTGCATCGGGAAAACGTTGCGCTTTGGAAGCAAATAATTCATAACAGAGAATATGCTCTTCTTTATCTCACCCGCGTATCTGCTGCCTGCAATTATGACGCGCTTCTTCTCAAAGTCGACTATTATCGCCGCCTCGGAGTTCACGCCGTCAACCTCGGGGATGCACTTGAACCCGGGCGCGGCGATTATTGTGAAGCCCGGCTCAAAACTCTCAAGCTGCTCCTTAGTCGGCCTCACAAGCAGTTGATGAATGAAAAGGTTCTGGCTCGCAAGCTCGTTTATGACGCGCACTGACAGCGCATAGTGCGGATCTGCGCCTGCAAAGCCGTCGAATATAAATATTTCCCTGCCCTGGAGATAGCTTACGATTCTGTTGTAAATCGCGTCGGCCTTTTCGCGCGATATGGGCATGTTTACCTTGCCCCAGTCGATATCGTCATGTACGCACGGAACGTCGACGACAAAGCGGTCGTCAGGCGAACGGCCCGTGTATTTGCCTGTGGTGACAAGAAGTGCGCCCGTTGCGGTCAGCTTGCCTTCCTTGCGTTCGAGCGCTTTCTCGACAAGCTTTGCGGGTGAAAGGTTGTGATAAACAGCCTTAGGCGCGATGATTCCAAGCGATTCAACGTACTTTTCCATTTTTATCTCCTAAAGAGTATTATTGGAAGCATTTGCTTCGTCTCATTGATTATACGCCTTAAAGCGCCGCGGTTTCAAGCCCTTTCGGCGCTTATTTGCTCAAAACGGCAATATGGCACGAGCGCATTGCGGCGAGCGCGGCCTCATGCGCGGCGGGCGTCGTTCCCGCGCAGGCGTCAGCATCGACAAATATGTCGTTTTCGGGAAACGCGGCGCGCAGGAGCAGGGCGTTGCTTATAACGCATATGTCTGTGCAGAGGCCGCAAAGCTCGAAAGACGTTTCGCCGTCGGCAATGGGTTTCAGCGCATCAATCAGCTCAAACGAGCCAAACGACGGCTTTTTAACGATTATTGCGCCCTCTCCCGCAAACGGCCTTATATCCTTTTGAAGCTCGTGCCCCCATGTGCCGCTTATGCAGTGCTTCACGGGCAGCAGCCTTCCCTCGTGCGTCGAAAGATAGTCGTCCGCATGTGTGTCGAGCGTAAACACAACGGTATCGCCGCGTTCCTTTGCCTTGGCCGTCTTGGCCGCAACTGCCGGCACAACCGCTCTTGCTGCCGCCGAGCCAAGCGCACCTTCGATAAAATCGTTTTGCATATCAACAACGATAAGTATATTTCTCATAATGCCTCCGTATTCAATAGACCGGGAATCCGAGCACGTTTGCGCTCAAATACAAAACAAGCAGCGCCGCGCAAACGACAGTCGCGGCAGCATCGGCTTTTTTCCCGCGCGTCATGTAAGCCATCGCAAAAGCTATCGGGAACGCTGCCGTCAGATAGCGCGGCGCGCTCAGCAGCCACGTCGGCCCTATAGTCATGACAAAGTATGCAAGAAAATAGCCCGTATATGACGCCCTCATGCGTTTTGCATTTGGCAGCATTACAATTAGAGAAGCGAATATGCAGAACAGGTTCGGAAACCAAAGCCCCCACGCCGAGCGAAGGTCGCTTTCGTCAAGCCGCAGTAAAAAGTAATGTGTCTGATACGACGCGCTGTTAAAGAAGTATCCGAGCTGCTGGCTCCAATGCTCGCGCTGAAACTGCATAAACTTAAACGGATCGCCCCACACGGCATAGTTAACAAGCAGATACCCCGCAAACCCAAGCGGAACTATAAGGCACGCGAACACGCGCTCAAGCCACAGTCGGGCTTTGCGGCGTGTTTTCGTTCTGTAGGCGTTGACTATATCCTTGACGGCCTCAATAACCATGGGCACAATAAGAACAACTCCCGGGGAACGCGTAAACGATGCAAGAGCTCCGAACAGTGCGGCTATCAGATATTTCCTGCGCCGTATAAAATACATGCAGCTCACGCATAGCAGCAGGAAAAGCCCCTCCGTCATAGGCGAAACATAGAAGAACGCCGCGGGAAGTATGAACATGTATTTGACAACGCGCATCGAGAAACGCCTGTCGTGGTCTATCGCCGCAAGCTCATACAGCATTATCGCCGCCCCGACAGATGAAAGCGACGACACGAGCATCGCAGAAGCAAAGCTCGAGTGCGTTATGAGATTGAATACGGCTATTACGCACGGGTAGAACGGCAGGAACACGATATGATACATCGGGTCGCCATCGGTGACATACCAGCGCTCTGATATGCCAAGATAGCTCGGAGAATCGCTCCTCAGCCACAGGCGGCGCATCGTATCGAATATTCCGCCGGAATAGCCGTTTGCCCAAAGGTCTATAAGATATGCAAGCACGAGTATGGCAATTCTGCTCAAGACCATGTAAACAACTATTTTAAGCCATGGGTGTCGTATATCAAAGCGGTTCCGCCGCAGAGGCTCCGTCTCCACATACTCGATTTCGCTTGAAAACCAATCCTCGAGCAGCTTTTTAACGAAAAGCGTCATCAAAAACGCAAAAAGCAGCGTGCAGACAGCCGCCGCCATTACGCATACCGTTTCAAGCCGATTTTGGCCGAAAAGCCATATGCAGAACAATGCGGCAAGCGCCGCGTTGAGTATCGATGATATAATCGCAAAAGCTTTTTTCATGCATACATACCGGCCGAAGGCCGCCGAAAAGCGGTCTTCGGCCTCCTTTTATCGTTATCTGTGACGCTGTCTTAGCGCAAGCGGCGGCGAAAGGATTTCGCTCATCACCATGCCCCTTATAATGCTGTCGCGGTCGGAAAAGAGCGATGCAAACCCGTTGCTGTCGGTTTCGCGCTCCGCCTTGCCCGCATCACGGTCGGCAGAACCCTTGTTTTCATTAGCATCGGGCATAATATACGGCTCACAATCGCTGAAAGCGCCGCTCATGCTCGATTCCGTATGCACATGCCCGTCCAACGCCGAGGGATGCACAATATGGCGCGTCGCATTCGCCGCATCGACATGCGCCGTCGTCACAGCATGTATCGACGGCTTCATTTCATTCTGCGCGGGCCGTGCAGTGTGTGTATTCCCTACGCGCGGCGCAAGCTCGGGCCTTCGTCCGAGACCTTGTCCGCCCGCTTCGGTCTGTTTGCCGTTCGCGGCGCCGTCAAATACATCTCCCGCCGCATCGCTCGGGAAGAATTGCCCGTTCTGCCTCGACGAAGCGTTCCTTTGCGGCGCGCCGTTCTTTGTTTTAGCGGAGGCCTGCTTCCCCGCCTTTACGGATATCGATACTATGGCAGCTATAAGCAGAAAAAACCAGAATGCAAACTCCATCCGCATCACCTCCGTTCGTTACAGAAAGCTTGTTATTCCTTCTTTGTCTCGGGCCGCACAGCCGTGCTGCTTATAGATTCACGCATTGCCGTGTCCGCCATAACGTTTTTCATGTTGTAATAATCCATCACGCCAAGCTTTCCGCTTCTGAATGCCGCCGCGATTGCCTGCGGAACCTCCGCCTCGGCCTCTATGACCTTTGCGCGCATTCCCTGAACCGCCGCCTTGTTTTCCTGCTCCTGTGCGACGGCCATGGCGCGGCGCTCCTCCGCCTTTGCCTGAGCGATGCGCTTATCAGCCTCTGCCTGGTCAATCTGGAGCTGTGCGCCAACGTTTCTTCCGACGTCGACGTCAGCAATGTCTATCGACAGTATTTCAAACGCCGTACCCGAGTCAAGGCCCTTTCCGAGAACCGTACGCGATATGCTGTCGGGGTTTTCGAGAACGTCCTTATGGCTTATCGACGAGCCAACCGTCGTAACTATGCCTTCGCCGACGCGGGCGATTATGGTTTCTTCACCTGCACCGCCCACAAGACGATCTATGTTCGCGCGAACCGTAACCTTTGCCTTTGCGCGAAGCTCGATTCCGTCCTTGGCTATGGCGGCTATAATCGGCGTTTCGATAACCTTCGGATTAACGCTCATCTGGACTGCGTTGAGTACGTCGCGGCCCGCAAGGTCTATCGCGCACGACTGTTCAAAATCGAGCGGTATGCCGGCACGCTGCGCAGCAATGAGCGCATTCACGACGCGGTCGACATTTCCGCCCGCAAGGTAGTGGGCCTCAAGTTTGTTTATGGAAAGCTTAAGCCCCGCCTTCGTCGCCTTTATCATAGGGTTCACTATGCGCTGCGGTACTACCTTCCTTATTCTCATGCCCACGAGTTGGAATATTCCAACGTGTACGCCCGATGCCGCGGCAGATATCCAGAGGCCTATCGGGAAGAACGTCAAAAACACAATCACAAATATGAGTGCGGCAATTATTATCGCCACGAGAGCAACGGTGTTAATTGCTGCGGTCAAAAAAAATTCCATCATAATTCGTCCTGTCTCCTTTGTTTTTTATCGCGCGGCCATAAGCTCAATCATGAAAAACATAAAATAGAAAAAGCCTATAAACGCGGGTATGGCTATTATCAGCAGAATCCATGAGCGCTTTACCTCTTCCTTAGGCACGGGGCGCTCGTCCCGTTCCTCGCCTTCGTGCTTGGCGGCGCAGCGCGGGCATTCTCCGCTCGAGCGCGAATAAAACGTGCCGCATTTTTTGCAATGCATTACGCTCTCTCCGTCCCGTCGTCATTCTGCGGCATATTATCGCATACGTCGCTTGTGCGCCTGACGAGCACGCGCATTCCGCGCACCTCCGTCACGGTCACGCTCTCGCCTTCCGGTATAAACTCGCCGTCCGTAATAACGCTGACACGTCTGCCGCATATTTCGGCGCTGCCTGCGGGACGAAGCGGGCTTACGCTTTTGCCGCTTTTGCCGAGCAGCGTGTCCCTGTCCTCATTAAGATGCGAGTCCGAATCATAATCAACCTTTTCATTCAGCACCATGGGCGAGCGCGAAAACGCGCCGTGTCCGACCGAGCGCAGCACAAGAAAAGCTATAAGTCCCAACACGACTATTAGTATCACCGTCGTGACAAGCGCGTCGAGCAGCGAATCCGAGCTTAATATCACCGCAGCAATCAGCCCGACTATGCCCATGCAGCCGAACAATCCGAAACCGGGAGTGAACATCTCCACCATCAGCAGCGCCACTCCGACAATAAGGCATATAAGCGCCGCTACATTCCATCCCGCAAGATATTGAAGAATGAAATCCATGACATATTTCCCCTTTCGTATCATTATTATCAAAAGGCGTCGCTTCCATTAATATTATACAATATCGGCGTACGCAATACAAGAAAAACTCCTTTTCCGGCGCGCTCTCCGGTTCTGTACAGCACGGCTCATTATTATGCCCGCAGCGGCATAAAATATCGTATGCACTGGAGGATCGATATAAAAAGGTTCATATTGCTGCTTCTTGCGCTGTCGCTTGCCGTGCTTGCGATACGCGGATGTGTATTCGCGCGAAAATGCGGCGACAAGGATGACGATGGCTGCGACAGCGATTGCTTGAAAATAGAGCCCGGCGATAAATCAAAAAGCGTATATATAGATGTATTTGACCGCAGTTCGGGCAAAAAGCTGCACATGGAGCTTGAGGACTACATAGGGCATGTCGTGGCGGCGGAAATGCCCGCCTCATTTAAGGACGAGGCGTTGAAGGCGCAGGCTGTGGCGGCGAGGACGTTCGCAGTGCGGCGCATGAAGCTCTTTGGCGGGACGGGCTGTTCGAACGGCTGCGACGTTTGCACCGACAGCACTTGCTGCCAGGCCTTTTTAAGCAGCGACTCAATGCGCTCACGCTGGGGCGGCGACTATGACGAATACCGCTCCAAGGTTATGAGCGCCGCCGAAAATACGAGCGGAATAATAGCCGTCTATGACGGGAAACCAATAGAAGCGCTGTATCACTCGACATCGGGAGGCTACACCGAGGATTCGCAAAACGTGTTTTCGCAGGCGCAGCCGTATCTTAAAAGCGTGTGCAGCCCCGGGGAGGAGGACTCGTCAAAATTCAGCTCCGTTACAGAAATATCGCGCTCGCGCTTTGCAAAGGCAATCAACGCAAGCTGCAAAAAAGCGGGCCTTTCCGCCTCAAAGCTCGAAAAGCAGGTAAGCATTGTTTCACGGTTCGACAGCGGACGCGTCAAAAGCGTAAAGGTGGGCGGCGCCGTTATGTCGGGGCGCGAATTCAGGACTGCGCTTGGGTTAAACAGCGCAAACTTCACTCTCGAATTCGCTGAAAAAAAAGTGCGCATAAAGACGATTGGCTACGGCCACGGCGTTGGAATGAGTCAGCAAGGCGCAAACGCCATGGCGCGCGACGGGGCAACGTTCGACGAGATATTAACCCACTATTACACGGGCATAGAGCTCACGGACATCTCGCGGTATGCAAAATAAGCTCATTCCTTTTCCTCGGGAAGCTTCACATACTTTACATATTCATAATCGGATTCTTCTTCGGCGCGTCGGCACATCGCCGCATAGCACTCATCGCGGAGCGCCTGCATACGCTGCTTTATCGGAAGCTCTTCTTTCGGAAAAAACGGGCCGTCAACGCATGTAACAGCCTTTGGCAGCTTCCCGACGGCGCGCTTTTTATAGCACGTCGTCATAGTATAAACGGGCGTGCCGCTTTTGCAGGGGTATCTGAACGACGCTGCGGGGAAAGGGCGTATGCGCGTATAATACGGCCATATGTGCGCCTCGGGATATATCGTCACAAGCCGCCCTTCGCTTATCCGCCTGTCTATGCATTCCATCATCTGCCCCATCTGCTTCACGGATGAGCCGATTGGTATCGCGCCAAGCATGCGCAGCAGTCCGTTCAAGCCTTTTATCGACATTGCATCCGGCCCGACAATTATGTGGTTATGCTTCCTGTAGCATACGAAATTCGGTATAAAAGCGTCGATGACGTCGCCGGTGTGGTTTGCGTATATAAACGCGCCGCCCTTGAGCTCCTTCATAACCCGCCTGTTCTTGAAGCGCTGAAGCCATACGAGCTTTATGAACGCCGTCACAAGAGGCTGCGCAATAATGCGATATACGACAAATTCCCCTACGCGGCCGAAAAAGCTGTCGTCCGTGAATATGTAGCGCTCGCTCAAAGGCTTTGTTTTAATATTGTTCTCCGCGAAATCATCGTTCAGCTCATCGCGGTAATAATAAACACGTTCTTTTTTATTTTTCATAGATCCCCCGTATTTTCACATCATACCGGATACGGCATGCTATTTCTCCTGCAAGCAGCATGGATATGGGTTTATATCCTCTGCATACAGGCCGACGAGATCCACGGGCGCATGATCCGGCGTCGCGTCCGACCATCTTGGGTATGTCATATGAGAGTCGTTCGGCTCCGTAAGCGTAAAGTGCATCGCATCGACGCTTCTTCCGAAGTATCCTCCCCAGAAGAACCCCTCCCGCTTGAACGCAAGCTCGAAAAGAAAATAATTATTCAGCGCATCGGGAACAAGCCCGCGCGGCTTTTTACCGTCATACCTGAAGCAGTAGACGCTTTTTCCGTTTTCGGGACGTATCCCTATATACTCAAGCTTGGACAGTGCGGACGATATGGCGTTCCAGTTTCTGTCCGTCCCTTCGGCGCCACCGTATGTGTCCTTGGTGTTTATTTTGAGCGACGGGTTTATGTCGATACATGTGCCAAAGCTGTGGTGGCTTATTTTATCCATCGAGTTTCGTTGAAAGCGCGGCACAAATGCGCCGCCCACGCCGTTTTTGCGTATAAGCTGCCTGAGCGCAAAAACGCCGCTCGATCCGGTCTCATAATCGACGCGCACAAACGTATTATCCACATGCTCAAAGGCGCGTTTGAAATTATCATACGCGCGGCGGTTGACGCGGAGCGTTTTACCGCCGTATTTCATTGTCACTATGTTTTCGTTTATCCATTTTTGGTCGACTATTATATGGCGTGAGCCCTTTGCGTCGACCCTGTACGAAAAAAGGAAGGAGTCATCGCCGAAAAAATCGCGGAGCACGTTATAGCCGTTGTTGTGAATAACGTTTTTTGCAAGCTTGCCAAACTTTTCCACAAAAAAATCGGCCTTCCAGAGCACGGCGTCTGTTTCGTCGGCGTTTGAACAGATCACCTCTATGCGCTTTCGGCCTTTATTGAGCTTTGAAAACTTAATCCGGCTGTTAATGCTGCCCGCATATCCCGAAAGGCTGTACTCGTACTTGCCCAGGTCCTTGCCTCTCGCTTCAACGCATATGAGCGTCCTGCCGCTCACTGCGTCCGATATTTTCACGATTACATCCTTAATCGGCGATAAGCTGTACACAGTCCCTCCCGCACAGAACGGCTGCCCGAGCGCGAATACGTTGCCATCATGCGGTATCGTGCCCTTGTCAAACCATATCGTTCTTTGAGGCGAGTACGTCACCTCATCCGCAGGCGCGCCGACAAACGCTTCATCCGCCGCAAACGCACTGAATGCATATAATAAAACAAGCGCTGCGGCGGCGACGGCGGCAAGCGACAGCTTTCTTTTTATTTCAACATAGCTCGTCATACGCATATTTTATCAGCGTAATAACATGTTTTCAAGTAAAAAGGAGCTGCCCTTCCACGGCTTGTTTTTGGATATAACCGCAACGACTGCGCGATAAAACCTGCGCCGCATTTTCTTAATTACGTTCTTCTGCCAATTTAAGGTTCGTTCCGGGAAGGCCTTTCTATCTCGCCCGAACAAACACGTTCAGCCTGTCTATGGGAGCAAGCCGCATTACTATCACGCCTATTATGTCGCCGCACGGTATGGCGGCACGCTCAGGTGAAATCGTTGCGAAGCTCCTCGCATCGCACAAAATGTATACACTCCCTTCGGGTACGGTGAAAGACTCCATGTCCTCGCAGTCAAAATCGGCGACATATGTGCGTTCGTCAAGAAGCTGCCCGTTGATGTAGACGCGCCTGTTCTGTATTTGGACGGCTTCGCCCCCAAGCGCAACTATGCGCCCTATGCGCACGGCACCCGTCTCTTTATCCTTAAACGCAACGGCATCGCCCCTGACCGGGCGCGTGATATATTTCGACAGCCTGCTTACAAGAATTACGTCATTCGGCTCGAGCATAGGGCTCATGCCCTCGTCAAACACTCGAAGCGGCTTAAATATTACGGTAAATATGAGCGACACAGCAGCCGCGCATATGAGTACGGCGGCCAATATTCCCCATGCGGCCGCCTTTTTGCGGCACAAAGCATATTCCTCTGTCCTTGTCGGCCTGTTTTCCGTCATATCTCGTTTTTTAGCGCAAGGCTTCTAAAGCTCGAAAGCGGCCAAATAACGCTGCGCGCGCGTCCTACGATTCGATTATACGGTATCGGCCCGACTTCGGCGCTTCTGCTGTCAAGGCTTTCGTTCCTGTTATCGCCCATCACAAACACGCATTTCTCAGGTACGATGACAGGCCATGTGTTATAAAAAACATAGTCGTTCCAATATTCGCTCTCATCAAGCGGCTCGTCATTCACATATACGACCCCGTCCATTACGCAGACCGTTTCGCCCGGGAGGGCA
Organism: Clostridiales bacterium; assembly: GCA_004558825.1. Lineage (GTDB taxonomy): Bacteria > Bacillota > Clostridia > Christensenellales > CAG-138 > SFDB01. The sequence goes on from SFDB01000008.1 coordinate 38,430, forward strand.
ATCACGCGCTTCACGCATGACGCCGTGTGGTTCGGATAGTAGCATATGATTATGTCGCCGCGCTTTGGTTCGTTGAAAAGATAGCTCGTCTTGTCTACAAACATTCTTTCGCCGTTAAGAAGCGTCGGGTGCATCGAGTCGCCCGAAACGCGCGTCGGCTCGGTGACAAAAAGCCTGAGCGACAGCGCAATGATTATAACAAGCGCAAGGCTTATAACGTATTGAATGTTTCCGATTTTGTTATAGCCCTTATCGTGCTTGTGTACTTCGTCCGCCGCCTTGTAGTATCCCTTCATGGTCTTTTTATCGGGACGGTTATCCTTCATTATCGTTACCCCCTTCGGAAAGCCTCTTTTTTGCGGCGCGAATAAAGTCGCATCTGTCAAGCATGACTACGCGGCCGCATTTTACACATTTGATTTTTATATCGGCGCCCGTTCGCGTTATTACCCATGCGTTGCCTCCGCATGCATGAGGCTTACGCATCATAACGGTATCGCCGAGCGAAAACTCATTCAGCATAATCGAATTATACCACAATGCCGCGCCGAACGAACATTTTACCCGAAAAATGCTTCAAGCGCGTCAGCAACGGCACAAACAAAGCTTTGTATATATTCCTCATCGTGCAGGAGCGCCTCCTCATCGGCGTTCGTGATAAAGCCGCACTCTATAAGCACCGCGGGCATGGGCGCTTCTCGCAGCACATACAGATCGTCCGCACTTATTTGACGTGCTCCGCCCGTAATGGCGTTAAGCTTATCTTGGATTATCGCCGCAAACGCGCGCGAGCTCGCGGAGTTTTCATCATAAAACACCTGCGGCCCCCAAACGCTCGGATTGTCGGGAAAAGAATTCATATGTATGCTCACGAACGCCGCTGCGCCGCTTGAATTCGTAAATTCACGGCGAAAAGCCATATCGTCCTGCTTCGTGGCGCCTACGGCTTCGCCGTCCGAGCGCGTCATGAATACGAGTATTCCCCGCGATTCAAGCTCTGTTTCAAGCGCCTCGGCAACGCGCAGATTCATATCGTCCTCATGCGCCCCCGATATCGTCGATATCGCTCCCGGGTCTGCGCCGCCGTGGCCCGCATCTATAACTACGCCGCAGGATATGTTGAGCTGCGGCTTTGCGCCAAGTCCGCCGATATGGCAAAGCGCAAGCGCAGCGGCGAGTATTATGACGGCCACGCCCAAAAGCACGAAAAATCGCACGGCGAAATCTCTTTTTGACTTGTTTTTCATATCTAAAGTATAGCACGACAGCGCAACGTTGTCAGCCGGCAGTACAATTTGTCGGGCAAAAAGTGTATAATGCTGTTAACACACGAAAGGCGGAAACAAAAATGCTTACGGACGCAATAAACAACACTTACATAAAAATATTAAAAGAAGAGCTGGTGCCAGCTCAAGGCTGCACCGAGCCCGTGGCGCTCGCCTACTGCGCCGCCGTCGCTCGAAAAACGCTCGGCAGTATACCAAAAAAATGCGTCGTTCAAGTCAGCGGCAACATAATCAAGAACGTCAAAAGCGTCATAGTGCCTAACACAGGCGGATTGACCGGCATTTCCGCTTCTGTGTCCGCTGGTATAGTCGCAGGCGATGAAAGCGCAGTGCTCGAGGTGCTCAAAAGAATACCTCCCGAGAAAGCGCCGCTGATTGCTCAGTACATGAAAGAAGCCGACATTACGGTTCGGCTTGCGTGCGGCTGTCCGAATTTCTATATAGATATAACGGTTTTCGGCGAAAACGACACCGCGCGAGCCGTCATATCAAATTACCATACAAACATAGTTCTCGTCGAAAGAAACGGCGAAGTGCTCTCAAAGGCGGGCGTAGTCAGCGACGAATCGACGGGACTTACAGACAGGCATGTTCTCAACGTGGCCGACATAATCGAGTTTGCCGATACGACAGACCTTTCACAGCTCGAATTTGTTTTGAAGCGCCAAATCGCTTTCAACAGCGCCATATCCCGCGAAGGCCTGAGCGGAAACTGGGGCGCGAACGTCGGGAAAACGCTCCTTAATTCATACGGGAGCGATATAAGGATACGCGCCAAAGCGGCGGCCGCGGCGGGGAGCGATGCAAGGATGAGCGGCTGCGAGCTGCCCGTCATAATCGTTTCGGGAAGCGGAAATCAGGGCATGGCGGCGTCGCTGCCCGTCATAGAATACGCCCGCGAGCTTGGATCGGGCGAAGAAAAGCTGCTCAGGGCGCTTATCGTATCAAACCTTATCACAATACACCAGAAAACGGGCATCGGACGGCTCTCGGCTTTCTGCGGTGCTGTCAGCGCGGGCTGCGGCGCAGCGTCGGGCATCGCCTACCTCTGCGGCGGCCGGTATGAAGAGATATCCCACACGATAGTCAACGCGCTCGCGATAGTTTCCGGTATGGTCTGCGACGGCGCAAAGCCCTCGTGCGCCGCCAAAATCGCCGCTGCGGTAGACGCGGGCATATTCGGCTACGAGCTTTTCAAAAACGGCAACCAGTTCTGGGGCGGCGACGGCATCGTCACCAAGGGCGTCGACAATACAATTGCAAACGTCGGCCGCATGGCACGCGAAGGTATGCGCGAAACGGACGTCGAAATACTGAAAATAATGGTCGGCGATTGATTGACAATACATATAAATAGTATTATGATTCAAATTTGTGCGCGGGAGCAGTCTCCCGCCGCACATTTTTACCGAAAAGAAGGTTTATTTTATGGAGGCACTGCTTTCCGTGGGAATCGCGCTTCTCATAGGTTTGATGATGACGCGCGTATTCAAATATCTTAAACTCAATCTCCCCGATGTGACGGCTTTCCTCATCGCAGGCGTTGCAATAGGTCCATACTGTCTCGGCGCGCTCGGCATCGATGGCATAGGCTTTTCTTCGTCCGAGTCGGTCGAAAGACTCAGCTCGATATCGAACGTGGCGCTCGGATTTATCGCCTTCTCGATAGGAAGCGAGTTCAAGGTTTCACAGCTCAAAACGATAGGCAGGCAGGCGTTTGCCGTAGGCGTGCTGCAGGCGCTCGCGGCGGCGATATTTGTTGATGTCGCGCTCATAATATTCCACCTCATTGCACCCGACAAGCTGTCGCTCCCCGCGGCAATAACGCTCGGCGCGATTGCCACTGCCACCGCCCCGGCCGCTACGCTCATGGTCGTACGCCAATACAAGGCAAAGGGCAAGCTCACCGATATACTGCTTCCCGTCGTTGCGCTCGACGATGCCGTCGGTCTCATCGTGTTCGCGGTATCGTTCGGCATTGCGCAGTCGATGGTAAGCGGCCGCACGGACCCGGTTTCGGTGCTCGTAAACCCCATGATTGAAATAGTGCTTTCGCTCGTTCTCGGAAGCGCTCTCGGCTGGGTGCTGACTCAGCTTGAAAAGACGTTTTTTTCCAATTCGAACCGTCTTTCGCTCACAATAGCTTTCGTTGTGCTGACCGTTGCGCTGTCCATGCTTTCGTTCGATATAGGCCCTGTGCGCGTCTCGTTTTCATCGCTGCTCGTCTGCATGATGCTCGGAACCGTTTTTTGCAACATATGCCCTCTCGCTTCCGACCTCATGGATAGGGCCGATAAGTGGACCGCGCCGCTATACGCGCTCTTTTTCGTGCTGAGCGGCGCGGAGCTTGAGCTAAGCGTGTTCAAGGACGGCGCCGTAATACTGATAGGCGCCATATACATAATCATGCGTTCCGCGGGTAAATACATAGGCGCCTACGGAAGCTGCGCCATGACGCGCTGCGACAGCAACGTAAAAAGATATCTCGGCATAACGCTTTTGCCGCAGGCGGGCGTTGCTCTGGGCATGTGCGTGACGGCCTCGTCGCTCGGCAGGACAGACGGTGCGCTCATCAAGAACATAGTTCTTTTCAGCGTTCTTATTTACGAGCTGTTTGGGCCTATGTGTACGCGCTGGGCGCTTATGAAGGCAGGCAACATTCAGCCCATGGCTCAAGAGGTCAAGGACAGACGTTCAAGAAAGCTTGCCGCGGTCAAGGGGAATAAGCTTTAATTTCCGCTCTGCACACGCTTTATTCAGATTAGAAAAAACGGCCGCGCTTACATAAGACGTGGCCGTAAGTCGTATTATTTTGATAAAAAAGCATTTACGCCGATTTTCAAAAATCCTCCGTAAAATTCTTTTTACGCTTACGCACATTTAAGCAGACCTCCGCGCCTGACGGCGCGGAGGTCTGCCTCAGCTCTTCAAGCTTTGTCCTTACATCAGTCGGCGTCGCCGTTTCGGTGCGCGTGACGAATGCCGTCGCGACGGAACAGGAGCGAAATGCCCCATATCCCTGCAAGACCTACGAGCGTGTATATTATCCTCGCAACGACAGTGCTCATTCCGCCGAATATGGCGGCAACAACGTCAAACTGAAATATACCAATCAGGCCCCAGTTCAACGCGCCTATGATGAGTAGAATAAGCGAAAGCGTATCCATGCGTATCTCTCCTTAATGTTTGATATGCATATTGTGCGTCGCGGCATGTGTGTCAATGCAAAAAAACGATTGGTAAATTTATAAATTTAAAAAAATACTGATTCTTGTAAATATGCATTAACATATCAAGCGGGCGCGAAACCCGAAGCATGATTTCATATCATATTCGCGCCGCAGCGCAAATCGCTTTTTCATATGGCGAACAGCTGCGGATCTTCTTTTATTCAGCCGGCTCTTCTTTCTTTTTTTCGTAAAAAAGCGTAAGCTCGAACGTATCGAAGGCTACAGGCTCAATAAAATCCGAAGGCTTGAACACAACATGCGAAAACTGCCGAAGATCCCGCTCATGCTTTGAAAGCATCACCGGGCGCGGCAGATCAAGCTCTTTGCAGACCGCGTCTATCGCATCCGTCCAGCGCTTAACGTCGGACGGCTTTTTTTCCGCAAGCTCCTCCGTCGCCTCCGCGATTCGCTTGTGATTTTTTATTATTGTTGCCCACATTTTCATATTTGTTTCTCCGTTTACGCCACGGCGGCGGAGCAAAACACCCCGCCGCCGGCTTTCGGCATTTTTTAATAAGGCTTTTTATTATGCGCTAAGCACGAACCATACATACAGGTACGGCTTCTGCGTATCCTGATAAAGTCCGTTCGGTATACAGCAAATCCTGTAAGTCTTGCCGGCCTCTATCTCAGCGGCGCCCTCATAGCTGTTATAGTAGATGAAGTACGCTTCTCTGCCGCTCGCGAACGTCACCTTTGCGATAACATAGGGCTCGGCATTGATTATCTCGGAAACGGTGCATTTTACGCTGTAATCCTGCTTGTGGTTCGGGCTGGAAACACACCTGTCATAATCAAGGCCCTGCGAGTTTTCGATGAACTCCTTATAGTCGGCGGGGCAGCGCTCAACGTGTACCGTCGTTGAGGAAACGGCGCCGTTGCACGTTGCGTTGACCGTGAGATCCTTAAAGCCGACCTCCGGAAGCTTGACCGTGAACGAAAACGAACCGTCAGCCGCTACCGTTGCGGGCCCCGTAAGATCTCCGCCGACTACCTCGACGGTCGAGTTGGGAAGCGTCGTACCGTTTACCGTAATCGTATCCGTCTTTGTACGAAGCTGCGTCGTCGTGATGGTTATGTTGCCCGTCTGTATCGTCGGATCGGGCTTTGTGGCTCCGCCCTGGCCGCTTGCGGTGCATAATACGGTTATGCTGCGTTTCGCTATCTGATATCCCGCCTTGCGAGCTTCTATAGTAACAGTCGTTTCGCCCGCCTGCGTAAGCTGAAGATCGTACTTGAACGCGCCCGTGTCATCAACCGGCACCTGAACGTCGTTTACAAATACGGCGGCGGTGTTGTTGTCTATCCTGCCCGTTACGGCTATCACATTTTGATCCGTCTCAAACGTGTCCGTGCTCGGGTTTTCGACCATAAGCGTCAGCGACGGGACGGCTATCGGAACATACGTTATTTCGACGCCCTTCTTTATGTCGGCGTCCGAAGTCTCGGGCGCTATCGCCTTCACTATAGACGCATCGCGCGTTATAAATTTCTCAAGACGTGTCTCAACGCCGTTCTTGTCTATTACCGTTATCGACGGGACGACCTGTGCCACCGTGCCGTCAACGGGCTCAGTGGGCATCCATATCGCCTCCGGGATGCGCAGCGGAAGCTCGTTTCCCGACTTGACCGTCTCGTCCTGCTTGAGCGAACCGCACTCAAACCTTACCGTGGAACCGTTTTTCGCATATACCGTGAGCAGATATGCTCTGTCGCCGTTATCAAGCGTCGTCGTCTCTATCGTCGGGAGCTTTTCCTTCGACCCGAAAACGCCCGCAAGCGCGCCGCTCGTTATCAAAAGAACAATTCCGACTATGACCGCGACCGCAGCTACGCCTATTATTACCGCCTTGATGAGCGCACCATGGCCGCCCGAGCGCGATCTGCGGCGCTCAAAGCCGTTATCGTCGTCATCGTCGCCGTCATAGAAGTAGTCGTCGTCTATCGGGTCGGCGTATTTTATCTGTTTGGGCTTCTCAAACGAATGCTGCGCATCCTCGGACGGGCGGCGGTAGATATCGTCGTCCTCCTCAACGGGCGCATAGCGTGAAGCGTTCCCTTGCTGTGCATAAGTGCGAGCCGCCCTCGGTGCACGCTCCGCCTCGTAGCGGTCGTAACGCGGCCTGCGTTCGGCTTCCTCGCCGTATGTATCAGCCTCTTCGCCGCGCATACGCCCGTTTTCCGAACGATCATATGTGCGCGATACGCTGTTGCGCCTCTGGGCCGCTTGGCGCGGCGCGGCCTCCGGCGCGCGCGAATACGCCCCCGCCGTCGCATCGCTCCCCGAATAGCCGGACATTCTGTCCGCACTTCTGCGCGGCACATACGCCGTCACCTCGTCTTCTGAAACGCTGTCGGCGTTGAGCTCGGGCTTCGGCCAGCTCGGCGCATCCACAAAGCTCCATCTTCCGTTAGAGTCCGTGCGCTTGGGCTCCGGCCTTTCGGCAGGCTTTTCCAGCTCCTCCGCGCAGACCTTGCAGTATTCGAGATAATCCTCGTTTACAGCTCCGCACTTCTTGCATATCATGGTATGAGTTTCCTCCCTCATTAAATGCTGTTTGCAAATGACGCAATATGGTCATTTAAGTTTAATTATAACAAATCGGCCGATGCTTGCAACCGAATAAAGCCATTTTTTATGAACTTTTCGTAAATGATGCCTGCGGGCGCACCGGCGCGCCGCACATTTGCCGTTCCGCAATGATTATGGCACTGGTAATCCGTGTAAATTGAATGTATAATAAATTAAACACAAAACTACGCATGGAGGCACTGTATTTTATGAAGAAGCCGACGCTTGTAATTATGGCAGCGGGCATGGGCAGCCGCTACGGCGGTCTGAAGCAGATAGATCCTATGGATGAGTACGGCAACGTATTGATGGACTTTTCCGTATTCGATGCGGTAAGGGCAGGCTTTGAGGACGTCGTGTTCATCATTAAGCACGCAATCGAGGATGATTTCAAGGCCGCTATCGGCGACAGGCTTTCAAAACATGTAAACGTTTCGTATGCATTTCAGGAGCTTTCGATGCTCCCCGACGGTTTCACCGTTCCCGAGGGGCGCGTAAAGCCATGGGGTACGGCGCACGCCGTGCTTTGCGCGAAGGACGTCATACATGGCCCATTTGCTGCGCTCAACGCGGACGATTTCTACGGCGCGGGCGCTTTCAAAGAGGTGTACGACTTCCTCACGACCGCCCATCCCGATAACGAGCATGCCATCGTCGGCTACAAGGTCACCGAGACGCTCACCGATTTCGGCAGCGTAAGCCGCGGCATCTGCGAAGTCAGGGACGGCTATCTTTCCGACATTCACGAGCGCACCAAGGTCGTGAAAACCGAGGACGGCGCCGCATACACGGAGGACGATGGCCAAACATACATACCCATACCCCGTGACGCGACGGTATCGATGAATTTCTGGGGCTTTAACGAGAGCTTTTTGGACGTGCTGTCGGAAAGCTTCCCTCGGTTCCTAAAGACCGCCATCGTTGAAAACCCGCTCAAATGCGAAGATTACCTCCCCGAAACAGTCCGCCGCGCACTCGGTCAGGGCGCAATACGAGTAAAGCTTCTCACATCACCCGACCGTTGGCACGGCGTCACGCATAAGGATGACAAGCCGCAGGTCGTGGCCGCCATAAAACGTCTCAAGGAGCAGGGCGTTTATCCCGAAAGGCTCTGGAAATGAATGTTTTGAAAGCGAGAAAACGATGAATCTGTTTCAATTTGCCCATTGCGCCGACTACGACGGAAAGATTGATTATCTGGCGTTTCTGTCGCCCGAGAAATGGAGTCACGGCCGACGCAATGACAATGACATATTAAAAAATTACATCGCCCACACGTTCATGAAAGTCTACGATGAGCATAAGGTGCTGTTTTTGAGAAACTGCTGCCTTTTCAATACGGGACTTTTCACCAAATTCTATGAGGCGATATACGCCGTTTTCTCGCTAAACAGCGTACCGAACAGGCAAACATGGTTCCTCGACGGCTTCTATACGCAGTTCCAGCTCGCAGGGCTCGGCATAGACGAGTTCCCCAAGCGCGCCGATTACTTCGACAACCCCGAGGAGCTCGTATTTGACACGAATTGCGAAATAATACCGCAATACTCACATATTTTCAACGACGAGGAAAACTTTTTCAGGATACCGCGCCCCGTGCGCGAAAGCCCGACCAAAACGATGCTGTTTGACGGCGCGATAAAGCGCGCAAAGCATATGGTCGACGCAAATTATCGCGTTGCCGTACCGCAGTATTACAGAAACAGAATACAGCTTCTGATTCCAATATGTCTTATGGACGAGAATCTGCCCGATCTTGCGCTCGTTTTGAACAAAAACCCCGCCGGCAACCAATACCTGGGCCATACCTGCCTCACGCTGAGCATGGCGTACAACAATGCGCGCCTTATCGCCAAGCTCGATCCCGGCTGCTGGCTCGCGCCATGACGGCCCTCATTAAAGACGCTTTCAGCGTCGCAAAAGCTGTTCCCGACGATATCGCGGGCATGATGGCCTGCGTCCGTGATGCGCAAAAATATCTCAGCCGCTGCGAAGTAGATCAGTGGCAGAACGGCTATCCGAACGAATCGGTAATACTCCGCGATATAGAGCTCGGCAACGCTTATGTCGCCAAATCGCCGAACGGAAGGCTTGCTGGCATAATGGCCCTCGTATTCGGCGACGAACCGTCGTATGCGCATATATACGGCGGTGAATGGCGCTTTTCAGGCGAAAAGTACGCAACGCTTCATCGGCTTGCCGTCAGGGCGGAATTCAGGGGCGGCGGTCTCGCCTTTGCATTGCTTCGAGCGGCCCAGAGCGAGGCGGCGATTCGCGGCGTGTCGGTGCTGCGCGCCGATACGCACAGAGATAACATGACAATGCAGGGCTTTTTGCAAAAGCACGGTTTTGAGCGGCGCGGCGTAATATATCTCGCCGACGGAAGCGAAAGGCTCGCATTCGACACGCGCATAAATATGTCAACCGACGAAAAGGTGGATTATGATTAAACGCATTGCTTATATATCGCTGTCGCTGCTTGCGGCGCTGTCCTTTATGTCGTGCAGCATATTTTTTGCTTCACCCGCTCCGAGCCCAACGCCCTACGCGTCGGAAACCGCCGACCCAAGCGCCACGCCTTTTCCGACGCCGGAGCCGACGTCCACGCCTGTGCCAACGTTCGCGCCGATATGGCTCATGGGCGATGACACAGCCTCGGCGGATCTCGACGGCGACGGCAGCGACGATACGGTGCTCATTGAAACAGCAAATGCCTTATGCCGCGTATCCGTAATAAACGCAGACGACACATTCGCCGCAGAGCTGCCATGCGGCGAATTTCTCAGCGCAGTGCTGTGCGACCTCGATAAGACCGACGCCTTTATCGAGCTGCTCATCAGTATGGCGTCGAACGACAAGCAAACCACCATCGCCATGCGCTTTGACGGCGAACGAATCGCCTGTACAGAACCTATCGACGGCTATATGATCTCCGTCGGCAGCAACGACATAACGCTGCGCACAAAGGCAAGCATACTCGGCGTCTGGTGGTGCGACGTACCGTACCGCATTGACGCAAGCGTTTTCGCGCTCGAGCGCACACCCTACACAGACTGCGCAAGAAGCTTTTTTGATGAGGCCGAATTCAACCTTACCGCAAGGGATAATATAGCGGCCGCAGTTCTCAACGAAAACGGCGTTTATGTCGATGCGACAATCGCCCGCGGCGCAAAACTCAAGGTGTTTTCGTCCGACCTCACAAACTTCGTCATGCTCTATTCGAGAGACGGGCGGTATTTCAGGCTCGCATTCGAGGTAAACTCCGGCGGACTGCCCATGTTCGGCGGTAAGGACGGAGCGCAGCTCTTCGACGGCATAGCCGATGAAGAATAGCGCTTTATACATAATAATTTGGAGGTAACATCATGCACTCACCCAAAATAGGCACTTTTCTTATGTCGATGCTTCTTTTCCTGTTTGGGGCGCTTTTGGCGTTCAACGTACTCAAGATATCGTTTAACGTCAAATACCTCGATGAGGTTCTTATGTGCGGCGGATACGCGCTGCTTGCGCTTGGATGCATATTCAAGAAGCTGTAAGCTTTTTAAGACTCTTTACGGGGCTTCGCTTTTTCCCGGGGGCGCGGCTCGCGGCTGCCTGCGGCAGCCGCGCACGCAGTGCGCATGCGCCGAGCGCAGCTCGGCGCGCGAGCCGCGCCCCCGACAAGCCAAAGCGTTGAGCTTCGGCTTGTCAAAAAGCTACGCACAAACTGCCGCTGCTTATGCAGCGGCAGTTTCAGCTTGTCGAGCAATCCCGTGGTTGTTAAGGGGCCACAGCCCCTTAGGTTAATTCCGGCTTTGACGACATGTGCGTCAAAACGGATGAAAACCCGGAGGTTTTCGTACTTTGCGGGTTTCGCCGCCCGAGAGCGAATGCGAGAGGCGAAACCCGTAAAAACTCGAAAAAGTGGCTAAACGCCACTTTTTCGACAGTCGCAACGGCCGCTGCTTGCGCAGCGGCCGTTTGCATCATGTTCCGCTATATATTACCTCTGTCAGCCGTTGCCGCCCGCAAACGGGTCTATCGTAGCTTCCGGCGATTCCTCGTCTCTCCCAATTCCCTTGCTGCCGCCGACTATCAAAAGCTCAAATTCGGAATCGGCAACAACCTTCCATGCGCCGTTCACTATCATAAGCTTTATAACCTCCGTGGAAGTCACAAGCGGCAGCTCCGGATCCTTGAATACGCTTTCCCAGAGCTCTATCGACCGCTTCGTCGTGATCCTGTTTGCCTCAAGCCTCGCAGCATTTATATACATCTGGTACGCAAGGTTCAGGTTTATTGTTGTAAACTCTATATCGGCTACGGCGCTCTTACCATCCTCCGCTACCGACACGCTGTTAATCGTCACCTTATTGTTGGAATACTGCGCACGCAGAAGCTTTATATACGCATCATCCTCGGGTATCTCCGAAAATACGCCGACGCCGTCTTCGCTGTCATGCCCGACTTGGTCGAAGAAATATTTCTCAATACCATTCTTGTCGACGTCCTTAAACGCCTTAAACGCAAGCTTTATTACATCCTCCGGGGAGTTGCCGTTAACATCGGCATTCTTTTTTGCGCCGCACGCCGCTGCGCAAAGAAGGATTATGCACGCCATAAGGACGGCTGTTGCTCTTTTAATCATTTCTATGCTTCCCTTCAAATCAAGTATAAATTATGATACCCGCGACGGGCGCTTCTGTCAATCGCCTAATAGCTCCGCAAGACATATGAATTCCTCCGCAGAAAGCTCCTCGCCGCGCACCGAATGCTTAAACCCCATTAAGTCGAGCGCACCAATCACCTTATCCTTTTCGCGGCACGACGCAAGATTGTTCACGAGCGTTTTCCTTCTGTTAGCAAACGCAGCCGAGCATATCTCGTCGAGAGCGCGCGGCAAAACAGTATGCCTGCTTTCAAGACGTATGACGGTTGAATCAACCGTCGGGCGCGGATAATAGCTCTCGGGCGACAGCTCCATGAGCTTTTTCGCGTCATACGCCGCCTGCGAAAGCACTGTCAGCGGCCCGTATATCTTATCGGACGGCTTTGCAAAGAAACGCATCGCCGCCTCCTTTTGAAGCATAAGCGTCATTGATTCTATTGGCAGACCGCATCGCAGAAGCTTCATGGAAACGGGCGACGTAATATAATACGGAAGGTTGGCCGCGACATGCACCTCGCCGCCGCCGAGCGCCTCACGAAGCTCACCTGTTCCAAGCTTCAAGAAATCCGCAAATATCAGGCGCACATTATCATAGCGCGCCATGTTGCCGCGCAGCACCGTTTCAAGCGACCTGTCTATCTCGACCGCAACGACGCGCTCCGCACGTTCCGCAAGCGCCGCAGTAAGCGTACCGAGCCCTGCGCCTATTTCAAGCACGGTTTTTCCGTCTATGCAGGCGCCGTCAACTATCGCCTCGAGCGCTGACGCATCCGCCAAAAAATTCTGTCCGAGCGCCTTGTTCGGATTATGTCCCGACGCCGCGAGCGTCGCCTTTGCGTCAATCATGTTCTTTAGCGGCGAGGCACATACACGCTGCTCTTGAGTATGTAAATCTTGTATTTGCGCTTCCTTCCCCAGCGTCGCGCTTCGGATTCCGAATTGAAATACAGGTCTATCTGGTTTTTCGTTCCGTTTTCGTAATGCCTGAATGCACCCGTGTCGAGCGCCGTGCCGTAGCCGTATTTGGGAACGTATATTTTCGAATAATACGGTATTATCTTCGGATTAATCGCAATGGTTCCCAGGTTAGGCTTCGTTCCCCTCGAGGTTATGCCGTCTCCCGAATACGCCGTGCATTCAACATACATGACCTCAGCTATCATGTCGTCGGTCGGCGGCTCGCGGTACCTTCGCCATTCGCCCTTGAAATTCGTTTGGTAGCGTATCTTCGTGCCGACCCTTATGAGCTCGTCAACCGCAGGCGTAATCACCACCTGGTCTACGATTTCGCGCGATACCTCGCTGCCATCCTTGACGACTATGCGCTGCGTTATCTGCTTTTTGCCGTCCGAACCCTTTTGCTCGACAACGGTCTTGCCCTCGTACATCGTGTCGTCTTTAATCTCTACCTCGTCATAGTCAAGCGTCCTATAATCTACGTTGTATGATATCTCAACGTCGCTGTGAGTTATAAGCATACCCGAACGCACGTCCTCAAAGGGCTTGTTCGACAGCTCATCCATGACGTCGTATACTACGCCTGCCGAATCGAGTACGCTGCCAACCGTTCCTCCGACCGTCTTTATGACGGTGACGCTATCCTTTGACGCAACCGCAACGGGAAACGCTCTCTTTACGCTTATCACCATGCCGTCCGTCAGGGGGTCGCCCGCGTCATGCGAAAGCTCGTCGCAGTCGCCCAGGCTCACATCGGCAAGCGCCATCATTTCGCCAACGTTCTCGACGTCACGCACCATGTACTCGCAAACATCTCCGTCCGCTTCGACCGTCACCTTTATACGCCCGTCGGGCATCGTGAGCGCCCACACAAGCATACCGCCCGATGCAAGCATTATAACGAGCAGGGCTATGTCCACAGCAAGCACCGCTGCGTTTTTCACGCCTCCCCTGCCATCGCCTTCGCGCCGCGCACGGCGGGCGGCGTTTCTGCCCGCTCGTTTTTGTTTTATGTCCGCTATGTCTTTTTTTACTTCGCTCAAAAAAGCCATCAGCTTGGTTTTTGCTTCGATGACCCACGAGCGGAGCCTCTCGAAAAAGCCCTTCAGCTTGTCAATCGCCCGCGCCGTCCTCTTTGCGGAAGCATTCATACTGCCGTTACTGTCGTTTTCCATAATTTCTCCGTTCTTATTCTGCCGTTCGAAAAAAGCAGCATGCGGCTGCGTTTTCAAATTTCTCGCGTTTTATCTTCCAAAGATTCCCGCGAATGCCTTCAATCCGATTCGGCATAAGAAGCGCCGCCTCTCAATACCGCATCTACTGACAGATTGATTTTATCATCTTTGCGTTTTTCTTGTCAAATCGCAAGCCTTGCCATATAATGCTTGCCAATATATAATTGATGTATACTTGTTTCGATACCGTGGAGGAAAGCGAATGAAAAGAATCGTTTCATCGCTATTGGTTTTTATATTCTCAGCGCTTATGCTTTCACAGGGATGCAGTGCGCAGCTTTACGGAAAGGATGTGCTTATCGCCTATTTGGACTGCATCGTCTCGGGCGACTACTCAAGGGCTTTCGATTATCTCGGGTCTTCGTGCAGGGTCGATGTCGACGAGCCGCCGCTTGCGTCGGACGCTTCCACGACGGCGCCGACCGACGTTCCTGCCGACTCCCCTGCGCTGGCGCAGACCGAAACGCCTTATCCGCTTTCCTCGGAGTCGTCCACGCGCATATCAAGGCAGGAATTCATCGAGCGCCATACGTCCATATTCGAGCTTTTGGGCATTGAATCGATATCATACACGATTAACAATGTGCAGAACGGGCAATACATGTGCGTCATCGATTATACAATGACGTACCGCTCGAGTTTTGCGGGCGACCTGATGTATGATTTTGAACTCATAGGCAAGGTCGAAAACGGCGTTTGGCGCATCGAATGGTCGCCGTCGCTCATATTTCCCGATATGCAGTGGGGCGATACCGTTGTTCGTGCAAGGCTCTCCGCGCGGCGCGGTGAAATAACAGCCGGCGGATGCGTGTTCGCACAGACTGTCGACGCAGTTTCAATAATGGCCACGCCCTCGAAGATAGTAAGTCAGTCGGCCTTCGCGGCGCAGCTCGGCGCGGCGCTCGGCATCAGCGAAGAAAAAATATTAAATGCGCTCGCAAAGCCGTATAACGATTTGTCGCTTATAGCTCAGCTCTATCCCGACGAGCTCACCGATGAGCTGAAGGAAAAGCTCGAGCTGATAGACGGCGTAAGCATCGACATTGGCAGCTACGGCACATTGCGCGATTATCCGTACGGCGAAACGCTGGCGCATTTGATAGGCTACGTCGGCAGCCCGAGCGCGGAGGACGTTGAAAGGCTCAACGAGGGCAGGACGAGCGAGGACGGCCTGTATACCACCGACTCCGTAGTAGGCAGAAGCGGCATAGAGCGCCGGTACGAGAAGGAGCTTCGCGGAACTGACGGATACATGATATTCATACGCACGCCCGAGCTCATAAACAGGAAAACGCTCTATAAAAAGGCCGCCGTCGACGGAGTCGACATAAGACTCAGTATAGATATAGACCTCCAGCTCAGGCTCGAAGAGATACTCGGACAGGTTGTATTCAACACCGACGAGGATTATTCCGCCGCATGCGTTGTCGTTATGAATCCCAAAACGGGCGAGCTTCGGGCCGCCGCCTCATATCCCTCTTACGACCTTAACACGTTTACGCGCGGCATAAGCGCCGAAGAATACAGCGCACTCGAGCACCGCAAGGATTCCCCGCTCTTTAACAGGCTGACGATGGGCCTCTACCCGCCCGGCTCGACGTTCAAGCCGTTCACCGCCGCCGGCGCAATACAGACGGACACCATCTCGGCGGATTATGTGTTCAACGGCAAAGTTGTCGACGACTACTGGACGCCTACAGAATACGGAAAGTGGTCTTGGCCGCCAATAAAGCGCGCCAAGGTCAACTACAGGGAAAGCGGCATGACAATGCGCAACTGCATGCTGCACTCCGACAACATATATTTTGCAAACGCCGCGCTCATGATGGGACGCGAAAAGTTCTTCAAATTCATAGAATCGATAGGCATGGACGAGGCTGTTCCGTTCGACGTACCGCTCGCCAAGCCCGTTATACTCAAAAATGAAGAAAAATATAATCTCAGACTGCTGGCCGATATGGGCTACGGCCAGGGCCAGCTCCTCGTAACGCCCATACAGCTCGCGGCGATGTTCAGCGCCTTCGCAAACGGCGGCTCCATACCCGAGCCATACATCATAGAGGCATTCTACCAAACCGACGGAACCGATTACAACGCCGTATATACCCGCACGCCGAGCATATGGCGCGAAAACGTCATATCAAGCTACGCCGTGTCAAAAATCGTGCCGATGCTTAAGGACGTCGTCGACGTTAAGTACAACGGCACGGGCCATGACCTGAAGGTCAACAGCTGCGTCGTCGCAGGCAAAACGGGCTCCGCTGAAATAGGCGACAGCAAAAGCCGCGAAATTGCCTGGTTCATAGGCTTTCGGACGGGTGTAGGCGCAGAGGATGAGCGTCTCGTTCTCGTCATGCTCGAGGTGCCGACGAAGCAGCAGTATAAATCCCTGAAATTCGAAATTGCGCGCCAGCTTTTGAAGATGTCGGAATAGCGGCGTGTGTTATAATATAATTCGTTAAACGCATAAGGGGGAATTTCAGATGGATATTAAATATAAGCGCATACTCCTCAAGCTCAGCGGCGAAGCGCTCAGCAGTGAAAAAGCGGTGCTTTGCGACGAAGCGGTTAAGAAAACGGCGCGCCAGATAAAGCATATCGCGGACGCGGGCGTTGAGGTCGCGCTCGTCATAGGCGGCGGAAATATACTGCGCGGGCGTTCGAGCAAAGATTCCGACCGCAACAGGGCCGACCATATGGGAATGCTTTCCACCGCAATAAACTCGCTCGCCATGCAGGGCGCGCTCGAATCTATAGGCGTAGAGAGCGTTGTGCTTTCTGCGGTTGAAATGCAGCGCTTCTGCGAAACCTACTCGTCGCGCGCCGCAATGGAGGCGCTGTCGCAGCATAAGGTCGTTATATTCGCGTGCGGAACGGGCTGCCCCTACTTCTCGACCGACACCGCCGCCGCGCTTCGCGCGCTCGAAATAAAAGCCAACGCGCTGATGCTTGCGAAAAATATAGACGCCGTATATTCGGCCGATCCACGCATTGATAAGAACGCCGTGCGCTATTCGGCGCTCTCCTACGACAAAGTAATTGCCGACAACCTGAAAGCGACCGATATAACAACCATCACGCTTTGCCGCGACTACAAGCTGCCCATAATCTTTTTCGAGCTGTCGAGCGAGGACAATTTTATGCGCGCGCTCTGCGGGGAAAACGTCGGAACAATCATATCCTAAGGATAAAGGGTATTGATTTAGGCGCAAGCTTTGTATAAAATGTATAATGATATACGCTAAAGAATCGGAGGCCAAGACATGAACGCGATAATTGAAACCGCAACCGATAAAATGGAAAAGACGCTTGGCGTGCTCAAGCGCGATTTGGGAACGCTCCGCGCGGGCCGCGCAAACCCGCAGCTTTTAGAGCGCATAACCGCCGACTATTACGGCGCCGCGACCCCCATAACCCAGATGGGCAACATCAGCTCACCCGAGCCGCGTATGCTCGTCATATCGCTGTGGGACGCAAGCGCCATACCGCTCGTCGAGAAAGCGATACAAAAATCCGACCTCGGCATCAACCCTTCAAACGACGGCAAGCTCATAAGGCTCGTTTTCCCCGAGCTGACCGAGGAGCGCCGCAAGGAGCTCGTAAAGATTATCCGCAAAAAGGGTGAAGAGGCCAAAGTCGCCGTGCGCTCGATAAGACGCGACGCCAACGACCAGATAAAGAAGGCGAAAAAGGACGGCGAAATCACCGAGGACGATCAGAAGAGCCTTGAGGAAGAAGCCCAGAAGCTCACCGACGCGAAAATCAAGGATATAGACAAGATAATCGCCGACAAGGAGAAGGAGATACTCGAGGTTTGACGAGCGTACTCGGCTATAATCTCGATGCGGCCGCAAAGCTTCTGCGTGAAGAGGGCTTTTGCGTTTCCGTGCTTGAAATCAGCGCCAGAAAGCGCATTGACGACGGCGAGCCACGCGTAATACGCCAGACGCTCCTCAAAGATGGCGTCGTGCTGCTCGAATACTCGCTTTTCCGCACAAGCGTGCAGAATGCCGAGCAGGCTTGACGCGCACGCTTGAACCTTAATTCCAAAAGAAAGCCCCTGCCAAATGACGGCTTCCATAATACAGTTGACAGCTGCGGCAGTTTACTTTGCTGCGGCTGTTCTTTTTTTGGCGTTATGTGATAATACTGAATCGAACGGAGCAATAAACCGGAATTTGACGGAGGTCAGCGGTGAAAATAATTTATGCCGTCAAACATTTTTTGCCTTTCCATTTATTTCAAAAGCGGCCGAAAGCGATGCCGCCCGCCATAAGGCAAACGACTTATTCGCTTCGGCCGCAAACGGTCATACCTTGTTTACGCGCTTATTTTGTGCCGAACAACCTGTCGCCCGCGTCTCCCAGGCCGGGAACTATATAGCCGTGGTCGTTAAGATATTCGTCTACGCACGCAAGATAAATGTCTACGTCGTCATGCTCCTTCCGAACAGCCTCTATGCCTTCGGGCGCGGCGATAAGACATACGAGCTTTATGTTCCTGCAGCCATGGCGCTTTATCGCGTTTATGGCCGCAACGGCGGAGCCGCCCGTGGCAAGCATCGGGTCGACGATTATAATGTCGCGCTCGGAAATATCGCTCGGAAGCTTGCAATAATAATCTACGGGGCGAAGCGTCGCAGGGTCACGGTAAAGGCCGATATGTCCTACCTTGGCGGCCGGCAGCAGGCGCGTTATTCCGTCCACCATGCCAAGTCCCGCACGAAGTATGGGGACAACTCCAAGCTTTTTGCCCGCAAGCGTCTTTACCCTTGCTGTCGCAACAGGCGTTTCGACGGTCGTCTCCTTAAGCGGCAGATCCCTTGTCACCTCATATGCCAAAAGTATTGCCAGCTCTTCAACAAGCTCACGAAATTCCTTCGTTCCCGTCTCTCTGTCGCGCAAAATGCTCAGCTTATGCTGCACAAGCGGATGGTCGATGACTATCACTTTACTCATAAATCTTCCCCCTAAATCTCAGCCTTCGTATTTTGATATTTTCTCTATTCGCCTCGCATGTCTCCCGCCCGCAAACTCGGTCGAAAGCCACGTCTTGACTATTTCCTTTGCAAGCTCCGTCCCTATTATGCGTCCGCCCAGAGCAAGCATATTGGAATCGTTATGCTCACGCGTAAGTCTTGCGCTCACGACGTCTCCGCAAAGCGCGCAGCGTATGCCCTTGACCTTATTTGCGCATATGGAAACGCCTATCCCCGTGCCGCAAACGACTATGCCTCTATAAAACTCGCCCTTCGCAACGGCTTCCGCTATCGGAAAAGCAATATCGGGATAATCGACGCTTTCTTCGCTCATGCAGCCCATATCGACCGTCGTATAGCCGAGCTCGGCAATAAACGGCATAAGGGTTTTTTTAAGCGCAAAGCCTCCATGGTCGCACGCAATCGCGACCTTCAGCATTTCGCCCATGGGTATCAGCCTCCTCATTCCTCCAGCACCGTAAAGCCGCTCGCCTTCAAAAGCCTGTTCATATACGCAAGCCCCAGGTCGCACGTCGGCATCGCTTCAGCGAATATGACGTCGGCGTCCGACGAATGGAGCCGCAGCTCGGCAAAAAGGTTTCGGCACATCGTGCTCATATCTTTTTTCGTGCCTATTATATCATATCTTCTGCCCTTGTAAAACGCCTTGCTTTCCGCCGATGAAAGTATTATGCAGCGTTTTCCGGCGGCCTCAAATCTGTCGTATTCGCGCCTTATTATGCTCGCCGCAGTGAATGCGTCGCCCTTTGCTATTATCACATCGGCTTCAGGCGCGTAATGGCGATATTTCATGCCCGGGGCGGCGGCAGTCTCCGAAGCATCGAACGGCTTGAGCACGCTCTTTGCTACGTTCACGCTCGCGCCGCATACCGCTTCTATCATCTCCTTCGTGACCGCCCCCGGCCGCAGTATTGTAGGTTTTCCCGACAAAAGCAGCACGGTTGATTCAAGCCCTATGTCGCACGCCCCGCCGTCGATTATCACATCTACCTTACCCCACATGTCGTCGATAACATGCTGCGCAGTCGTTGGGCTGGGCTTCCCCGATGTGTTTGCGCTCGGAGCGGCTATGGGTACGCCTGATGCGCGTATCAGTGCAAGCGCCGTCTTGTTGGCGCTCATCCTCACGGCAACGGTATCAAGCCCTGCGGTAACCTCGTCGGGGATAATGCTGCTCCTGTTGAACACAAGCGTAAGCGGTCCCGGCCAAAACTCGTCGGCAAGCCTGCGCGCAATGTCGGGTACGCTTGTCCAAAGCTCGCGAAGATCGCTTTTTTTCGCAATATGCAGTATAAGCGGATTGTCCGCGGGCCGTCCCTTCGCCTCGAATATGCGCTTCACCGCCGCGCCGTCAAGCCCGTTCGCGCCAAGCCCGTACACCGTCTCCGTCGGAAAAGCCACAAGCCCTCCCGAGCGTATCACATTTCCCCCTATTTTCGTGCCGTTTTCATATTGTGTTACGGCGTTGAATATCTTTGTTTCCATACGCTCACCCGCGCCTACTCCGCCACGCCCATCCTTTCGGCCCTGTCGGCGACAACAAGCGCGTCTATTATCTCATCCATATCTCCGTCTATAAATGCGTCGAGCTTATACATGGTCAGCCCGATACGGTGATCGGTAACACGGTTTTGCGGATAATTATATGTCCTTATCCGCTCCGATCTGTCGCCCGAACCTACAAGGCTGCGCCGCTCGGACGCTTCGCGCTCGTTCTTCTGCCGCTCGTACATATCGTAAAGGCGCGCCTTCAGCACGCGCATCGCCTGCTCCTTGTTCTTCGTCTGCGATTTCTCGTCCTGGCACTGCACGACGAGCCCCGTCGGTATATGCGTTATGCGTATCGCGCTCTCCGTTTTGTTGACGTGCTGTCCGCCCGCGCCGCTCGAACGGTATGTGTCTATGCGCAGATCCTGCTGATTTATTTCTACCTCGATATCCTCGGCCTCGGGAAGCACAGCGACCGTCGCCGCGCTCGTGTGTATGCGCCCCTGCGATTCCGTCTCGGGCACGCGCTGGACGCGATGTACGCCGCTTTCAAATTTAAGCTTGCTGTACGCCGCCTTGCCCTTCAGGCACAACACGGCTTCCTTAACGCCGCCCATCTCCGTCTCGGATATCGATATCAGCTCTGTCCTCATAAAATGACGCTCGGCATACCTCTGGTACATCCTCAAAAGCACAGCGCCGAACAGCGCCGCTTCGTCGCCGCCCGTGCCGGCGCGAATCTCTATCATTACGTTCCTGTCGTCGTTCGGGTCTTTAGGAAGCAAAAGAACCTTCAGCTCTTCGTTCAGGCGCTCCTTTTCCACGTCGAGCGCCGCTATCTCCTCATGTATCATGGCCCGCATGTCGCCGTCGGACTCGTGCAGCATCGCATCAAGCTCGTCGCGCTCCGCACACGCCGCCTTGTACTTATCGAATACCGTCACTATCTCCTCGAGCGCCGAATGCTCCTTCAGGCTTTCCTGCCACACCTTCCTGTCGTTCATGGCGTCGGGTGAGCCTAAAAACGCCCCCAGCTCCTCGTATCGTTTTTTCAGCGATTCAAGCTTGTTAAGCATCCGAATCCTCCTTTGTGTCTATCGCCGCAACGCGGTCGTTTCCGCATATATCCTTTATTATTTCGGCATGTCCGAATATTGCGCGTATATCGGCGGCCTGGTCAAAGCCTATCTCGAGCATGAGAGTGCCTCCGCGCGTCAGGCGCTTTTTGAAATCCTTCTTTATGCGCCTGTAGAAATTGAGCCCATCGACTCCGCCGTCGAGCGCAAGCAGCGGCTCCCTGCGCACCTCACGCTGAAGCGCCGATATGTCGCCGCTGCGTATATACGGCGGGTTGCAGACTATCATGTCGAATTTCTCGTCAACACCGTCGAAAAGGTCGCTCTTTATTATTCTCGCCGATACGCCGTTTTTTTCGGCGTTTTCCGCCGCAAGCTTCAGACATTCATCGCTTATATCGCAAAGCGTCGCTTCGGCGCCCGCATATTTCGCTATGCTTATGCCTATACAGCCCGTTCCGCAGCACATGTCGAGCACCCGTCCGCCGCCGAGCCGCTTTATGCGCCGTATCGCTTCCTCGGCAAGCGTCTCCGTATCCTGGCGCGGTATGAGCACGCCCTCACGCACGGTGAACGCAAGCCCCATAAACTCCCATTCTCCAAGTATGTACTGAATGGGTTCGCCGCCGATCCGTCTTTCAACGAGCGCGTCGAGTTTTTCCTCAGCGTCGGTGTCAATGATCTCTTTCTCCTTGAAAAGCAGCTCAAGCTCGTCGCATCCGAGCGCGCCGCACATTAAAAGCCTCGCCTCGAGCGCCGCATCATCGCCCGCAGCGTCTTTAAGCGCATTTATCGTTTTACGCCGTCTGCTTCCGATCGTATCGGGCATCGCTATCAGCTCTCCGCATCGTGGGCTTCAATCGAGGCTTCGCTTTCTTCAGGCATATCCGGTTCCTCGCCGGTCTGCGCATTCCGCCCCTCCGCTTCGCCCTCGTCACGCGCTGCCGTTTCCTGCGGCTTTATGTCGACTATCGCTCTGCATCGCCCATCCTCGCAATGCGCCATAGCCATGTTGAACGCAGTTATCGCAACCTCGAGCATATCATCCGTAGGCTCCTTTGTCGTTATTCGCTGCATCGCAAGGCCGGGCGCACGGATGATTCTTGTGACTATGTTGTCGTGAGACGCGGCAAGCTTCAGCACCTCGTATGAAATGCCCGCCACAACGGGTATGAGAAGTATCCTCGTGCCGAACAATATGAGCTTGTTGTCGCTCCAACCGACGACAGCAAAGAAAAGTATCGATATCATCATAACAAGGAACAGATAGCTTGTACCGCAGCGCGGATGAAAGCGGGAATGCTTGCGCGCGTTCTCGGGGGTAAGCTCGTCGTCCGCCTCATAGCACGCTATCGTCTTATGCTCCGCCCCATGATACATAAACACGCGTTTTATCTCCTTCATTCGGGAGCATATAAGCATATAGCCTATGAATATAAGCAGCCTTATAGCGCCTGCCGTAAGGCTTTTCCATACGGTTGCGGCGTTCGGCGCAAGCTTGAATATGAGATCGCTCAAAAAAGTGGGCAGCAGCACGAACAGCCCCACGGACAACATAAGCGCGAACACTATCGTGACGCCCATTATGACCTTCTCCGCCGACTTGCCGAACACCTTTACGAGCCATTTCTCAAAGCGCGATTCTTCCTCGTCTACCTCAAGGCCGGCGAGCTGCGCCGAACGCGTCGTCGTATCCATGCCGAGCTTAAGCGATTCAATAAACGACACGACGCCCCGAATTACAGGGAGGCCGAGTATGCTGCCTTTTTTCGCGGCCGACTTATAAGGCGTGAATTCCTTCTTTATCGTTCCGTCGCTTTTTCTGACGGCGAGCGCTATGCCGTCGGGGGCGCGCATCATTACGCCCTCCATGACTGCTTGGCCGCCCACGCTTGTTTTAGCCATATATATCTCCTTTACGATTGCTTTTTAATTTTTAATTATACCATACAATCGTATTCATAGGAGAAAAATATTCTCTGCGCCCTAAACGCGCCTTATCCGCAGCCAGTAACCAGCCCCGTCCGTCGAGCGCATAAATTTGTTGAATCCGCTCCGGCGCGGCGCAGCAGGCGAATATTCGCCGGGTATCGCATGTATCACGAGCCTTCTGCCGTCCTTCATCGCAAGCCCCTCCAGATAATACCTGTTCGTGCCAGGAAACGTGGCGCGCGTCCACACGGAGCGCGGAAATGCTGCCGGGAACGGGTTGAACACCGATTGCTCCTGCTTTAATCCATTCGGTACAGCGCCGCTTTGCTGCCGTTCGCTTACAGTGTTCGTTCTCTGCGGCGAATTTTGGACGCTCTGCTTCGGCGCGGCGCTCTCGTTATCCTTCGGGACGCTCGGAGGCGCTTCATTCTGTGGCCCGAAAAGAAGCTGCGCTTGACGAAGTATGTCGCTAAGAACGGCTGACCTTCCTTCGATGTGTTCTTCGCGCCGCTTATTCTCTTCCTCAGCCTCCGTTTCGCAAACGGGTTTGGAATTTGTTTCATGCGCAGCTTCGGTTTCTGTTGCGGATTCGTTATCCTTATCGTATACAGGCGCTGCTTTGGGCGCCGTATCCGCCCGCATCGTCTCCGTCGGCTGCTTCGCGGGCGCATTCGCTTTCGGCGAATACTTCATGCGTATGTCGCGCTTTACCGCCTCAAGATTCACCCTGTTCGGCGCGGACGTCCCTTCAAGCACGAATCGCATACCTCCCGCACCCTCTATCGCTATCACGGCGGCGAATACTGCGCACCTCGAGTCGAGCGCCGCCTTCAAATCCTTCAGCTCGACGCCGAACGTGCCCTTATCCGTCACAAGATACGCCATTGCCCGGCCGCCGCTCATGTCGCATCCACGAACTGTAAGCTCTATCCGTACGCCCCGCTCCGATTCCGTAATGCGCATCGTCGCCGTGCCCATACCCCTCAACGCCATATAACGGCTGCTGTCCATAGAATGCGCCTCCTCCAAAAAGCATGCGTCTAACCAAGCATATGCGCGGCAAAGCCGGATATTGCATATACCGAGCAAAAACGCCATCTTTTTCTGATAACTATTCTATAGGAGAAGCCGTCTCATATCCAATAACGTCCGTAACGTGTTTGCGCGCGCGCTCCATTTGCGATAAAGTTAAATCGTCTGTTTCGTCTATGCCCTTTACGCGCCCCGTGTCCGCATAGCATGGCAGCACAACATGAAGCGTGCCGCCCGATACGCCCATTCTCGCACAGTAAAGCGGCATATATTCAATGCCATCGACCGCTATGCCGCAGTCGTCCTCCCGAACGAGCGTCATCTTGACATAAAGGCCGAAATTCGACTTTTCTGCGCTCATGTTCGCCATAAAATTGCCGAGCGAAAACACCACCGGCGCGCTCACTTCTCCATCTCCGCGCACGGCGCTCACCCACTCTATCTGCTGCACAACATGCGGATGGGACCCAAATATCGCGTCTGCCCCCATCGATATGAAACGCTTCGCAAGGTCGAGCTGGTACGATGCGTATGTGTCGCTGTATTCATCGCCCCAATGCGCTATCATGATTATAAATTCGGCGCCCGACTGCCTGCAAAGCTCTATGTCGCGCTCAACCGCGTCCAAGTTGCGCGTCGATGCAAGCGCGTATTTATCGTCCCCCAAAAGGCCGTATTTGCCGTTAAATCCGTTCGTACAGGCAACAAAGCCTATCTTCATGCCGTTTATATCGATTATGCGCGCCTTCTCTCTGTCCGAACGCGAGCTGTACGCTCCCACGCCGAGCACGCCGCTTTCGCCTACCACGCGCGCCGTGCGCAAAACGCCCGGCAGTCCCCTGTCTATCGAGTGATTGTTCGCAAGCGAAAGCACGTCAAAGCCCATGTCCCTCAAGCTATACAACAGTCCGTCGGGCGCGTTGAACGTCTGATACGACGTCGGCGAGCCGTCGACATGCGCCGACCTGTCGTTCCGCCTTGAATAGCCCGTTTCGCTGCCCGCAAGCGGCGTTTCAAGATTGCCGAGCATTATATCGACGCCCTTGAAAAGCTCCTCCATGGGCAAAAGGCTCTGTGTAAAGTCGTAGGCATCGCCCTTTTTAGCGAACGCTATTTGGCTCTCCATGGCCATTATGTCGCCTATTGCGCCTATCGTGACCGCGCTCGTTGTCGGTTCGGGCGTCAGCTCGGGCGTCGGCTCGGTAGTAATCACGGGCGTCGGCGCATATGTCGGCTCGGGCGTCGGCGAAACCGGCGCATCGGTGCTGCCGGGCAGAGCGCCCCATTTGTACATCGGCGGCATTATGCAGCCCGTAAGCGCCAGTGCGCATACAATAATCAAAGCAAATGCTCTTTTCACGATTTTCCGTCTCCTTGTCCGCCGTCCTCCGCGCGGCCGATAGCATCGATTTCAGCGGCAGCGCTCTCAAACTCATCGGCCGTCATCGGCTTCAGCCTCCGAACGGCGCAGTCTTCAAACCTGCTGTCAAACATGCACACGCTTGCATAATCGCACATGTCGCAGTTAGACATGCCAAAGCCGTACTCTGTACGCGAAACATCGGCGCGTCCGCTCATTATCTCGTCGAGTGTGCTCTCCGCCTTCTTCTTCGCGTAGTCAACCGTTAGGCGCATAAGCCCCTGCGACACTATGCCCCTTCCCGAAACGCCGTCGTCCTTGCGGCTCGCCTCGATTATGTCGGACGACCTTGAGAAATGCTCCGTCGCCTCCACGACCTTGAGGTCATTGACGGTTATCCCCTTGAGCTTAAATTGTCTGAAAAGCTCCCTTTCTATGTCCTCGCGCGTCATCGGCTTCGTTCCGCGCTCGCTCAGGGACGGAAGCTTCACGGGCATATAATACATACCCGCCGCGCTTGCCGCCTCGTCCGCCGCAAGCACCGCCGCCACATACAGCGGCAGCTGGAGCTTCAGTCCGTTGAACAGCTCGGAATAGTTGAACTCGAGCCCTCCCGTTTTGTAGTCGACTATGCGTATGTGCTTCGTGCCGTCATCATATGTGTCAAGCCTGTCTATTTTTCCAACTATCTTGAACTGCGTGCCGTCTGACGCGGTGAGCACGAGCGGCGGGAACGTGCCGCCGTCGCCGAAGCTTACCTCGGTGCTTTCGGGTCTGAATTTGCCCGCCGCTATCTGCCTGACTATAGCTATTCCCGTTGCCGTCACGCGCTTTTTCATGAGCTCGCACTGCGCGCGCATCCTTGCGCTTGACGTCAGCACGCCGTTGTTATGCCCTTCTACCAGCGGGGGGAATATCTCGTTTTCAAGCAGATACTCAACGTCGCGGTTATCAACGTCATTGAAGCTCACACCCGAATCGATTATGCGCTTTATAAGCGCATCGAGCGCGTCATGATAAAAGGTCCCGACGTCCGCCTTTCTCTCCTTAAACTCCCGTCTCGGATACGCAGACACGGCGAAGCGCATGAAATGCTTGAATGCGCACGAGTTAAACGTCTCAAGCCGCGTTGCGCTGCCCGTCATGCGCGTGCCGTACGCAAGCCGCGCCAGCTCTTTCCCGAACGGAGGCGGCGATGCCTTAAAGTGCATCGCCTTTTCGGCTCTTTCAAGAAGCCCTGAGCTCCGCTCGTCCTTCCTGAACCATGAATAAAGAGCCTTACCGTCTGCCGTCTCGCAGGAGTTGTCTATCAGCGAACGCATCGCTCCTATGAGCGCATTGAACCCCGCCTCCTTGTGATACGGCTGCAAGCCTTCGGCGCTCGACACCGTCACAATATCAGGGAATATCTCTGTCAGCTTGTCAAGCACGCTCGAGCGCGGCAGTCCCCTGTCGCCCCCACCCGGAGTATACGACAGGAACAGTTGCTCCTTTGCCTTGCACATTGCGTTGTATACGGCAAACTGCCCGCTTTTTGAACGCTCTGTCGAGCTTTCCCACGTCATTATGCCGTTTTCACGCATGAGCGCCAGCTCCCTGTCGCCTATCATTGCGTCCTCGGCAATGCGCGCGGGGAATTTGCCCTCGCAGCAGCCGACTATAAAGACCCGCTTGGACGCCGAAGCGCATGTGCGCACCGTATCGCCTATGAGCACCTGATCCGCCGTCGTTGGAATTACTCCTATATCGTATGCCGCTATGCCCTCTTCGATTATCGCGCAATAGCGCAGGTTTGCCATGTTCACATCGCCCATTATCGCGTGCATCTGGCCTAAAAGCTCCATAAGCGACGTCCACGCCTGCTCCGTCTCTTCCGCAAGCGCAAGCTCGTTTTCCGCGCGGAGAGAATGCGTAAGCTCGGCAAGATGCTCGCATACGTCCAGCTTCGTCAGGTATTCGTACAGTTTCTCCGTTTTGCCGCTCGCCGTGCGCTCCTCGGACATGCCCGTCCTAAGCTCCAGAAGCGGCTCGATAACGAAGCGGCGCACTTTGTTTATCTCATCCGTCGCATCTTCCTGCGCAAACGGCTCGAAAAGCCGCTTTCCTCGAAGACCGTACTTGATTATATGATTCTCAAATTTATCGGCGTTCTCCGGCTCTATGCCGAGAAAAGCGCATTTTGACACGGTTATCACGTCCTCGGCCGCAAAGCCGTGCGTCACGCACCTGAGCGATGCGAGCACGAGCTCCGCCAAGGGATGATTTATGAACGGACGCGAAGCATCCATAAAGAAAGGTATCTCGTAGCGTTTCAGCGCGTCCGAAAGCAGCGCGGCGTATTCGTCCATATCAGACACAATAACTGCAATATCACGATAGCGCGCGCCCTCGAAGACCGCCCTGCGTATCGCGTTACACACGGCTTCGACCTCTTTTTTCGTGCTCGTAGCCTCCAGCAGCGTTATGCCGCCGACCACGCCGTCGTATTGCTCATACGGATACGCAAAAAGCTCATGCTCCATGTGCGTAAACTCAGCAGCATAGCCTTCACTGCCATCGCGCTTGAGCTGACGCACTCTCGTCTCCATACCGCGCTCCGCACCAATCGCGCAAAGGCGCGAAAACGCCGCCTCCTGAGGCTCGAACAGCTCCCTGTCACGGCCCTTCGCGTTTAAGCTCATGCATTCCGTGACGGTCATAGTCTCGCATATATCCATGAGCGCGCCTATCACGCGGAAGCGCTGTTCCGTCAAATATTCAAAGCCATCGACATACACATGCGCCCCGCGCGCGGACGAACGGCCAAGGCTCTCTATCAGCGCGTTTATCTTATCCTCCGTATCCATATAGCGCGACGCAAGATATTCCTCAGCCGCGCCGTATATGAGCGCCATGTCGCGCAGCTTCTGCGCAAAAAACTCGGGCATTGCGCCGCCATCCGCCGCCTCGCAAAGCATTCCCGGCGTTATAAGAAATCGCTTGAAGCGCGAAAACAGCTCGTCGCACTTTTCGGCAAAGCCGCTCTTTTTCGCTACGTTCGAAAAGGCCCGCAGCTCGCCTGCGTGCTCCTCAATGCACTTTCTTATAACCATCCGCTTTCCCTGCTTCGAGAGATGAACGGTCGTGCTGCCCGTTTCTTCGAGTATGCGCGCGGCAAGCGTCGTAAACGAATACACAACCATATCGGTTATGCCTGCGCCCATTTGCTCCGCAAGCATACGCTCACATTCGAATGTGAACGGCTCAGGAACGATTATCAGCACCTTTTCTCCGTTTTTTATCCGCTGCGCCGCCTTGCTTATGAGCGTCGATGTTTTTCGCGTTCCCGCTCGGCCTATGAGAAATTCAAGCGTTTTCATGTGTTATTCGAGCCTTTCGCGGTGTATGGCCCTATACGTCATCTCTCCCTTAACGCGCACGCTCTCAAAAAGAGTCACCGACTCTACCCGCATCGACGCATTGGGTGTAAGCTCCTTTAGTTGGGCGTCGACAAGCTCGTCGTGCGTTACGCTCCGCCCCAGCGTTATATGCGGCACATAGCGCTTTCTCTCGCGCCCAAAGCCATAATCGTACACGGCGCACTGCACCGCCTCATAAAGCGTCCCAAGCTCCCTAAGGTCGCCCTCAACGCCCACAAACGATGTGCGCAGATCGTTGCGTTCAAAGCTCGAGTATCTCCCCAAATGAAGCGAAAAAGGGCGTATCCCCCTCGCAGCGTCGCGCACCGCGCACACGGCATCGTTCAGTCTATCCGTCTCGCCTATAAAATGGAGCGTTATATGGAAATTCGCGTCAGGCACAAATCGGCCGCCACCGCTCATGAGCTTGAGCTCGTCCTGTACAAGTTTAAGCTCTTTTTTCATCTGTCTCGGAAGCTCTATCGCAACAAAAAGACGCATACATATTCTCCTTCTGATTTCTTTTTTTCATTATAGCACATTTGAAAACGGCTGAAAAACAGCGCCAAGAATCGCATATGAATCGATTCGCAAAAAGGCGGAGCGTATGTTTCCCGATTGAAGCCGTCAGAGCTTCCGTGCAAAAACAATTCGCAAATTAACGATTGACATAACGTATGCTCAATGATATAATGGCTCAGTAGCTTTAGGGGCATGATGTAATGGTAACATAGCGGTCTCCAAAACCGTTCTTGAGAGTTCGAGTCTTTCTGCCCCTGCCACAAACGCCGCAGGTTTATACCGCTTGCGGCGTTTTTGATTGAAATCCGGCCCTTTCCTTGACTTTGCGCATTGGCGGTTATAATATAGTCGCGCGGAGGTGATTCGGCATGGCTTATGAAAGGATACTCGTGATAGGCTCACCCGGCAGCGGCAAAACGACTTTTTCGCTCAGGCTCGGCGAAGCGCTCGCAATTCCCGTGGTGCATCTTGACCGCCTCAACTGGTACGGCAACTGGCAGACACGGACAAAAGACGACTTTGAAGCTCTGCTTCGTGAAGCGCTCGCTTCCGACAGGTTTATAGTCGACGGGAATTATGCGCGCACGCTTCCCATGCGCCTCGAGCGCTGCGATACGGTAGTTTTTCTCGACTACCCACCGTTGTCAGTCTTTTCGGCGTGCTCAGCCGCATAATCAGAAATCACGAAAAACCGCGTCCCGACATGGGCGGCAATTGTCCCGAGCGCTTTGATGCGGAGTTCATATGCTACACGCTCTCTTTCAACCGAAAAAACCGACGGCTTATAAAAGAAATGCTGAATAAACCGCCGGACAAGCGCATTTTCATGCCGAAAAGCCGACGTCAGGCCGAGCGCGTTTTCAGCGAAATAACAAATGCGTCTCGTACGCCGAGCGCGTAAGGCGCGTCGATGTCAATACGGGCCGCGTTACGTTTCCCGGGAAATAATTCCCGCTGTTTCTCGCTATTTCGCCTTTCTTAATATGTCGCCCGTCTTTACGGCGCAGTCGCAGCCGATATAAAGGCGTTCCTTGGGGTGCGGCGCGGAATCGACCAACTCGCCCGCCTCGTTTCGAATATAGCCTACGCGAAACTCGCGCCCAACGTCTCCCGGCGAAAGCACATTGAGCGTATCACCGACGAAAAAGCGGTTTCGCTGCTCAATATAGGCCTCCTTTGCTTCAGCATCATACTCAAGCACTGTGGCGCTTATTTCGGCATCCTGCAAATATGCGGAAAAATGCGTTTCCTGGCCGTTCTCCTTTGATTCTCCGAAAAAGAACCCCGTCGTGTACGGCCTATGGCTCGCATACGACACCTCGCGCAGTATTCTCTGCGGAAGGACAAATTCCTTTCCCGCCGCGCGCGCCTCGTACAATGCATCGAGCGCCATTCTATAAGCGTTTACGACCGTCGCAACATATGCGATGGATTTCATTCTCCCCTCAATTTTCAAGCTGCTTACGCCCGCATCGACGAGTTGAGGCAAATGCTCAATAAGGCACATATCGCGCGAATTTAATATGTACGTCCCTATATCATCTTGTTCAATCGTAAAATGCTCGCCGTTTGTACCGGTTTCACGCATTTCATATGTCCATCTGCACGGCTGCGCGCATTCGCCCTTGTTCGAATCGCGCCCCGCAATATAGTTGCTCAAAAGGCACCTTCCCGAATATGATACGCACATTGCGCCGTGTACGAACACCTCGAGTTCAAGCGACTTCGGCAGCCTTTTACGCATTTCGCGTATTTCGTTGAGAGTAAGCTCGCGCGCAAGTATTATGCGCTTTATGCCTTGTCGGTGCCAAAACAGCGACGCCGCCGAGTTCAGGGTATTCGCCTGTGTGCTGAGATGAAGCTCCATGTTGGGCGTCACCTCGCGCGCTACGCTCAGCACGCCGGCGTCATTCAAAATTATCGCATCGGCTCCCGCCGCCTCTATTGACCTGAGAAGCGGCGGCAGCCTGTCAATGTCATTATCCCGCGCGAAAGCGTTGCATGCAACATACACGCGCTTCCCAAGACGCCGTGCAAGCGTACAGGCCTCTTCAAGCTCCTGCAGTGTGAAATTATCGGCGAAGTTTCTCAAGCTCATGCTCGTCGCGCCAAGATAACATGCATCCGCGCCGTATCGAAATGCCGTTTTGAGTCTCTCAAGATTGCCCGCCGGCGCCAAAAGCTCAGTCATTTTTCCTCCGTATCCTTGCGTTTTGCCGCATATCAATGTTTTCTGCTCTCACCGCCGCCCCGCTCCTGTGCGCAAACCCGATTCCGCACAAAGTTCCGAAGCCGTACGCCGCACAAGTCGAGACGATGCGGAAAAATCGAAGATGAGTGCTTATCATCGTCCCGTTTCGGGGCGAGCAGAAGCGCTCAGATTCGGTTTTTTCGCAAGCGAGGCGCGGAGTCGTACTCAGCCGTACGCCGCACAAGCCGAGACGATGCGGAAAAATCGAAGATGAGTGCTTATCATCGTCCCGAGCTACTTAAGCTTCGCAAAAATCATCCTTCCTGCCGATGTTTGGAGTACGCTGGTGACTACTATGGTCAGCTCTTCACCGACGTGGTTTTTTCCGCCGTCTATGACTATCATCGTACCGTCGTTTAAGTAGGCAACGCCCTGATTGGCTTCTTTGCCTTCCTTTATAACGGTCGTTCGCATCTCTTCGCCCGGTATAACCGTTGTCTTTATTGCGTTTGCGAGGTCGTTTACGTTCAGTACCGGAACGCGCTGCACGGAAGCGACTTTGTTCAGGTTATAATCGTTCGTGACGACTACGCCGCCAATCATATGAGCAAGGCGCAGAAGCTTCGCGTCAACCTCAGCAACATCATCGAAATCTCTGTCATCAATCTTCACAGGGTTTGGGAGTTCCGTCCGCATGGTGTTGAGTATGTCAAGGCCGCGCCTGCCTCTGTTTCGCTTCGTGCTGTCAGGGCTGTCGGATATGTGCCGCAGCTCTTGCAGCACGAATTCCGGGACAATAAGCGCACCCTCAACAATGCCCGTTTTACATATGTCGAGTATGCGTCCGTCGATTATTGCCGATGTATCGATTATCTTCGGCCGCGCAGCCGTCTGCTTCGCCGAACCCTTTCCGCCGCGCTTGAACCAGTTGGGCACATTTATTTCGCTGCGCCGTTTTATTACGATAGACCACCCGAGGTAACCGAATACAAGATACAGGACTATTTTTATCAGAAGCTTGAGCCATTTGAAAGACATCTCATTTACGAGCGTGCTTATCAGCAGCGCAAGCACAAGCCCCGTCATAAGTCCTATTACAGCAAAAAAAATATCCGACAGCGGTATCTCGGCGAGCTTAGTTTCGGCAGCCTTCACTGCCCCCGCTATCACTGACATAAGCTTTGGCGAAATGAAAAAAGTTATGATTCCGAATAAAATTGCCGCCGCCGCATATATCAGTATGACCGCCAGCGGCCACGCCGAAAATACCGTCTTCAGTCCCATATTAAAAAGTTTCATCACCTCATCGACAGATGCAACGATTG
The DNA here is from genome assembly GCA_004558825.1 of Clostridiales bacterium. Classification (GTDB taxonomy): domain Bacteria; phylum Bacillota; class Clostridia; order Christensenellales; family CAG-138; genus SFDB01. The sequence goes on from SFDB01000008.1 coordinate 71,684, forward strand.
CAACGCCCATAGCCGTTCCAAAAACGGTCATAAACGCTCGTGCGATCCTTTTTGCCAATGCACATCACCGCCTTTACTTATTCACACTATTTGTTTTTGCTATAATGCCTGCTCTATTACCTGCGTATCAACGCCGCTCGCTATGGCAATCTCATCTATCAAAGCCTGCTTTGCCGACAAAAACATCTTGCGCTCGCCCGACGAAAGACCTTTATCGTTGTTGCGCTTACGGAGGCATTTTACAACGTCCGCAACCTCGTATATCGTTCCACGTTTAAGTTTTTCAAGGTTTTCTCTATAGCGCTGATTCCAGTTCCCGCTTTCGGGCAGCGGTTCTTCGTCAAGGTATTTGAGCACGTTCGGGCACTCATCGGCTCGGATTATTCTTCTGACACCGACAGCCGAAGCAGTCGACACGCGCACCATGACCGTCATGTTGTTTGAAAGAAATCTGACCGTATAATAGTCATCGCTTTCGCCCAAAACGGTACGCTCGTCGATACTCTGTATCACACCCACACCGTGCATGGGATAGCAAATTAACTCCCCTATTTCAAACACCTTGTACCTCCTAAGCAACCTGTGTTCTCTTATAAACTATATCAAATTTTCGTGCGCAAATCAAGCATTTTAGGGAATTTTTATATCATATACAGGCTCTTTATCGAAAAAATCGGGCATCATTCACCCGATTTTTCGTATATTCAATCATGAATTGCGCTATCCTTCTGTTTTACAGGCGTTAATTATCGTATCTATCGCGCCGAAAAGATCCTCACATGTCACCGCCGCAGTGTTCACCGCCTTATTGACATATGATGTTCTTACGCTTGTTTTATCGGCAAGCACCGCTCCCTGCACGGGGTTTATCAGGAAATAGTAGCTCTGCCTTTCGCTCGTGCCATTAACGAGGAAGAAAACATAGCGCTTGCTCACCTGTATCTGCTGGACGTCATCGCCGTTCAACGTCATCGGCGTATGCGTCGATGCATCGTACAATGAGCCGAATCCCGACGGCGCAAAAACAACATCGAGCCTGTCTCCGTCCGAAAGCTTGCCCTTAAACACGCGCTCCACACGCGCACTTACGACGCTTGCCTCTATAATGCTCTGCACTGTCATTCCGCGCGCGGTATACTTGAACGTACGCTCCTCCGTGCGCGGCGAACAAGATACCGTCGCCGCGACTATGACGTCCGCGGCCTCCACAAGCTCCCGCAGCGTCGAATAGAAATAGCTCTCGCCCGGTGCATATATCGTGCGCTCGAGCTCCGCTATGTCCGACTTTATGTCATCGACAGGTATCACCGTCCCATCGTTCCAGATGACGCAATCGTCCATAACGCGCATGGGTTGCTTATTTAGAAGACGGAAATTACCTTCGTCGTCCTTGCACAGATACATCATGTATCCGCCGTTCTCTTTCAGGCTGAGATTCCCGCAGTGAATTATCGCACCAACGTTCGTGCTGCCCGCAAGCACGCGCGTGACTATAACATCGGTGCAGCGATGGCCCAGCTCCGCATCATAATGTGTTTTCAGGAAGTTCACAAGCACTATCGCCGACGAATTTCTGTAAAACTCGCGCGACTCGGTCAAAACCTCCTCGGCATCGCTTATGCTCACCGGAATACTGGTCTTTGAAGGTTCTATGCACGACGGAAAAAAGCAAAGTATCAGCGCCATACATATCGCCAATGCTGTTTTTTTCATGTTTACACCTCCCTCTCAAACCTTTTCAATACTATAATAACGTTCGCAGCGGACAAAAGGTTGCGCTTGCATAAAAAATTTTACAGCTCGCGCCTGCCCTCCATCGCCTTGAGTATTGTCATCTCATCGGCATATTCGATATTTCCGCCTATCGGTATGCCGTGAGCTATGCGCGTCACCCTTACGCCGAGAGGCTTGAGCAGTCTTGCGATGTAAGATGACGTCGCCTCTCCCTCTATATTCGGGTTTGTTGCAATTATTATCTCTTTTACGCCGCCTTGACGCACGCGGGCAATAAGCTCCTTTATGCGTATGTCATCCGGGCCTATGCCGTCCATAGGCGATATCACGCCGCCGAGCACATGGTATTTGCCGCGAAATTCGCGCATTTTTTCCATTGCCAGAACATCCTTGGCGTCCTCGACGACGCATATCGTGTCGTCGCTGCGCGTCTTATCAGTACACACGCGGCATGGATCAACGTCCGTATAGTTGCCGCAAATGCTGCAATGATGAACCTTGTCGCAGGCGTTCGATATCGCCGCCGCAAGCTCCTTCGCGCTCGACTTCGGCATGTCTAATATATGGTACGCAAGCCTCAAAGCGCTCTTTGAGCCAATGCCGGGGAGCCTTGCAAGCTGAGAGCAAAGCGTCTCGATAGGCTCTATGCCTCGATTCATCCCATTCTCCCCTGACGCGTCTTAGAAGCCGAGATTCATGCCGCCCGTGATCTTGCCCATCTCGGCCGTCATCGTTTCGTCAGCTATGCGAAGCGCCTCGTTTACCGCGCTGATTATGAGGTCCTGAAGCATCTCTATATCGTCGGGATCTACGCATTCGGGCTTGAGCTCAATCTCCTTGAGCTCCTTGCGCCCGTAAACCGTGGCAGTAACCGCGCCGCCTCCGGAGGACGCCGTAAACTCACGATTTCCGATCTCCTCCTGTAACCGCGCCATGTCCTCCTGCATACGCTGCGCCTGCTTCATAAGCTGCTGGACGTTCCCGCCCATTCCCGGAAAATTTGGTCTTGCCATTTATTGCCTCCGCTTTGGTCATAGTTATACATATTGAGATTATATCACAACCGCCGCATATGAGCAATCGTTTTATAAAATTGCGGCCTGTCGTGTTTTGGCAGTAAAAAGCGCGACCTGTATGTTGATGTCAAAGATAATGGGTATAGTCACATATTATCGGCAGGCAGACGAGTCTTTATAGTATTATTCTGCATCGTATTCTATCTTTGCTTCATCCTAATCCCAATGCTGTATTATCGCAGACAAAGGCTTATTAAAATATAACAATATATTCCTGTAATATTTTGAGTTTTTATGGAATATATAGGCGTGCGATTCAAGGTCTCCTTTCGTGAACGGCGGAGGCTGCGCTTGTCATCATATAGAACTGCAGCTTTTCTTACGCGTAGCCTTACCCAAGCCTCCGCCGTCACTCACACATTATAAGCAAGCAATCGATGCCAAGGAGTTGCCGCATATCCTTTGCCACAAATTAAAAAGCGCGAAGCTCTCTCGTTTGCTCTGCCGCGGGGGAGGCGCGGCTCGCGCTTCCTGCGGAAGCCCGCGCCCATGCGGGCGCAGCAGCCTGCGGCCGCCGCTCGCCGCGCCCAACAGTTAACGTCAGCCCCAATCAGCGCTAACGCCCGAATACGCTTAAACGAATCTATACACATCATATTTCTCTTTTCCTTTATAATAAAGTGCTATCCTCTTACCCGCTTCTCCTCCCATACACATTTTTCTGCTCTGCCGTACGCATATCAATAATCATTTTGTCCGGCAGTTTAGACAGCGTATCCAAATAGGCCGTCGAACGGTTGCAACAGAGAGGTAAATGGTATATAATAGACCAATAATGCCGAACGGCGCGTAAAGCGTGCTTTTTGCAATAAAGTGGAGGGGTTGAACGCGATATGGAGCCTATGAAAGCATGAACCCTACAGACGCGGTTTTTGCGGCTCGCCGAAAAATTCTTCAGCGGCGGGCTTCAGTGCATAAACCAGAGCGCCGACTCGTGGCGTGCGCTACGCCGATGACAAAAGGTATATGCGCAGGTTTCGCCGCGCAGTTTGAGATCCATGCGGCTTTTTTCATAGATTAGGTACTAACGGCATAGATTATGAAATACAACGTGTCGCCGCACCGCAAACTTAAGACCGATATTGTGCAGCTTGTGCGGCTCGCCTCGGAGGCGGCCGCAGAGGAACGCGATATATCGCTTAGAAGCAAAAGCCTTGATATCTGCTGCTCGACGGCGCTCAGAACGGGTTGTGACGCTGAACGTGTTTGCAGGCGTATAAACGAATATTCCAAAAATAACGGTGACTGCATAATCGCATATGCCCGTGCGGAAAACGGCTATGTGAATATGCGGCTTAACGACTCTCATTTCGAAAGCATCGTAAGCTCTTACGTTCAGCCGCTCTCCGCAGGCAGACCGAGCCGGGATGCTGATGATGAAACCGCCGTCGGCTATGCGCTTATACGGCTTCATTCAGCGATGCGCGGCGGAAACGGAACGCTTTCGCCCACAGAGCAAATGCGCCGTTCGATATGGCTTGCATTCGCCGCCTGCGATGAAGATCTCACAAACGCCGCCCGCGTAAACGCCGCAAACGAAGCGGCCGAATGTTTTCTGCGCGCGCTGGCAGACGTCGGCCCGTCCGCCAAAAACACTGCAGGCAGTGCGGCAAAGTGCGGCTATAAGCTTTTATTACACTCTCTTGCGGCCTTGGACAAGAAATAACAAACGGAGGTAAAACATATGGAAATTACATGGTACGGACACTCGTGCTTTTTGCTTGAAAGCTCAGACGGGGTAAGAATATTGACCGATCCGTGCGCTCCTGCTACGGGGTACGAGCTGCACGACATAGCGGCGGACGCCGTTACATGCAGCCATGCGCACTACGACCACAACTACGTTGAAGCTGTGTCGGGTACGCCCGTTATAATCGCCGATGCAGGCGAGCACAGCGTCAAGGGCATCCGCATAGTCGGAATACCGTCGTATCATGATGAGGCCTGCGGCCAAAAGCGCGGTGCAAATATGATTTATATATTTGATATCGACGATATGCGCGTAATGCACTGCGGCGATATAGGACACACGATAAACGACGAGCTTGCGGCAAAAATCGGACATATCGATGTGCTGCTCGTTCCCATCGGGGGCAATTATACCGTCGATTACAGACAGGCGCTCGACATATCGAACGTGCTCAAGCCGCGCGTTGTTATCCCGATGCACTATAAGACGCCCGACTGCATGGTTGATATCTGCGACGTCGCTCCGTTCATAGTGACAGCAAAAGACTGCAGAATACACAGACTCAATCAGCCCGAAGCCACGCTCACGCGCGAGAGTCTCGGCGAAGACAGGGTGCTTGTGCTCGACTACAAAAATTGCAGCCGAACAAACAGCATATAATATCCGGCCACAATATCTGCTTACACGGCAGAGCGTCCCGATTTGTTACACACATGTCCGATTCTGACCGTTGCACTTGCGCAGGTTCAGTGTATAATACTGTCGAAATACAGTATTGACCGCCTGCGCTCCGCGCGGGTGGCGGGGGGTGAAAAACCAAACATGATTATTACGGTCATATGCGACGTTCTCGGGGAGGAGAACAACGGCACGACCATCGCCTGCATGAATTTAATCCGCGGGCTGAAAAAGCGAGGCCATACAGTGCGCGTCGTTTGCATGGACAAAGACAAGATGGGACGTGAAGGCTACTACATAGTGCCAGAGCTTAACCTCGGCCCGCTCAATCCGATCGTGCACCTGAACGGCGTGTCTATTGCAAGAGCTGACAAAAGCATACTCGAGTATGCCATACGCGACTGCGATCTCGTGCATACGGCGCTTGTGTTTTCGCTTGCGCGCTGCGCGATTAAAATCGCAAAGAAATACAATAAGCCCATTACGTCGAGCTTCCACTGCCAGGCGGAGAATTTCACCGCTCATATCGGACTCAAGGACTTTAAGCTCGCAAACGAGTTGGCGTATTACAGCTACTATTCGGGCGTATACAGCAAGTCGGACTGCATACATTACCCGACGCAATTCATACGCGATGTGTTTGAGGGCGTCACAAAGCGCCGCACTAACGGCGTCGTAATTTCAAACGGTGTAAACGCTATATTTACGCCCGGAAAGGCGGACAAGCCGTCCGAGCTTAGGAATAAATTCGTGATAATCTCCGTGGGCAGGCTCTCATCGGAAAAAAATCACAATGTGCTTGTGCGCGCCGTCGCTTTGTCGAAATACAAGAATACAATCCATCTCATAATCGCCGGCGACGGGCCAAGAAAGGGATGCGTTAAGCATATCGCAAAGCGCAAGGGCGTCGACCTTGAGATAAACTTCTATTCCCGCAGCGACCTTGTGAACGCGCTCCACTTTGCCGACCTGTATGTCCATCCTGCCGAGGTAGAGCTTGAATCGATAGCTTGCCTCGAGGCGATATGCAGCGGCCTCGTGCCGATAATCGCAGATTCACAAAAGTCTGCGGCGCGTTATTTCGCGCTCGACGACCGCAGCCTCTTTAAGAACAAGGACTCGCGCGATCTTGCAAAAAAAATCGACTACTGGATAGAGCATCCCAAGGAGCGCGAATTTCAGCGTGAGCAATACATCAAATCATCTATGCGTTTTGAGCAGGAGCAGTGCATGGACGCTATGGAGCGCATGATGATAGACACATACGAAAAGCACATGGCGTGCTGAAATAATTTATACGTTATTATTTATAAAAAGCATTTGTGATTTCGCACAAATGCTCTTTTTTCGCCGCGAGCGGGTGTATCTCTACGGTCGCAGCGCACAAGCGAAAACCGAGAATCTTTTTCAAAACATCCGCCTTTCGGCGCCGCCTCAGTCTGTCGATAAACCCCTGGGGTTGATAAGGGGCCGCAGCCACTTATGTTCAATTCGGCTCTGACGACATGTGCGTCAGAACGGATGAAAACCCGGAGGTTTTCGTACTTTTCGTACTTTGCGGTTTTCGCTGCCCGGGAGCAAACGCGAGAGGCAAAAACCGTAAAACTCGAAAAAGTGGCGTTTAGCCACTTTTTCGACAGTCTCATGCCTGCTGCCTTTCGGCGGCCGGCATATCGTTTAGTTATTCATGCTTATGAGACATTACATCTCCGTGAGCTTCTTATAATAGTCGTACTTATCCTTAGCTTCCTGTTCGGAACGCTCGAACAGCTCCTCGGCAACATCCGGGAATTGACGCTGCAGCGATGCATAGCGCACTTCGCCCAGTATGAAGTCACGATAGCTGGACTTGGCTTCCTTGCTGTCAAGCGTGAACGGGTTCTTGCCTTCCGCAGCAAGAGAAGGATTGTACCTGTAAAGGGGCCAGTAACCGGCCTCGACAGCCTTCTTCGCCTCTTCCTGCGACTTGCCCATGTTTATGCCATGGTTGATACAGGGGGCATAAGCGATTATGAGGGACGGTCCCTTGTAGGCTTCCGCCTCGGTAATCGCCTTGAGGAGCTGCTGCGGGTTCGCGCCCATGCAGACCTTGGCAACATAAACGTAGCCGTAGCTCATCGCCATCATGCCGAGGTCCTTCTTCTTTGTGCGCTTGCCTGCCGCCGCAAACTTCGCGACAGAACCTGTCGGCGTCGCCTTGGAGGACTGTCCGCCCGTGTTGGAGTAAACCTCCGTATCCATGACGAGCACATTGACATCCTCGTCCATTGCGAGAACATGGTCAAGTCCGCCGTAGCCGATGTCGTATGCCCAGCCGTCGCCGCCGAATATCCACATTGATTTCTTCGTAAGCAGGTCGGCATTCTCTATAACTTCGCGGGCGAGCGTACATGCCTCGCACGGGCACTTCTTTCCGTTTGCAAGCCATTCGGCCTCCCACTGGGTTCCCGTAAGGTCAACGTCTACGCCCTCTTTGCATGCCGCAAGAAGCTTTTCACCGGCAACGCGCGAGCCTTCGGCGTCATCCTTCTTCTCAAGCCATTCGGCGCCCGCCGCCTTTATGTCGGCGTCGCAGTATTCAACTGCGATGAGTTTCCTTACGATATCGGCAAGCTTATCGCGCCTATGCGATACTGCGAGGTTCATGCCAAAGCCGAACTCAGCGTTATCCTCAAACAGCGAGTTTGCCCATGCGGGGCCGAAGCCCTTCGCGTTCTTCGTGTACGGGCATGTCGGGGCGCTGCCGCCGTAGATGGACGAGCAGCCCGTCGCGTTCGCAACTATCATCCTGTCGCCGAAGAGCTGTGTAACGAGCTTTACATACGGCGTTTCGCCGCAGCCCGCGCAAGCGCCGGAGAACTCGAACAACGGCTGGAGGAACTGGCTTCCCTTGACCGTAGCCTTGTTGAGGTTCGTCTCCTTTACGGGGATGCTCATAGCAACGTTCCAGTTGTCGCCTTCGCGCTCAATGACCTCGTGTGCCGGAGCCATGACGAGCGTTTCCGCCTTATTGTTGCCCGGGCATACCTGAGCGCAGTTGCCGCAGCCTGTGCAGTCGAGCGGGCTGAGCTGCATACGGAAGTTCATGCCGGGAATGCCTGTCGCCTTCTTCGTCTCGAACGTCTCGGGCAGAGAAGCAAGCTCTTCGTCGGACACGAGTATGGGACGTATGCAGGCATGCGGGCATACGAGTGAGCACTGGTTGCACTGGATGCAGTTTTCAATGTTCCACTTGGGAAGGTCGACGGCAATGCCGCGCTTCTCATACTTTGTCGTACCGGTCGGCACAAAGCCGTCGGGAGCGAGCATGCTTACGGGGAGCTTATCGCCCTGCTGCGCAAGTATGGGCTTGATGAAATCTACGAAGTACGGATTGTCGGATACGGCTACAGGCTCTGCGCCAACTGTCGTCGTTGCCCACGATTCGGGATACTTAATCTCTACGATGCCGTCAACGCCGGCGTCGATTGCCTTATAGTTCTTCTCAACAACGGCGTCGCCCTTCTTGCCGTAGGACTTCTTCGCCGCCGCCTTCATGTAGCCGATAGCGTCCTCAAACGGTATTACGTTTGCAAGCTTGAAGAATGCAGACTGCATTATCGTGTTGATGCGGTTGCCCATGCCAACCTCTTTCGCTATCTTAACGCCGTCGAGGTTATAGAAGCGCACATGCTTCTGAGCGATGATGTTCTTCATCTTCGCGGGGAGCTCGCGCTCCATGTCCTCGAGCGTCCATGCGGAGTTGAGCAGGAATACGCCGCCGTCCTTGATGCCCTCGAGAACGTCGTAACGCGTTACATAAGAGGGATTGTGGCAGGCGATGAACTCGGCCTGGTCTATAAGGTACGGGGACTGTATAGGCGTCTTGCCGAAGCGCAGATGCGAAACGGTGAAACCGCCTGACTTCTTCGAGTCGTATGCGAAGTAGCCCTGGGCGTACATATCTGTATGGTCGCCTATTATCTTTATGGAGTTTTTATTCGCGCCGACAGTGCCGTCGGAACCGAGGCCGAAGAACTTGCAGCGGATTGTTCCCTCGGGAGCGGCGTCGATCACTTCGTTCACATCGAGCGATGTATTCGTTACGTCGTCGATGATACCTACCGTGAAGTGATTCTTCGGGCAGTCAGCCTTGAGGTTATCATAAACCGCCTTGACCATTGACGGCGTAAACTCCTTCGAGCCGAGACCGTATCTGCCGCCGTATACTTCGATGTCCTTCATGCCGGCTTCGGCAAATGCGGCGACAACGTCCGTATACATCGGCTCGCCGAGCGAACCCGGCTCCTTCGTACGGTCAAGAACGGCGATGCGCTTTGCCGTCTTGGGGATGGCAGCGATGAACTTGTCTGCAGCGAAAGGACGATAGAGGCGAACCTTTACGAGGCCGACCTTCTCACCCTTCTTGAGGAGGTAATTGACCGTCTCCTCGATTGCATCCGAGCCGGAGCCCATGCAGATGATAACGCGGTCTGCATCGGGAGCGCCGACGTAATCGAAAAGATGGTAATGGCGGCCGGTTATCTCGCCAACCTTGTCCATGTAATCCTGAACAATTGCGGGGATTGCGTTATAATACTTGTTCGCGGCTTCGCGGCCCTGGAAGTAGATATCCGGGTTCTGCGCCGTGCCCGCCTGATGCGGATGCTCGGGATTGAGCGCGCGGTCGCGGAAACGCTTTACGGCCTCGAAATCGCACAGCTTCGCCATATCCTCGTAATCGATAGCTTCGATCTTCTGTACCTCGTGAGAGGTGCGGAAGCCGTCGAAGAAATGCAGGAACGGAACGCTGCCCTTTATCGCGCTGAGGTGCGCGACGAGCGCAAGGTCCATTACTTCCTGAACCGACGCCGACGAGAGCATTGCAAAACCTGTCTGTCTTGCGCCCATGACGTCGCTGTGATCGCCGAATATTGAAAGCGAATGTGCCGCCAACGCGCGAGCCGATACATGGAATACGCCGGGGAGCAGCTCGCCCGCGATCTTATACATGTTCGGTATCATTAGGAGCAGGCCCTGTGAAGCCGTGAACGTCGTCGTAAGTGCGCCCGCAGCCAATGAGCCGTGAACCGCGCCTGCCGCGCCGCCCTCTGACTGCATCTCGGCTATGCGGACCTTCTGCCCGAACAGGTTCGTCCTGCCTGCGGCTGCCCAGTCATCGGCAACTTCTGCCATGGGCGACGAAGGTGTGATGGGATATATCGCAGCGACGTCGGAAAAAGCATACGCGACGTGCGCGGCAGCGGTATTGCCATCAATGGTAAGGGTTTTAGCCATTAAATTGACCTCCTGGTTGATATAAATTTCTCACCGTCGTATTTAATATATATAAATATAATAAGTACGTTGGGGCGGAATAATCCACAGCCATTATATAAGTCAAGTTACCCTATGTCAAGGCAACTTATCGTATATAAACCGTTTGTTTTTCTTGCTTTTTGACATGTCCCGCGGCGCTGCTCCATATGCTTTCAGGCACGGCGGTAAAACATCGACGCTCCTGCTCGGTTTGCCCCTTCCGCTTATGTTCACATTATTTGCGCAAGCGGTTTTACAAACAGATTTTGTCAAATTTTATTAAAACCTGTTTACTTTCGTATAATTGGCATTTATAATAAAATTAAATAGATATATTTTATACTCGTGCGGCGGACAGTTCAGTTGCGCCGCGCGGACACAGCAACAACTACATGAGGCGCGCTCGGGCTTCATCCATATGCGCCTTAGAAAAGCACAGACCTTCAGGCGGCAGAAAGCTTATCCCTTAATGCTGCATCGCACGGCTTGTATTCAAGCTTCACCACCAAACGCCGCCCCATCGGGGCAAAGCTTAAGCGCGTATCTCGTATTGGGATATATAAGACGAGAAGGAGAGCTATTCCATTGTTCTGAAAGGATTCTGCGGAGGCAGAGAAACACG
>SFDB01000019.1 GCA_004558825.1 Clostridiales bacterium
TTTGAAAAGGTATTCTGGCAGAACATGACGAACGGCGCAACGGTCGCATCGGCAATAAGCGCAATGAAGTCCTCCTGCGGCAACTATGATTACCGCACAAACCCCTATGCTTACCCGGTAGTAGTGTCCGCAACCGACTCCTATCCGTCTAACCCCGACTCCGTACAGACGGTTACATCTACATGGAAGCTCCCGACGGCTGCCACAGTTAACCCGACAGTAGCTCCGACAGTAGCTCCGACAGTAGCTCCGACAGTTGCCCCGACGGTTGCCCCGACCACAGCTCCTTCGAATGTTAAATACGAACTCGCAACTCAGTTTGAGAACGGTGAGAAATACATAATCGCAGCATCCGGTTCGTCTGTTGCAGTCAGCAACAGCACGCCCGGCAGCTACAGCTACTATCTGGCGGCTCGGTCAGTCACAATAAGCGGCAACTACTGCACGGTTGCAAGCTCTGTTGATGTCAACAGCCTGCTTTGGACGGCTGAAGGCAACACAACGAACGGATTTACGCTCAAGAGCGTAGGTAGCGGTAAGTACATGACGCTTAACTCGTCCGAATATCTCTATCCGGGCACGAGCGCGATAACCTGGAAGTATTCCAATAACGATCTTGCCAACAGCGCAGACAGCGAGGGCTACTATTACCTTTCGTATTCTTCAAGCGGCACGGTTCGTTTCACAACAAGCAAGAATACGGGCAATTCCATCAAGCTCTATAAGCTTGTTGACAGCTCTGTAACACCTACGGCTGCTCCGACTGCAGAACCCACGGTAGCACCCACTGTAGCTCCGACTGTAGAGCCGACAGTAGAACCCACGGTAGAGCCGACAACGGCGCCGACGCTCAACGCAATCGATGAGGCGGCCAACAAGGAAGGCTCAACCCTTAACTTCACGAACGATACGACGAATCCCTGGATAGTTGACAGCACGACCGATTCAGGACGCGTCTCTGTCAAGTCTAACATTGCAGGCAAGAGCAGCACATCGACATCTTTCTCGATAACGCTTACTCTCAACGCCGGCGATAGGTTCTACTTCGATTGGAAGGTAAGCTCCGAGTCGAGATACGATTATCTCTCGTTCTATATCAACGGTTCGAGGGCGGTACGCACCAGCGGCTCAAAATCGTGGGCAACGAAATACTACGTTATTCCGACGACCGGCACATATACGTTTACATGGATATACGCAAAGGATTCGAGTGTAAACAGATACTCCGACTGCGCATGGGTTGACAATGTATATGTTCTCGCGGCATCAACAAGCGACTATACAGCTCCTGTTTATGAAGCGATAGTTCCGTCAACGAAAGTCAACGAGTTCTAATTATAGCTCTCTGAGCGATAGCGAAGGCCGCTGCGTCAGCAGCGGCCTTAGTTTGTCGACAGACTGAGCGCCCGAGAAGTAAAGGCTTTATCGGGCGCTGTTTCCTTAAATAACTATATTACAAGCTGGCCCTGGTCGGAATCGATTATCTTGAATATCTTGCATTCTTCGCCCGACACGGCATCTATGTAGATTATGTACGACTGCTCGCCGCATTTGCCCTTGAACTCGTAACAAAGCCGTTCTGTTTGAATCGTGAGCGGTATGTATGCAAGCTTTATCGATTCGACACTGAGGTTTTTTGAAACCATCTCTCGCGCCTCGCCTTCGCTTATCTCCGGCTCGGGAAGGTCGCGCACAATATGACTGAAAAGATAATTTCGCGCATCTACGCCTATTATTTCGCCCGTATCAATGTCTATCCAAAGCTTCACAAGGTCGCTGTAGAGTATTACGTCGTCTTGCATGGCGGCATAGTTTATGAGTACACAACCCGCATAATACTGAGCGTATGTAGACGTCATGCTTCCATAGCCGTGAGCGGAGAGGTATTCAAGACCGGCGTCCCTGAGCTTTGCCGCGCCGTCTTCATCGGGACGCTGCGATTCGCCGCCCGATGAGGACGACATGAGCCAAAGCAGCTTTCCGCCTGTCTTTGTGACGGAAACGTCAATGTCCATGCCTGCAGAGGTAGTACCGGAAAAGTCGTATGCGGGGATGGAGCCGTTAGATTCGCCTGCGAGCGAAAGCGTCGCCCCCTGTGCGTATTCGAGCGCCTTTTGAAGCGCTTCGTCGGCCGATACGTCGCTGCCTGTTAAGCCGCGCGCTTCGGCGCGCTCATTGCTTTCAGAGAAAGCTCCGTCATATATGAGCGTCGGGAATTTTAATTCGCTGTCGTTGTCCTTAGGGGCTTGAGAAGCGGTGAAGTATTCCTCATTTGTTATCGGCTCGGAAGGTATGCTTTCGCTTGCAATTTTGGCGGAAACATCGTCGCGGAGCTTTATGCAGACGTTGTGAAGCTGCGCGAGCTGCTCAACATCGCGTTCCGAAGGCATCTTGCCCGAAATAACGCTTTTCATCAGTTCGCGCGCATAGTCGCCGCAGCGTACTACAAAACTGTTAAGCTCGTAGGTATCTATATGGCTTGACGGTATTTGTGCCATTACGGTTACGCTTGCGCCGCTGAGACGCCATATATCGTCGAGCAGCAGTGCCGTTTGATATTTTGAACCCGCAACGGTAAGCTTCGAAAGCGTTGCTTCCATTTCGTCAAGGTTTTCGCTAAGCTCTATGAACGCGCGCTTGTACGACGCACGTGTGCTTTCGCGGTATGTATCGGCGAGCGCCTTCTGACCAAATCCCCAAAACGAGGAGATAATGAGCGCTGTAAAAAGCAGTATGGGGACGCCTATGGCTAGTATTTTCTTGATTTTTTTGTTCATGAGCGTCACCTGAAGAAGGCGTGGCTGCCTATCGTGAGGACAACGGGCTTGCTTAGCATCCACTTATTTGTTGTTTTTGAAGGATTATAATAGTAAAGACATCCGTTTGTAGGGTCCCAGCCGTTCATGGCGTCCTTTGCGGCTTTGAGAGCCGTTTCATCGGGTTCGAGATTTATCTGTCCGTCTGCAACAACTGAAAAAGCGCCGCTCTGGTAGATGACGCCCGACACGGAGTTTGGGAAAGACGAGCTCTTTACGCGATTAAGCACGACGGCTGCGACGGCAACTTGCCCCTTGTATGATTCGCCGCGCGCCTCGCCGTATACGAGACGTGCGAGAAGGTAAAGATCACCCGAGCCCGATGAGCCTGAGCTTGAACCTGATACGGCGACAGAGCCGTCGCTTGATAGCCCGAGCGCTTTTGATGTTTGCGGCCCGACCATGCCGTCGACTGTCAACCCGTTTGTGCGCTGAAAATACATGACTGCGGATTTTGTGCCGCTTCCGAATATGCCGTCAACGCTTCCGCTGTAATAGCCCCAACGCTTGAGCTTTGATTGAACGGTTCTTACGGCTTCTCCGCGAGAACCGTATTTGAGCACTGCCGCGTCTGCCGCGATAGGCTCGATTACGAGCATCAGCAGTACGATTACGGCCGCAATAAGCGCCGTGTATCTTTTACGATTTTGCATTTTTACCTCCGAAAAGCAGTTTGAAAAGCTTTACGAAAACGCTTTCAAACTCGATTGTTTCATCGGTATCAATTTTCCCGTTATCGCTTTTTAATATACACAGCGGCGGGAACATAACGCACCACCAGTTTTCGCCCGCGCCGTCGCCGAGTATAACGCGGAAGGCATCGTAGTCGCCTGCGGGATAAAGTACGCCGTTATATTCCCTGTCCGGGAACGGGAAAGTGCCTACGAGCATCTGCGCGCCGTAGTCAAAGCCGTTCGACCGCAGGACGCCTTCGATTATCTCGAGAAGCTCGGCGCCGTGCGTCATCAGCTCCTCTCGTGTTTTTGCGGCGCTTACGGCGTCTAAATTTTCGGCCTCATATTCAAGCACAGCGTCGCGCACCTTGAGCTTTACCGCCTGATCCTCGGCCGAATTGCTGTTTGCTATTATATGAAGCCTGAATATGCTGTCGGCGTTGCAGTAGGCGGATACAGAGCTTTGCCGGGATTCGGCGTCAAAACATGCCGTCGACACGGCGAGGACAACAATTGCGAGCGTCAAAGAAATAAGGCTTTTTTTTGAAATTGATGGCATCATTGAAACACTTCCTTTCGACATCATGGATTATTGCCTTTAATTACGGAATACATTCCTCCACGGGCGCACATTTTGCGTCGCATAATTGTGATTTTTTTGGAACAAATATGCACAAATTAGCAATAAACTCCGCGCGGAGCTTGATATAAAACATAAAATGCGCTAAAATTAACTATCAAAGGCGGAAGCAGAAAACCTATGCTTTTGAAATACATGATTAGGGGGATCTCAAAATGCCGGGAATCATCGAAAACGAATTTGGCAAGATCACTATTGCGGAAGATATTGTGGCGACGCTCGTCGGCTATGCCGCAGGAGAAAATTACGGGATAGTGGGAATGAACAGCAAAAAAGCGTCCGATACGATATTGCAGCTCGTGGGAACCACAAACCATAAGCGCGGCGTCAAGGTGACTGTCGTAGAGGACGGAACGGTGATGGATATTGACCTTTATATCACTGTCGTTTACGGCGTGTCTCTGCCGGCAGTGGCAAAAAACGCAATGGAAAACGTGCGCTATCGCGTCGAAGACCTTACCGGTCTTAAGGTGCGCAATGTCAATGTCCATATAGAGGGCATCAGGGTGTAGGCGGCCTGCCGACGCATATGCGCGGTAAATATGTTCGGGGTATGACATTGGGGCGTGAAGGATCGGCAGGGTCTGCGCCCGAGTCCCCGATGACGAGGCGTGACGCTCACGCGCGATTGTTAGGAGGGATAAGATTTTGGATGAATTGGTGATTAGCGGCGCATTACTAAGAGATATGTTTACAGCGGGAGCCGCTCTTCTTGAAAAGGACAGGGCGCTCATTGATTCGCTCAACGTATTCCCCGTTCCGGACGGAGATACGGGAACGAACATGTCTATGACGATGCAAAACGCGATAAAGGAGCTCAAGGCATGCACGGGCAACACGGTCGGCGATGTTGCTTCTGCGGTGTCGCTCGGTGCGCTTAAGGGCGCAAGGGGCAATTCGGGAGTTATCCTGTCGCAGTTGTTCCGTGGCTTCGCAAGGGCTGTAAAGGACGCCGAGACTATGGATTCGCATATGCTTGCAGAGGCGCTCAGGCTCGGAACAGAGGCCGCGTATAAGGCGGTAATGCGACCTAAGGAAGGAACAATGCTTACGGTTTCCCGCATGATAAGTGAGGAGGTTAGCCGTATGGCAAACGAAGGGGCAAACACGTTTATGCTCGTGGACGCCATGCTTGCTGCGGGAAATAAAGCGCTCAACATGACGCCGCAGCTTTTGCCCGTGCTGAAGGAGGCCGGAGTCGTCGATTCGGGCGGCAAAGGTCTGCTTACCATTTATCGCGGATTTAAGATGGCGATAGACGGAGAGGAGATAGACGATGTTTCGCTTGACGAAGCGCCCGAAGTCTCGGCAGAGAACAACATTACGCTCGAAGACGTAAACGATATCGAATTTGGTTATTGTACGGAATTTTTTATCATTCATTTAGACGAATCGTTTACGGAACAGGCGCTCGATACGTTCCGCGAGAATCTCATGCGCGTCGGCGATTCGGTAGTCGTGGCCCACGACACGGGATACGTTAAGGTTCATGTTCACTCGAATGTTCCCGGTAAGGTTATACAAATGGCTTTGAGGCTCGGCGAGGTCGATAAGATTAAAATCGAGAACATGCGCGAGCAGAACAGACAGATAAAGGAGAACCTCAAGCGGAACGAAAAGGAGTATGCCGTTATATCGGTCAGCGCGGGCGAAGGAATAAGCGCCGTGTTTAAGGACCTGGGCGTTTCGGTCGTAATAGAGGGCGGCCAGACGATGAACCCGAGCATAGATACGATACTTAAGGCCATAAAACAGGCGAACGCAAGGAACGTGTTCGTGCTCCCGAACAATTCGAACATAATACTTGCGGCGCAGCAGGCGGCGGAGCTTTCGGAAAGGAATGTTATTGTTATACCGACAAAGACGATAATGCAGGGCATTTCTGCCGCCATGGCATTCAATACGGAAAACACGCTTGAAGAAATAGAGAGCAACATGAAGTCGGCGCTTCAAAACGTAGCGTCCGGTTCTGTGACGTACGCAGTGCGTACAACGACGTTCAACGGAAACAGCATTCAGGAAGGCGATATAATCGGCATAATAGACGGCAATATTGAGGCGGTCGACAGTTCGGTCGAAGGCGCGTCGAAGGCGCTGCTAAGGAAGATGCTTTCAAATGCATCGGGAGACGCGGTAGTGACGATATTCTATGGCGAAAACATGGATGAGGAAAACGCGAACGCGCTTGTCGCAGATGTTCAGGCGGATTTCCCGAATGCGGAGTTTATAGTGCAGAACGGCGGACAGCCGCTGTACTATTACTATTTCGCAGTCGAGTAAAGTGAACGAAGAAATATCGATACAGAGTTTAAGGGGCATTGGCAAGAGCCGCGCAGATGCGCTCGGCAGACTTGGCATTGCCTCTTTATTTGACCTTATACGGTATCTGCCGTCGGACTATATGGACTGTACGCGCGGCCGAACCGTCGCAGAGACGGAAGACGGCGAAGCGGCGCTTTTTTATGTGACGCTTTTGGACGCGCCCAAAATGTTCACCTCAAGAAACGGGGCGCGCACGGTAAGCGTGCAGGCTACGGACGGGACGCAGAAGCTGAATGTGCTTTTTTTTAATCAGTCATACATGATGGCGAACCTTAAAAGCGGCGTGTCATATTATTTCTACGGCACATTGTCGAAAAAGCGAGGGGTTTACATAATAAATCCCAAGGTATTTTCGGAGCCCACGGGCATAGTGCCGATATACAGGACTGTCAAGGGTATTCCGCAGAGCGTAATGCGCTCGGCCGTGAGAGAGGCGCTCGACATGCGGCTAAACGAAACGCGCGAATGGCTTACGGACAAAATTCGAGATGAATTTGGCCTGATGCCGCTTGCGGATGCGGCTGTAGGCGTGCATTTTCCGCGGACATTTGATGAGCTTGCGGCGGCGCGGAAACGGCTTCTGTTCGACGAATCGTTTTCCTATTTTATAGCGCTTCGCTGTTTTTTGGCGGAACGGCGAAGGGCGGGCGGAATATCGTTCAAAACGACGGGTGTGCGTGAACGGCTTGAGACGCTGCTACCGTTTAAGCTGACGCGCGCACAAAAGCGTGTTATGGATGATATAGCGAATGACATGGCCTCACAGGACCCGATGAACAGACTGATACAGGGCGACGTGGGGTCGGGTAAGACGGCCGCGGCAGTTTTTGCGATGCTCGTTGCAAATGAAAACGGGCTTCAGTCGGTTATTATGTCGCCAACTGAAATACTTGCGCGGCAGCATTACGAGAAGCTGAAAGCGGTTTTTGGCGACAAAGCGTGCCTTGTTACGGGCGGAATGAGCGAAAAGGAGCGGCGTGGAACGTACTCCGCCATTGCTTCGGGCGAATACACCGTGATATCGGGTACGCACGCGCTTCTTGAGGATAAGGTCGAGTTTAAGCGGCTCGGGCTTGTGATTTCGGACGAACAGCACAGGTTCGGCGTGGCGCAAAGGGCTAAAATGGCAAAAAAAGGCGCTTCGCCCGATGTGCTCGTTATGTCGGCGACGCCGATACCGCGTACGCTTTCGCTTATACTATACGGCGATCTTGACATATCGGTAATAGACGAGCTTCCGCCCGGAAGAAAGCCCATAAAGACATGCTATGTTTCGCAGGCGAAGCGCGGCGGCATGTATCGCTTTATACGCGACAGGGCGCTTGCGGGCGAACAGGCATATGTTATATGCCCGCTTATTGAGAGCTCGGAATCGCTTGAGCACGTCAGCTCTGCGTGCGACGTCTACGAGGAGCTGAGCCGCAAGCTCGATGTTACGGTAGGGCTTTTACACGGGCGGATGAAGAGCGCCGAAAAAGAGAATGTATTTGAACGGTTCAGGCGCGGCGAAATAAGCGTGCTTGTGTCTACGACGGTTATTGAAGTGGGCGTTGATGTAAAAAACGCGTCGATAATGGCGATAGAGAGCGCAGACAGGCTCGGCCTTGCACAGCTTCACCAGCTCAGAGGGCGTGTCGGCAGGGGCGACAAGGAGTCATATTGCTTTTTACTCGGCGACGCGACAAAAAGGAGCGCAAAGGAGCGCATGAAGCTTTTGACGGAAACGACGGACGGCTTCGAGATTGCGAAAAAAGACCTTGAGATGCGCGGACCGGGCGAGTTTATAGGCAAGCGCCAGCACGGCGCGAACGAGCTTGCGGAGATGTTCGCGGGGATGGATATGCGGACGCTCGACGCAGCCAACAGAGCCGCCGCAAAGACAGTTAAGCGTATGAACGACGACGCCGAGGCGCGACGCATGGCGGAGCATGCGCTTGGCATATATGGAAATGCTATGGAAAGCATAGCTTTCAACTGAAAAGTTTATAATATAATGCGCTGAAACGGGTACAATATTACAGCGTCACGGTTGCATAAGTTAATCTAATGATGTAATATTGTGGTAGCGCGCGGCGCAAAATTTTCTGGAGGATCATTCAAATGGCAATCAAAGTTGGGATAAACGGGTTTGGTCGTATCGGCAGAACGATACTCCGCCTTTCGTCAGGTTTCCCTGAGATTGAAGTGGTCGGAATCAACAATACGAACAGCGACACCGAGTATTTGGCGTATTTGCTCAAGTATGATTCTGTCCACGGCAGATTTGACGGCGAAGTCGAAGGCCGCGGGAACAAACTCGTTGTCAACGGCAAAGAAATATCCGTGTATGGCACAAAAAACCCTCTCGAGATACCGTGGACAGAGTGCGGTGCCGAGTATATTATTGAGTGCACGGGTGCATTCACCACAATCGAAAAAGCTTCGATGCATATCCAATCGGGCGCAAAAAAGGTCATTATTTCGGCCCCGAGTCCGGACGCCCCAATGTTCGTGTACGGCGTGAATCATAATGAATACAAGCGCGACATGGATATAGTTTCCAACGCCTCCTGTACGACAAACTGCCTTGCGCCTCTCGCAAAGGTTATCAACGACAACTTCGGAATCGTCGAAGGACTTATGACGACGGTTCATTCCTACACCGCTTCGCAGAAAACGGTCGATGGCGCATCCAATAAGGACTGGCGCGGAGGCCGCGCTGCCGCCGTTAACATAATACCGAGCTCGACGGGCGCCGCAAAGGCTGTCGGCAGGGTAATACCGTCGCTCAAGGGCAAGCTTACGGGCATGTCCATGCGCGTACCGACGCCCGATGTATCGGTCGTTGATCTTACATGCCGTCTTGAAAAGCCCGCGACATACGAGGAGATAAAAGCCGTTATGAAGGCTGCCTCCGAGAGTGAGGAGTGGAAGGGCATAATCGGCTACACCGATGAAAAGGTTGCTTCATCAGACTTCTACAGCGATCCCCGCACGTCCATTTTCGATGCCGATGCCGGCATAAGCCTGAACGAGCACTTTGTGAAGCTTATCGCTTGGTACGATAACGAGTGGGGTTATTCGAGCAAGACGCTCGATCTCGTCTGTCATATGGCGAAGGTCGACCATTCTTGCTGCTGAGAAATGATACGTCAGATAAAATAAACCTTGTGCGGCGACTGTCCGCTTAAATAATGAAGGCTCGTTGGGCAATGCCCGTCGGGCTTTTTGTATAGAATCGGAAATGGATGTGTCACGATTCCGACAAAATTGTGTTATTAACGCTGCACGATTGCGCACGGAGCGCCAAAACTATATAATCGTAATGAGGTGATGAGGATGCCATATAAAATCCTGATATGCGATGATCAACCCATAATACACGAAACGCTCGGCGTTTATCTGCGGGAGGAGGGCTTTGATGTCTGCTCGGCATACGATGGAAGCGAAGCGCTGCTCAAGTTCGAATCGGAGCTGCCCGATATGATAATTCTCGACATAATGATGCCCAAGGTTACGGGCATAGAGGTATGCAGGGAGATACGGCATAAAAGCGATGTACCCATAATCATGCTGACTGCAAAGGGAGAGGAAATTGACCGCGTGCTGGGTCTTGAGCTTGGTGCGGACGATTATATTGTGAAGCCGTTCAGCGCCAGGGAGCTTGTCGCGCGCGTGAAAGCGGTCTTGAGGCGGTATCACCACGAATCGAAAGATGATAATTCCGTCATAAGGGTGGCGGAGATGGAAATAGATCCCTCTAATTATGAGGTCAAGATAAACGGCACGCTTTTGCGCGTTACACCGAAGGAGGTTGAGATACTCGAGCTCTTGGCGTCGCAGCCGGGAAAGCTTTTTGAGCGCGAGAAGATACTCGAACGCGTATGGGGCTATTATTACTACAGCGATACGCGCGTCGTCGATACACAGATTAAGCGCATAAGGCAAAAGCTTCCCGAGGGAATAAGCTTTACCATAACAACCGTCTACGGGCTTGGATACAAGCTGGAGCTCATTAGATGAAACACGCGCTGCTCATAAAAACGATACTTATAATACTTCTTACCATCGTGTTAAGCGCCACTCTGACGGCCGTCCTTTTTATGATATTCGGTACGCGGGAGATAATGGACATGCGTGTCGCCGATATGCAGCCGGAAGCAGAGTATTGTGCGCGTGTGTTTTCATATCTAAAGGAAGACGAGCTGAGCACGCTCGCGTTTAACCGAATAATGGCCGAACAGGCGAAACTGCTTGGCGACGGCGAAATAATCATAATGAATTCGCCTGACGACGTGTTCGGCTTTAAGTACACGCCAAACATAAACGAGCTTTACGAGCTGATAAAGCCGTATATGGAAACGGTGTTTAACGGCGAGAACGTCGCCGATGTGTCTGTATCCGACGAGAGCAAGGTTATCGTCGGCGCACCCGCTTTCGGTATGGGCTTCAGAAGCGAAGAAATAAAGGGCGCAGTGTTCATAATTAAGCCTTTGAATGAGATTACATCGGCCATGCACGGCATGATATCGGCGCTGATTGTATCGATGCTTGCGGTATCGATTATCATGGTTTTACCGGCGTATTTGGCGTCGAAGGGGATAACGCGCCCCATCGAGAAAATGATAGGCGTTGCGCAGGCATTGGCGCACGGCGACTTTTCTGTTAAGGCACATGTGAAGGGGAAGGATGAGCTTTCGAGCCTTGGAAGTGCGATAAACGACATGTCGGACGAGCTTTCGCAGACGATAGCCGACCTTGAGACGGAACGCAACAGGCTGAGCGTAATAATGGAAGGAATCGGGGACGGCATTGCATCTCTTGACGAGGGCGGAGGCGTTACATATTGTAATTCGGCAGCAGCAGAGCTCTTAGAGACGGGAGGCGTGTGCGCGAATGCACTCGAGAAATGCGTCAAACGCTTAAAGGAGATAAACGCGAGCGTGACCGAATATGAAAATATCGACGGAAAAACGATAAAACTTTCGGTGACGCCTCTTGATGGAAATGAGAGTGCGGTGGCGCTTCTGCAGGACATAACGGAGACGAGCAGGCTTGAGCAGACGAGGCGAGAGTATGTTGCGAACGTGAGTCACGAGCTTAGGACGCCGCTTGCATCGATACGCAGCCTTGCCGACGCGCTTAACGACGGTCTCATAAGAAATGAAGCGGACAGGCAGCGCTATTACGGTTTCATACTCAAGGAGACGATGAGGATGTCGCGCCTTGTCGATGACCTTTTGGAGCTGTCGAGATTGCAGTCGGGTAACGTTGCGCTAGAAAAGAAACGTTTTGATGTGTCAGAGTTTATATATGACGCATACGACAGGATGAAGGATACGGCGCTTGAGCACGGAAAGGTGATAACGCTGGAAACGGTTGTATTGCGCGATAAAAAACACTACATCGTCCAAAACCATGACAGGATGGAGCAGGTGCTTATAATATTGCTGGACAACGCGATAAAGCATTCGGATCCGGACTCTGTCGGCATATCGCTCGTGTTTGAGGTGAATGACGGGCAGGCGGCAATGCGCGTGACGAATAAGGGCACGATTGGAAAAGAGGATATAGGGCATCTGTTTGAACGCTTTTACAAGGTGGACAAATCGCACAGCGGCGACGGCACGGGATTGGGACTTGCGATAGCGAGCGAGATAGCGGCGCTGCTCGGCGGCAGGATAAGCGCGGTCAGCGAAGGCGGCACGGTGATGTTTGAGGCGGTATTTCCCTGCGGCGAAGAAGGCTGAGTATTACAAAGCAATGCGGCGCTCGTTTTTGCGTTATAGAAGCGGTTGTTCATTGTCCGTCATAACGACGGTGCTGTTCTCTATCCTTGCAACTTTGTCGCACATTTCGATACCTGCGGGGCGGTGAGTGATAATTATGCAGCTTTTGTCCTTCATTGCGCGAATGTTTGATAAAAGGCGGCGCTCCGTATCTTCATCAAGGGCGCTTGTTGCTTCGTCGAGCAGGAGTATGGGTGCGCCGGAAAGCACGGCGCGAGCGACGCTGAGCCTCTGCGCCTGGCCCTCGGAAAGGCCGAGACCGTGTTCGCCTATAACAGTATCAAGGCCATCGGCGAGCGATGAAACGAAATCATATGCGCAGCTTATTTTAAGCGCCTCGATTATGGATTCATCGCTGACTTCTTCGTCTATAAAAAACGTCAGGCAGTCGCGTATCGTACCTGATAAAAGCAGGTTGCTCTGCGGCACATATGAAAAAAGGCGGCGTGTGGACGAATCTGCAGTTATGATGCTGCCGCCGCGCGAAATGATTTCGATAGATCCCTCGCTTGGCGTGTATACTCCCAAAAGAAGCTTCATAAGAGTGCTTTTGCCTATGCCGGATATGCCTGCGATTGCGATAAAATCGCCGCGCGCGATATCGAACGAAACATTGCTCAGGAGGGCGCTTCTCTCATTATATGAAAAGCCGACATTGCGAAAGCGTATGACATCAAGCTCGGAATATAGGGCGGCTGCGTCGCGCATCTGAGCCGTCGATGCCTCGTCGGGGAGGGCGTCGATTTCGCATATTCGTTCAGCGGAGGCCAGCATTGCATAGTATTTCGGCAAAAGCCCCGAGATGCCTGTGAAAGGCGATTGGACTTGGTTCACGAGCTGCATTATCGCAGTGAGAGTGCCGAACGTTATAACACCGTTATAGAGATTGACGCTGCTCCAGACGAGCGCAAATATGAAGCCGAACATAAATGCGAACGAAAACCCGGTGTTGGCTAAAATCGCGACGGCGCGGCGCTTCATCTTTTGGCGGTAATGCGCGTCTTGAAGCTCTTGTGAAGCTGCATTTATTTTGCCGTAAGCAAAATATGCCTTGACTGCCAATATATTGCTTAAAACCTCCTGAAGGAACGAGCGGAGTTTTCCGTCAGCCTCCTGCATGCTTTTGTGAAGTCTTTTAAGGGGTTTGCGGGCTATGCGCGAAACTGTGAAGAGAAGAATACCCGCGCATGCGACAATCAGCGCGAATTTGACGTCCAGCACGGCGAGCGCCGAAAAAGCAAGCGCAAGGCGGGCAAACATGCCGCAAAGCTGTGTAGGTATTGTCACAACGGCATCGCTGACGACGGATACGTCGTTGACTATGCGGTTGAGCAGCTCGCCCGTGTGGTAGGAGGTGATTTTGGTGTAGTCTTTCCTTATTATACTATTGACGAGTGCCGACTTAAAGGCTATCTCAAGCTTTGACTGTATACGCGTCGAAAAGTAGCTGTCGGCGATACGAAGCGCGAAAAGAACGACGAGCGCCGCACCGAGCATTACGGCGGTAGATATGAGGGCTCCCCAACTGCGTCCGTCGCCTGTCGCACTGTCTATAAGTGTGCGCATAAGGAGCGCCTGGTAGACGCTTAGCGCTGAGGCGGCGATGTTGCCGACGCATATAAGCGCAAGCGGGATAAGCTGCTTGCGCGATTTCGACAGAATATATTTGATTGGTGCATTATTTTTTGACACGGCGCTTTATCCTCCCGAGGAAACGCTTTACGGCCAGCAGCTGCTTTCGCACGGGCAGGAAAAGCGTCCATAAGAAGCAGTAGACCCTGTAGGAGAAAGCCTTACACGATATCTGCCTGCCGCACCGTTCAAATGAGGTTACGACGGCAAATATCTGGTCGCGCCTGACGGGGTATTCCACGTTATACTGGTTGTCGCCGCAGAGTTTGTATGCGCCGTCCTTTATGCCGACTATTCTGTGCATAACAAATCTGCCATCGTCTCGTCTGTAAAAAGGTATATCATAGACTTTAAGGCGTTCCGGCGGTTTTTCTATCGTGACTCTGTCGCGCCCCTGATAAAGCATGGGCTGCATGCTTGCGCCACGCGGCGCAAATGTTATTTTTCCACCCGATTCAAGTATCTCGAGCATTACGTCGTTCAGCTCTGAGAGAGAAAAAGCCTTGCAAGATGGAGGCGTATAGTTATCCGCCATCGATTATTCCAAAAATCCTTCCTCGCCAAGGCGTTTGATGAAAGAATCGGCTCCTGCGGCCGCGGTGGCCTCGTCAATGGAATACTCTTTGATGAGCAGGGCGATAAGCTCGTCGCGCGTTGTTTCTGTCTGAAGCTGCTTCCAGATGAACGCGCCAGTCCGGTTGAGCGTTATCATGCCGTTGAAGTCGACGGCTTCGCTGTACGGCACGACGACGGTGCTGTCGGCTACCGTACGGAGCATAAATCCATCTTTGATTTTCATTATTATCTATCTCCTTAATCCTTGTTGATATTCAGCCGTCAAATACCGCCGCTCATCGCGCCGTGTGCAACGCACACGGCTTCATCGCTTATGTTGCATCTGAGCCTGTATACGGGAACCGTGCGAAGCAGGTCGTCGAGACGATCGAGCAGCAGGCCCATGAGGTTTTCGTTGACGCGGTATACGGTTTGCTCGAAAAGAAGCGGAAGCGCATCCTTGGGTTCCATTCTTTCAATACTGTTTTCGGGATTGCGCACAACGTATGCAATTGCTTGAAGCGGCACCATTGTATTGCGCTGTATGTTATTCTTGCCGCTCCACGGCGTTCCGCAGACATAGTATGTTTCATCAATCTTGCGAACGATGGGCTTGTCGTCGTTTACAATGAACGCGCGCTCGCTGCCGAAATGCTTGAGCCAAAGCCCTGTATGCGTTGATTTTCCTGTGCCGCTGTCTGCCGTGAAAAGATAAGCCTTCGAATCGCAGGCGACGGCCGAGCTGTGGAGCATGAATGCGTTGTAATTGAGCATATTCGCGTGAAATTGCGTGCCCGAAAGCATGTATTCATATGTCGACCTTGCCGAATGGGTGGTGGGGATCTGACCGAATCGCTTCATGCATACGCGGTCGATGTCGTCGTTGGTTTGCTCGATTGCGAACGCAATGCTGCTCTCGTCGACATCACTGACAATATAATGCTGTATTTGCTCTCTGAGTCTTTCATAATGGGCGGTTACAAGAACATTCACACCCGCGATGCGGCAAACCCTTTTTATGGCGTCTTCCATAAGCCCTCCGGTCGGATTCGACATACTGTTTACTGTATTCTATATTGTTTTTATATATGTGTCAAACGAATATCGTCATTTTTTTCATGGGCGAATTTAAGAAAAGCTCATTTTTTAACATGTTTGCCGCATTTTTCGCCGCTTTGTGCGGAGCAGCCCGAGCACTTGCCGCAATTACAGCAACTACGGCGGTTTTGCCAGGCGCGTATGAACGAGTAAACGCACCAAAGAACTATAAGCGCCGCAATGACATAGAATATCCACCTCATACCATGCGCTCCTTCGTATTGAGCTCGCATAGCGGATTGCTGTAGTCCACGCTCTCCGGCGGGAGACGGAGATTATGCCAGAGATTATACTTTTCAGGCGCGCTGATGGCGTTCATCATACGCGTTTCAAAGTCGGGTGCAAATGTCGTGAAATATTCGAGTATGCGCTTCATGTCCTCACGCTTTGTCTTGCCTGCGACGGTGCAGTTTGGTTTCATAACGGGCAGCTCAAGACGCTTTGCAACGCTAAGGGCGTGCTTCTCGGGGAGGAAAACAAGAGGGCGTATGAGCGTCACGTCTTTGCGCCCCAAATACGTTATCGGGCCGAAAGTATTGAGGCGGCTTTCGTATATCAGGCTCAGGAAAAACGTTTCAAGAACGTCCTCGCGGTTATGGCCGAGCGCAACCTTCTTGCAGCCGCGCTCGACAGCGGCATTATTCAGCGCGCCGCGCCTTAGCTTTGCACACATTGCGCAAGGATTGGTTTCCTTCCTTATATTAAATACGACATCGCCGATATCGGTCTTTATTACCTCAAAGGGAACGCCGATGCTCCGCGCAAACTCCTCGACGGCAGACGTGTCCTGCTCAACAAGGCCGAGATCGAGCATAACGCCGCACACCTCGTAGTCGCGCCTGCAGAAACGCTGGTAGAGTTTCAGGCCATACATAAGCAAAAGACTGTCTTTGCCGCCGGACACACCAACGCAAATCCTGTCGCCGTCTTTTATCATGCCAAAGCGCTCGTCCGCTCGGCGTATACAGCCAAGAACCTGTTTCATACTAAACCTCGAAATAAAGAATTGACAACATTATATGAGAAATGCCGACCGCTTGTCCACACCTCAGAAAATAAAAATCAAGAAAATATATAATTAAACAAAATACGGCTATTAAACCAAAAAAGCAAGCGATGTTCAAAGCGGCAAACGTTCACGAAATTTTCATAAGTTATTGACATAAATATATAACTGGTTTAGAATTAGATTAAATTGGAGCGAGGTATAGCTATATGCTTTCGCATCAATTAATACCACTCGAAATCTAAAACAGGGGGGAAGAAAATGAAAATCAGAACCACTAAAAGCTTCGTGGCTGCTCTGGTTGCACTCGCAATGCTTGTTTCGGCATTCTCGGGTATAGCCTTTGCTGCCGGCACGGCTTTTGAAGCTGTCGGCGAAGCTCGGCTGATTGAGAACGACAGGTATACCGGAGAATCCGGTAATACCGCCCAGAACGTTGAGCAAAAAATTTACAGAGGCACAACGATCAAGGCGGCGGACGACGTTGAGACAACAGATGACAACGAGATAGTTGACATCATGGTTGAGCTTGAAGGCGATCCGGCGATGAAGGTCAAAGGCTCCGTAAAGGCTGCTGCATCGTATGAAGCTAAGCTCCTTGAGGATCAGAAGGCAATACAGGCAAAGATCGAGAATGCCATCGGCAAGAAGATTGATGTCATGTATAACCATACGCTGCTCTTCAACGGCTTCTCTTTCCGCGGTGAGTTCGGTCTTATTGCAAAGATTAACGAACTGGATGGCGTCGTAGCTTTCCGCGCACCGGAATTCGATAATCCGACGCCGAAAATGGCAACCAGCACAGGCCTTGTTTCCGCAACGGAAGCTTGGGATCTCGGCTACAAGGGCGAAGGTACGCTTGTCGCCATAATTGATACGGGCATTCGCCCCACGCATGAGGCTTTCAGCGTAGCTCCCGAAAATCCCGCAATGACACAGCAGTCTTTGGCAGCTGTCATCGCAGAGCATTCGGCAAACCTCAACTGCGGCACTGACGCTGCACAGCTTTACTACAGCGCCAAAATCCCGTTCAGGTACAACTATTATACAAGTGCTTACAATGCAAACCACGGCGCAAGCGACCACGGCACGCACGTTGCCGGTATTGCGGCCGGTAATAACGGTGATGATTTCAAGGGCGTAGCTCCTGAGGCTCAGATCCTTGCAATGCAGGTGTTTAGCTCAAACGGCGGCGCATCCTGGAGCACGATACTTCCGGCTCTTGAAGACTGCGCGTATCTCGGCGTTGATACGGCAAACATGAGCTTGGGTTCTGCGTGCGGCTTCTCTACATATTATCAGGAGAGCTATGAAGAAGTCTTTGCGCTTCTCACGCAGGCAGGCGTAAACCTTGCTGTTGCGGCAGGTAACGACTATGCGACGCTCGAGGAAAACGCTTGGAACGGTTATGCTCCCGTAACAAACCTTGACTACGGCGTAGTCGGTTCTCCGTCAACGTGGCCGGAGTCGCTTTCGGTAGCGGCAGCGGATAACGCAACGACAGTTATGGGTCATATCGAGGTTAACGGTGCGAGCTTTGGTTATACCGACAGAGCGTCTAACGCGTCTGAGCAGCTCACATCGATCGCCGGCGAGCATGAGTATGTAATCTGCGGACTCAGCCTCCCCGAGGATTATGAGAACGTAGACGTAGCGGGCAAGATAGCAGTTGTAAGCCGCGGTGACATTTCCTTCACCGAAAAGGTTGCAAACGCTGCCAATGCAGGCGCTATCGGCGTTATCGTCGTAAACAATCAGCCCGGCTCCATCAACATGCAGGTTGACAACTACCTCGTTCCCGCAGTATCGGTCCTTCAGAAGTACATGGCTGACTTCGAGGAAGGTAACGGCACGCTTTCGATCGTAGCCGGCGAATTCCTTGATCTTGATCTCGCGGGCCAGACGACGAGCTTCTCGAGCCGCGGCACAACCGCTGATCTTAAGATTAAGCCCGAGATTATCGCTCCCGGCGGCAACATCAATTCCGCTATAGGCTTCGGTTCGGACAACTCCTACGAGGCATGGAACGGAACATCGATGGCGGCTCCGCACGTTGCGGGCGGCATGGCTCTCGTAAAAGAGTATGTTAACGCTAACTTCTCCGGCCTCAATGCGGAGCAGAAGCTTAACCTCATTGATGCGCTTCTTATGTCTACAGCGACACCCATCAAGAACGATCAGGGCGTAACTGCTTTCGTACGTGAACAGGGCGCAGGCATGATGAATCTTGGCGCGGCTATAAGGACACATGCTTATCTGTCCACTTCTTCGAATGTAAGACCGAAGCTTGAGATCGGCAGCGATGCAAATTGGACAGGCGTATTCAACTTTAACTTCAACGTAACAAACTTTGGCTACGAGACGCTTAAGTATAAGCTTGGCTTCATCGGCCTTACCGAGCAGCCGACCAACGGCGGAACTGCTATCGTGGTTAACGGCACTGAGCTTGACATAAGCGCATGGGGCACATTTGAGACAAACTTTGAAAACGACACAGTTATCGTTCCCGCAGGTGAGAGTGTAGCTATTAACGCTAAGTTCACCATGGATGCGGACGCTATCGCGAGTCTTAGGAACATATTCACGGACGGCGTTTATGTTGAAGGTTTCGTAACGCTTGAATCTCTTGAAGTTGAAGGCGTTGTTGACGAAGACCTTAGCATACCGTTCCTCGGATTCCTCGGCGATTGGAATTACCCGTCGATGATCGACTGCGGTTACTACTGGCAGGATGTAACGGGTGAGGCCAATAACGGTACGCATCCCGTATCCAATACGGTAGGCTATAAGAATGGCAACACGATACAGGGCCTTGGTATCAACCCCTATGCTCAAATGCCTGAAGGAACCTACCTTGAAGACCGTAACGCCATCTCTCCGAACGGCGATGGCATACTCGATTCTGTTTCGACCATCTACACAGGCATGATTCGTAACCAGCGCTATGGTCATTACGCGATCAACTATGCTGATGGCACACAGGACATACTTGAGTCTTGGGAATACAACACCAAGGGCTACTATTACGCCAACGGCGGTTATTATGACCAGCTTGGCGTAAACTACAGCGCTTTCCCGGGTTGGGACGCTTCAACGCTTGCTGACGGCGAGAGCGCAACGATTGAAGTTCGCGGCGACCTTGACAATGCGGGCTACACGACAGCCGGCAACAAGATGGGCGCATGGCTCATCCCGGTAACGAAAGACCTCACGGCTCCCGAACTTACAGCGGCTGCGGCAGAGGGCAATGTAATCAGCGCTTATTTCGAAGATGCAAACTATATTGCTTACATCGCGGCTTATGCTGACGAAGCCATGAGCAACCTCATTAACGACATTGCGGTCTTTGAGACAGAGCGCGGCGCAACGACGCTGTTTGAGTTTGACGCTCCCGAAAACGCCGAGTTTGTCTACTTCTTCGTGGGCGACTATGCAGGCAACGAGAGGGCATACAAGTTCGAAATCGCAACAGGCACAGCGACCGAAATTGACGTAACCCCCGGTGGCGGCGATGACCAGGAAACAATCTGGTGGGAAGAGAACTTTGACGTATTCCCGCTCCAGTCCGGCAACTGGCTTGCCGCAGACGTTGACGGCGATAACCATAAGTGGGGCATATTCACAAATAACTCCGACATGGCTTACGGCGGAACGGGCGGATTTGCAGGTTCAGAGTCCTATTGCGTAACGCACCAGCCTTCGGACGGCGCTCTTACGCCGGACAACTGGTTCATTACACCGGCTATCGAGATACCCGCTGACGGCGACTTCGTACTCAGGTTCCAGGTATCCTCGACGAATTATCAGCCTGAACACCTTGCGGTTCTTGTTGGCCCGGAAAACGTATCAAACACAAGCGACTTTACATCGACGCTCATGGATGAGGACATAGCGAACCTCGATTATGCACAGAAGGAGTTCAGCCTTGCGCAGTATGCGGGACAGAAGATTAGATTTGCGTTCCGCCACTACAACTGCACGAATCAGATGCTCCTCAGAGTCGATGAGATTCAGGTTGTTAAGAAGAGCGCAGGCGGCGGAGATGTTGTTGACATTCCCGACGGATATGCAGCAATAACGCTCAAGACTGATGACGTATGGGGCGATGGCAGCGGTTATCAGATGCTTCTCGATGCGGATGCTTCCGCTTATGGAACGCTGATTCCGACACAGGGCCCGCTCACAAGCTCCGGCGATGCTCCGGCGGGTCTCTATGACAACTTCGAGTACAAGATTCCGGAGAATGCTGACGGTTCGCTCACTACGAGCAACATGATCTGCGATAGCTCTGCGACAATACTCGTTCCCGCAGGCGTATATGACTACTGTATTGCGAACCCGACACCCGGCGACAGGATCTGGATTGCTACTGACAACGGTACCGCTAACGGCCGTGAGGACGATTATACGTTCGAAAACCAGAAGCACTACATCTTCCATGTGCAGCTCAAGGGTCAGAACGACGCTGTCAATCTTGAGATAATCGGAGGCGGCGACACTCCCGATCCGACACCGACACCCGGCGGCGACGCTTTTGTCGGCTGGTACTTCGAGTCGCAGAGCGAAGTTAACGAGTGGACGTTCGTCGATAAAGACGGCGACGGCTACAATTGGGATTGGAACGAGCTCAGCAACAACACTCTCCCAGCTTATGAAGGCGAAGGCTGCATCTATTCGAACTCGTTCGTCAACAATTTTGGCGCAGTAAATCCCGACAACTGGGCAATTTCGCCTGAGTTCACGATTCCCGCGAACGCATCGAGCGCAACGCTGAGCTGGTATGCAGGTCCGCAGGATCCCGATTGGACGGAAGAGCATTACGGCGTATATGTAGGAACCGGCACTGATACCGCGAACTACACGCAGCTCTTT
>SFDB01000009.1 GCA_004558825.1 Clostridiales bacterium
GCTGCTTTTAGGCGTCATAGCAAGCTACTTCCTGTTTGACACCGTGGCGGCGCTGCTCATCGGAGCAAACACTGGCGTAGATTTCTCGCTTATATCTGCACTCAAGGCGCTCGGCTTAGAAGCGGCCGTGACGGCGGTGGGCAGCGCGATTGGTGGGATTGGGGGTAAAAAGTAGGGGGGAGCATCTGAGCAGGAATCGCAGAGCGCCGGATAAGCACCGCCATCTTTCGGAACATATCCGGGCCATGACGGCGCTGTTTATTGGGATGATATAGTGCAATTCATGTTTCTATAATTGCAATGTATTCAAATTATATTGAACGTACCAGATTAGGGCTATATACTTTATTGTGTAATGCTGTTATTACTGTTAGGAGGTGCAGAGATTTGAAAGTCAAACTCGCTGTCAGCAATGAGCGTCACGACGAAATTAAAAAAATGCTCGCCGAGCGAGGAATAGAAACAGACGACAGCTCTGACTTGGTATTGAGCGAAAGCAATAGATTCCCTGATAATTTGACTGTTAAGGATACGACTGCAAACGTGCGTATTATTCTGCCCGTTGAGGATATATCCTACATAGAAACATACGGTCATTCGGTTGAAGTGCATACAAGAGACAAGACATATCAGGCAATGGATAGATTATATAAAATCGTTAATTTGCTTGATCCGAATAAATTCTTGCGTATCAGCAATTCCGTTGTGATAAATACGGATAAAGTGAAAAAGATAACATCGACACTTTCCATGAAGTTTATCTTAACTATGTCGGACGGCAAAAGCGTTGATGTAACAAGAAGCTACTATTATATTTTCAAAGAATACTTTGACATATAAAGGAGGATTTTGACATGAGCATTTCCGTTTTTGTTTTCGTTATCGTAGCAATCACGGTTGTATTAACCTTAATCGCTATCGGCTATTTCCTGTTATACACAAACGTAATCAACAAGGCTTTGGTTACGAGAGGACGCAAGCATTTGCACATGATACCGCCGTATAAAGTGGTTATTTCTTTGCTTATTGTGCTAATTATCGGCGCTGTCGTTCTTGGCTTAATTTATCTTCCGATTGCGAACCGAATGACGAGCGCCCATGATATAGAAAAAAACTTACGAGAGTTTCAAGTGGTGAATGATGAGTGGAATGTTGAGGTTGCCATGTCGGATAATATCGCTGCGGCATTGGCTTATGACGACGAATTGACCGACTACACTTTTGCAATTTACAGAAGTTCTAACGATACTTTTAGAAATTATGAATATCGGTATGGCGGTCATACCGCATCAGTCGAGCAAAGCGTGAGCGTTTATAAATATGACGGTACTCTTGTCCTTTTGTCTATGAATGCGCTTCATATCGCAAAAATTGAGCGTCACGACGGGGAATCCTACGAAATCGACCCTAACAGTCCGTTTGTCCTCGTAATACCGAGCGGCGGCTTTGACGTTTACGACAGCGACGGGGATTTAATTGATTTGGAGCAAGATTGGTGGTACGAAATGCGACAAGCAGACTAAATGTCCATGCAATAGAACAGTGTCTCCCTGTAGCCTTCATGCGCACGCACCCTCTTTTAAGTTGCTCATTTTTAGATAAAACATAGCTATGCTGCGCAAGTTTCCTTTTACGGCACGGAGCGTTGTTACACATCTATATTACAGCGCTACGCTATGCCTGCGAGAATTGCTGTATTCTTTGATTTGTAAGCTGCTATCTCCGGCATGTTTATCTCGGGATTTCTGCGGCGCATATTGCGGATGAGCCTGATTTCTTCCTCGGTGTGCCGGTTTGGGTGGCTTTGTGGTTGTGTGCGAGGGATGCAGCGTTTCCGTCCCGGCGCTGCCGCCGGAAGTAAATGTACGACCGGCTTTTGTTATACTTGCGGCCGGCGCGGCTTACACCGTACTTCTCCGCGTATTTCATCAGAGATTGCCGGTATTCCATGTCCTGTGCTATACTCTTTTTCATGAAGGATATGGTTTCCTCTCAGGTTTGGTTTTGTGTATTGACTCTACTTTAACCCATGAGACGCTATCATTCATACTTTTTGTTCTTTTGTCCAAGATGTGTTGTAGTACTACAACACTGCATCGACCGCCACGGTAAAAGCGGTTGATTTTTGCAAAGCATGTATTATAATAGTAGAGAAATCAACGGGAGGCTACCGAATGCGGCATATACCTAATATATTATCATTCATACGATTGATACTCGTAGGTGTATTTATTGCGCTGTTTATCAATGGAAAGTATATTGCGGCACTTGCAACATACGTTGCGGCTTTTGCAACGGATCTGCTTGATGGGTATCTTGCCCGTCGCAATAATTGGATTAGTGATCTTGGAAAAGTGCTTGATCCGCTTGCGGACAAGCTTCTGCTCATTGCTGCGATTGTTTGCTTCTGGAGCGAAGGTTGGCTGGACACATGGATTCTCGTTGTTGTTCTTGCAAAAGAATCGCTTATGATAATCGGCGGCGTTTTCATGCTTAAGCGTAAGGTCGTAGTTTATGCCGATTGGTTTGGCAAAATAGCCGCAGGCCTTTTCAATGCTGCCGTCGTGCTTACGATACTTAAGGCTGAGCTGCTGCCGCAGATAGGTATACTAAACACAATCGTTTTTGCTGCTGCTATTGTCGCCGCGTTGGGAGCGCTGGTGCATTATTATTTTAAGACGGTCAATCCGTATTTTTTGAAGAAGCGCGAAGAAAAAAAGCGTTCGTAAGCTTGATTTTAGGCACTATGCGGTTCTCCTCGGTGAACATGTGGGGCGGCGAATAAAGGGTGACCTGCGTTATTGCTGACGGCAAAAATGGACGGCCTCCTGTTCAGACCTTCAGCTACGACGCAGGCGGAAATGTGGTGTTGGTGAACTATAACGGCACGGCGTATTACTATCTCCGAAACGGTCCAAAACGACGTCATAAAGTTGATTGACGGTTGCGGCAGCGCCGTTGTACAATACACATACGATGACAGTTGGGGCAAGCGGCAGTTATGCAAACGAGTGGCGACAGAGCTGTCTAAAACACACTAAGAGTTAAAAGTGCGTAAGTGAAGCGACGAAGATGGGTGCCGAACATAGATTCAAAAGTTATAGACTAATAAAACCGACTGTCGACGAGATACAGCATGATAAGCCTGCAATGGATTCTGTAAAAAAAGCAATCCTGAGGCAGGGAAGGTAATCAAAGATACCTTGTGAGATCCGGGATTGCCGTCTGCACGGTTAAGCTGTTACAGTTTGCTTGATGGGAAAGCGGTGAACATATACTTGCAAAACACGCGATTTTGAGTTTATAATCAAATGATAGCTTCAAGGAGGCCATAGCATGGATGAAAAAAAGAGAAACGCTGAGATAATGCGGCTTTTGGAGGAGGCATACCCGGATGCGGCGCCTCAGCTCGTTTTTTCAAACCCATTTGAGCTTCTTATCGCAACAATGCTCAGTGCGCAATGCACCGATAAGCAGGTAAATAAATGCACTGCTCCGCTTTTTCGCGATCACCCGAATGCCGCATCGATAAGCTCTATGAGCGAAGATGAGCTTAATGCATATATAAAGCCATGCGGCTTATATAAAACAAAATGCAGGCACATACTTGAAACGTGTGCGATACTCGTCGATAAATACGGCGGAAACGTTCCCGACACGCGTGAAGAACTTATGTCGTTGCCGGGCGTAGGCCGCAAAACGGCAAATGTGGTGCTTTCAAATGCTTTTTTTGTTCCTGCAATAGCCGTTGATACGCATGTTGCACGGGTATCAAACAGGCTCGGGTTGGCAGATTCTAACGACACGCTCAGAATAGAGCTGTCGCTGAATGAAAAAATACCGCGCGAAAAATGGGCTCTTGCGCACCATCTGCTTATTTTTCACGGCAGACGCGTTTGCAGCGCAAAAAAGCCGTCGTGTGAAACCTGCACGCTGAAGGAGCTTTGCGAATTTTATTCAAAAATGGAGGAATGAAATAAGCTTTAGTTTGTTTCAAAAGGGAAAATGAGTTTTGTAGACAGAGCTAAGATAGTGATAAAATCAGGCGACGGCGGCGACGGCTGCTCGTCGTTTCACCGCGAAAAATTTGTGCAGCGCGGCGGCCCGGACGGCGGCGACGGCGGAAACGGAGGTAACGTTGTACTGTTTGCCGACGCGGGAATGAATACTCTGCTTGACTTTAAATTTGCGCGCTTTTACAGGGCGCAAAACGGCGAAAGCGGGCGTTCGAAACTCCAGCGCGGCAAAAACGGCGATGATCTTGTTATCAAAGTCCCCGTCGGCACGATAGTTAAAGACATCTCAAGCGGCAAGATAATTGCCGACATGAACGTATCGGGAAAGACGCGCATAGTGCTCCACGGCGGGCGCGGCGGCAAGGGGAACGCACGCTTTGCCACACCCACAAAGCAAAGCCCCAAGTTTTCGCAGCCGGGCCAGAAAACGCTTGAGCATGAAATCGAGCTTGAACTTAAAACGATTGCCGATGTAGGCCTAATAGGACTCCCGAACGTTGGAAAGTCGACAATACTCTCCGTGCTTACAAACGCAAAACCGAAGATAGCCAACTACCATTTTACGACGCTTACGCCGAATCTTGGTGTCGTTAAACGCTATGACTCATCATTCGTGCTTGCAGACATACCCGGACTTATAGAAGGCGCCGCCGACGGAGCAGGCCTCGGTCACGATTTTCTGCGTCATATCGAGCGTACGCGCATGCTTGTACATGTGCTAGACATTTCCGGTTCCGAAGGCAGGAATCCCGTTGATGATTATCGCCGCATAAACAGCGAGCTTGAAAAATACAGCAAGCGCCTCGCTCAACTGCCGCAAATAATCGCCGCAAATAAAATGGACATAACCGGAGCCGATGAGAATCTCGAGCTCCTCAAGAAAGAGGTTGAAAACGACGGAGTGAAGGTGTTTCCCGTATCGGCGGCAGCGGTTAAGGGCTTTGACGCGCTTCTTGACGAGATAATTAAAACGCTTGCCGCGCTTCCGAAAGTATATGAATTTGAAGAGGAGGATATGCCTGAACGTACTAAATATGAGCCGGGCTTTGAAATAGCCATGGACGGAGATGTCTTTGTCGTAAGCGGAGGCAGTGTAGACTATATACTCGATACAACATATGCCGACGACGAAATATCCATGCGCCGCTTCCAGCAGTATTTGATAAAAGAGGGGATTATTGATGCACTGCGTAAAAAAGGCGCAAACGAAACGAGCACCGTTCGCATGGGTGAATGGGAATTTGATTTTATTGAATAGAATAGAAAGGCAGTATGTCGATGAACGTAACAAGTAAACAAAGAGCAAAGCTTCGCTCGATGGCAAACACTCTTCAGCCCATATTCCAAATAGGCAAAGGCGGCCTTACACCGATAATTACATCGGAGCTTGATCTTGCGCTTGAAGCGCGCGAGCTTATAAAGATAACGGTGCTTGAGACATGCGACGCCGATGTACGCGAGCTTTCCGACACGCTGTGCGCGAGGCTGCGAGCTGTACCGGTGCAGTGCATAGGCAGAAAAATAGTAATCTACAGACCATCAAAAGAGAACAGAAAGATTGAGCTTTGACAGTCTGCGTCAACGGCCTTTGTCATAGGCGCGCAATCCAAATGCGGCTGCCCGAAATCGGACAGCCGCATCAGCTTGTCGAAAAACCTTGGGGTTGTTAAGGGGCCGCAGCCCCTTAAGTTAATTCCGGCTTTGACGACATGTGCGTCAAAACGGATGAAAACCCTTAGGCTTTCGTACTTTGCGGGTTTTGCCGCACGGGAGCGAATGCGAGAGGCAAAACACGGGGAAAACTCGAAAAAGTGGTAGTATGCCACTTTTTCGACACTAAATGCGGCTGCCCGAAATCGGGCAGCCGCATTCTATTGCTTTTATGTCGATTTAATTAACGGGAGACAAAGAACATCACAGCGAACAGCACGCCGATGATCCATGTGCCAACCTTAATCTCCTTGGCTCTGCCCGTGAAGAGCATGATGAGTATATAGGAGATAAGACCGAATGCAATGCCGTAGGAGATATTGTATGTGAACGGCATCATCGCCATTGTGAGGAAGGCGGGAACGGCAACGGCCGGATCCTTCCAGTCAATGCCGATAACTCCGCCAATCATAAGCACGCCGACGTAGATAAGCGCCGCAGCGGTGGCACACGACGGGATAAGCTCGGCAACCGGAGCAAAGAACATTGCGATAAGGAACATTGCAGCCGTTGCAATGGATGTAAGACCTGTACGGCCTCCCTCGGCAACGCCGGCAGAGGATTCAACAAATGTTGTAACTGTCGAAGTGCCGCAGATAGCGCCTGTACATGTCGCTATGGCGTCAGAAAGCATGGCCTTGTCCATATTCGGAACATCGCCCTCTTCAGTGAGCATATTGCCGCAGGCGCAGGCACCGTAGAGCGTGCCGAGCGTATCAAACATGTCAACCATGCAGAATGCGAGCATAGTTGTTATAAATGTTATAACAAAGCTGGTGACGCCGTTTGCTTCGATGAACGACGTAAAATTGAAGCCCTCGGTGAACACCTTGCCAACGGCCATCGTTCCAAAGTCTTTGAAAGGAGCGAGTACATCGAGGTTAAACTTACTGGCAAAACCTTCATAGAAGCCGGGAATCGTGAATCCGAGCGCATAATAGACGGCCGTAGCGCCGAGAATGCCCCAAAGAATGGCACCCTTGACTTTTTTCTTGCTCATTATGGCGATCGCGATAACGGCAAGTATTGTTACAAGCAACGGCATGATTGTTTCCCAAGTTACAGCATCGTTAAAGAAAATGTTGAACGAGTGAAGATCAACGAGTGTTGCGTCACTTTTAATAACAATGCCGGAATTCTGCAGGCCTATGAATGCAATGAAAAGGCCGATACCTGCGGCAATGGCGGTTTTTACGGCTTTGGGTATGGCAGCAAATATTGTCTTGCGAAGTCCCGTTACTGTGAGAAGCACGAATACGAGACCGTCGACCAATACCATAACAAGGGCGTTCGCGTAGGAGAAGCCCATACCGACAACAACCGAATATACAAAGAATGCATTCAGTCCCATGCCGGAAGCCTGTGCCAGAGGCAGATTTGAAAGAAGACCAATCAGCAGCGTACCGATAACGGCGGAAATAGCTGTCGCAACATAGATAGCGCCGTAGCTTACGCCGAGTACGTTCGTGCCGTCACCGAACGGATTGGCAAACATACCGGCATTGACCATGAGTATGTAAGCCATTGCCATGAATGTGGTAATACCGGCTACAATCTCGGTCTTCACATTCGTGCCGTGTTCTTCAAGCTTAAAGAACTTTTTCATAGAGTACCTTCCTTTTCGCAGTTAATATTAAGCAACTTAATGCCATAATGATTATATTATGAATTGCGACAAATGTAAACAATATGTTAAATCATTTTGTCATACTGTGCTTTTTTTCGCATAGAGACGCCTTCGCAAAATTACTTTCTCCCGTTTTGTAGCATTTTGTAGCATTTTGTAGCATTTTATAACTTTAACTCATTATTGTTGACTTTATGAAAAAACGCGCCATAATGAATATATCGTTATACTCTCTTGCTTTTTTGAGGTGATGGGATATGGAGATTCAGCTTATGAGTAACAACGAGATTCCGCCCGGAATTAAATCTGTATATGCTGTTTTGCAATATTCAAGCAATCCCGCCGATGGTGAGCTTCATCTATCATCCGCTTTCACGGATAAGCAGTCAGCCGTAAAGCGCCTTTGCCATTCGCGATTCGGCGGCGCTGTTACTGTTTACAGATGGGACTTCTCGAGAAGAACTTATATCGACATTGCAAAAGCAGAATGTGATTATGTTTGTTTTGTTCCAAGACGGCATTGATACACTTTAGCGCAATATATGATATCGATGGACTTGCTCTATTGAATCGCCGGCCAATAAAGAGTTATTATATGTAGGAAAACTATTGGCGAGGTGATATTATGCCGATTAAAAACTTTGATGAATTGATAGCTAAGGTGAAGGGCGGTCCTAAGAAGACCGTTGCGCTTGTTCAGGCAAACGACGAACATGCTTTGCAGGCTGTTATAGCGGCAAAGGACATTGTAAACGCCGTGCTCGTCGGCGACGAAGATAAGATTTCCGCAGTGCTCAGAGAGCTCGGAGAGAATCCTGCCGATTTCAACATCGTATCCGTTCCCGAGGGAATGCATCCGAGCGTAAAGGCTGCGCAGCTTATCCACGAGGGAAAAGCCGACTTCCTTATGAAGGGCAAAATTATGACGGGCGACCTGCTAAAGGGCGTTCTTTCTCCCGAAGCCGATATGAAGACCGGAAACCTTATGAGCCATATTATCATTGCGGAAGTTCCCGGATATCATAAGCTCCTCTGCGTAACGGACGGCGGTATGTGTACATATCCCGATCTTGAGAAGAAAAAGGCCATCGTACAGAACGCCGCCACGTTCTTCCACAATCTCGGCTACGACAAGGTTAACGTCGCCGCGCTTTGCGCCATCGAGACGGTTAACCCCAAGATGCCC
This sequence comes from Clostridiales bacterium, assembly GCA_004558825.1. GTDB lineage: Bacteria > Bacillota > Clostridia > Christensenellales > CAG-138 > SFDB01. The sequence goes on from SFDB01000009.1 coordinate 8,540, forward strand.
GAAACGGTTCATGCGGCTGAACTCAAGCGCATGAGCCTTGACGGCGAACTTGCGAATTGCTACGTTGAAGGCCCGATATCATACGACCTTGCGATGGTTCCCGAAATAGCGGAAATTAAGGGCTTCGACTGCCCCTGCGCAGGCGACTTTGACATCATGCTTGCTCCCGAAATAGTCGTCGGAAACGTGCTCGGCAAGTGCCTCGTCTATACATGCGGCGGCCGCATGGCGGGTCTCGTGCTCGGCTGTAAAGTGCCGATAGTGTTGACGTCGCGCGGTTCTTCCGCAGACGAAAAATATTATTCGCTTGCGCTTGGCGCAGGATGCTGCAAGTAAGGCGGGCAGCATGACGCAAACCATTCTTGTTATAAACCCCGGCTCAACCTCTACAAAGGTCGCCGTCTTTGAGGATAAGAACCTTCTGTTTTCCGAGTCGGTCGCTCACAGCGAAGAGGAGCTCCGCCAATTCTCATGGGTGATGGATCAGCTCGATTTTCGCACCAAGCGTGTTGACGAGATCCTTGCACGTCACAATTTTGACATGTCGCGCCTTACATGCGTCATGTCGCGCGGCGGCATGGTTCCTCCGTGCGCTTCGGGTGCATACCGCATAACGCCGGACATGCTCAAGTATGTCTATGCGCAGACTATCGACACCCATATATCGAACGTAGGCTGCGCCATTGCCGACGCGATTGCGCAGCGCACGGGCATACCCGCTTTTATATACGACCCGGTGACGGTCGATGAACTTTCCCCCATAGCGCGCATAACGGGCTTTCCCGAGCTGCCGAAGGTGAGCCGCGGACACGCGCTTAATACGCACGCCATGGCACACCGCTGCGCTGAGGAAATACTCCATAAGCCGATAAGTGAATGCACATTTATTGTGCAGCATTTGGGCGGCGGAACGAGCGTGTGGCTTATTCACAAGGGCTATTCCATCGACATGTATTCAGACGACGACGCGGGCTTTGCTCCCGAGCGCTGCGGCAAACTGCAGGCCATGGATTTCGCGAAGCTTTGCTATAGCGGCAAATACACGCTTAAGGAAATGACGCGCATGATTCGCGGGAATTCGGGCCTTCGCGCTCATCTCGGAACGAGTGACGCGCGTGAAGTCGAGCGTATGATCGAAAACGGCGATGAACATGCAAAGCTTATATATGAAGCTTTTGCCTACGGAGTTGCAAAGGGTATAGGCGACCTTGCTACGGTTGTAAACGGCAAGGTTGACAGAATAATCCTCACGGGCGGAGTATCTTATTCGAAGATGCTTACCGATTGGATACGTGAGCGCGTCGAATGGATAGCGCCTGTTGAAATAATGCCGGGCGAGCATGAGATGGAAGCGCTTGCCGAGGGCGGCTTGCGAATAATGAACGGCGAAGAAGAGGCACACGACTTCGTCTGGAAGAGCTAACCGCCATATTTTAACAGCAAGAGCCGATAAAACGTCCTATCGGGCGAAACGGCTCTTTTATTTTTCAAAAAATGGTCTTAAAACCATAAAACATAGACGCAAAAATCTACCCAATATCGTGTACATAATAATATAGCGTGACCGAATATACCTGAACCCGTTAAATGTATAAGGTTTCATACGGCTGACTTGCACTTCGAATACTCATATTAATACCGCTAACACCTAAACAGCGCCCGCCATAGAATGTTTGGGAGTTTCATCGCTAAAGCATATGCAATAATTCCATATCATACTTTTTAGCAAACGGAGGGTGTGAAATATGTATGAAATACTTTTAACGCTTGCGCGTGGACTGCTGTTTTTCGCAGGATATGTGAACAGTCCAGGAACATTTCCCGAGCCGCTTCCGATTGAGGAAGAAACAGAAGCGATTCTGAAGGCTGCCAAAGGGGATATTGAAGCGCGAAATAAGCTTGTAGAGCACAATTTACGCCTTGTCGCGCATATTGCCAAAAAATATGCGTCGAATGGACGCGAACAGGACGATCTCATATCGATAGGCACGATAGGTCTTATCAAAGGCGTAACGACTTACAATCCGCAGAAAGGGTTTTCGCTTGCCACTTATGCTTCGAAATGTATAGATAATGAAATACTCATGTCCATACGCGCTGAAAAAAAGATGGCCAACGAGATATCGCTAAATGAACCGATGGGATGCGACAAGGACGGCAACGAGATATCTGTAGGCGACAGGCTCGGATCTGAACCTGACGCAATACACGATGAGGTTGCGCTGAAAATGGCTTCAGAGGGCATACGCGAACTGATACGGGAAACGCTCACCGATAGGGAAAGGAACGTCATAGAGCTTCGTTATGGACTTATCGGAGCATCGTCAATGCCGCAGAGGGAAGTCGCAAAGCTGCTTGGAATATCACGCTCGTATGTATCACGCATAGAAACAAAAGCGATAGATAAGCTTCGTGCGATAATGCGCGACAGCGAGATAAGCGTAAAAAGCGATTAGAAAAGGTTCTTTTCCTAACTCCGTGAAAGTATGGCAAACTAAGCGATGAGAGGTGCGATACGGAACAGATGCTGTTGACAATTGAACAAATGCTGAATATAATCACTGATGAGTGCCCACGGAAGTGCGGCGCGATGAATTAACACGGAGAAACGAGACTTGAGCGATATTTTTTTCCCACAGCGTTATAAAGAACTGGCTGCTGAATATGACGGCATGACGCTTTGCCGTGTCGTGCTTCAGGAAAAGGGGATGTATCGCGTTGCAGGTGAATTCGGCGAGCGCCGGGCAAGCGTGTCGGGAAAGCTCCGCTATAGTGCCGTAACGCCTTCCGATTATCCTGCCGTCGGCGATTATGTTATGGCAAGCGATGATGGCGGTATGGCAGTTATACGGCATGTGCTGCCGCGAAAGAGCGTATTCATACGAAAAGCGGCAGGAAGAGTTATGGTTGGGCAGGTCGTAGCGGCGAACGTCGATACGCTTTTCCTTTGCATGGCTCTCAACAACGATTTCAGCATACGCCGTTTGGAACGATACATGGCCGTTGCACACGAAAGCGGAGCGGAGCCCGTTGTTGTGCTCACAAAAGCTGACCTTTGCGATACGCTCGACGATATGATGGCAAAGGTGCGCGACGTTGCGGCAGGCGCAGATATTGTTGTGACATGTGCGTTCGAAGAAAATGGCTATGCCTGCATTGCTCCGTACATAAGCGCAGGAAAGACGGTAGCATTTGTCGGTTCATCAGGAGTTGGAAAGTCGACGCTTATAAACCGCCTTCTTGGAGAGGACAGGCTTGGTACCGGCGGACTGCGCAACGACGATAAGGGACGCCACACCACTACGCATCGGGAGCTTTTGCAGCTTGAGAACGGAGCCACGGTCATAGATACGCCCGGCATGCGCGAACTCGGCATGTGGGGAACCGACGAGGGCATACAGGCGGCATTTGCCGATATAGAGGAGCTTGCGTCGAAATGCCGTTTCAACAACTGTACACACGGAAATGAACCGGGATGTGCTGTTCGCTCCGCACTCGAATCGGGAGAGCTTTCGCCGGAACGCTGGCAATCGTACCGCAAACTTGCGGCGGAAAATGCACGCGTAAAAGACATGGGAAGCATTATTGCGGCAAAGGAAAAGAAGTTTAATGAGATATCAAGGATAAACAAGGCAAACAGAAACGGCGGGAGGGCAAAATAGACTGAAGCGATATGCGGCACGCGATAGAGGAGACCGAAAACAAATACAATTTTGAGCACGCATATAGTTTTATAATTAGAAAATAGCTTAGACTGCGCTCATGCTCAACATGAGGGTTATGCGTATCGTGCAAACAAAACTACATAATATATTATAATATACGATTGACAACCTCTGGAAATAAGGATAGCATATTATTAATAATTGCATAAACAAATTACTCACAGTATTCCTATTTCCAAATAAAGAAAGGTGGGTGCAAACGAATTGAAACGTATATTCAGAGCTTTTATGTCATGCGTATCCTTAGCGGCACTGATTTTCACAATGTGCGGATGCGACAGATTAGCGGCGGATAATGATACGTTGCATGTGAACGAAGAGACAACGACTGCTCGGCCCGATAATGACGAAGCCGGCAAAACAGACTTAAAGGAAGCATATGAAAAAACTAAAGGCGATAATGCGAAAATAGAATTTATCCTGCGGTATTTTTCGGCATTCGGATTTACCGTTTCCGACTCGCAGGCGATTGAGGATTCGCTTGCGGCAGCAATCAAAAGCGGCAAAAGCATAGAATCAGAAACTGCGATGATAGTCGGCGTTGAGCATGACGACGAGGGAGACAAGGTGTCGTTCCTGCGCGCACCGCTGGCAAGCAGGCTATGCGGCTATTCTAACTCGACAGAGCCCTGGCCCGAGCATTTCATGGACTATTACTGCGTATCGGGAGACGTTGAAGCGTTACGCATGTCAGACAGCACTCTGCTTTATCTGAACGGCTTCGGGGTGTTCGATGCAGCGTTAGAGACATCCCCCGTATTTCTTCGCGTCGGGGAAGATTCCCCTGACGCGTTTGCAAAATATATCCAAGCCGATCTTGAACGCAGCGCGTCAAAGTGGAAGCTTGCCGGCTACCCCGGCAGCGTGTATACCGCATATTTTTGCGGCGATGAAGTGATTGCGCTCATGCAGGGTTATGACGTTATTAACAGCGATGAAGCTATATCGGTTTACTTTGGACCGTCGTGGAACAGGTGGAATGCTGATGCGGTTAACAGCTTAAACGCGTCTAACAAGGCGATTGAGGGTGAAACGAACGGCTTAACGCTAACGCCGCAGGAAGGACTCGAGAAGCTCTCCAAATATCTCAATAGCAGTTTTGGAATCAATGTGGTTAAGACGAATGAAAACAGCGAGTTTTTCAGACCATTTGAGCATGCTGTCAAATATGGTGGCGGAGCGCCTGTCGAAACGCGTCTCGTGCTGATAACGGCTGTCGAGGATGAAACGGGGCTTTCTAAGGACGAGCGCCAAGGCGACGTCCCCGTAAAGATTAGCGTGCTGTTTGTCGATGCAAAGCAAAAAAGCGACGGCAGCATCGAGTATACGGTCGACTCAAAGGTGCATGTGTTCAAGGCGCGGCAGAATGTTTCTGTGTGGCTCAATGGATATGGTATAAGCGAAAAGCCGTATCTCGTGGATCTTGACAACAGCGCGGCGAGCCGTCTTAAACCGTATATTGAATATGACCTTAACAGGGGCATACCCGGTAAAAAGAGCATAGGAACTCCATGGTGTGTGTATCGCGCGTACTTCTGCGGAGACCTCATGGTAGCGCTTTTCCAACAAGGCGATATGACAAAGTAAATCGAAACACCGGCCAAAACATAAAAAGCAGGGAGCGGTGAGCGCTCTCTGCTTATGTTTTTTAAGAGACTATATTTTATAGCTGTCTATCTGCTTTTTTACGCGCCACACGGCATCCTGCGAAAAAGACGCTTTTACGAACGTACCATCCTGTTCGTGACGTTCTTCGATTATTGTACCCTGTTCACGCACGGCGTTAATAGCGTCATAGCTCGAATACGGTATCATCAGCTCGAAGGTCACAGTACTCTTATCGAGAACGGCGATTATGCTGTTTTTGAGACTATCGAGTCCTGTACCGTTGAGCGCGCTTATGCTCACGTCGTTATCCTTCATACGGGGAGATGAAGCGTCCGCCTTATCGAGTTTGTTGTAGACATTTATGCGCGGAGTGTCGCCCGCTCCGAGCGAGCAGAGTACGTCCGCGACAACGCGCATTTGCGTCTCGTAGTACGGCGATGACGCGTCAACGACGTGGAGTATTATGTCAGCATTTGATACCTCTTCGAGCGTTGAATGAAATGCGTTCACTATATCATGGGGCAATTTGTTTATGAAGCCGACTGTATCGGAGAAAAGAATTTCGCGCCCGCCTTCGAGCTCGACCTGACGCACGACGGGGTCGAGAGTAGCAAAAAGCTTATCCTCTGCAAGTACGTCGGCGCCTGACAGCGCGTTTAGGAGCGTACTTTTGCCGGCATTTGTATAACCTACGAGTGCAATAAGCGGTATCGGGTTTTTTTCACGGCGTGTGCGCCTGAGCTCGCGCTGCTTTTCTATGTCGGAAAGCTCCTGCTCTAACTCGTATATTCTTCGGCGTATGCGCCTCCTGTCGATTTCAAGCTTTTTTTCGCCGGGACCGCGCGTGCCTATGCCGCCGCCCTGACGCGTGAGCGCAGCGCCTTGACCGAGGAGACGCGGCAGTCTGTATTTGAGCTGCGCAAGCTCGACCTGAAGCTTACCTTCGCGCGACTGGGCGCGAGAAGCGAATATATCGAGTATAAGGGTTGTTCTATCGATAACGCTTACGCCAACGGCGTCTTCGATGTTTTTTAGCTGTATCGCGCTTAGCTCGTCATCAAATATGAAGAGATCGGCTTCGAGCTCGCACCCCATGAGCGAAAGCTCGTCCAGCTTGCCGCTTCCTATGTACGAAGCGTTATCTATCTGCCTGCGCCGCTGAAGACTGCGGCCTACAACCTCTGCACCGGCGGTTTTTGCAAGCTCCGCAAGCTCGTCCATTGTGTCATAGCTCTCCGTGTTTTCAATGCCGACGAGTATAGCGCGTTCGGGGTGCGCTTCGTAGACATCGCTCGTAGTGGATTTAAGCCTTTCATCTGCCGCGTATATTTCGTCTATGAGCTGTTTGTGGGGCAGCTTGAGCGGACGCATGGGTCCATAGACGAGTACACCGCGTTCGGTGTCGGATAGCTCTCCGACATACGCAGCGTACATTGATGTTGGCGTGCCATCCTTTACGCCGAGCGCAGCCATGCTGTCCAGACGCATACTTCTGAGGGTTCCAAGGTCGACGCCGGAAAGCCTTCCGTCGCCGTTGGGGTGCGTATGAATACATCTTACGCCGCAAAGTCTGTCGATGTTTCTGACGAGGCGCATTCCCGGAAGGCTGACTTTGCCCGCGTCGCCGACGGAGACGTCCACAACACGCCCGTCGCGCGATATAAACACCGATATTTCGCGTGAAAGTATGCCTGTGAACTCTGAAAGCGATGCGATTAGCTCGGCGGATATGAATTCATACGCTGCCGAATGCATGTCGTACATGGATTCCATACGCTCGAGCAGAGTCTGCTTAATTCCCTGTATATTTCCGTTTATTTTTGTCATTTAAGGATTCCTTTTTATTGTTATGCGCTTATTATACCCCAGAGACCCTAAAAATCCAACAGCTTTTGCTTCCGCGCCGCCAAAGGAGAGAAGCGCCGCAACATTGCATGACGCCATGAGCAGGTTTGAAAGCTCCCCAAGATCCCAGACCGTCGCAACATTCATAACGCCGCCGACCGCAACGAACAGTACGAGCGCCGTGCGATACGGCAGCAAACCCTTTTTTCCGAAGAGATAAAGCGTGCATTGCTGTCCGTAAAGCGACCAGCTGATTATTGAAGTAAATGCGAACAGAAAAACGCTAACCGTTATAAAAATGCTCGATGCATATGCGCCGAGAATAGAGGCGTAAGCCTGAGTTGCAATAGCCATGCCCGAAGCGTTCACGTCGCCGTAGGGAACATAGATGTTTGAGCAGAGTATTGCAAGCGCAGTCATTGTGCAGATGAGTATCGTATCGGTAAAAACTTCGACAATGCCGAGAATCCCCTGGCTGACGCGGTCGTTTGTGTCTACGCCTACATACGCCATTGGGGCTGAGCCTACGCCCGCTTCATTCGAGAAAACGCCGCGCGCTGCGCCTACGCGCATTGCCTTTGTTAATGTAAAGCCTGCCAAGCCCCCCGCAACGGGCTTGAAGCCGCCGAACGCGCCGCTTAATATTGATGCAAAGGCGCTGCCGATATTGCTTGAGTATCTTGCGATAACTAAGAGCGATATGGCGACATACAGCACACCCGCAAATGGCACAAGCATACCGGCTGCATCGCTTATGCGCCTTGCGCCGCCAAATATTACGAATGCAGACAAGAGCGCCATAAGCGCACCGACAGCGAGCTTGACATAAAGCTCAGACACGGAAGCCCCGAAGGAATCGAAAACGGTTATAACGGACAGAGCTATTGTGTTGCCCTGAACGAGCGCGCCGCCGCAAAACGCTGACATTATGCAGAAAAGCGCGAACGCCGCGGCAATGGGTTTTCCGAGCGCACCAAGTCCGCTTTCCATATAATACATAGCGCCGCCAATAAACTCGCCGTCTGCCCCACGCCTGCGCGTGCGCATAGCAAGCGCTATCTCGACGTATTTTGTCATCATGCCGAGAATGCCGCTCACCCACATCCAGAATATTGCGCCGGGGCCGCCTATTGCTATTGCGCTTGCCACGCCCGCAATGTTGGCTGTGCCGATAGAGCCTCCAAGCGCTGTAGCAAGCGCCTTGAGGGGCGTTATTCCGTCGCTCTTCTTTGCGCCGGATTTTTTGGCAAACACCGATTTGATTATTACTTTAATGCCAAATACCTGAAAAAAGCGCGAAAGCACGCTGAAATACGCGCCGACCGAAAGCAGCACGAAGCACATTGCCAAGCTTAAAAAATCCAACAAATTAAGAACTCCTTATTGCATGTTCAATATATATATAAATGTATGCCGTGGATTGTATATGACCCCGAGTGATGATATACTATGATAAAAACGGAGAGGGATCATGAAGAAGCATATCGTTCTGAAGGTTGCACTGATACTGCTTGCTGCGGTTGTGCTTACGATTGGCGGATATTTGTTGTATGCGGTGACAGCTTATCACAGGCTGCCCGACACTATGGAACTTGACATCGTTTCCGATACGGGAGAGACGGCGCGGTCGGATGCCGAGTATACGCTCGTTTCATGGAACATAGGCTTTGGAGCATATACCGACGATTACACATTTTTTATGGATGGGGGCAAATCGTCGCGGGCAGCATCGCGCGAGAGCGTTATAAAAAACATTTCGGATATGGCTGATCGCATTAAGTCATACGGTGCGGACTTTGTGCTTATACAGGAGGTCGATTGCGACGCTACGCGTACATATCATGTAGATGAAAAGCAACTGCTGTCCGACGCGCTCAACGGTTTTGGCTCTGTGTTTGCGATAAACTACGATTCGCCGTATCTTTTTTATCCGCTCAATGAGCCGCACGGCAAGTCGCTTGCAGGACTTATGACGCTTTCAAAATACTCGATGAGCGGCTCGACAAGGATAAGCCTTCCCGTCGAGACGGGGTTTTCGAAATTCCTTGATCTTGACAGATGCTACAGCGTCACGCGCGTGCCGCTCGGCGACGGCGGCGAGATTTGCTTATATAATGTGCACCTTTCGGCATATACGACGGACGGCACCATCGCAACGGAGCAGTTAAAGCTGCTTACGGAGGCCATGACAAGCGATGCGGAGAGCGGCTGCTATGTAATATGCGCGGGCGATTTTAATAAAGATTTGCTCGGTGATTCGTCGGAATACTTCGGCGTAAAGGGCGACGAATACACATGGGCGCAGCCGATAGATACATCCTTTTTTGATAGAAGGCTTCGACTTGTTGCACCTTTTGATGAGCAAAGTCCTGTGGCGTCGTGCAGACTTCCCGATAAACCGTATGAGAAGGGCGTAAGCTTTGTGCTCACCGTGGACGGATTTATTGTTTCCGACAACGTGACGGTTATTGAATCGCGTGTTATCGATGAGGCGTTCAAATATTCAGACCATAACCCCGTGATTATCAGGTTCAAATTGGCGGAAAGGTAGAATAAGGATAAAGCGCCGCGCCCTGTTCAAAAGGCGCGGCATTTTAGAAAATAAATCTTACCGTCTGCGCATTGCGGCGTCAAGTACATGACGCAGAAGCACGGATGTTGTCACGCTGCCGACGCCTCCGGGGACAGGCGTTATCGTGTCTACCGTGCCGACAGCGTCGTCAAACATGACATCGCCGCAAAGCTTGCCCTCCGAGTTTACGTTGATGCCGACGTCTATAACGGTCTGGCCTTCACGGAGGAATTCCTTTGTGACCGTGCCCGCTTTGCCTGCGGCGGCTATAAGTATGTCGGCTTCTCGGCAGATCTCAGACATATTCCTTGTCTTTGTATGACATATCGTAACGGTGGCGTTTTCCTTTAGAAGCATCATTGAAACGGGTTTGCCGATGACGAGGCTTCTGCCGATAACAACGGCGCGCTTGCCGAGCGTCTCTATGCCGAAATGCCTTAGTATTTCTATGCATGCCTGAGCGGTGCATGGCGCGAAGCCCGTACCGTTGCCGGTGAAAACGCCTGTGAGCGAAGCATCGGTTATACCGTCAACATCCTTTTCGGGCGAAATGGCCGCCTTTACGGCGCTGTCGTCGATATGCTTGGGAAGAGGGCGGAATATCAGTATGCCGTGCACGGAATCATCGTCGTTCGCAGCTTTTATCGCCATGAGCACATCGTCCTGTGAAGCGTCGGCAGGAAGCACCGTTCGCTTGAGCTCAACTCCTACGGACTCGGCGCGTTTGGCGGCGCCCTTTTCGTATGAAAGGTCGTCAGCACGTTCGCCGACTCTGATTATGCACAGGCATGGTGAAATGCCGCGCTCCTTGAGCGAAGCGACGTCGTTTCGGATGGATTCGTTTAGTGACTTTGCTACTTCGAGCCCTTTCAATATGCGTGTCATGGTATTCCTCCGTGAATTATCGTTTCAATTTCTGCCGAAGTACATGCGGACCGTTCCGGCCATATAGAGCGAGCCGATGGCGCAAATAATGCTTCCGTCGGTGTTTTCCGAAAGCGCGGCTTCAACGCCCTTTTCAACGCTTGCGCAGGCGGTGGCTTTTACTCCGCGCGATTCGATGCGCGCGGCAAGCTCGCTTGCGGACATGGCGCGCTGGTTATCGGGCGCCGCCGTATAGAAGCGCTTTGCCAACGGCGTCAATATGTCGAGTATTTCGTCGACATTCTTGTCTGCCATTACGCCCATCAGAAACACAAATTTCTGCTCGGGGAAAAATGCCTTAAGCGTATCCGCTGTGCCGCGGACGCCGTGGGGATTGTGACCGCCATCGACTATAAAGAGGGGTTTTCTGGACAGCACTTCGAACCTTCCGGGCCATCGCGTGCCGGAAAGCCCCTCCTTAACCGCATCTTCGCTTATTTTCCAACCTTTTTTGCGTAAGGCCTCTATGCCGGTCAACACGACGGCCGCATTATATAGCTGATACGAGCCTATGAGCGTGAGGAACAGATCGCTGTATTCGGCAAACGCAAAATGCTGGCCATCGATGCTGCGGCTCAGGAGCTTCAGCGAGGAAAAGTCAGTCTTCTTAAGAGAGGCGTGCTTCTCACGGCATGCCGTTTCGAAGACTTCTTCGGCATCGCGGTCATGCCCGTATATTACGACATCGCCGCCTTCCTTTATTATGCCCGCCTTTGCACTTGCGACTTGCTTTATTGTGCTGCCGAGAACATGCGTGTGGTCGAGCCCTATAGGGGTTATTATCGCAAGCTCGGGCGTGTCTATAACGTTTGTTGAGTCAAGCGTTCCGCCGAGCCCGACTTCAAGCACGACTATGTCGCATTTGCTTCTCTTATAATACTCAAACGCTATTGCTGTTATAAGCTCAAACTCGGTTGGTGGGTTTTCCATCGATTCCGCGAAATCATGGACATATGTCGTAAGCTCGGCGAGCTCATCGTCGGGAATAGGAACGTTATTGAGCTGTATTCGCTCGTTAAAGCGATTGATGAACGGCGATATGTAAAGCCCGGTCTGATATCCTGCGGCGCGGAGAATATGAGACGTCATGGCGGCTGTTGAACCCTTGCCGTTCGTGCCCGCGATATGGACGAATTTCAATGATTTTTGCGGATTTCCGAGACGATTCAGTAGCTCGGTTATGCGAGTGAGGCCGAGCTTGCTTCCGCGTCCGTAGATGCCGTGTATATATTCTAATGCCTGTTCGTAATTCATTGCTGCACCTCTTTGAATTATCGAGATATTATACAACTATTAAAACAAAAAATAAAGCTTGACAGTTAAATAAAAGAATGTATAATACTTGCGTAAAGCTTTTAAGCTTTACAGTATGGCGGTGACTGTATGGACAGGGTAGAGCTTGCGATACTGATGGATTGCTATGGCGGTCTGTTGACGCAAAGGCAGCGGAGCTTGCTTGAGCAAAGCATAGACGAAGATTTTTCGCTTTCCGAGATAGCGGAGCGCGAGGGAATATCGCGCCAGGGCGTGCGAGACGCGATAATGAAGGCAGAGAGGCAGCTTTACGCTGCCGACCGAGCTATCGGGCTTAAAGAAAAGCTTAGGAAGCTGAACGAGGCGCTGGATGAGACGGAGACTAAGGTTGACGCGCTCGAGTGCGGCGAAAGCGAAAAACGCGAACTTTATGATTGTATTTGTCGATTGAGACAAATATCGGAGGAATAGAATGGCTTTTGAGGGCATAACGTCAAAGCTTCAGGGAATATTCAAAAAGCTTACCGGAAAAGGCAAGCTGAGTGAAAAGGAAGTCAAAGAAGCCATGCGCGAGATAAAGCTTGCGCTGCTTGAGGCTGACGTAAACTTTTCCGTCGTAAAGTCTTTTGTAAAAACGGCAACGGAACGCGCTGTCGGCGCCGAAGTGTTCGAAAGCCTTACGCCCGGGCAGCAGATTATAAAAATCGTCAACGAAGAATTGACGGCGCTCATGGGCGGAACAAGCGCGAAGCTCGAGTTTGGCACGATTAAGCCGGCGGTCATACTCATGGCGGGCCTCCAAGGCGCCGGCAAGACGACAATGTCCGCAAAGCTTGCCGCGTATATAAAGAAGCAGTACGGAAAATCGCCGCTTCTTGTGGCATGCGACGTGTACAGGCCGGCCGCCATAAAGCAACTTCAGGTGCTTGGAGATAAAATTGACGTTCCTGTCTTTGAAAGAGGGCAGGGAAATCCTCTTGAAATAGCGAAGGGAGCGCTCGAATTTGCTCAAAGCAGGCTTATGGACGTGGTTATCGTAGATACCGCAGGCCGCCTGCATGTCGACGAATCGATGATGCGGGAGATAACGGAGCTGAAGGCAGAGCTGAAGCCTGCCGAGGTGCTGCTTGTTATTGACGCCATGACGGGACAGGATGCGGTCAATGTCGCTAAGAGCTTCAACGACGCGCTGGAGATATCGGGCGTGGTGCTTACCAAGCTTGACGGCGATACGCGCGGAGGCGCGGCGCTTTCCGTAAAGGCTGTTACGGGTAAGCCGATAAAATTCTCGGGCACGGGTGAAAAGCTTGCCGATATCGAGCCGTTCCACCCGGACAGAATGGCCTCAAGGATACTCGGCATGGGCGATATGCTGACGCTCATCGAAAAGGCGCAGCAGACGTTTGACGAGAAAAAGGCGCTCGAGATGGAAGCGAAGCTCAGACGTGATGAGTTTACGCTTGACGATTTTCTTGAGCAGTTCGAGCAGATTAAGAATATCGGCTCATACGACCAGATATTCGGGATGCTTGGCGTGAACCAGGGACAGCTTCAAGGGGCAAGCGTCGACGAAAAGCAAATTGCGCGCACGGAAGCAATAATAAAGTCGATGACGCCCAAGGAAAGGCGAAAGCCCGACATTATTAACGCAAGCCGCCGCAAGCGCATAGCTGCGGGCAGCGGAACGTCGATACAGGATGTGAACAGGCTGCTGAAGCAGTTTGAAATGACGCGCAAGCTCATGCGCCGGTTTACCGGCGGCAAAATGAAGCGCGCAAAAGGAAAGGGACGCTTTCCTTTCGGATTTTAGCTAACTAAATCTAACGATTAGTTATATATTTATCAAGACCTTTAGGAGGAAATTAAGGTATGTTAAAAATCAGACTGCGCAGAATGGGCGCAAAAAAGGCTCCGTTTTATCGTATTGTTGTTGCGGATTCACGCGCACCGCGCGGCGGCGCATTCGTAGAGGAGCTCGGTTACTATAATCCCGTTGCAGACCCCATTGAGCTCAAGGTCGATACCGAAAAGGCAGCCGAATGGATCCGTAAGGGCGCACAACCCACCGATACGGTTCGCGGTCTGCTTAAAAAGAGCGGTGCTATACAATGATAGACGAAATCCGCATCGAAACGCTCGAAGACGCGGTTGAGAACGAAACAGCTCAGACGGAGAACGAGCGCGAGGAAAACGGCTGCGCTCTGACGACGCCTGCTATGATAGCGCTTATTGAGTTCATCGCGAAGAGTCTTGTCGATGCTCCGGAAAGCGTAAGGGTAATCGAAAAGGAATCCGATGAGACATCCGTGACGCTCGAGCTTTCAGTCGCGCAGGACGATATGGGTAAGGTTATAGGCAAGCAGGGCAGGATTGCGAAGGCGATTCGCACCGTTGCAAGGGCTGCGAGCGTAAAAAGCGATAAAAAGTACAAGCTGGAAATCGTCTGATGGATTTTTTGAGAGTCGGGCTTGTGGCGCGTCCGCACGGTATAAACGGCGACGTTAAGGTGATACCGCTGACAGACAATGTCGAGAGGTTTTATGACCTTGGCGATGCCTATATCGAACGCGGAGTGCGTCACGAGCCTGTTTCTGTATCGAATGCAAGAATACAGCCCGACGCGGTGCTTCTCACACTGTCATGCTCGAAAACGCGTGACGACGCGGAGAAGCTGCGCAATCTTTACATATGTGTTGACAGGGCTCACGCTGTGAAGCTTCCGCCTGATACATATTTCGTAGCCGATCTGATAGGCTGTGCTGTCGAAAGTCCCGAGAACAGCGTTATCGGCAGATTAAACGACGTTTACGGGACAGGTGCGAACGATGTGTATGTGGTGATTCTCGAAAACGGAAAGAAGCTCCAAGTTCCTGCGCTGAAAAAGCTTTTGAAATATGTGGATACAGCGAACAAGCGCATTGTGTTTGACCATGATGTGCTGCAAGAGGTCGGGCTGTATGAGGATTGACATTCTTACGACGTTTCCCGAGATGTTCGCGGGAGTTTTCGGCTCCAGCATACTTAAGCGCGCCTGCGACAAAGGGATAATCGAGTATAGGCTTCATAACATACGCGACTATTCAGCGTCAAAGCACAAAAATACCGACGACTATCCGTTCGGCGGCGGGGCGGGCATGGTCATGATGCCGCAGCCCGTTTTTGACTGCATGGACTGCGTTGTGGGCGATAGGGACGTGCATTGTATATATATGTCGCCAAGAGGCAGGGTGCTTACGCAGGCGGTCGCAAGGGAGCTTGCGAAAAAAGAGGCTCTGCTCATTTTATGCGGTCACTACGAGGGCATTGATGAGCGAATAATGAGCCGCATGAATGACGAAATATCGATTGGCGATTATGTGCTTACGGGCGGCGAGCTCCCCGCGATGGTGCTTGTGGACTGCGTTTCGAGGATGATAGACGGTGTTTTGGGATGCCCTGATTCGGCCGAATATGAATCGTTTTCCGACGGACTTCTCGAATACCCTCAGTATACGCGCCCTGCACAGATACGCGGAATGAATGTTCCTGAGGTGCTTTTGAACGGAAACCATGCGCTCATAAACAAATGGCGCAGGGAGCAGTCGCTCAAAACGACGCTTGAAAGGCGTCCCGAACTCCTCAAGAAAGCAGAGCTTTCGCCGAGCGACAAGCTGTATATAGAGTCGCTCAAGCGCGGCGAATAGCGAAATATATTGATTATTCACTGAAAATATGTTTGCATAGCCGTGGACGCTATGCTATAATACCCAACGGACAACGGGCGGTCCGCTGTTGCTGTGCAATAAGAACGTCTGTAATGAAAGGAGAATTTTTATGTCTGACATCATTCGTGAGCTCGAAAAAGAGCAGCTTCGTACCGACCTTCCCAAGCTCGAAGTCGGTGATACGGTACGCGTTTATGTAAAGGTTATCGAGGGCACGCGCGAGCGTCTCCAGAACTTTGAGGGTACCGTCATTAAGATTCAGGGCGGCGGCGTTCGCAAGACGTTCACCGTTCGCAGGCTTTCCTACGGAATCGGCGTTGAGAGAACGTTCCCGTATCATAGCCCGCGCATCGGCCGCATAGAGGTCGTCCGCCACGGTAAAGTTCGCCGTGCGAAGCTCT
This sequence comes from Clostridiales bacterium, assembly GCA_004558825.1. Classification (GTDB taxonomy): domain Bacteria; phylum Bacillota; class Clostridia; order Christensenellales; family CAG-138; genus SFDB01. Next base: position 24,573 of record SFDB01000009.1, read on the forward strand.
TCTATCTGCGCAACCGTTCCGGTAAGGCCGCTAAGGTTGTCGAGCGCATCGACGAGAAATAATCAAAGCGTAAACTATTGCCCCCATGTCCGGAGAACGGCCGTGGGGGCTTTGTATAAAATATAGGGAGACAGAATGCTTGTACAATGGTATCCGGGGCATATGGCGAAGGCGCGCCGTATGCTCATCGAGAATCTGAAGCTCATAGACGTTGTAGCAGAGATTGTAGATGCGCGTGCGCCGATTGCTACGAGGAACCCCGATTTTGACGATCTTTTTAAGGATAAGATTCGCGTCGTGCTGCTCAACAAGAGTGACCTTTCATCGGAAACGGCGAACAGGGCGTGGATAGAATACTACAGGTCGCGCGGCATAAATGCCATCGAGTTTGTCGCCACCAAGACGTCAAAAAAGAAGACGGCGACGGCGCTTCTTGAGAGCGCTGCTGCGGAGAAGGTGCAGCGCTATAAGACACGCGGGGTTATGAAAACGGTGCGCATAATGGTGGCCGGGATACCGAACGTAGGAAAATCGACGTTTATAAACTGCCTCGCCGGCGGCGTGAGGGCGCAGGTAGGTGACAAACCGGGGGTCACTAAGGGCAAGCAGTGGGTCAAGATAACTCCGTATCTTGAGCTGATGGACACGCCGGGGCTGCTGTGGCCCAAGCTTGAGAACGAACGTTATGCGAAGCATCTTGCATATATAGGATCGGTGAATGATAATGTGCTTGACACGGATGAACTTGCGAATGAGCTTCTTAAGGAACTTGCCCAAATATGTCCCGATAAGCTTGTTCAAAGGTATTCAGGGCTTAATGCCGAAAGCGAAAACCTTGTTGAGCAGGTTGCGCAATGCCGCGGTTTTTTGATATCAAGCGGAGTGTACGACATTGAACGGGCGGCGCGAGTTGTTCTGAACGAATATAGATCCGGCCAGATAGCGAGGACTGCGCTGGAGATGCCGGGTGAGGCGGAAGATAATGCCGAGGAAGAGTAAAGAGGAAGAAGCAGCGCGCCTTTTTGAGTTAACGGCGCATGAAAGGGAGATTTGGAGCCGAGGATTTATCGCCGCTGGCGCCGACGAGGTTGGAAGAGGTCCGCTTGCTGGGCCGGTAGTAGCGGCATGCGTAATACTGCCCGATGAACCGCTTATAGAATACATCAACGATTCAAAGAAGCTTACCGAAAAAAGGAGAGAAGCACTGAGTAAAGCCATCGCGCAGCAAGCGACAGCTTGCGGCTTGGGCTGGGTTGACGAAAAAATAATAGATGAAATAAACATACTGAACGCCACAAGGAGGGCGTTTGAAAAGGCATTCCAAGAAGCTTCCGAGACGAAAAAACCCGATGTTTTGCTCGTCGATGCGGTGAAGGGACTGAACATAGACGTAAGGCAGGAGATACTTGTGCACGGCGATATGCTCAGCTATCTTATAGCCGCAGCGTCAATAGTTGCCAAAACGGCAAGAGACGAATATATGATGAAAATGGACGAGCTCTACCCGGAATACGGTTTTAAGCGCAACAAGGGATACGGCACTGCGGAGCATATTCAAGCGATAAAGCGCTTCGGCCCTTGCGCGATACATAGAAAAACTTTTATAACTAAATTCGTTTAACAGCAATAATATGAACAGCGCTGATGTAGGTGCGCTCGGAGAGAGACTTGCGCTCGAGCTGCTCAAAAGCAGGGGCTATGAGATGGAAGTCAGGAATTTCAGGGCGCAAAGATGTGAAATTGATATAATAATGCGGGACGGCGATACGATAGTCTTCGTGGAGGTAAAAACGCGCCGCGGTGAACGCTTCGGACGAGGCAGCGAGGCCGTAACGCTGCGAAAACAGCGCAATATAATAAAGGCTGCGACTGCGTATCTTTGCGAAAACGGGCTGTTTGATGCGCCGTCGCGGTTTGATGTTGTCGAAATAGACCTGAAAACCGGCCGTGCCCAACATTTCATAAACGCTTTCGAAGCGATATGACAGGACAAAATAATATTTCGGATATCAGGTTGATATCGGTGTTGACAGACGCCGATAAAGCTTGTATAATCGCATAAAAGCCGAGAACAAGAGAGTAGCGCAAAGGATAATGCAAAGAGAGAGCGGCCAAGGGTTGAAAGCAGCTTCATGAGGCTTTTGCGTGAAGGACACTTGCGAGCTTCCCGAAAGGGACGTATCAGGCGTTAACGAAAAAAGTGGAGCGTTATGCTCAACAAGGGTGGCACCGCGGGTCTTCCGTCCCTTAAGGGATAAAGGATCGGCGTTTTATTTTTTAGGAGGTTTTTAATGAACATTCAGGCACCGAAAGGCACAAAGGATGTCGTGCCGCAGGAGAGCGGCAAATGGCAGCATCTTGAGAGCGTAATACGCGGCGTCGCGGCCAAATACGGCATAAACGAGGTGCGCACGCCTGTGATAGAGCATACCGAGCTGTTTGCGCGCGGCGTAGGTGATACGACCGATATCGTACAGAAGGAAATGTACACGTTTTCTGATAAGGGCGGCCGTTCAATAACGCTTAAACCCGAGGGAACGGCCGGCGTAGTGCGCATGTATATTGAAAACAAGCTTTTTAACGAAGCACAGCCCATTAAGATGTATTATCTCTATAATCCGATATTCCGTTATGAGCGGCCGCAGGCGGGGCGCTTGAGGGAGCATCATCAGTTCGGCATAGAGGTTTTCGGTTCGCCCGAGGCGAGCGTAGACGCGGAGTGCATAAGCGTGGCCGTGGAGGTTCTTGAAAAGATAGGCCTGAAGAATCTCGAGGTCAAGCTCAACAGCATCGGTTGCCCCGAGTGCCGCCCAAAGTACAATGCTGCGCTCAAGGCATATCTGGAGGCGCACAAGGATTCGCTCTGTTCTACATGCGTGGAGAGGCTCGAACGCAACCCGCTCAGAATACTGGACTGCAAAAACGACGAATGTAAAGAAATATGCAGGAATGCGCCGCATGTGCTTGATTGGCTCTGCGATGACTGCGCAGGACATTTTGAAAAGTTGAAGAAGTATCTCGAAATTATAGGGATAAAGTACAGCGTAGACCCAATGATAGTGCGCGGACTCGATTATTATACGAAAACGGTATTCGAGATTGTGTCGAGCGACATAGGCTCGCAAAGTGCGGTAGGCGGCGGCGGAAGGTACGACCTTCTTGTCGGCCAGCTCGGCGGGACGCCTACACCTGCGGTCGGATTTGGCATGGGTATGGAACGCGTCCTGCTTGTGGCACAGAATCAGGGCGTTAAATTCCCGGAGCCTAGTCCTTTCGATCTGTATGTTGTTTCGGCTGGGGAAAAGGCTTATGATGCCGCTTATAAACTGACGAGCGACATCAGGGGGTGCGGCATGAAGGCCGATTGCGACCATATGGGAAGGAGCGTAAAGGCACAATTTAAGTATGCGGGCAAGCTGAATGTTCGCTACGTTGCCACAATAGGCGATGAGGAGCTTGAGACGAATACCGTGCGCTTAAAGGAGATGGCCTCCGGTATAGAGGAGACGGTAAGCATAAAGGATGTTAAAACAAGAATAAGAGAATAGATGAGGTAAAAATATGAACGAGCTTTTACAAAACTGGAAACGAACGCATTACTGCGCCGAGCCCACATCGGAGAACGTAGGACAGGAGCTTCTGCTTATGGGCTGGGCCGCAACATGGCGCAACCTGGGATCGCTGATATTCATCGGCCTTAGGGACAGAACGGGTATAATGCAGGTCGTGTTCGACGAGAGCGCGCTTCCGCACGACGTTTTCGAGCTTGCCGAGACAATAAGGAGCGAATACGTTATAGCCGTAAAAGGCGTGCTTGTGAACCGTACGCCCGAGATGGTAAACAAGAACGTAAGTACGGGCGCTTTTGAGCTTAAGGCGACTGAGCTTAAGATACTCAGCAAGGCACAGACGCCGCCCATATACATTGACGATAATCTCGACGCGCAGGAGCAGATAAGGCTAAAATACCGCTACCTCGATCTGCGCAGGCCATGTATGCAGAAAATACAAATGGTCCGCCATAAGATAACACAGTGTGCAAGAAACTATTTTGAAGCAAATGGCTTTGTCGAGATAGAAACGCCAATACTCACAAAGAGTACGCCGGAGGGCGCGAGGGACTATCTTGTGCCGAGCCGAATACATCCCGGTGAGTTTTACGCTTTACCGCAGAGCCCGCAGCAGTTTAAGCAGCTTTTGATGCTTGCCGGCTTTGACAGATACATTCAGATAGCGCGCTGCTTCCGCGACGAGGACCTGCGTGCAGACAGGCAGCCTGAGTTTACACAGATAGACCTTGAAATGTCGTTCGTCGAAGAGGATGACGTCATGGCGGTCAACGAGGGCTTCATAAAGACGCTTCTAAAAGAGACGCTTGGTCTCGATGTGCAGCTTCCGCTCAGGCGCGTGCCATATGATGAGGCGATGAACAGGTACGGCTCGGATAAGCCGGACACGCGTTTCGGACTTGAACTCAAGGATATTTCCGACATAGTGAAGGAAAGCGGATTCAAAGTATTTTCCGAAGCGCTTGCGGGCGGCGGAAGCGTGAGATGTATAAACGCGAAGAACGCCGCTGAAAAGCTGACGAGGAGGAATATAGACGAGCTCACAGAATTTGTAAAAATATACAAGGCGAAGGGTCTTGCTTGGATGAGCATGAAGCCCGAAGGTATGCAGTGCTCGTTCGCCAAATTCCTTACGAAGGAGCAGATAGACGAAATTCATGAGAGAGCGGATGCGCAGACGGGCGACATACTGTTCTTTGTCGCCGATGCGAACAATGAGACAGTATATGCGGCGCTCGGCGCGCTTCGTCTTGAGCTTGCAAAGAGGCTGAATCTTATCGATAATTCGCGGTTTGATCTGCTGTGGGTGACGGACTTCCCGCTGCTTGAGTGGTCGGAAGAGGAGAACCGCTTCGTCGCTAAGCATCATCCATTTACGAGTCCCAAGGACGAGGATCTTGATATGCTCGAAACGAATCCTGCAAAGGTGCGCGCAAAGGCGTATGACATGGTGCTTAACGGAAATGAGATAGGCGGAGGCTCGATAAGGATACATTCGTCGCAGCTTCAGGAGCGTATGTTCGAGGTGCTGGGCTTCACGAAAGAGCAGGCATGGGAGCGCTTTGGCTATCTGATGGAAGCCTTTAAGTACGGCACGCCTCCGCACGGCGGGCTTGCGTACGGTCTTGACAGGCTCGTAATGCTTATCGCGGGCACGACGAACATAAGGGACGTTATAGCCTTCCCGAAGGTGCAGACTGCCTCTTGCCTCATGACGAACGCTCCCGACGCTGTAGACGATGCACAGCTTAAAGAACTTCATATCAAGGTAGACTTGGGCAATGACTGAGCAAAGGTGCGGAACAGTCGTGAAGATCGACGGCGGAACGGCCGTCGTGAGGTTCAAGCGCACAAAGGCATGCGGGCAGTGCAAGGCGTGTTTTACGCTCGGCTCAGAAGAGGCTGATATAGAGATGGAGAATACGTTGAACGCATCTGTCGGAGACGTTGTCGAGATAGAGCTTCGCGAGCGCAGCATGGTAAAGGCGAGCCTGATAATGTACGGCATACCGCTTTTGGGACTGATAGCAGGGACGCTGCTGGGGGCACTGATAAGCGAGATTGCGGCGGCTGTATGCGGGGTAGCGCTTGCGCTGCTGGTGTATTGCGCGATACATCTTTTAGAGCCGAGATTTAGGAAAAAGAAGGAGTTCAGGCCGCAGATGAAGGCATTTGCCGAGAATAGCGGCGGCGAGGCGACAAAGGACTGAAACAGCACGATATTTTATGACGGGCAGACGTGAATGTTTGCCCGTTTTAATTGAAATGATGTTGCTCAGGTATCCGAGCTATGGCGCGATGAGGCGGCGACTGTTAAAGCGTAAACGTGTGAAGCACCGCCGAGCTTCAGCGCGAGAGCACATTCTTCAAGAGTGCTTCCCGTTGTACATACATCGTCTATGATGAGCACGGATTTGCCGTTTAGATTGCGCGAGGCTTCGAAAGCGCCGCGCATGTTCGAGACGCGTTCTGTGGCGTCGAGCTGCGATTGATGCGGGGTGTTTTTGACACGGCGTAATACGGTTTTGTTGAGCTTCAAGCCAAGGCAGGCGCATACGCGCGAGGCGAGCAGTTCGCTTTGGTTAAAGCCGCGCTCGCGCAAACGCTTTTTATGGAGAGGTACGGGTACGACGATGTCTATGCGCCAAGACTCCGGTACATCGATGAATTGAGCGAAAAAGTCGGCATAGTATCTTTCATAATTGAATTTATAGCGCTTTATTGCATCCGCTATGATGCCGGCATACAGGAATGACGCGCTGAAGCCGTCGATATGCTCAAACCTGCGTATGCCGCCGAACGCCACAATTTGACGCCTGCATTCGCCGCAAAGACCGAAGCTATCGGTAACGCTTTCGTGCGAGCAAAGGTAGCAAACACATCTGCGCGGATAGAGAACGTCTTTGATTTTGTCTAATAATAACACATTAGGCATTTTGAGAAGTGAACGGAGCAATCTCCTGCATAAACTGTGCCATGGCGCTGTAGCGTCTGCGCGTGAGGGCGTTGTTGACCATAGCGCTGATGCATTCGCGCCGCCCGATTATATAGACGCGGTGTCTTGCGCGAGTGACGGCGGTATAGAGCAGATTGCGCGTCAACAGCATCGGCGCACCGTTTACGAGCGGAAGCAGAACTATGGGAAATTCGCTGCCTTGACTTTTGTGTATGGAGGCGCAGTAGGCGAGAGTTATTTCATCAAGCTGCGAGAAGCTGTATGTTGCGCATCTTTCATCGTCAAAAAGCACCTCAACGAATTGATTGCCTTTATCGATTGCTATGATGGTGCCGAGATCGCCGTTGAATACTCCCATGCCGTTTTCGACCGTTTTGCCAAAACGGGTTACAATCCATTCAAGCTTATAGTCGTTTTTTATCTGCATTATCTTGTCGCCTTCACGAAACACCATTTCTCCTAAAACGCACTCCGCCTTTTCTTGCGAAGGAGGATTGAGCTTGGCCTGAAGGCAGGCGTTTATGTTGTTCACGCCGAGAGTTCCTTTTTTCATTGGCACGAGCACCTGAACGTCTTTCAGCGGATCGCGCGTGCCGAGCTCGGCTCCGGTCGAACACAGCGTTTTCACGCGTTCGAGTACGCGCTCGATATCATCGCATTCCTCAAACATGAAGTCGTCCGACTGTCGGTCAAGGTCGGGCAGTTTCCCCTTGTTTATTAGGTGGGCGTTTGTGACTATCATGCTGCGGTCGCTTTGCCTGAATATTTCGTCGAGACGTATCGTTTCAACAACGCCGCTCTTGATTATGTCGCGCAGCACATTGCCTGCACCGACTGATGGGAGCTGATCGGCATCGCCTACCATTATAAGCCGCGTTCCGACGGTTATGGCCTTGAGAAGCGAATTCATGAGCGATATATCTACCATGGACATTTCGTCTACTATTATGAAATCGGCGCAAATTGGATTCTCTTCGTTTCGCAGAAAGCCGTCCGAGCCGTAGCCGTATTCGAGCAGCCGATGTATGGTGCGAGCCTCCGAGCCGGTCGCTTCGCTCATTCGTTTAGCGGCGCGTCCGGTAGGTGCGCAAAGCTCATACTCCAAAGACATACGGTTAAGTATGGAAATGATGAATTTAAGTATGGTCGTTTTGCCCGTTCCGGGGCCGCCCGTTATGACCATCGTCCCGCTTGTGAGAGCGGTTTTTACGGCCCTTACCTGCATGGGCGCAAGAGTAATATTCAGCGATTTTTCAAGATAAGCTATTTCGGCGTCGATGTTTATATCGCGCTGTTCGGGAGGACATGAGTTTAGGAGTACGAGCATTTTTGCACATGAGGCCTCGTGACGATACATGCGCGGCGTAAACACAGCCTGCTCATTTTCGACATCGATGCATATAAGCTCGGATGTGGCTATCATTTCGCCAAGCTCGCGTTCTATGGGGAGAATATCTACATCGAGCACGAGCTGCGCCGTGTTTACGAGCTTATCGGACGGCAGATATGTATGCCCTTCTTCACGCGCCCATGCAAGCGCGTACTTGATTCCCGCCCGTATGCGGAACGGTGAGTCATGCTCGATTCCTGCATTAAGCGCTATCTTATCTGCTGTTTTGAAACCAATGCTTTCAACGTCGTCGATTAGCCTGTAAGGGTTTTCCTCAATTCGTGAAAGGCATAGTCCTCCGTAGAGCTTGTAGACCTTGGCGGCCTGCGTTATGGTCATGCCGAATTTTTGAAGCCCCATAAATATGTCGCGTGTTGCGCGCTGCTGCATGAAGGACTCGTATATCATGGAGGATTTTGCTTTGCCTATACCCGGTATTTCCTTCAGGCGTTCAGGATGCTGTTCGATTATTTCGAGGGTATCTTCGCCGAATTTAGCTGTAAGCGCCTTTGCCGTTGCAAGACCGACGCCTTTTATGAGTCCGCTCGAGAGATAGTTGATAATGGCATTAATCTCATTCGGTTCAACGGAGTGAACGCTTGCCGCTTTGAATTGCTTGCCGTATGTTTTGTGAACCGTCCAATCGCCTTCGAACTCGGCACGCTCGCCGATGTTAAGAGGCGGTAAGAGACCCACTACAGGCGTCGTCGTATCGCCCTCGGATGTGAGCTCGAGCACCGTAAAGCCGTTTGCTTCGTTTCTATATATAATGCGTGAAATAATTCCGACGATAATCATTGGCTGTTCTCCGCTGCCCATTTTTATAAATTCTACCATAAATTTTCGCAACATTAAATACAACATTCCTAACGCGGACGCTCTTTGCATATATATTTCCATGAGCATGAAAGGGAGGCGTTATCGCTATGCGAATGGTGGTTTTAACTAAAAAGGCATTGATAATAAGTATCGTAGTCATTGCCTGCATACTTCTTGCTGTCATACTTGTGACGTCGATGGGCGAGGGCAACTCGTCACCGGCGCTCGACAGGGCAGGAAACGGTGCCGAAAGCGGGCGTGAAAGCAATGGCGGCGAGATAGCGCTCGAGCAGTATACGCTCGACGTTATGGCGGGAAAGCATAAGGAGCTGCCAGTATACAGCGTTGGGCGCGACGACAAAAAGATTGCATTGACTATTGACGCGGCGTGGGAGGACGACAAGACGCCTTTTATACTTGAAGAGCTGGAAAGAGAGGGTATACACGCGACGTTTTTTATCTGCGGATTCTGGGCCGAAAAGTATCCCGACAACATAAAAGCGATTGCAGCTGCGGGGCATGAGCTTGGCAACCATAGCCTGACGCATCCGCACATGAGCAAGCTGAGCGCACAGCAGATACGCAACGAGCTTACGAAATTCGATGATCTTATGGAATCAGTAACGGGCAGCAGAACAAAGCTTTTCAGGGCGCCGTACGGCGAATATAACGACAACGTAATTCTGACGGTGCGCGAAATGGGATATACTCCCGTCCAGTGGGACATAGACACGATAGATTGGAAAGAGGAGCGCAGCGCACAGACGATACTTGATACGGTGCTTGGCAAGCTCCATTCGGGGTGCATAATACTTTGCCACAACAATGGCTTTAAGATAAAGGAATACTTGCCGACGCTTATAAAGACTGCAAAATCGCAGGGGTATGAATTTGTAACGCTTTCGGAGCTGCTTTTGCAGGGCGAGACGATAATAGACGTTAACGGTGTGCAGCGTTCGAAGTCGTAAAAACTATTGCGGTAAATCAAAAATCCGAAAAGCGGCTCGGTCGATGGCCGCTTTTCGCAGTTCCGCCCGAGGAAGCTTTCACGGCGTGATATAATAGCACTAAATCTGAGGTAAAAGGGGATGGCTCGAATGCGGATAAGCATTGACAAGGAGATGACGGGAGAAATACTTGACATAGGCGGGGGAGGCGAAGGCATAATCGGCCGCGTGTACGGCCAACAGGTGACGGCGATAGACAATATACAAGAGGAGCTTGACGAAGCGCCATCAAGCTGCAAAAAAATGCTCATGGATGCATCTGAGCTTGAGTTTTCAGATGAAACGTTTGACCATGTTACATTCTTTTTTTCACTTATGTACATGGACAAGCAGACGCAGCGAAGCGCGTTGAGCGAAGCGACCCGAGTGTTGAAGAAAGGGGGCTCGATCAGAATTTGGGATGCGGACATAGATTCGGCGTATCCCGATGCGTTTATTGCTGAGCTTGATGTAGATATGCCGCGCGAGCGGCTGCACACAGTGTACGGAATAATCAAGCCCGATGCATCGCAGAGAGCGGAGACGTTTGTGGAGCTTTGCAAAGGAATGGGGCTTTTGCTTGATGAAAAAAGCTTAGACACGGGATGGTTCTATTTAAGCTTCATAAAGCCGCTCAGCCGCACCACGGCTCGATAAATAACATACCTTGCCGTGAGCCGTTTTTGTTTTGATGACGTGCGAGCCGAAAAACATTGACATTCACGCGGCGCGATGCTACGATAACTTTGGATTATTATGTATATATGGAGGTAGTTGTTTTGCATTGTAATCCTGCTGAAATAAATGAAGTGATTATTACGGGTTCGGGACTTACCATCGAAAAAGCCGTGGCTGTGGCCCGATTCGGAGCACATGTAAGCGTCGCCGACAGCGCCGTCGCGGCCATGCGTAAATCAAGGGCGCTTGTGGAGAAAATACTCGATGAGAACCGCGTCGCATACGGCATAAGCACCGGCTTTGGTGAGTTTTCCAAGGTATCGATAGGTGTGGACAAGAGCGGCGAGCTTCAGGAGAACCTTATTCTGAGCCATTGCGTTGCCGTCGGTTCGTTCTTGAAGGAAGAAGTCGTTCGCGCGATGATGCTCCTGCGCGCAAACGCGCTTTGCAACGGTAAATCGGGCATTCGCCCTGAGATAGTGCTCGCGCTCGTTGAAATGATAAATAAACGCGTGCATCCGTGCGTGCCTCAAAAAGGATCGCTCGGAGCGAGCGGCGACCTTGCACCGCTTGCGCATATGGTGCTCCCGCTTATCGGCAGGGGCGAAGCGATGTACGATGGCAGACGCATGGACGGCGCGGAGGCGATGAAGCTTGCCGGCATAGAGACGTTTCATCTCAAAGCAAAGGAAGGGCTTGCGCTTATAAACGGAACGCAGTGCATGACGGCTGTCGGCACACTTTCATGCTACGATACGTTCAGGGCGGCTCAGCTTGCGGATATTGTCTCATCGATGACGATGGAGGCGCTCACGGCGCTGTTGAACGCGTTTGATCCGAGGGTACATGAGGTACGCCCGCATAAAGGGCAGCAGACGGTTGCGCGTAATATAAGGCTGCTTTCGAAGGGCAGCGAAGTGCTGGAAAATTCACAGGGCTTGAGAGTGCAGGACGCATACGCGATACGCTGTCTGCCGCAGGTTCACGGCGCCTGCAGAGATGCGATATCTTATGTTTGGAACGTGCTTGAGGTCGAAATGAACTCAGTCACTGATAACCCGTTGCTTTTCCTTGACGATGAGAGCGTGATTTCGGGCGGAAACTTCCATGGTGAGCCCGTAGCGCTTGCTATGGATTTTCTTGGTATCGCGGCAAGCGAAATAGCGAATATATCCGAAAGACGCATGGAGCGCCTTGTGAATCCTGCTCTTTCAAACGGCCTGCCTGCATTCCTGACGCCGCACGGCGGGCTTAATTCCGGCTATATGATTTGTCAATACAGCTGCGCTTCGCTTGTGTCCGAAAATAAGGTGCTTGCGCATCCCGCGAGCGTCGATTCGATACCGAGCTCCGCAAATCAGGAGGATCACGTTTCCATGGGAACGACTGCCGCGAGAAAGAGCGCCGATATAATCGATAATACGATGTCGGTGCTTGCGTTCGAACTCATGGGCGCTGTTCAGGGAATAGACCTGCGTGGCAGTGTAGAAAATATTTCCCCGGTACATAAGGCAATATTCGACCTTGTTCGTGAGGATGTGGCTTTTTATGACCATGACAGGGAGATAAGATGCGATATTGAAAAAATGAACAAGATCATCCGCAGTGGAAGAATTGAGAAGCTTGTAACGGAAATGATTCCCGATTTCGAATAAACTTGCAGAGCAATATAAGCAGGAGGGCTTTGATATGAAAAACGAGGACCTTATTGAAAGACTGTTCGGCGGCGAACTGCCCCCGTATCCGTCGTTCAAAGAGGGGATACGCAGAGCGCCGCACCGTGAATCGCATTTGAGCGAAGCCGACATGGAGCTTGCGCTTAAAAATGCGCTCAGGTATATCCCGAAGAAGCATCACGAGGCGCTTGCGCCCGAGTTCATGCGCGAACTCAAGGAGCATGGACGCATATACGGCTACCGCTTCAGGCCTGAGGGCGAGCTTCACGGCAAGCCGATAGACGAGTATGAAGGCAGGTGCATCGAGGGACGCGCGTGTCAGGTGATGATCGACAACAATCTTGATTTTGACGTGGCGCTTTATCCGTACGAGCTTGTAACGTACGGCGAGACGGGACAGGTATGTCAGAACTGGATGCAGTACCGTCTGATAAAAGAATATCTGAAAGAGCTTACCCAGGAGCAGACGCTCGTGGTCGAGTCGGGTCATCCCCTCGGACTTTTCCGCTCGCATAAATTTTCGCCGAGAGTGATAATCTCAAACGGCCTCATGGTAGGAATGTTTGACAATCAGGCGGATTTCAACCGCGCGGCAGCGTTGGGCGTAGCGAACTACGGCCAAATGACGGCGGGCGGCTGGATGTACATAGGCCCGCAGGGAATAGTACACGGCACATTTAACACGCTCCTCAACGCGGGAAGGCTCAAGCTTGGAATACCTCAAAACGAGGACCTCACGGGCAGACTGTTTGTTTCCGCGGGGCTTGGCGGAATGAGCGGAGCACAGGGCAAGGCGGCCGAAATAGCGGGCGCGGTGTCGATAATAGCAGAGGTAGATATATCGAGAATAATGACGCGCTATGAGCAGGGATGGGTAAACCGCTATACGGATTCGCTTGCTCAGGCGGTAGAATGGGCGAAAGAAGAGCTGGCGGCGAAGAGACCGTGCGCGATAGCGTATAACGGCAACGTCGTAGACCTGCTCGAGTATCTTATCGAGAATAATGTCCACGTTGACCTGCTTTCCGATCAGACGTCGTGCCATGTACCGTATGACGGCGGCTACTGCCCTCAGGGGATAACATTCGAGGAGCGTACGCGACTTCTTGATGAAGACAAGGAAACGTTTGTAAAGCTCGTTAACAAGTCGCTTGTGCATCACTATGAGCTTATCTGCGAGCTCGATAAGCGCGGCACATATTTCTTCGATTACGGCAACAGCTTCCTTAAAGCCGTATACGATGCAGGTGTAAAGGAAATATGCAAAAACGGCGTCGATGAGAAGGACGGATTTATATTCCCTTCATACGTTGAGGATATACTCGGACCGCAGCTGTTTGACTACGGATACGGTCCGTTCCGTTGGGTGTGCCTCAGCGGAAAGCAGGAGGATCTCGATGCGACCGACCGCGCAGCTATGGAATGTATCGATCCGAACCGCCGCTATCAGGACAGGGATAACTACGTCTGGGTGCGCGACGCGAAGAAAAATAAACTCGTTGTCGGCACAAAGGCACGAATACTATATCAGGACGCAATGGGCAGAATGAAGATAGCGCTTAAGTTTAACGAAATGGTCAGAAATGGCGAAATAGGCCCCGTAATGCTTGGACGCGACCACCACGATACGGGCGGAACAGATTCGCCTTTCCGCGAGACGTCGAACATAAAGGATGGCTCGAACATAATGGCCGATATGGCGATACAGTGCTATGCAGGCAATGCGGCGAGAGGCATGAGCCTTATCGCGCTTCACAATGGCGGCGGAGTCGGTATCGGCAAGTCGATAAACGGAGGCTTTGGAATGGTCCTTGACGGAAGCGAGCGCGTTGACACAATACTATCCATGGCGATGCCTTGGGATACGATGTGCGGCGTTGCGAGGAGGGCTTGGGCGAGAAACGAAAACTCCATTTCGACGGTAATTGAGTATAACGAAGCAAACAAGCTTACGGATCATATCACGCTGCCGAACATAGCGTGCGATGAGCTTGTGAAGAAAACGGTAAAAGAGTTCAATAAATAAGCGGAGGATATAAAAATGGCAAAGCTGGTAGAGTGCATACCGAACGTATCGGAAGGCAGACGTACAGAGGTCATAGAGAGTATTGTCGGTGTCATTAAGGAGGTGCCGGGCGTAGTGCTTCTTGACTACTCGTCGGATGCAAGCCACAACAGGAGTGTTATCACAATGGTCGGTGACCCCGACAGCGTAGGCGAAGCGGCGTTCCGCCTTGCGAAGGCTGCGCGCGACAATATCGACCTTAACCATCATACGGGCGAGCATCCGAGAATGGGCGCTATCGACGTAATACCGTTTGTACCAATAAAGGAAATGTCGGTCGCAGAGTGCGTGGAGCTTTCCAAGAAGGTAGGCGAGAGGATCTACAACGAGCTTTCGATTCCCGTATTTCTCTATGAGGAATCGGCCACGGCGCCGCACAGAAAGAACCTTGCCGCAATAAGAAAGGGCCAGTTTGAGGGCATGGCGGAGAAGGTTAAGCAGGACAAGTGGCATCCCGATTACGGCAATGACGAGATACATCCCACGGCAGGCGTTGTGGCCGTTGGAGCGCGCGCACCTCTCGTGGCGTTTAACATTAATCTCGGCACGAGCGATATAACAGTTGCCGACAAGATAGCGAAAATAATCCGCGAGTCGAGCGGCGGCCTCAAATATGTCAAGGCGCTTGGTGTGATGCTTGAGGATAGAAACATAGCTCAGGTTTCCATAAATATGTGCAACTATGAAAAGACGCCTCTTTACCGCGTATTCGAGCTTGTTCGCGCCGAAGCGGCGCGTTACGGCGTGAACATAATCGGCAGCGAGATAATAGGCCTTACGCCCATGGGCGCGCTGATAGATACAGCCGAGTATTATCTTAAGATAGAGAATTTTTCACGCGCCCAGGTGCTTGAGAACAGGTTGATGTAAGGAAACGCCGCAATGCCTGCTTCAAAGATAATATTTAATATTGGCGTTCTTGCGACAGCCATGGGTCGTCACGCCAAAGCGGGACGAGAGCAAGGCGACATCATGATGCTTGAGAATGCGTACATTGCACTCGAAGGCGAAAAGATATCCTTCATCGGAACGGGCGACATTGACTATGCTCTGATAGGCGCCGATACGCAGTTTATTGACGCCAAGGAGCGTCTTGTTACGGCAGGCCTTGTTGATGCGCATACGCATCTTGTGTTTGGCGGCTGGCGTGAGCATGAGCTGTCGATGAAGCTCAAGGGAGTTGCGTATCTTGATATACTGAAGGCCGGAGGCGGTATACTTTCGACCGTCAGGAGCACGCGTGTGGCCACGAAGGATGAGCTGAAGGAAAAGACTCTTGAGGCGCTCAAGGCCATGCTTGTGCTTGGCACGACGACGTGCGAAGCAAAAAGCGGATACGGCTTATCGCTCGACGACGAAGTAAAGCAGCTCAACGTCGTGAAGGAGCTTAGTCATGCGCAGCCTGTTGAGCTTGTGTCGACGTTTATGGCCGCACATGCGGTGCCTGAAGAATACAAAAACGATAAGGAAGCATACATAAAACTCATAATCGATGAGATGCTCCCTTACGTTAACGAGCGTGGGCTCGCGGAGTTTTGCGACGTATTCTGTGAAACGGGCGTGTTCTCTGCGGACGAGTCGAGGCGAATACTCAGCGCCGCAAAGTCGCTCGGCATGGGACTTAAGATACATGCAGATGAGATAGACGCTATAGGCGGCGCGGAGCTTGCGGGTGAACTGAACGCTGTTAGCGCCGAACACCTTATTGCAGCCAGAAAGAGCGGAATCGACAGCATGGCAAATGGCGGAACGATTGCGGTTCTGCTGCCTGCGACGTCATTTTATCTGGGCAAGGACTTTGCGCCTGCGCGGTTGATGATAGAGAGCGGCGTCCCCGTAGCTGTGGCAAGCGACTTTAACCCGGGCTCGACGCCAAATTTGTCGCTCCAGCTTCCGATGAACATCGCCTGCTATAAATACGCCATGACTCCGGAAGAGGTGTTGACTGCCGTTACGCTCAACGCGGCGGCGGCCATAAACAGGGCGGAAACGCTCGGTACGCTTGAAGTTGGTAAGCAGGCGGACATACTGATATGGAACGCGCCGAATCTTGATAGGATATTCTACAGATACGGCTCAAACCAAGTGGATACGGTTATAAAGAAAGGAAACATTATTGTAATGGATGGTAAAGTGACAGAAAACGTCAGGCTTAAGGATATGCGCGTTTGCGACTTTATAGATCTGCTTGCGTCCGAAGCTCCCGCGCCCGGCGGAGGAAGCGCTTCGGCTCTTGCGGGCGCTATGGGCATCGGCCTTGCAGCAATGACTGCAAGACTGACGGTCGGAAAACCCAAGTATGCTGAGCACGACGAACTTATGAAAAGCATAATTGCCAAGACATCGCCCATGGTTGAGCAGATGACGAACGGCATAGATAAAGACACAGATGCCTACAACGTCGTATCGGGCGTATTTAAGATGCCCAAATCGAATGACGAGGAGAAGGCTGCGCGCAAGTCTGCCATGCAGAGCGCATTGAAAAATGCGGCACTTGTTCCGTTTGAGCTGCTTGAGAACTGTGAACGTGCGCTTATGGCGCTTACCGAGTGCGTAGGTACGATTAACCCGAACTGCTACAGTGACCTTGGTTCGGGTGCGGCTAACCTCAGGAGTGCGGCTCAGGGCGCATGGCTCAACGTCCTCATTAACATCGGCGGGCTTGCTGACAAAGAGTTTGCCGCAGACCTTAAAGAGCGTGGACAAAAGTGTATAAGCAACTGCTACAGACTTGCCGACGAGGCGTTCAATAGGATTCAGGCTTTGATTGAAGGCTGAATGATATGAAACGGGCTGCCGCTTGGCGGCCCGTTTTTGCAAAGGAGAATATATGGAAAACAAGGCCGTGGTTATAACCTGCTTTGAGCCGTTCGGCGGCGAGAGCGTAAATGCATCGGAGGAGCTTGTAAAAATGCTTCCTGATGAGATAGGGGGATGCCGCATAGTAAAGCTGCGTCTTCCTACGTCGTTCATGAAGTGCCGCGATGCGCTAATGCGCGCCATGGATGAATATAACCCGTGTGCCGTGATAAGCTTTGGAGAGGCGGGAGGACGGAGCGATATAACACCTGAATTTGTGGCGATAAATTGGCGTGATGCGCGTATATGTGATAACAGCGGATATAAGCCGGAGGGCGAGCCCATAATCGACGGAGCGGACAGGGCATATTTTACAACGCTTCCCGTAAAAGTGATTGTGAACGCGTTACGGGATAAGGGTGCGCCTGCAAAAATATCATATTCATGTGGAACGTATGTTTGCAACGAAGCCATGTACTCTGCGCTCTATACCGCTGATGTGCGGAAAAAGAGCATTGCGTGCGGGTTTATACATGTGCCAACTTTGAAAGGCATGAGTGAGAGTGCGCTGGGTTTGGAACATGTTTGCGACGCGATGATATATGCTCTCGGTGAAGCGATGCGTGAAATTGCGAAATAGTTATTCTTAATGATATAATTTACCTAATGGGCGAAAAGGAGACCGGATATGAGATGTAAGTATTGCTCAAGCGTTGACAGCAAGGTTATAGACACACGTCCTTCGGAGGACGGAACATCTATCAGGCGCAGACGCGAATGTAACGTATGCGGCAAGAGATTTACGACGTACGAGAAGGTCGAGGAGCTTCCGATAATGGTGGTTAAGAAGGATGGAAGCCGTGAACCGTTCGACAGCCGTAAAATACTGCTTGGCATACGGAAGGCTTGCGAAAAGCGGCCCGTGTCGGCGATGCGGCAATCAAAAATCGCGGACGACGTTGAACGCGAGGTGTTAAATTCGCTCGACCAAGAGGTGAAATCAGAGCAGATAGGCGAGCTTGTTATGGCGCGTCTAAGGGACGTGGATGAAGTTGCATATGTCAGGTTTGCCTCCGTTTACAGACAGTTTAAGGACATAAACACATTTATGGCCGAACTTAAGACGCTTTTGGATGAGCGATGATATGAACGACAGGCAGTACAGCGACGCGAAGAGCCGCTTCGTCGACGGCTTTAATATAATTGACTGCGGCGGCGTCAAAACGGTGGAGATGAAACTGTTTGAACCCGAAAACGGGCTTAAGCACGGTTTTTCAACGCGCGTCGGAGGCATAAGTGAAAGACCGTACGATACTATGAACCTCAGTCTTTCGCGCGAAGGTGAAGCAGGCAGCGTCATGAAGAATTATTCAATTCTTTGCAACGCTTGCGGCCTTAATTTTGACGATATGGTGGTTGTAGCCTATGAACATGGAGACACCGTTCTGCGCGTAGACGCAAATGACAGAGGCAGGGGATTTTCGAAGGCATCGCTGCCGCCGTGCGATGCAATAATTACAAATGAACGAGGAGTTACGCTTATAACCTGCCACGCTGATTGCAGCGTATATTATCTCTATGATCCGGTAGAGCGCGTGATAGGGCTTGCTCATGCCGGATGGCGCGGGACGCTGGCGCGCATAGGCGCAAATGTTGTACAAAAGATGGCAGGCGAATATGGTTCAAAGCCGCGAAACATAATGGCGGCGGTCGGACCGTGTATATGCTGTAAATGCTTCGAGGTCGACCAAGAGCTTGCAGAGCGGTTTATAAGCGAATTTGGCTGCAAAAGCCTAAGCAGGCAGGGGAGAGAGGGAAAAGCGTTTCTCGATATAGAAGCGGCGGCTGCGATACAGTTTTTGGAAGCAGGCGTCCGTCCTGAAAACATCGGCCTGGCTCATGCCTGTACATATGAGCGCGACGATATTTTCTTCTCATACAGGAGGGATCACGGCGAAACGGGCGCGATGGCAGCATATTTGAGTCTTTTGTGAAACGGCTTGAATGGCAATGGTATAAAAAGCGGCACTTGGCCGCTTTTATCGTTAATACTTAGAGAACCGCCCGTTTTGAGGCGCATACGGTTCGAAAGAATCAGTATAAATCCTCCAATGATTTTGTAAGCTCATCAAAGCTTGAAACGACGCGTTCTACCGCCGGATGGAAATAGAAAACGCAAGTGTTGTCGCCCGCAACAAACTCATCACCTGTGTCTGACCAAAGCATTATGCGCTTGTTGACGCGCGTGGCCAGTGCGATGCCGAGTTCTGTGTGCGTTCCATTGCCGCCGGGCATGAGCGCTATGAATAATTCAGCATCCTTGACGGCGCTTGCTTCAGAAAAGCTCACCTCGCTCATTCGGGCTTCACCTTCACTGCGCACATCATTGTGCTCTGTCCAGTCGTATGTACAAATGTGGCCGCGCGCTTCAAGAAAGCTTATAAGCTCCGAAACGAGTGACGAATTTTTTAGCCCACTGGCTATGTAGAATCTCATATCCGTACTCCAATCATGTGTTTAGTGTGATTAGGTTCTGAACATTGGTCCGGGATCTCCGAGACGCCAATGCTTTCTGCATAATCCCACATATTTGTCGTTGGCGCCGAGAACTACCTGCTCGCCAACTTTGGTTATGCCGCCCTTGCCGTCTAGCCGTGCGTTGCATATAGCTTTTTTTCCGCACCAGCAGATGGTTTTGATTTCTTCGATACTGTCGGCCCACGCCATGAGCCACTTGCTGCCCTCAAAAAAATTTCCTTGGAAGTCGGCTCTAAGACCATAGCATATCACAGGAACGTTATAATCGTCCACTATATCCGCAAGAGTTTGAACTTCGTTTTTCGAGAGAAACTGCGCCTCATCAACGATTATGCAGTCATAAGCGCCGCGGCGTATGTCCTCCATAGGCATTTCGTGGAAGAGTACGCATTCGGATTCGAGCCCGCAGCGCGATTTAAGCGTATGCTTACCGTCGCGCGTGTCTATTTCGGGCTTCACGAGCAGCGCGTTCTGTCCGCGTTCACTGTAATTATAGCGCACCATGAGCGCATTGGCGGTTTTGCTGGAGGACATTGCTCCGTAGCGAAAATAGAGTTTAGCCATATAATCACCATGGCGGGGAGCGCAAGCTCCCCGCATAACAATATACTATCTGCTTCCCTTGTCGTATGGGATGCCTTCGGCCTTAGGCGCTCTCGACTTCTTTGAAGTAAGAATGAGTATGAGCATCGTAATGATATAGGGCAGCATAAGATAAATATACTCGCTTGACTTAATATTTTCAAGGCTTGGAAGGAATGGAATGCTTCCGCTCATAGAGCTTATGACCTTGAAGAGTGCGAAGAAGAACGCTGCGCCCAGTATGTTGAGCGGCTTCCAGTTACCGAATATCATTACGGACAGCGCGAGGAAGCCGTAGCCCATTACGGTGGACTGAAAGCCTGAGCCTGCGCCAAGCGTGTATGCAACTCCGCCTATTCCGCCGAGAACGCCGGATATTGCGACGCCTATATAGCGCATTTTATAAACGTTAATACCGACCGAATCGGCGGCCTGCGGATGTTCGCCGCAAGCACGAAGCCTAAGGCCAAGTTTTGTCTTGTAGAGAACGATGCAGGCGACAATGAGAAGTATTATCGCTATCGGCGTCGTAAGATATAGGCTTTTGAACAGGAAATACTGCAAAAAACTGTCGCTGTTTACCGCGATTCCGAGCGTTTCCTGCGTTATGCGTGTCCAAGTCGGTATGAGTATTGTCGTTTGACCTTGACCTTGCACGGCCCATGTTACGACGATTGCAAGCGCAGGGGCAAGCATGTTGAGTGCTGTACCGCCTATTGTCTGGTCTGCCTTAAGATTTATTGAGGCAAACGCTAAAAGAAGCGAGAAAATACAGCCTGCACCTGCCGCGATTAGTATTGCGATGGCCATCGCGAGCTGCGGATGAGCCGCTCCGAAGCCTGACATATCGAACGCACGGAGCATAAGACAGCTTACAAGTGCGCCGATTATCATTATGCCATCGAGCGCTATATTTATAACGCCGCTGCGTTCCGAAAACATGCCGCCGAGCGCAACGAGCAGCAGCGGAACTGCAAAAAGAATTGTGGAACTCATTATGTCGGCGATAAGTTTTACAGTTGTGCTCACTTTTCAACACCTCCGTTGTCGTTGGTTGTCTGAGCAGGCGCGGCAGAGGGTTCGGCAGGCGCCGAAAGCTCGACCGCATTACGCCTTTTACCTTTCACTATTTTTGCAATTATCTCTTTTGTTAAGAGCGAGAATGCTGCAAGGTAAATGATTATGGCGATTATTATGTCGATTATTTCTTTAACAAACTCGGGCTGCATAGCCTCGCCGCCCACTTGAATATAGGAAACAAACAGCGCGCCGAATATTGTTCCGAGCGGGTGCGATGATGCAAGCAACGCAACCGGGATACCGTTGAAGCCCATTGAAAGCAGCGATTTTTCAAGCGTATACTGTGCCGTACCGTTTAGGTAGTAGATGCCGCCTCCTATGCCTGCAAAAGCGCCCGCAATGACCATTGAGAGTATTATGCTGCGTTTGGCGTTTATGCCCGCATAGACGCTTGCATTGCGGTTAAAGCCGCAGGCACGCAGTTCGTATCCGAACGTAGTTTTTGTAAGTATTATCCACGATACTACAGCAAAAACTACGGCAATGATTATGCTGGCATTCATATACGGCGAACCGAAGAGCTTGTCCAGTCCGAGCTTGGGTATCATGCTCTCGGAGCCGATTGCTATTGTCCTGTTGCCGACGGCGAGCAGCTCCGGCATGTTGCTGAATATAAGGTTTACAAGAAAAAGCCCTATCCAGTTAAACATTATTGAAGTAATGACCTCGTTAACGTTGAAGAAGGCTTTGCACAGGCCGGGGATTGCGCCCCAAATTGCGCCGCCGAGCATTGCCGCCAGAAGCGCCACATACCACGGAGAATGGAACTGAAGCGCACAGAAAAGACCGCAAAAAGCGCCGATTGTGTATTGACCCGTTGCGCCGATATTGAAAAGGCCGGTCTTAAAAGCAAAACCGACTGAAAGGCCGGTCATTATAAGCGGCGCGGCCTGATAGAACACCTTTGCAAGCTTACCCGGATCTGATAAGCCCGCTGTGACGATATGTCTAAAGCCGTTCATGGCATGCGCCGAATCAAAGAATAACAGCACGATCAGCCCGACAAGTAAGCCTACGACTATCGAAACAAGAGATGCTATAAAACTCGAAAAGCCTTTGCTTCTGAAAACACGGTTCAGGAATGATTTCATGCGTTGTTCGCCTCACTTTCGTCGGTGGCGCTCGGTGTTTTGCGAGCTGCGCCCGCCATAAACAACCCGAGTTCCTGCACGTTAGTTTTTTGGGGATCAAATTCGCCGACGATTTCCCCCTCGTACATGACGAGAATCCTGTCGCTTACGTTCATAACCTCGTCAAGCTCAAGCGACACGAGAAGCACGGCCTTACCCTCATCGCGATGCGCGACTATCTGGCGATGTATGTACTCTATCGCGCCGACATCAAGTCCTCGCGTCGGCTGAACCGCAACGAGAAGATCGGGATCCTTGTCGATTTCGCGGGCAACTATAGCTTTTTGCTGGTTGCCGCCTGACATGCTGCGCGCAATCGTCAAAGGACCCTGTCCGCTTCGCACGTCGTATTGTTCGATAAGCTTTTCAGAATAATCACGCACGGCCTTTTTGTTTATAAATCCGCCGTTTTGGAACTGCTTATCCCAATAGCGCTGCAATACGAAGTTTTCTTCGAGCGTAAAATCAAGCACAAGGCCGTATTTATGTCTATCCTCGGGGATATGGCTCATTCCGAGTTGCGAACGCTTCCTTATGGGCGCATGGGTTATGTCGTGACCATTGAGCGCTATACGTCCCTTTACAGGCTTTTCAAGACCGGTGAGCGCCATCACAAACTCAGTCTGACCGTTACCCTCAATTCCCGCGAGACAGACGATTTCGCCTTTTCTTACGTTGAAAGACACGTTTTTTACGGCGTTGTTCTTATGCACCTTCGATGCGACCGTTAGTCCTTCTACGTTCAGTACGACGTCGCCGGGGCTTGATTCCTTTTTGTCGACGGTGAAGCTTATATCGCGGCCTACCATCATGCGCGAGAGCTCCTGCTTGTTTGTGCTCTTTATGTCAACCGTGGCGATGCATTTTCCCTTTCGAAGCACGGTACACCTATCGGCAACCGCCATTATCTCGTTAAGCTTATGCGTGATGAAGAGTATGGATTTACCCTCATTTTTGAAGCCGCGCATTATGTCCATCAGCTCATCTATTTCCTGCGGCGTTAAAACCGCCGTCGGTTCGTCAAATATCAGAATATCGTTGTCGCGGTAGAGCATTTTCAGTATTTCAACGCGCTGCTGCATGCCTACCGAAATGTCCTCAATACGGGCATCGGGATCAACCTTCAATCCGTACCTTTCACTTAGCTCGATAACGGATTTCCGTGCTTCCTGCTTTTGAAGAAAACCGAGCTTGCCCGGCTCAACGCCAAGTATGATGTTGTCCAAAACGGAAAACACCTCAACGAGCTTGAAATGCTGATGCACCATTCCTATGTGCAATGCATTTGCGTCGTTGGGGTTGTTTATCTTCACTTCTTTTCCGTCTTTTTTGATTATGCCCTTGTCAGGCTGATAGAGACCGAACAGAACGCTCATCAGCGTGGATTTACCTGCACCGTTTTCGCCGAGCAAAGCGTGTATTTCGCCTTGCCGCAATTGCAGCGTAATATCGTCGTTCGCCTTAATACCCGGGAACTCTTTCGTTATATTCAGCATCTCTATTACATATTCACTCATAGGGACACCCCCTCCATTGCGAAAGCCGTCGGTGAACGGGCGGCTCCCGTTGATTTTCCCTCCGTTTAGCGAATTGGGGGCGTGGGTATATTGCCCTGCCCCCAATGATAGGTTTACTTTAAGCCGTTTTGATTAAGCCTGATAGTCGACGGAAACGAGCTTTACGGCAGGCGCTGCAGAGACGTCTGCGGAGACAACGATTTCGCCGTTTACAACCTTTGTGAAGAGCTCGTTGTACTGCTCAACGGTGAATGTATTGAATCTCCAAGAACCTTCCGCTGTCGGAAGACCTACGCAGTTCTGAGCTGCACCGAGCGTAGCCGTTTTGCCTGCCTGATCCTCGGGCCATTTGCCTTCGTTGGCATAGAGATCCGTGAGAGCTATTTTGACGGAATCGGTGAGACCCTTCATAGCCGATGTGATGATAAGCTCGGATTCGGAGCTCTGGTCAACGTCGACGCCGATTACCTTGCCGTTAGCTTCCGTTGCTGCCTGAACAGCCGAGAGGTAGATGCCGCCGCCGCATGCGAATACGACTTCGACGCCTTCGGTGTACCAACCGGACATTTTTGTTTTTATGTCGTCGTTGGCCGAGAATACGCCGCTGTACCAGTACTTAATTGTAACATCGTTTGCGTTGAGGCCGAGAGCTTCCGCCGCTGCGTCACAGCCCTGGACGAAGCCGTAGCCGAAACGCTGAACAGCGGGAACTGCCATGCCGCCGAGGAAGCCGAGAGAACGATAACCGTCCATTACGGCCGCATAGCCGGCGAAGAAACCGGCCTGCTCTTCCTGGTAAAGGATGCAGTGTACGTTAGCGCCGGTTTTGTAATTGTAATCGGCATCATGGGGCTCGCCGTCAAGGAGGAGGAACTGTACATTAGCGTACTGCTCCATATCCTGCACCTGGTAAATTGCCTCTTCAAAGAGGAAGCCCGGGCATACGACGACCTTGGCGCCCTTTTCGACGGCTGTTGCGATTGTTTCAACGCGAGCTGCCGTCGTGTCCTCGGAAGGACGATAGTAGTTGTAGCTTATACCGTTGGCTTCGGCATATTCCTTAACGCCGTTCCAAGCGCCTTCGTTAAAGCTCTTATCATCGATGTTGCCAACGTCTGTTACGAGAGCGATTTCATACGTCTCGTTGTTCGAACAAGCGGCAAATACCGGCAGCGCCATCAAAACAACGAGCGCGATTGCCATGAATTTCTTCATAAGTTTTTCCTCCAAAAAAAATATGCTCGGCTGCGCATCGCACAACCATGCTGATTATATCAAAACACTGTTAAAAAATAAAGTGCTTATGTGAATATAAATGTGTATTATCGCGCACAGCCAAAAATATACGCACATTTATTGCGGTTAAGGCTGTTTTAATATGCTGTTATCCCGGCCTTTGAGAACCGTTTGATGTCCGCTTTGTGCGTGCTCCGGGGGCGCAGCATTTGAGCAAAAAATATTTTATTACACACATTACAGCTAAAACAAAACTCGCGCGCGGATATATATAACTTGTCAATCCCGTGTTTTCACACTGCTTGCCGTCTATGCATATTATACACAGCAAAGGCCGAGCGATATTCTGTCGCCGGGTCATGCAAGGAGGTAATTTTATAATGTATAGACGAGTCAGGTCGAACTCCCGACGCGGCTGCGGATGCGGATGCAACTGCAACGACAGCGGAGTCGGCAATTCACAGACAAGATCGGAATCAACCGTCACCTGCGGCGCAAACCTTGTTGCGGCGGGGACGGCGGGGTGCGAAGCAAACGATTGCGCGCTTGGCAACCAATGCAATCTTGCGCAGATCAGTTTTCCTTCGCAGAATTATTACTCGGGATTCTGCCCGAACGAGTCGCTTGCGCAGGGAACGATGTTTCCGGAGCTTGTAAGGCTCTATAAATAGGAGGTGTGCATATGGAACTCTCTAAATGTGAGCTTTTGAAAAAGATATCGGAGTATCAGTTTATTTGCGTTGAACTGAATCTCTATATCGACACGCATCCGTGTGACGAGGCGGCTTTAAGGGATTACCTTGTATACTCGCAAGAGCTTACCGAACTTATTGCCGAGTATGAACAGCGCTTTGAGCCGCTCATGAACTTCGGACATTCGCCGACGAGTGCGGGCAGCTATGTCTGCTCGCAATGGCCCTGGGAAATATAGGAGGAAAATGTATGTGGATATATCAAAAAAAGCTTGAATACCCCGTGAATATTACGCGTCCGGATCTTAGAATGGCGAAGTCGCTGCTTGCGCAGTACGGCGGGCCGGACTCCGAGCTTGCGGCGGGAATGCGCTATTTGACACAGCGCTTCACGATGCCCGACGACAGAGTGCGCGCGACGCTCAACGATATAGGCACGGAAGAGCTTGCTCACTGGGAAATGCTCGGCACGATGATTTACCAGAGTATACAGGGGGCAAGTATACAGGAACTGGAAGCTGCGGGACTTTTGGGGTACTACACGATGCACAAGCGCGGAGTTTATCCTGCGAGCCCTGAGGGCGTGCCGTTTACGGCGGCATATATCGCATCTACGGGCGATCCGATAGCCGATATAGTAGAGGATCTGAGCGCAGAGCAGAAGGCGCGCGCTACCTATGAGAATTTAATGGATCAGACGGATTGCCCCGAATATCTCAATCCGCTGAGATTCCTGCGCCAAAGGGAGATTGTACACTATCAGCGGTTTGGCGAGTGCCTTGAGATACTGCAAAGCATAATTCCGAATAACAACGAGAAAGTGCGCTTTGTAGCGAACGGCAGGGTAATAGACAGCGGATGCGCCTGTGTAGATTAAGCGAAACAGGGTGCAGGAGATTGGCGGCCTTGCGGCGCAAGGCCGCTGATTAATTGTACTGCGGCGGGGGAACGAGCAAATGTAAGTTACGCTAATCAAAGCAGTTAGCGTTTCACGAGTTCCCGAGCGGAGCTTGAGCCGTGCATCTTGCGACAAGCGGAATCTATGCTGATTTGCGACGCACGGTAAGCGTCGGCAGATGTTAATTTTTGATGAACTAAGAATGACTCATATGGATATTTTAGCGTAATTCCAATGTATTTTATTACTGTTGAATTGGTTTCGCTTGACGGACACAGGTTGAAAGCGTGTGAGTTATAGCGTATAATCTGCGGCGGATGAGAGCAAACTCATCCAAAATAAAACAGTGTGAGGAAAAACTATGAAAAAGAAAACTATTATCGGAATTGCTTCAATGATGCTTGTCGCTCTGCTTATGTGCGCGTGTGCGGGTAACGTGACACCCAACACGGAGCCTACACCGCTGCCCGAGCAGACCCCTGCAACAGATGCCACAGACGCTCCTGAAGCGACAGACATGCCCGAAAATACGGATATACCCGCCGAAGGTCCGCGCGGCTACTATGAGATTAATGAAGATAATACCGAGATAAAGGTTTATCTTGAAAAGGCGCAGGGCGAATGGAGCTTTGAGGAATGCCCGAATCTGAACATCAAAGCTGAAGAGGATGAGGAAGGATACGCTGTCTTTATAATCAGCGGCAAGGCTGCGGATACATGTAAAGTAAAGTTTATATGCAGCAAGGACGGCGCTGTCGTTTGTGAATGCAACATGGAAGTGTTTGTGAACGAAGCAATGTATGTTGAGGTCATTTCCGCCGACATTAAGACAAAAGAGGCGAAATAATGGCTTTTGGAAGCCGAACAGGCGAATGGGCACTGAGGTATGTTTAAAACCTAAAATACCCGTCAGAGTTTAAGGAAGCTGCCGAGTCTTTACAGCCAGAGCGAGTAAGGATGTCGGCAGCTTTGCTGTACACCTTGCGTGCCGAAGAGACGCGCGGAGGCATGGTGCGATGCTATGACGCTGTATATTGACGCAGCGCCGATTATTAAGGCGGCATAATCGGACATAACGATTAGAGAAGCGAATTATGATTCCGTTTTTAGCCGTGAAACACAATTTAGGAGAGAGCGGTTTTGAGCACATGAATCTTCCGGATATGAGATAAACACTATTTGTCCGCTTTTTGAGGCGTTCACCGGATTCATGAACGTAAGGTGAGCTGAGACCGATGCGCAGTACACAGACAGGCCGTCTTCACTATGACACAATTTGCTTGTGCGGTCTGAACCTTTTTGTGTGGCAATAAATCACTGTGTATGGTATAATCCTATACCAAACACGGCATTTGATGCTGAAACAGTCAGGGGGAAAGGAATGAATATTACCGTTAAAAGGATACTGCTTGCAGTAACCGCGTTTTTGTTTGTTCTTCCGATAGCTGCTCCGATAGCGAATGCGATTGATTTTGAAAGCATAGCGGAGGCTACGATGAGCACAGAACAAAAGATAGAGCAGCTTGACGCAATGTGGACTGAGGTCGACGGCTTTGAAGAAAAGCTGCTGATGCGCAACTCGGCAAACGATGAGCTTATTGCTGCGGTATATGAAAAAATTGCCGCCAGAGATGACATAAAATGGATACATTGGGAGAGCGACACGCATTTCATGTTCCAAATGAAGTCGGGCATAATTTGCGTATACGACACTGTGGCGAGAGGATTGACGCATTCTGAGTACAAGGGGGCGAGCGCCGCTGCAAATACGCTTGATGCGCTTGCGAACGCCGGCGTTGTCACCGGAAACGGAGCGGCAAATCCGCGTCCCGGTACGCTGAACATAGGCGTCTACAGCCCGTATTACGGAAGCGATTCAAACATGACGCTTAATTATGTTGAGCGCGCCAGGGCTATGAAGGAAGTGCTTGGCGACGACTGTACCGTGTATGACTTCTACGGCTCGAATGCAAGCATCGAGAACTTCAAGCGCTGGGAAGAGTTTGGAATAATCCTTGTTGATTCACATGGCAACACCGGTACGGTAAACGGCGTCAACAAGTCTTGGATATGCAACCCGAACCCCGGAAGCTATGATAGCGCCGACCTTACGGAGGGCAACCTATATTCGGGCGGTTCGTGGATAGGTATAACCGGTTCGTTTTTTGCGAAATACTGCCCTAATATGCCGAATACATACATTTATTTCGGCATATGCCTCGGCATGGCGACCGACGGCCTATGGCGTCCTCTAATCGAACAGTGCGGCGCCGGCTTTGTCTGCGGATACACACAGTCGGTCACGTTCAAGTATGATGGCCTCATGGTCGACACGATACACGAATATCTCGTGACTAAGCATCCCGATGATCCTTCGCGTTTCTATACGGCAGAGGAAGCATGCCTTGCGGCGCAGGAGATACATGGCTCCGTAGATCCGTATGGGTCGAACCAGGCTGTGCTTGTATGGCATGGAGATACGGATCTTGTTTTGATGAGCGATCCGGTGGCAGCTACAGCAGTTGCGCTCACGCCTGCAAGTAAGGATCTGTATATAAACAATACGTTTGCTTTTGACGTTGTAACGACGCCCGCAGATGCGAATACATATACGCTTGCATGGACATCGTCTGATGACAACGTTGCGACAGTGGACGCTAAGGGACTTGTGACTGCGAAGAATGCGGGAACGGCGACGATAACCGTATCGCTTACCGATAACATTAATAACATTGTATTTACATCCGACGCTGTTGTTAACGTGATTGGCGCTATGGCTGTTTCGGGAATAAGCATAACCCCTGAAGCAGTCGATACATTCGTTGGAGCTGATCCCACGCAGCTTACATATACAATAGAGCCTGAAAATGCGTCGAACAAAGCGGTGACATGGATGAGCTCTAACAGCGGCGTTGCAGCCGTTGACGAGAACGGACTTGTGACGCCGGTAAGCGGCGGCAGTGCAGTAATCACTGCAACGACGGCTGACGGAGGATTCGCCGCGAGCGTAAACGTTACGGTAACGTCGCTCGACGACGCGCTCAACGTAGATGGCGGAAGTCTCCGCTTTACTACCGACTCGACATATCCGTGGACTGCCACCGAAAAGGATGGCAGAGCATGCGCTACGTCCGGTAATGCCGGCGTCCATTATTCTACAAGCTCCGTGTCTACGGCTATCACGATGAAGACGGGCGAGACGCTTTCATTTGATTGGAACGTTGACTGTGAAGCGAGTTCGAGCAACTGGTATGACTATCTTGGATTTTATGTCAACGGTTCGAGCGATCCCGAAACCAGGATTAAGAGTACAACGAGCGGAACTGAAACAGGCTGGGCAACATACGCATATACTGCCGCAAGCGACGGCGAATATACATTCACATGGACATACACCAAGGACAGAAGCGTCAGCTATGGCAACGACTGCGGTTGGCTGGACAACGTAAGCTACAGCGGCGACGCCGCCGAGCCCGTAACGCAATACACGGTGACGTTCGTCGATTCTTTGACGAACCAGATAATTGAACGTCAAAAGGTTGATGAGGGCAGCGATGCGGTTCCGCCGACGCCGCCGACGCACAGTCAATAC
This sequence comes from Clostridiales bacterium, assembly GCA_004558825.1. Lineage (GTDB taxonomy): Bacteria > Bacillota > Clostridia > Christensenellales > CAG-138 > SFDB01. The sequence continues at coordinate 54,776 of SFDB01000009.1, forward strand.
GTCTTTGCAGGCTGGGAAGGCGACTACACGAACGTAACGGCAGATGTGCGCATTGTTGCGACATATGCAAAGGCACAGCTCACCGTAACGTTCGTAGACCATGACGGCACAGTGCTCGACACGCAGACCGTCAACTACGGCGAAGCCGCGACAGCTCCCGCAGCGCCGGCACGCGAGGGCTATCATTTCGTAGCGTGGGATGCGGCGTTTGACAACATCACCGCCGACACCACGGTAACGGCTCAGTACACCGCCGCTCCGATAATCAAGATGCTCGGCGCTTCGTATCGCACGACGCCCAACAAGGGCATCCGCTTCGGCGGCCAGCTCGACAAGAACTACATTACCATCACAAAGATCGGTATGCTCATCATTCCCGAGAATGTGCTTAACGGCGCAGAGCTTACAGTAGACACGTCAAAGGTTCTCAACGTAAACATCACGAGCTTCATCACGAACAACGACGAGATGTATCAGTTTGTCGTAACGCTCACCAACCTGAGCGACAGCCTCCTCGACAGAAGGATAGCTGCGCGCGCATACGTTGAGTACACGTTCAACGGCGAAGTTTACAGGCTCTATTCGGATACGGTCATAAGGTCGTACAACGAGCTTGCCCAGCAATAAGCAGAGCGCAAGCTAAGCTGAAATGA
>SFDB01000035.1 GCA_004558825.1 Clostridiales bacterium
CGATGGAGGACAAAATCAAGCGTCTGCTTCGTGAGGAGGTGGCGAAAATGTGACTTTTTTGTAAACATGATTAAAAAGTCCTTGACAATTTGCATCAGGCAAAACGGCAAAGTCAATCCTTATTTCCTGCGGCGCAAGGTTAGCCCCCTTTGACATACGGGAACTGCGCGAACTCATGGAAACCGACGAAATGGAGCTTGACACTTTGGGAGATAGAAAAACGGCATTGTTCGTTATCATCTCCGACACCGACGACACTTTCAATTTTGTTGTTTCCATTCTCTACACGCAGCTTTTCAACTTGTTATGCGACAAAGCCGACGATGTTTACGGCGGGCGGCTGCCTGTTCATGTGCGCTGCCTGTTAGATGAATTTGCGAATATCGGTCAAATCCCGAAGTTTGAAAAGCTCATAGCGACCATACGAAGCCGCGAAATATCGGCTTCTATTATTTTGCAATCACAGTCGCAGCTAAAGGCAATCTACAAGGACAACGCCGATACCATAGTCGGCAACTGCGACACGACCCTTTTCTTGGGCGGCAAGGAAAAAACGACGCTCAAAGAAATATCGGAAATCTTAGGCAAAGAAACGATTGACAGCTTCAACACTTCCGAAACCAGAGGGCGGGAGCTTTCGCATGGGCTGAACTATCAGAAGTTAGGCAAAGAGCTTATGACGCAGGACGAAATCGCGGTCATGGACGGCGGGAAATGTATCTTGCAGCTTAGAGGTGTGCGCCCGTTCTTCTCTGATAAGTACGACATCACGAAGCACCCGAAATACAAGTACCTGTCCGACGCAGACCCGAAAAACGCCTTTGACATGGAAAAGCATATCAAACGCCGCCCCGCTATCGTAAAGCCGGACGAAGTATTTGACTACTACGAAATCGACGTACAGGAGGACGCAGCACCGTAAAGGGAGGTGGTAATCTATCCGAACTGTAAACACGGGCTATATGGTACGCGCCCCTACTTGGAGCGTGGCAGGAAGCCGCAGCGTATCAACCCTTACAAAAATGACAACTGAATACCGCCGCGCCGCAGCAGTTTAAGCAGCGCGAGGACGCAGCCGCCGAACACAGGCGGCTTTTTTCATACCCAAAACCAAAAACAAACAATTTTTATCGCCGCAAAGCGGCAGAAAGTGAGGATATTATATGGCATTTTTCAACAGCGCAGTAAACGTATTGCAGACCCTTGTTATCGCTCTTGGAGCAGGCTTAGGCATTTGGGGCGTTATCAATCTTCTGGAGGGATATGGTAACGACAATCCGGGTGCGAAATCCCAGGGCATGAAGCAGCTCATGGCGGGCGGCGGCGTTGCCCTTATCGGCATGACCCTTGTACCGCTGCTTTCCGGGCTGTTCGGTTAAGATAAGCGGGTAAAGGCTTATGCAGAGCATACTTGACGCGATTAACGAATGGATAAAGGAAATCCTTATCGGAGCCATAAACGGTAATCTGTCATCTATGTTCGGGGACGTAAACGAAAAAGTCGGCACTATCGCCGCAGAGGTAGGCAGGACCCCGCAAGCGTGGAACGCAAACGTATTTTCCATGATAAGGACGTTATCGGAAAACGTGATTGTCCCGATTGCGGGGCTTGTCATTACCTATGTCCTATGCTACGAGCTAATCAGCATGGTAACGGAAAAGAACAATATGCACGATATTGACACGTTCATGTTTTTCAAGTGGATATTCAAGGCGTTTGTCGCAGTCTATCTTGTTACGCACACCTTTGATATTACTATGGCGGTGTTCGATATGGCGCAACACGTTGTTTCCGGCGCGTCGGGGGTAATCGGCGGCAACACGAATATAGACGTTGCCGCCGCCCTTGGCTCCATGCAGGACGGGCTTGAAGCAATGGAAATCCCCGAACTGCTCTTACTTGTCATGGAAACAAGCCTTGTGAGCTTGTGCATGAAAATCATGTCCGTATTGATAACCGTTATCCTCTACGGCAGAATGATAGAAATTTACCTTTACTGTTCGGTATCGCCTATCCCGTTTGCAACAATGACAAATCGAGAGTGGGGACAGATAGGAAACAACTACCTAAAAGCCCTGTTCGCTATCGGTTTTCAAGGCTTTCTGATTATGGTATGCGTCGGCATTTATGCGGTTTTGGTAAACAGCATGATTATAGCGGATAACCTGCACAGCGCGATTTTCTCCCTTGCAGCTTACACCGTTATTCTCTGCTTCTCCCTGTTCAAATCCGGCGCACTGGCAAAATCCATATTCAACGCACATTAAAAGACCGCGGGGCTTTTCCCCGCAGAAAGGAGGTTTACGCTTGGCGTATGTACCCGTACCGAAAGACTTATCCAAAGTCAAAACAAAGGTTGCTTTCAACCTTACAAAACGGCAAATCATTTGTTTTGCGGTTGCCCTTATCTTAGGACTTCCGCTTTTCTTTTTGCTCAAAGACAGCGCAGGCACAAGCCTTGCGTCGGTGGTAATGATTGCGGTCATGCTGCCCTGTTTCCTGTTCGCCATGTATGAGAAACACGAGCAGCCCCTTGAAGTGGTGGCAAAGCACATCATACAGACAAAATTCATTGCCCCCAAAGAGCGACCCTATCAGACACAGAATTTATACGCCGTATTGGAACGGCAGAGAAAATTGGAAAAGGAGGTATCAGAGATTGCAAAAGGAACCTACAAAAAAGGCAGCGGGAAAAAGAAACGCCGGGGCTAACCCGCCCCGCAAGCTCTCCCGCGCCGAGAAAAAGCAGATTGCCGAGGTTATCCGGCAGGCAAAGGGCGACGGGAAAGCCCACACCGCGCAGCAGACAATCCCCTACCTTACCATGTACCCGGACGGGATATGCAAGGTATCGGAAAAGAAATACAGTAAATCCATTGCCTTTGAAGATATTAACTATCAGCTTGCACAGGCAGACGACAAGACCGCCATTTTTGAAAACTGGTGCGATTTTCTCAACTACTTTGACGCTTCCGTTTCGGTGCAGCTTTCTTTCATCAATCAAGGGACGCAGCGGGAGCAGGCAGAGAAAGCTATCAATATTCCCGCGCAGGACGACGCTTTCAACTCTATCCGCACCGAGTATTCGGATATGCTGAAAAATCAGCTTTCCAAAGGCAACAACGGGCTTGTGAAGCACAAGTACATCACATTCAGTATCGAAGCAGACAATCCGGCGGCGGCAAAAGCCCGCCTTTCCCGTATTGAAACCGACGTGCTGAACAATTTTAAGGTACTTGGCGCGTCTGCCCGACCTATGACGGGCTATGAACGGCTGAACGTGCTGCATGGCGTATTCCACCCGGAGGGCAAGCCGTTTTCCTTTGATTTTTCATGGCTTGCCCCGTCCGGGCTTAGTACAAAGGACTTTATCGCCCCGTCCTCTTTCCATTTTGGCGAGGGACGCTATTTCCGCATGGGTAGAAAAATAGGCGCGGTATCATTCCTTGAAATCCTTGCGCCGGAACTGAATGACCGTATGCTTGCCGACATTCTGGACTTGGAAACGGGCGTTATCGTCAATCTGCATATCCGCAGTATCGACCAGACCGAAGCAATCAAGACTATCAAGCGGAAAATCACAGACCTTGACAAGATGAAGATTGAGGAACAGAAAAAAGCAGTACGCAGCGGCTATGACATGGATATTATTCCCTCTGACCTTGCCACTTTCGGCAGCGAAGCGAAAAATCTCTTACAGGATTTGCAGAGCCGAAACGAGCGTATGTTTCTTCTTACGTTCCTTGTGGTAAACATGGCGGACACGAAGCGGAAACTGGAAAATGACATTTTCGCAGCGGCGGGCATTGCACAGAAATATAACTGCGCTTTGACGCGCCTTGACTATCAGCAGGAAGCGGGGCTTATGTCCTCTATCCCTCTTGGGGAAAACCTTATCCCTATTCAAAGAGGGCTGACGACAAGCAGCACCGCTATTTTTATCCCCTTTATCACGCAGGAGCTTTTCCAGACAGGCGCAGCCCTCTATTACGGGCTGAATGCTCTTTCAAACAACATGATACTCTGCGACCGCAAGCAGCTTAAAAATCCGAATGGGCTTATCTTGGGAACGCCGGGAAGCGGGAAATCCTTTGCAGCGAAACGGGAAATGACAAATGCTTTCCTCATTACGGACGACGATATTATCATCTGCGACCCGGAAGCCGAGTATTTCTCCCTTGTGCAGCGTCTGAACGGTCAAGTTATCCGTTTGTCGCCTACGGGCAAGGGCATTGACGGGAAGCCCCAGTATGTGAACCCTATGGATATTAACCTCAACTATTCCGAGGACGACAGCCCCCTTGCGCTGAAATCTGATTTTATCCTGTCCTTGTGTGAGCTTGTCATTGGCGGCAAGGAGGGCTTGCAGCCGATTGATAAGACGGTCATTGACCGCGCTGTAAGAAACGTGTACCGCCCGTTTTTAGCAAACCCCGACCCGGCAAATATGCCGATTTTGGGCGACCTCTACGACGAGCTTTTACGGCAGCCGGAGCCGGAAGCGGCGCGGATCGCGTCGGCGTTGGAGCTTTATGTATCGGGAAGCCTTAACGTCTTTAACCACAGGACGAATGTAGAGCTTTCAAACCGCCTTGTCTGCTTTGATATTAAACAGCTTGGAAAGCAGCTTAAAAAGTTGGGTATGCTCATTGTGCAGGACCAGGTATGGAACAGGGTAACGGTCAACCGGGCAGAAAAGAAATCCACACGCTACTATATGGACGAATTTCACTTGCTTCTGAAAGAGGAACAGACCGCCGCTTACAGCGTGGAGATTTGGAAGCGTTTCAGAAAGTGGGGCGGCATACCCACAGCCATTACGCAGAACGTTAAAGACTTACTTAGCAGCCGCGAAGTGGAAAATATCTTTGAAAACTCTGATTTTGTCCTCATGCTCAATCAAGCGGCAGGCGACCGGGCTATCCTTGCAAAGCAGCTTAACATTTCCCCGCAGCAGATGAAGTACGTTAACTGCCCTTTGTAGACCGCTTCCCGAAAGATACCGAGCTTTACCGGGTAATGACGACGAAGCCGGAGGAAGTGGGCGAAGCATGACAGAGGAATTAAAGACGGACATTATCATCAACCGGGACGCGCTCTTTGCTCTTAGGGAACTGCCCGACGAAAGCGTGAATTGCTGCGTAACAAGCCCGCCCTACTATGCACTTAGGGACTACGGGCTTGACGCACAAATTGGGCGGGAGGACACGCCGGAGGAATACATAGAAAGGCTTGTTGCCGTATTCCATGAGCTAAAGCGCGTCTTGCGTTCCGACGGTACCTTTTGGCTGAATATCGCAGACACCTATTGCGGCACCGGGAACAAAGGTTACTATGCCGACCCAAAGAACCCGAAAGGCAGAAACGGACAGCAGACTGCGAAAAATGCCCGCGCTCCCGGCTGCAAGCAAAAGGATTTAATCGGTATTCCGTGGCTTTTAGCCTTTGCCCTACGCGCTGACGGGTGGTATTTACGGAGTGATATTATCTGGCAGAAAGAAAACCCTATGCCGGAAAGCTGCAAAGACCGACCGAGCCGCTGCTATGAACATATCTTTTTGCTTACAAAGTCAAAGAAATATTTTTATGACGCTGCCGCCATTGCGGAGCCTATCGCTGCCACAACAGCGGCGCGTTACCGCACCGGGCGGGGCGCGGGACACAAGTATGCTGATGAAGTACCCGGACAAGGGAAAGTACAGGGTATCAACCGCACAAGAAGCGGCGGCTACTATGACGAAGCACTTATACCGACCATGCGGAACAAGCGGGACGTGTGGCTTATCAACACGGTACCATACAGCGGCGGGCATTTCGCCGCCTATCCTCCGAAGTTAGCGGAAACCTGTATCAAGGCTGGCTGTCCGAAAGGCGGCGTTGTCATAGACCCCTTTTTAGGCAGCGGCACAACGGCGGCAGTCGCAAAAAGCCTTGACCGACACTATATCGGTATCGAACTGAATATTGAGTATTGCGCCCTTGCAAGGGCGCGGATTGGAGGTGTGCAGCCATAAAACAATATAAGCCGCGTGATAAAATCACGCAGAAAATGACCCGCGACGGACTTATCGAGGTCAACGAAACCAAAGAAACCGCCGAGCGTGTAAGCCGCCGGGAACAGGAAGCGGATTTTTCAAAACCGCAGGAGCAGCCCGCGCCGCAGGCTGCACAGGAAGCGGCGGCGCAGAACGTGGCAGAGCTACCCCCTGTTTCTCCTGACGCTTCCCCGCTTCCTCTTGCGCCAGAGCTTCCCCACAGGCAGGACACCGCTACCGCCGAGCGCGTCATGGAGCGCGTTGGCGCAGCCCAGACCCGGAAAGCGAGTAAAAAGGCAGCGCAGAAAGCACAGCGCGACGCTACGGTAAAAGAGAAATCTTCCCGCTTGCAGTTTACCGAGGAAGAATTAAATACGCCGGAGCTTGAAACGTATATCAAAAAATCCGATAAAGCCGCCGACCGTCTGGACGCGGCAAAGGCAGCTATCCCCAAAGAAAAGAAACTTGTAGGGGAACGCACCTTTGACGAAGCCACAGGAAAGGCAAAGACCCGCTTACGCTTTACCGAGCAGGAAAAGCCGATAAATGGCGGCAAAGCCCACCCTAACCCGCTATCCCGCCCCGCGCAGGAAGCGGGTATTTTCGTCCACAACAAGATACATTCCGTTGAAAAGGATAATTCCGGCGTGGAGGGAGCGCATAAATCCGAGGAATTAGCGGAGAAGGGCGCAAAGTACGGGACGCGGAAAATCCGGGAGGGCTACCGCAGCCACAAGCTGAAACCCTACCGGGCGGCGGCAAAGGCTGAAAAAGCAGCGGAGAAAGCAAACGTCAATTACCTGTACCACAAGACGCTGCATGAGAACCCGCAGCTTACAAGTAACCCCCTATCCCGTTTCATGCAGAAGCAGCAAATCAAGCGGCAGTATGCTAAGGCAGCAAAGACGGGCGGCGCAGCTACCGCAAAGAAAGCCGCCGAGAATACCCGCAAGGCAGCGAAGAAAACCGCCGAGGAAACAAAGAAAGCGGTTGCTTTTGTGGGGCGGCACCCGGCGGGCGTTGGTATCGCCGTTGCCGCGCTGCTCTTATTCATCATGGTATCAGCGGGACTTTCTTCCTGCGGGGCTATGTTTTCCGGCATGATGAACGGCGTTCTTGGGACGTCCTACACGTCGGAGGACAGCGACCTTGTGGCAACGGAAAACAACTACGCCGCAAAGGAAACCGAGCTTCAGCAGCGGATTGACAATATCGAGCGCGACAATCCCGGCTATGATGAATACCGCTACGACCTTGACAATATCGGGCATAACCCGCATGAACTGGCTTCTTACCTTACCGCCCTTTTGCAGAGCTACACGCCCCAGAGCGCACAGGCAGAGCTAAACCGCGTCTTTGATAAGCAGTACACCTTGACACTGACGGAAGAAATCGAAGTGCGCTACCGCACCGAAACCCGCACCGACACATGGACGGACGAGGACGGGAACAGCCACAGCGATACCTATACTGTTGAAGTACCCTATAACTATTACATTCTCAATGTCAAGCTGACAAACAGACCGATTAACAGCTTTGTATCGGAGCTTTTGACCGCAGAACAGCTTGAA
>SFDB01000020.1 GCA_004558825.1 Clostridiales bacterium
CTGCGGAAGCTCGCGCCCTGCGGGCGCGGCGGCTGCGCCGCCCCGCTCGCCGCGCTCGAGTGGACGAAGGAAGGTTTGTGCTTGACTGATGCAGGGGCGTTGCCCCTGCAGCCCGTCGGGGAACGCTTCATCCGAACCAAACCCCCGTTTTAACGCATGGCGTTTACACCAACTTTCGCCTTTCTCCAGCTCCGCGCGGCTCGCGCTTCCTGCGGAAGCTCGCGCCCTGCGGGCGCGGCGGCTGCGCCGCCACGCTCGCCGCGCTCGAGTGGTCGAAGGAAGCTTTGTGCTTGATTGACGCAGGGGCTCCGCCCCTGCAACCCCGTTGTGGGATACTTTATCCGAACCAAACCACCATGTGTAAGCGCTCTGTGACAAACTAAAGTGAAATAGTAAAGAGAAAAATGCGTATATAATATATCACAAACATTAAACTAACATATTTTGTTTTGCCGTACTCAGCTAACACTCAAAACGACTTTCACCTTTCCTCCAGCTCCGCGCGGCTCGCGCTTCCTGCGGAAGCTCGCGCCCTGCGGGCGCGGCGGCTGCGCCGCCCCGCTCGCCGCGCTCGAGTGGACGAAGGAACGCCCTGCGGGCGCGGCGGCTGCGCCGCCCCGCTCGCCGCGCTCGAGTGGTATAGGGAGGTGGTAGATGAAGCGCGGCTTTTGCGACATATCGAGTACAAAAAACGCGCCGATGCGGCGAATGCGCGCGGTTATAATCAGAAGCGTAAAAAGCTGTATTTATTCATTACTTCTCATCGGCGAAGATTATGCATATAAAGCGGGGATGCAATAACTGCGCCGTGGGGAGAGGAAATTTCTGCTCAGGGAAATGCTGGGAAAATCGCCGCGAGGGTTCGGGAGTATAGCCCTAACTTCTGCGGTCGGGCGGTTTTCCCGCTGCACCTGAAGCAATAATGGAGGCAAACAATGGAACTGAAGCTAAGGGGCAGACCGAACGAAAAGCAAAAGCAGTTTTTTCTGTCAACGGCACGCCATACGGCGTACGGCGGAGCGCGCGGAGGCGGTAAAAGCTGGGCAATGCGCCGAAAGCTCGTGCTGCTGTCGCTTGCGCATGAAAACCTTAATTCGCTCTTGCTGCGCCGCACATTGCCCGAGCTGCGAGAAAACCACCTGATACCGCTGATGCGCGAGCTGTCGGAGGCGGCAAAATACAACGTCTCCGAAAGAACGTTTACGTTCAGGAACGGGTCGCGCATAAAGCTTGGTTACTGCGACGCGGCGAACGACATCTATCAGTATCAGGGGCAGGAGTACGACGTAATAGGCATGGAGGAGGCGACGCACTTCACCGAGGAGCAAATGCGCTTTCTGACGACGTGCAACCGCTCGGTAAAGGGCGGCTTCAAGCCGCGCATGTACTATACCTGCAACCCGGGAAACGTTGGCCACGGCTGGGTCAAAAGGCTTTTTATCGACAGGCGGTACGCCGGTAACGAGCGCGCGGAGGATTATGCTTTCATACCCGCGCGAATATGGGATAACGCAGTGCTGATGAAGTCCGACCCCGACTATGTGAAGCAGCTCATGTCGCTCCCCGAGGAGCTGAGACGGGCGCATCTCGAGGGCGATTGGGACGTGTTCGCCGGTCAGTATTTTAAGGAGTTTTCGCGCGACAAGCATGTGTGCGAGCCATTTGCGCTGCCCGAGCACTGGCGGCGCTTCCGTTCGATGGACTGGGGCTATAACGATCCGTGCTGCGTGCTGTGGAATGCGGTGGACGGCGACGGGTGCGTATATACATACAGGGAGCTGTATGTGCGCCAAATGCGTGCTGACGAAATTGCCCGGGAAATAGTACGATTGACGGGCGAAGAGAAGATAGCCTATACGGTCGCCTCGCCCGACATGTGGCAAAGGCGCGGCGCGGTGCTGCGCGCAGAGGGCGGCTTTGAGGGCGAGAGCATAGCGGAGCTGTTTGCGCTTACGGGAGTGCCGCTTACGCCTGCGGATAATTCGCGCGTCGCAGGCTGGCAAAGGGTGAGGGCTTACCTATCGTCAGAGACGGGCGAGCCGCGCTGGAAGGCGTTTTCAGACTGCGAAAACCTGATACGGACGCTTCCCGCGCTGACGTACGATAAGCTTAACCGCGAGGATGCTGCCGACGGAGAGGACCACGCGCCCGAAGCGCTGAGGTATGCGCTGATGTCGCGCCCGGGGAAAAGCGCGGCCCCGGTGCGGACGGCGGCAAAGCGCTTCGACCCGTTCTTCGAAAATGAACGAAAAAGCAGTTTTTTCGGAACATGAATAAAGTGAGGTAAAAAATGAAAAATAAGGAAAATATGACCGAGCTTGAGCGTATTGACAAGCTGTACGCTCTTTTTGACGAGTACCGCAGCGCATATCTGAGCGAATGGGAGCGGCTTGAGAAGTGCGAGCGTCTCTACAGGGCGGAGCATTGGGAAGATGTGCCGCAGGGAGAGGCGAACGAACCGCGCCCCACTACGCCGATGATATATTCGACTGTTGAGAATATCCGCGCAGACCTTATGGACATGATGCCCGAAGCCGTGATAACGGCGGACGAGCCGAAATACGAAAGGCTTGCCGAGCTTCTCGGCGGCGTCATAAAGGAAAACTGCGCGCGGACTGGGTTTGAGCATGAATACGCACGCCTTACGCACGACCTGCTTGTGGGCGGCACAATGGTGCAGGAAATCGGGTTCGACCCGACGGCGAACGGCGGCCTCGGCGGAGCGTACATACGCCACGTTGATACGCGGGGAATAATGTTCGACCCCTATTGCACCGATATACAGGATTCACGCGCAGTGTTCAAATTCACCCCATACAGGCGCGAATGGTTCAGGGCGCATTACCCCGATGCTGCAGACGCGATGGCCCCGGATGCGCTTACGTTCAGGCGGGCGGCGGACAGCGGGCTTGCAACGGACGATTCGGAGTGCATAATGCTCATTGAATGCTGGGAAAGGGAGTTTGACAAAGCAAAAAACAGATATCGCGTCCATATGTGCAGGCTTGCGGGGCGTCAGCTTCTTGAGGACAGCCGCAGAATCAAGCCGCAGGGCTATTATGCCCACGGCAAATACCCGTTCACGGTTACGGCGCTCCATGAGCGCAAGGGGACGTTTCTCGGCTTCGGCATAGCCGATATGTTTGAAAGCCAGCAGCGTTTTTCGGATAAGCTCGACCAGATAATAATGAAAAACGCGCTCATGGCGTCCCGAAACAAGCTCCTTATAACGGGCGCCTCAGGATTCGACGCAAACGACCTGCGCGATTGGTCAAAGGACGTACACAAGGGCGACAGTCTCAACGGCGTAAGCTGGTTTTCGACGCCGCCGCTTCCGGGATACATGCTCGAATATGCCGCCGCGATGCGTCAGAGCATAAAAGAGGAATCGGGCGCAAACGACTTTTCGCGCGGAAACACGGCGAGCGGCGTCACAGCGGCGAGCGCCATTGCAGCGCTTCAGGAGATGTCAAACAAGCGCGCGCGCATGGCGATGAAGGCGGTACACGCATCGTTTGCCGAGGCCGTGCGGCAGGAGCTTGAGATTGAACGCGAATTTTCGCGTATGCCGCGAATGGTGCGCACCTCGGAGCAGTCGCGGTCGCTGTTTTGCGCCGACATGATGTTTGAGCGGAGCGCGCTCGGCGATGCGATACCGATAGAGCTTCAGGTGAGCGTAAAGGTACAGCGTGAAAACAGGTTCAGTGTTGTTTCGCATAACGAGCTTGTGATGTCGCTCGTGCAGGCGGGAATGATAACGCCCGACGTAGGGCTTGAGCTGCTCATTTTCGACGGCAAGGAGCAGGCAAAGGCGCTTATGCGTTCGCGCGCGGCCGCAGACACGGCAAACGGAGCGAATACAACCGGCGGCATAAGCGCGTCATAATCTGCCGCTTGAATCAAATTCAACAAAAAAGCAAAGCCTAAGCTTCGGACAAGACCGTTTGAACATTTTCGGAGGTAAGATATGAAGGATGAAAAACGGAATTACCCGAAGGATCTGATAGAGCGCATGAGGAGGACAATGCCGCGCGGCGACGTGCGGTTCAAGGATCTGCCGTATATAGACAGAAACATACCTTCCGATGTGCTCGGCAGCTATACGGGCATGGAGCTTGCGGAGAAAGAGGCGTTTTTTGAGCCGCCCGTGCAGGACGCCGACGACCTCTGATACAAAAGCTAAAGAGCGCTGAGCAGCAACCGCTGCTCAGCGCTCTTTCAGCAGCCCCTGCGTCAATCAAGCACCATAACCCCGTTAACCGCCGGGCGCGGCGAGCGGGGCGGCGCAGCCGCCGCGCCCGCAGGGCGCGGGCTTCCGCAGGAAGCGCGAGCCGCGCGGAGCCTGTGCAAGGCGAAAATCGGTGCAAACGCCACGCGTCAAAACGGGGGTTCGGGGCGGGTGAAGTGTCCCGCGACGGGATGCAGGGGCGGCGCAGCCGCGAATATGGAACTACATCATAATAAAAGATACCACCCTGTATCCGCAGGGCGAGTCCTCCCAAGGCGAGAGGGTGACGGTTACGCCCGAAACAAAGCTTGCCGATGCATCGCCCGGCGCGCCGTACATAAGCGAGCCCGAAAGCACAAGAGTCCCGTCGTTGTGGAGCTCCGCGCTTTCAAAGCTAATGCTGTAAACGTATGTCAAAAACTCTCTCGATATCACATACGCGCCGCTATCCAAACGCATGTCGTGCGCAAGCTCGTCAATGCCCGGGAAATCTCCTTCGGCGATGAGCGACGCATACACGGCCTCAAAATCCGCCTTCGGCACGGTGATGTAATCGCCGCCGAGGTCGTAATCGCTGCCGAGCATTCTGCGAGCCATGAACTCGGTCGCAGCATAAGCGCTCATTGCGCCCTCGAACGATTCATAGCGGATAACACAGGCGGTGCAAAGGTCGTTGAGTATCGGCCGAAGCTCCTCGTACGCCTGCGTGCTTATCATGTCTCCAACGAACGGCGGCATCAGCACACCGCTGTCGATTTCGAACTCCACGACGCCTTTGGCTTCGGGAGCGACCGCGCCCGCCGGCATGAATACCCTGAAGCCGTTCGGCATAACGCAGTAACCGCTGAACAAATCTATTTCGGATATGATGTCCGACAGCTCAATATCTGTATAGTATTCGGAGGGGGAGGCGTTTATTATGTCGAATATTCGCTGCGCGACGAGCGGCGCAGGCTCGTAGCAGCCCGAAACATACGCAAGCCCCCGCTCCGTTCCTTCCCTGTCGAACACGAGCGCGCGGCGATAAAGCTCTTCGCCGCCGCTGAATGAGACGGATTCGTCAAATATCACGTTGATATAACCACGGCTTTCGCTGACGACGCATGTGACGAGCGTCTTCGGAGCAGGTTCGCCCTCCGCGCGGTCGGCGAACGGTAAGCGCTCATCATTGACGCGGAGCATGAGCTCGTCAATGAAAAGCGCGACGGCCTCGTTCATAGACTCGTCCCTGCTGCCGCCGCCGGTAAACACGGGTGCGGTGTATTCGAGGACGTACTCCGCGCTTGCCTCATCTGCGCCGTCGGGATAGTATATTGATGTGTGCTCTAACTTGATGGCATAATAGACGTCTTCGCCGATTTGATACGGCTGATTCGTTTGCATGGCGTCGGGCGCAGGCGTTTCTCCGCCGACGGGGACAACGTTCTTTTTCGAGGGCGTGCAGGCGGAAAGCGCCGCAGCGAGCGCAAGCAGCAGCGCCGTAAGCATGATTGGCTTTTTCATAATCTCCTCCGTTAAAGGGGTAGCCGACAAATGCCGACAATATTCGATAATCTTATTATATCATAAAGGAGAGGTGTCAAATGCAAACAAACGATAAACCGCTGCCGCAAAAGCGCGAGTATACGGGAACGGCGCTAAGGGCGCTCGCGTCAATATGCCGCGACGAAACCCAAAAGGCCGCGGACAGAATAGCCGCAGCCAGACTGATACTCGAAAGGAGCGAAAAAACCGCGCAATACGTCGAAGACGGGACGCTGAAGGTGGTTTTCGAGAACATACCCGAGGGGTACTGCCGATAACGCCCGACAGCGCCGCGTCAGAAGCCGCGCTTCCATACGCGCACGGAGAAAAGCATGAGCATGGGGAAAAGCTCAAGCCGCCCGAGCAGCATGTCGGCGCTCAGCACATATTTCGAGAAATCTGAAAACGCCGCGAAATTGCCCGTTGCGCCGCATATTCCAAGCCCCGGGCCCACGTTGTTGAAGCATGCTATGACGGACGTCACCGTCGACTCGAAGTCAAAATTATCTATCGACACAAGGAGAACGGATACGCTGAGCGCAAACACATATGCGATAAGGTACAGGTCGACCGTTTTAAGAGTTCGTTCGCTTAAAACCTTGCCATCGAGCGTCACGGCGTGCGTTTCGCGCGGACTTACAAGCCCTCGTATGCCGTGCGCTGCGCGGCGAAGGTATATCATGACGCGCGATACCTTCATGCCGCCGCCTGTCGAGCCCGCACACGCGCCTATGAACATCAGAAGCACGAGCACGGTCTTTGAAAGCATGGGCCATGTGTCATAATTCGCCGTAACATAGCCCGTCGTCGTGATTATGGACGACACCTGGAACGACGAGAAGCGGAGCGCCTTGAGCAAATCGCCGCCGTACATGGGAAGTATGTCCGCCGTAACGACGGTAATTGCGGCAAGTATTATGCCTATATACCACCTGAGCTCGTCCGAACGGAGCGCTTCCTTTATGCGGCCCGTTATTATGAGGAAAAATACGCCGAAGTTTATGCCGAAAAGCGCCATGAACACGGTTATGACGGCGTCGATATAGGCGCTGTCGTAATAGGCAATGCTTGTGTTTTTTATGCTGAAGCCGCCCGTCCCCGCCGTGCCGAAGGCGTGAACAATGCTGTCAAAGAGAGGCATACCGCCGCACAGCAGGAAAATTACCTCGACGACGGTGAGCGCGATATACATGACGTAAAGTATAGCCGCCGAATGGCCGAGCTTTGGCATGAGTTTGGACTTTGTAGGCCCGGGGACCTCGGCGCGCATGATGTGGATGGAGCGGTCGCCGGCAAGCGGCATTATCATCAGCACGAAAACGAGCACGCCCATGCCGCCCACCCAGTGAGTGAAGCTGCGCCAGAATGCCATGCCGTGCGAGAGCGCTTCAACGTCCGTCAATATGCTCGCGCCGGTTGTGGTGAAGCCCGAGACCGTCTCGAAAAACGCATCGGTGTATGAGGGAATCTCGCCGCTTATGCAAAACGGCAGCGCGCCAAAGGCAGACATGAGCGCCCATGAAAGCGCAACGATTACGAAGCCCTCACGGGCATATATGACCTTTGATTTAGGCTTGAAAAGCAGCGAAACAAGGCTTGCCGCAAGTATTATCACCACAGTGAGCGCGAAGGACCATGCGCCGCCGTATTCGCCGTAGATGAGCGAAACGCACGCGGGCAGCACGAGCAGGGCCGCCTCTATGCGCAGCACCACCGCAAGCGTATTGAGCACCATTCTGTAATTCACCGAATGCCTCCTATGCGATTATATCGCTTATATCGTTGAGCTTGCTATGCGTGGTGACGACGATCACGCTGTCGCCGAGCCGTATCGAATCGCTTCCGCCGGGGATTATTACTGTGTTATCTCTGTTTATTGCCGCGATGAGAATGTTCGGCTTAAGCTTCAAATCCTTGAGCGTCACGCCGAGGAACGGCAGCTCGTCTATTACGCGGAATTCGAGCGCTTCGAGGCTCCCGTTGAACAGCTTGTAAAGCGTCTCGACGTTGCTGTGGAGCGAATTGCGCATTGCGCGGACATACTGGACTATCTGGTTTGCGGTGACCTCCTTCGGAGATACCGTCGTCTCGATGCCCGAGTCGGCGATTATCTCGCCAAACGGCGCACGGGTGACCTTTGCGACCACCTTCTTTACGCCTCTTTTGCCCGCAAACATGGCTGCGATTATGTTCAATTCGTCAATATCGGTGAGCGTGATGAAGGCGTCGGCGTCGGCAATGCCTTCCTCCTCGAGTATATCCTGCGAAAGCCCGTCGCCGCATATGACGGTGCTGTTGGGGAGCTGCACGCATAAAGCCCTGCAGCGGTTTGCATCGCGCTCTATTATCTTTGTTTTCATGCCGGCCGCATTGAGCTGCTTCGCCAGGTAATAGGCGATTTTGCCGCCGCCGACTATCATGACGTGCTTTATGCGCTTGTTTGACACGCCTACCGTAGCGAAAAAGCGCTCGATGTTTTTCGGCGACGCCGTGATAAATATAATGTCGCCGCCTTCGAGCATAAAATCGCCCGTCGGTATGTATACGCCGTCGCCGCGCTTGACGGCGCAAATGAGGATTTTGAACCGGTATTTTGCGTAAAGCTCGAAAAGCCTTGTTCCGCAAAGCGGACTGTCCTTGGCTACGCGCCATTCTATCATTTCGACGCGTCCCTTTGCGAACGAGTCGACCTTTATCGCTGAAGGTATTCTGAGCGTGCGCGATATCTCCTCTGCGGCGGCAAGCTCGGGGTTTACCGTCATGCTCAGGCCGAGGTCGTCTCTCAAAAAGCTGAGCTGCTCGGCGTACTCGGGGTTTCTCACGCGCGCTATGGTTGAGCGCGCGCCGAGCTTTTTTGACAGCAGGCAGCAGAGTATGTTTATTTCGTCAGACGCCGTTACGGCAATGGTCAAATCAGACCCGGGCACGCCCGCTTCAATCTGCACCTGCTTGCTTGCCGCGTTGCCCGACACGCATTGTATGTCGAGCCTGCTGTCAAGCGCCGAAAGCAGCTCATCGCTCAGATCTATCGCGGTGACGTCGTGACCCTCGCCGCAAAGCTGTTCGCACAATGTTCTGCCGACCTTGCCGGCGCCTATTACAGTAATTTTCATGTATAAATCGACTCCGTTTTGGTGTGTTGTTCTCCTGTGAGCGCATTTATTTATTATAGCATAGAAATGCCGGTTTGGATATGCGCGGCAGGCGCGGCGCTTTTCCGGCAAACCGCGAGCCGCTTTGCCGCCTTGACATAGGGCGCAGGCTTGTGTTATCATCGTTAAAAATGTTGCGCGCGCAACTATTTCGGGGGGAGGATACAGCAATGGCGGGATTTATGAGGAATATCAGCATAATTGCGCGCTGTGCCACGCAGTTTCGCAGCGATAAGCTGGGCGCGTACGGCTTGAACGGCTGCCAGACGCCGTATATTTTGGGCGTCTGCCGAGAGCCGGGAATAACGCAGGATGAGCTTGCGAGGCGCATATGCGTCAATAAAAGCAATGTTACGAGGCAGATAGCCGCGCTTGAGGAGGCGGGCTTCGTCAGGCGTGAGCCGAGCGAGACGGACAGGCGCGCGGTGCTTGTTTATCCTGAGGATAAGGCGATTGAAGTGCTGCCGCGTATTCGGGAGATACACAAGGAATGGCGCGGCTATTTGACTGAGGAGCTGACGGCGCAGGAGCGTGAGCTTGCCGAGGTCATAGTCGAAAAGCTTGCGCTGCGGGCGGCGCGCTATCAAAACGAGAGAGGCGGCGAGCAAAGGCAATGAAGCGCATTTTGGCATATCTGAAGCCGCAGGCGCCCAGGATGACGCTTCAGCTTACAATAAAATTTGCAGGTACAATGCTCGAACTGCTGCTGCCGTCGATGCTGTCAACGATACTCGACGACATAGCCCCCAAGCGCGACATGCAGCAGGTGTTTTTGTGGGGCGGACTGATGATAGTCTGTTCTGCTCTGGCGCTTGTCTGCAACGGCGCGGCGAACAGGATGGCGACAAAGATATCTGCGCGCTTCACAAAGCGCCTTCGCCATGACCTTTTTGAAAAGGTGTCGCATCTTTCATGCGCAGCAACGGACAGATTCACAATGCCTTCGCTGATTTCGCGGCTTTCGAGCGACACATACAACGTCCACCAGATGGTAGACAGGATACAGCGGCTTGGCGTGCGCGCGCCGATACTCCTTTTGGGCGGAATAATTGTTACGCTGGCGCTCGAGCCCGTGCTTACGCTTGTGCTGATTGCGATTCTGCCCGTGCTTGCGGCGATAGTGCTTACCGTGTCGCGGCGCGGCGTACCGCTTTACGTTAAGACGCAGACCGCGCTCGATTCGCTTGTAAGGCGCGTCCAGGAGAACATGACCGGTGTGCGGGTCATAAAGGCGCTCTCCAAGACAGAATACGAGAAGGAGCGCTTTGACGAGGCGAACAGGGACGTTGTTGAAAACGAGCGCAGGGCCGAGAGGCTTATGGCGATAACGAACCCTTCCATGAACCTGCTGTGCAATCTCGGGCTGACGCTCGTCATAATCGTCGGCGCGTACCGCGTCAATGCGGGAATAATCGGCTCGGGCAAGATAATCGCTTTTTTGAGCTATTTTACGATAATATTGAATGCGCTTATGATGGTGACGCGCCTTTTCGTGATGTATTCAAAGGGCGCAGCGAGCGCGAAGAGGATATCCGAGGTGCTCGACACGCCCGCGGAAATGGGCGCGGAGATATCGGACGGGGCGGAATGCTCCGAATGTGACGAGGCTGAGCCGCCGTACCATATCGAGTTCAGAAACGTCACTTTTTCGTACAATAAAGTAAGAAACGACCTTGAGAACATCAGCTTCAAGCTCAGGCGCGGGGAAACGCTCGGCATAATCGGGGCGACGGGCAGCGGAAAATCGACCGTTATACAGCTTTTGCTGCGCTTTTACGACGTCGACTCGGGCGAGATACTCATAGACGGCAAAAACATAAAGGAGTACCGGCCGGATACGCTCCATTCGATGTTCGGCGCAGTGTTCCAGAACGATTTCCTCTATGCCGACACGATACGCGAAAACATCGCTTTCGGACGCCTCGTCGATGATGAGGCGCTTAAAACCGCCATTGAGACGGCGCAGGCAGGATTTATCGGTACAAAGGAAAACGGGCTTGACGAAAGACTTACCGTAAAGGGAAGCAACCTCAGCGGCGGCCAGCGCCAGAGGCTGCTCATAGCCCGTGCGCTTGCGGCAAAGCCCGAAATACTGCTGCTGGACGATTGCTCAAGCGCGCTCGATTATAAGACTGATTCCGAACTGAGGAAAGCTCTTCGCGCGAACTTCTCCGAAACGACGTCCGTTATCGTCGCCCAGCGCATAAGCTCCATAATGCGGGCGGATACGATAATTGTGCTTGACGGCGGCAGGCAGGAGGGCAGCGGCACGCACGATGAGCTCATGAAGAGCTGCGCGCTCTATCGGGACATTTACGACATACAGATGGGGGATGCGGCATAATGGCAAAGCAGCGGAATATGGGCGGCGGCTCGTTTGAACGCCCGACACAGAAAACCTCATACATAATAAAAAGGCTTTGGAAGTATCTCTCGCCATATAAGTGGCTGCTTGCGCTTGCGGCGGCTCTGAGCATCGGCGGCAACGCGCTCGCGCTTATAGGCCCCAAGCTTTCGGGCTTCGCCATAGACGCCATAGAGGCCGTGGGCGGCGTCGATTTTGCGGGCGTTTTCAAGTACGCAGGGCTTATGATAGCCTTCTACGCCGCATCGTCGGTTATAAGCTATATACTTGCCAACCTTATGATACGCCTAAGCCGCAAGGCGGTTTACAGCATGCGCCGCGATGCTTTCAACACGCTTGCGTCGCTGCCCGTCAGCTTTTTCGATACGCATCAGACGGGCGACGTGATAAGCGTGATTTCCTACGATATAGATACCATAAATTCATCACTTTCAAGCGACCTTGTGCAGATGATTGCGAGCGTGATAACGGTCTGCGGTTCTTTTGTGATGATGCTTTCGATATCGCCGCATTTGATACTGGTGTTTGTGGTAACGATACCAATATCGGTGCTTTTCACGCGCTTTCGCTCAAAGCGTGTGCGGCCGCTCTACAGGCGGCGCTCGAAGAAGCTCGGCGAGCTGAACGGCTTTATTGAGGAGATAACGAGCGGACTTAAGACGACGAAGGCCTACAGCCGCGAGCAGGTGTTTATTGACCGCTTTGACGTCAAGAACGATGAGGCTGTCGAAGCGAACTATGAGGCCGACCATTTTTCATGCATTACGGGTCCGACGGTTACATTCATAAACAACCTTTCTCTGGCGCTGATAAGCATATTCGGCGCGCTGATGTACATGGCGGGCGGGATAACGCTCGGCAATATCTCGTCTTTCGTGCTGTATTCGCGCAAATTTTCGGGGCCGATAAACGAGTTTGCGAACATAATCAGCGACTTGCAGTCGGCGCTTGCGGCGGCGGAGAGAGTGCTGCGCCTTATCGACGAGAAGGGCGAGCCTGCGGACAGGCCGAACGCTGCAGTGCTCGGTGCGGACGCTCCCGTTAGGGGCGATGTGCGGCTTGACGGCGTTTCGTTCGGTTACAGCGAGGGGCAGACGGTGCTCAATAATGTCACCTTTAACGCCGAAAGGGGCAGGGTGATAGCCATTGTGGGCCCGACGGGCTGCGGCAAGACGACGATAATCAACCTTCTTATGCGCTTTTACGACGCCACGACGGGCGAGATACGCGTCGACGGCAGCGAGGTGCGCGATATCACGCGCTCGAGCCTGCGCGGGGCGTATACGATGGTGCTTCAGGATACATGGCTTTTCCACGGCACTGTGTTTGATAACATAGCCTACGGCAAAAAGGACGTGACGCGCGAGGACGTCGAGCGCGCTGCGAAGGCCGCCAGGATACACGGCTATATAATGTCGCTTCCCGACGGCTATGACACCGTTCTGAGCGACAACGGCGTGAACATTTCTAAGGGCCAGAAGCAGCTTTTGACGATTGCACGCGCCATGCTTCTCGATTCGCCGATGCTGATACTCGATGAGGCGACGTCGAACGTAGACACGCAGACAGAGCGCAGCATACAGGACGCAATGCTGAAGCTGATGAACGGCAGAACCTGCTTTGTCATAGCTCATCGTCTGTCAACGATACGGCACGCGGACAACATAATCGTGCTCAGCGACGGACGCATTGTTGAGCATGGGCGTCATGACGAGCTTCTCGCAAAGCGCGGCGCATACTATACGATGTATCATGCGCAGTTCGAGGGCGTGTGAGCGCGAGGAGCAAAGCTTCTTTCAACCGCCGAGCGCGGCGAGCGGGGCGGCGGAGCCGCCGCGCCCGCAGGGGCGCGGGCTTCCGAAGGAAGCGCGAGCCGCGCGGAGCCCGAACGGGGCGAAATTCTGCATAGACGCCATGCGTCAAACATGAGTGTTTCGCAAAGCGGCTGTTTTTGCAATCCGATACGGGGGTTCGGGGCGGGTGAAGTGTTTCCCTGCGCGACCTGAATATACAAATTTTCCCATTGCGCAACACTTGTGTAATGACAGAATACAGCGCAAAATGGTATACTTTAATTAACTTAACCGACTTACGGAGGAACGCATATGAAGATAGGACAGTTTTCCGACACGTTTATGCCTATTGTGGACGGTGTCGGGAGGGTCGTGTATAACTATGCGGTCAATCTTGCGGCGCTCGGCCACGAGTGCTACGTTGTCGCGCCGTGCGGCGATACGGGTTACCGCGGTGCGCTACCGTTTGAGATAATCGACTATGTAGGAGTGCCGCTTATCTCGTCGCCGCAGTATAATATAGGCGTCCCCATACTTGACAAGCACTACCATGAGCGCGTGTCGATGGTAAAATTCGACATAATCCATGCACATTCGCCGTTCATTGCCGGTCAGGAGGCGCTGCGCATCGCAAACAAGCTGCGAATACCGCTTGTAGGCACATTCCATTCGAAATATTATGATGATTTTTACAGCACCACGAAATCCGAAATGCTCTCGACGCTCGGCGTGAAGTATATCATAGATTTTTACGAGCGCTGCGACGAGGTGTGGGCGGTCAGCGAATCGTCGGCGCAGGTGCTGAGGGATTATGGCTATAAGGGCGGCATCGTGACTATGCCAAACGGCACGGATATACGCACGCCTGCGGACGGCGCCGTCGCGGAGGTAACGGAAAAATTCGGACTCGGCGAAGCGCCCGTGCTGCTTTTTGTCGGCCAGATGCACTGGAAAAAGAATATACTGCGCATACTTGAGGCCGCGAAAATGCTCAGGGAAAGCGGGTGCGATTTCAGGCTTGTGATGGCAGGGCAGGGTCCGTGCTTCGACGAAATAAAGGCAAAAGCCGCAAAGCTTGATATAGATGATGTGACTGTTTTTACAGGCCATATCGCCGACACGAGGACGCTTGACGCGATTTACGCACGAGCCTCATTGTTTGTTTTCCCATCGATATACGACAATGCGCCTATGGTGCTGCGTGAGGCGGCGGCGATGGGAACGCCCGCTGTAGTTACGGAGGGAAGCTGTGCTGCCGAGGTCGTGAAGGACGGCTTCAACGGCTTTACATGTCCCGATTCTTCTGAGGGACTTTACGAAACGATACGTGCAAGACTTGGCGACGCCGAAAAGCTTGCGGCCGTCGGAAAAAATGCTCGGGAAACGATTCCGATAGCATGGCGGGATATACTCGCGGGCGCTGCGGAGCGTTACGGAGAACTGGTGCGTATCGACGCGCTGAGCAAAAAATTGACGGAGGCAGAAAATTGAAGAAAACATCAAAGGAGTTAAGTGGTAAGAAATTTGATTACAGGCGCATTATCGGTACTATACTTTTTGTTACGCTCCTGTTTTCGATAGGGTATTCCCTCGTATGCTTCCTCCGCGCCCCCGAAACGCCGCAGGAGCCGCACGACAAGCTTAAGTCGGATTACGGGCTGATGCTGCTTCAATGTACCGGCGGGCTTATAGTTATGTTTCTGCCTTCGTTTGTCGAGCGAAAGCTTTCGCTGCGCATACCGAACTATATGTTTGTGCTGTATTTTGTTTTCCTCTACTGCGCAATATATCTCGGGGAGGTTTGGAGCTTTTATTACCGTATTCCCTTTTGGGATATGATTTTGCATACCTTCAGCGGCATGATGCTCGGCGCGCTCGGCTTTTCGCTCGTCAGCCTTCTTAACTCATCCGAAAACATATCCGTTCGTCTTTCGCCGTTTTTCGTTGCATTCTTTGCGTTTTGCTTTGCGCTCGCGTGCGGCATGATATGGGAGATTTACGAGTTTACCGTAGACGGAATTGCAGGCATGAATATGCAGAAGTTTGCGCTCGAGACCGGCGAGCCGCTGATAGGGCGCGAGGCGCTCAGCGACACGATGGAGGACATAATCGTCGATACCGCGGGCGCTTTTGTTGTAAGCCTTTTGGGCTTTATTTCGCTCAAGCTCGGCAGGCCGCTCAAAACGATTAGAGCAAAAGAGCGCAACACCGATAATGCTGTCGATGCGCCGCAGGACGCGCCGGTACCGCCCTCCGATGATAAATCTGACGAATAAAGCATTATTTTGATTCATGGCGGCGGTTCTGCCGCTGTGAGCTTCCGTAGTATATCCGCACTGTGCCGCGCGATTTCTCCGCGCGGCCTTTTTTGCGCGACAAGCGTGCAATTTTCGTGTATAATGCTATAGGTGATTTTATGAACGACTGTGGTACGCAATACGATGTTATAGTGCTCGGCGCGGGTCACGCGGGCTGCGAGGCAGCGCTTGCCTGTGCGCGCATGGGCATGAGGACGCTCTGCCTGACGCTTAACCTTGACGCTGTGGCGCTCATGGCCTGCAATCCCGCAATAGGCGGCACTTCAAAGGGACATCTTGTGCATGAGGTTGACGCGCTCGGCGGCGAAATGGGGCTGGCGGCGGACGAATGCTTCATGCAGATGCGTATGCTGAATCTCGGCAAGGGGCCTGCGGTTCACTCCCTGCGCGGGCAGATGGACAAGAGGCGATATCATGAGCGAATGAAGCTCGCGCTCGAATCGACCGACGGGCTTTATTTGCGGCAGGGCGAATGTGCCGAAATACTTGTGAGCGGCGGCGTTGTATGCGGCATAAAATGCGCCGACGGTACCGTGCTGTCTGCGCGCGCCGTCATAGTGGCGACGGGCGTTTACCTTAAAAGCCGCGTGCTTATCGGGAGCCACGCCGTTGAAAGCGGCCCCTGCGGCCTTTTCGGGGCAAATCTCCTTTCCGACTCGCTGCGTGAGCTTGGCTTTGTCCTGCGGCGCTTCAAAACGGGTACGCCCGCCCGCGTAAACAGGCGAAGCGTAGATTTTGACGCAATGGAGCTTCAGCCGGGCGATGTACCCATACCGCATTTTTCTTTCATGACCGATGAGCTTCATGGCGAGCAGACGCCGTGCTATTTAACATATACGAACTCTGCTACCCATGATATAATAAAGGAGAATATCCACCTTTCGGCGATGTACGGCGGCCTTGTCCGCGCCACGGGTACGCGCTACTGCCCGTCGATAGAGGACAAAGTGGTTCGATTCGCCGATAAGGACAGGCATCAGCTTTTTATCGAGCCCGAAGGCGCCTCGACATACGAGATGTACGTCCAGGGAATGTCTACGAGCCTGCCTGCCGATGTGCAGCTTAAAATGCTCCGCACGATACGCGGACTTGAGCGCGTAGAAATTACGCGCCCGGGCTACGCCATTGAATACGACTGTATCGACCCGACGGAGCTTACGCCTGTGCTTGGCTCAAAGCGCGTGGCGGGGCTTTTCTTCGCGGGGCAGATAAACGGCACGTCGGGCTATGAGGAGGCAGCAGGGCAGGGCATTTACGCCGGCATCAACTGCGCGCTCTATCTCAGGGGCGAGCCTCCGATGCTCCTGCGCCGTTCGGACGCATACATTGGCGTGCTTGCCGACGACCTCTCGGTGAAGGGCACGAACGAGCCGTACAGAATGATGACTTCGCGTGCGGAATTCAGGCTTCTGCTTCGACAGGACAACGCCGATGTACGCCTGACCGAGCTTTCACACAGGCTGGGGCTTGCGAGCGATGCGCGCTATACGCGTCTGATGCGCAAGCGCGAGGAGATGGAGCGCATACAAAAGGCGCTATCCGCATATGTGCCTTGCGACGACAGGCTTTGCGGTCTTTTGACGGTGCATGGGGAGCATACGCCCTCGAGCGGCATGAAGCTTTGCGAGCTTTTGAAGCGCTCGGGAATTTCCTTTTCCGACGTATGCGCCGCTTATCCCGAGGTTGGGGATTTTGACTTAGAGGCTGGACGCCAGGTCGAAATCGAACTCAAATACGGCGGCTACATAAAAAAACAGGCTGAGCAGGTCGAACGTCAGCGGGCCATGGATTCCGTGCCGCTTGGGCGTGACATCGACTACGGGGCCATATCAGGGCTTCGTCTTGAGGCGCGGCAAAAGCTTAATGCTCAGAAGCCGGCGAGCGTCGGCCAGGCTTCGAGGATATCGGGCGTTTCGCCCGCCGATATAGGCGTTTTGCTCGTATGGCTGAAGGCACGCGAGCGGGCGGCGGCGGAGATACCGCATCATGTTCCACGTGAAACAGAGCGCAGGGCGGAGGAATAGGAATGTTCCATGTGGAACATCTGCGAAGCAGGCGTTACGGAGAGGTAAAATTGAACATAATCGAGAGCATAGATAAATTTATACCGAGGGCAGACGAAGTACAGCGCAAAAGGTTCGAGCGCTACTTTGAGCTTTTGACGCACTGGAACGAGAAGATGAACCTGACCGCGCTGACAGAGCCGGAGGACGTCGCATCGAAGCATTTCGCCGACAGCCTGCTCGGGGCGGAGCTTATAAAACACGGCGCAGAGTGCATCGACATAGGCACGGGCGCGGGATTTCCCGCGATTCCGCTTATGATAATGCGCGACGACATAACAATGACGCTGCTTGACGCGCTGAATAAACGCCTTGTATTTCTAAACGAGGTCTGCATAGAGCTTGGGCTCCATGCGACTATCGTTCATGCGCGGGCGGAGGATGCAGCTCACGATGCACATCATCGCGCAAGATACGATGCGGCGCTTTCAAGGGCTGTAGCGCCGACAAGCGCGCTTATTGAGATGAGCGTACCGTTTCTGAAAACGGGAGGCGCGGCGCTGATGTATAAGGGGGCGGACGGAGAGAGAGAGCTGGCGGGGGCGAAAAGGGCGCTCGAAAAGCTGAATGCTCAGGGACGCGTAATAAGCCTTAGCGCATCGTGGGGCGAAAGGTGTATAATAGAGGCAAAAAAGATTGGCTCAACGGCGCCTTGCTATCCGAGAAAGCCGTCAAATATAAAGAAAAATCCGTTATAATTTGGGGGAAACATGGCAGTATTTGATTTTTTGAGGGATTCGACGTCGCGCGACAGCGGCAAAAAGCTCGAGGAGATACAGGTCTCCAAAATCGTGCCAAACCCGAATCAGCCGCGCAAAACGTTCGACGACGAGAGCATAGCCGAGCTTGCGCAGTCGATACGGCAGGTGGGGCTTATCCAGCCGCTCGTCGTTCGCAGACAGGGAGACGTTTACGAGCTTATCGCCGGCGAAAGGCGTCTGCGGGCAATCAAGCTGCTCGAGCTTGAGCGCGTGACGTGCATAGTCCAGAACGACATCGTTGACGAATCGTCGGCCATGATGGCGCTGATAGAGAATTTACAGCGCGAAAACCTAAACTTTTTCGAGGAAGCGCAGTGCTACAGCGATCTTATCGGCACATATTCGCTCACGCAGGAGGCGCTTGCGGAAAAGCTTGGCAAGAGCCAGTCGTCCATTGCGAATAAGCTGCGCGTACTCAAGCTGTCCCCTGCCGTAAAGGAAGCCATGACCGACGCAGGCCTGACAGAGCGTCATGCGCGCGCATTGCTTCGTATTGCCGACGAAAATGAACAGCTTGCCATAATAAAGGAAGTGAAGGACAAGGGAATGTCCGTCAAGGAGACGGAGCAGCGCGTCGAGAAGCAGCTCAATAAGCTTTATGACGAAAGAAAGGACGGCGCAAAGCCGCGCCCGGTAATGCTCCGAATGATAAAGGATTACAGGCTTTTCATGAATTCAATCAATTCGGCCGTAGAACAGCTTCGCTATGCGGGGCTTATAGTCGATGTTCGGCAGGCGGACAGGGACGACGGCGTTGATATATCGATAAGCGTTACAAGGCCGCAGCAGCAATAGTATTTGAGGAGATAAGCGATGAAGGAATTTAAGAGGTTTGAAAACAACGCTGCGCTAATGAACGTGCTGACGCGCAGAAGTGTGCGTGCGTTTAAGCAGGAGCAGATAACAGACGAAGAGCTTGATGCGATACTTACTGCCGCGGTCTATGCGCCTACCGCAATGAACAGGCAGACGTCGAAATTTACCGTATTGCAGGGAGAGAAGCTTGAAAAGCTTGTATCCGCGATAACCGCGGCGGTGCTTGACGGCGAAATAGCGTTTCCGCGACAAATCGACGCAGGGTATCGCTGCAATTACAATGCACCGACGCTTATTATCGCAAGCGACGTGCGCGAAAACCCGCTTGGCTACGCAAACTGCGCATGTGCGCTCGAAAATATGTTTCTTGCGGCGAATGCGCTTGGCATAGGATCATGCTGGATAAACCAGGTAAAGCCTGCCTGCGAAGCGCCTTCCGTGCGCGCATTGCTCACGAGTTTCGGCGTGCCTGCAGACCATGTTTGCTATGGCTCGGCCGCGCTCGGATACCCCGCATCGCAAATGCCCGACGCGCCGGCAAGGGTAGACGGCAGAGTGATAAGATAAATTATTCCTGTGTGCTTCGCAGGGGCTACGCCCCTGCGCCCCGTCGGGGGCACTTCACATGCCCCGAACTCCCGTATTAATTGCAATTATAAATAGACGGGGGATAAATGCGGCATTATCACTTTCAATTACCTATTATTTCTATCGGAATTTTCGCCTTCCCCAAGCTCCGCGCGGCTCGCGCTTCCTGCGGAAGCTTGCGCCCCTGCGGGCGCGGCGGCTGCGCCGCCCCGCT
>SFDB01000036.1 GCA_004558825.1 Clostridiales bacterium
CGGCGGCGGAGCGGATTCCGCAGATATGCCGTCCACAAGCCTCAGCGCAGACGACTTCGCCGACGGAAAGATCAGCGTTATAGATATTCTTGTCAAAGCGGGACTTGTAAAATCCAAAAGCGAGGCAAGAAGACTTATCGAGCAGGGCGGCGTCAGCGTCAACGATGAAAAAGTAAAGAGCCTCGATTTTTCGCTTTCTGCCGACGAAATAGCCGCCGACCCGGCTATAATTAAGAAGGGAAAGAAAATTTTCCACAAAATTGTTATGGCTTAATTGTGCACAATTGCTATAGCTATAGCAGAAAAGAAAGCTATAATATTGGATAAGGATTTTTCCTATTACTCCTATTATTTTGATTGGATGGAACTTTAAATGAAAATTGTTATTGTCGGCGACGGCAAGGTCGGTTACAATATCGCGAAGCAGCTGCTTGCCGAGGGTCATGATATCGTAGTCATAGACAACAATCCGGATGTGCTCGAGGATTCGCTCCAGAAGCTCGATGTGCTTGTTGTCGACGGAAACGGAGTCACGCTCAAGACGCAGGAAGAGGCAGATGTTGCAAACAGCGATCTTCTTATCGCCGCGACCTCTGCGGACGAGATAAACCTGTTGTGCTGCATCCTCGCAAAAAAACTCGGATGCCGCCATGCAATCTGCCGCATGAGCAACCCGGACTATGTTCAGTCGATTCAGTATATGCGCGACGATTTCGGCCTTTCGATGACCGTCAATCCGGAACTCACCGCCGCAAGAGAGATATTCCGCATCTTGCAGTTCCCGAGCTTCCTCAAGCGCGATACTTTTGCCAAAGGCCGCGTTGAAATAGTTGAGCTCAAGTTAAAAGAGGACTGCGCGCTGGTCGGCAAGAAGCTTGAAAAATTATCTGATGTTCTGCGCGGCGTGAAAGTGCTTGTTTGCGCCGTTGACAGGGGAGGCGAAGTCTGCATTCCCGACGGCAGCTTTGAGCTTCAGGCAAACGACAAGATAACCGTCACCGCTCCGCGCAGCGAGCTTGTCAAAATGCTCAAGGCGCTCAAGATAAGCAATCAGAAGATAAGAGATGTGCTGATAATCGGCGGAAGCAAGATTGCAGTCTATCTTGCCGATGAGCTTATCAAGAGCGGTGTCAATGTCAAGATAATCGAGCAGAAGCTCGACAAGTGCCGCGCTCTTTCGGAGCGTCTGCCCGGTGCTGTTATAATCAACGGCGACGGAACGCTCCAGGATCTGCTCTCGTCCGAGGGTATTGAAGATACGGACGCCGTAGTCTCGCTGACGAATATCGATGAGGAAAACCTCATTATATCAATGTACGCGGATGTCTGCAAAGTGCCAAAGACAATTACAAAAATTAACCGTACCGAGTATATCAAGCTCTTCAAAGACAAGGATATCGGCAGCGTCGTATGCCCGAAAATGCTCGCGAGCTATGAGATAATCCGCTATGTCAGGGCTATGGACAACACCACCGGCGGTTCGGTCAAGACTCTGTACAGGATAGTCGACGAAAAGGTTGAAGCCCTTGAGTTTGCGGTGACCGACAGCACAAAGTGCATCGGCGAACCGCTCAAAAAAGTCAACCTCAAGGACAATATCCTCCTTGCCTGCATAACCCGCATGGGAAAGGTCATTATCCCGAGCGGTAATGATTATATAATGGCGGGGGATACGATAATCGTTATCACCACTGCAGAGGGCAAGTTCAAGGATATAAACGATATCTTTGCCGAGGACTGAGCCGGGAGACGCGAAAATGAACTATAAACTTATTGCAAATTATATAGGCAATATTCTGCGGATAGAAGGACTTTTTATGATTCCGGCGCTGCTTGTTTCGCTGTATCATAACGAGTTTAAGTGCGTTCTCGCTTTTGGAATAAGCATCGCTGCACTCCTTGTCATCGGTCAGCTGATGCATATGATAAAGCCCCAAAAGCGCAATGTATTTGTGCGAGAGGGCTTTGCGATAGTCTCGCTGTCCTGGCTTGCGATATCGCTTTTCGGTGCACTGCCGTTCTTTATAAGCCGTGAGATTCCGAATTTTATAGACTGCTTTTTTGAAACCGTTTCCGGATTCACAACGACCGGTTCGAGTATACTTTCAAATGTCGAGGCGCTTTCCAAAGGTCTGCTCTATTGGCGAAGCTTCTCGCATTGGCTCGGTGGAATGGGCGTTCTTGTGTTCTTGCTTGCGGTTGTACCAAATGGCAAGGACAACGACGCTCAGTCGCTCTATATTCTGAGAGCCGAAAGCCCGGGTCCCACATTCGGAAAGCTCGTTTCAAAGATGCGCCAGACCGCACAAATTCTTTACATCATATACATTGCGCTGACGATTATTGAAATCATTTTGCTTTTCGCCGGAGGAATGCCGCTGTTTGACAGTGTTCTGAACTCTTTTGCAACCGCCGGAACGGGCGGCTTCGGAATAAAGAACGCCAGTATCGGCGCGTATGACAGCTACTATCTTCAGGGTGTTATTGCCGTGTTTATGCTGCTGTTCGGCGTGAACTTCAATATTTATTATCTGCTGCTTGCAAGAGACTTCAAGCTCGTTTTCAAAAACGAGGAGCTTCGTTTCTATATCATAACCGTTTTGGTTTCGGTTACGGTGATAGCAATAAATATTCGCTCAATGTTTTCAAGCTGGTTTGATGCTTTTCATCACAGCTTTTTCCAGGTTTCGTCGATTATCACGACAACCGGATTTTCTACCACTGATTTTTCGCTTTGGCCTGAGCTTTCGCGATATATTCTCGTTGTGCTCATGCTCATGGGCGCGTGCGCGGGCTCTACCGGCGGCGGCTTGAAGGTGTCGAGAGTCCTTATATTATTCAAGGCTCTTCGCAACGAGATGCAGCGCGTCGTTCATCCGCGTAGCGTCAAAGTGCTCCGTATTGACGGAAAGGTTCAGAATGAAGCACTCGTCAGAAACGTTTCTATGTATCTTGTTGCATATGTTATTGTTATGATAGCATCAACGCTTCTTGTTTCAATCGATGATTTTAGCTTCACGACCAATGTAACTGCGGTTATATCCTGCATGAATAACATCGGACCCGGCATTGATATTGTCGGTCCAATGGGCAATTTCAGTGGATTCTCGTGGTTCAGCAAGCTTGTTCTCAGCGCGGACATGATAATCGGCAGACTGGAGATATTCCCGGTTCTCGCTTTGTTTTCGCCATCGCTTTGGAAGCGCTGCAACTAAACAATTATGTCGGATTCGTGTGTTCGCCGCATGGATCCGACTTTTTTAAAAAAGTTTACAAAATGTACTTTAACTCGCCGAAACATAAGTGTAATATATAAGAAAATACATGATGGAGAATTGGGATGACAAAGAAGATACTCAACAAAAAGCAAAAAATCATCATCAGTATCGTCGCCGCGCTACTTATCATTGCACTCGGTGTCACCGCTTATGTTATGATAAGCAAGAAGACACGCACTACGGTTGCCATGGCGGATGTAACTGCCGGCGATATCACCGAAACGCTCAAGCTTTCCGGTACTGTGAACTCCGAAAATCAGGCGTCGTTCGAAATACTTGACGGCACCTATGTCAAGAGCGTAAATGTCAGAGTCGGAGATGCCGTTAAAAAAGGCGATGTGCTCGCGACATTTGATACGAGCTCCCTCAGCGATATTGTATCGCAGAAAAGGGAGAACTATAACGCCGCCATGTCGCAGTACAGAAAGTATGCTTCAAACGCGAACGCCTCCGTAGCTCAGCTTGAGTCGCTCTCAAAGCAGATAGAGCAGAAGCAGCAAGAGATAGAGAAACTCAGCGAAAAAGTCGATGCGGCAAAACCGAAGGACGACACAAAGGAAACTATCTCGCTGAAAAAGCAGCTCACCGAACTTCTCGGCGACAGTAATTTGGCGGCAGAAATAGTTGACAGGCTCTTCTCTTCCGGCACTCAGGTTTCGGAGATACTTCAGCATCTCGAGAATATAATTAACGGCGCGAACAATCAGATCTCGTCGATAATCAATCTCGTTTCCGCTTCGGACGAAGAGAAGCAGCTGATATCGGCGCAGCTCGAACTTGTTGAGTTAAAAGCGCGCCAGAGTATACTTAAACTCCAGTCCGGTGATACGCTCGCGTCGCTTTATCTCTCCGTTGCCGAGTCCGCTAAAAACGATCTTGACAGCACCGTTGAAGCTGTGAACGCATTGAAAAAAGGCTGGGTTGCCGAGAACGACGGCGTTGTAAGGGAAATAAACATCGTCAGCGGCGAGACATATCACACTCCGAAAAGTAATTCAACAGTCTCGCTCGACAGTATTGATATATCTTCGCTTCTCTCATCCGCAACATCGGACACAAAGGACTTTTCCGGTATTATCAATCAGCTTTTCCCGGGAACTCCCGGCGGTATAGTCGTTGAATATTATCCGCTCTCTGCGACTTTCAGTGTCAGCGGCAAGGATATATATAAAATAAAACTCGACCAGCCGGTCGAGATAACCGGCGCAACAGGCAAGAAGTTTAGCGGTTACGTCAGCTTTATAAGCCCCACCGCCTCTGAATCTGCCTCGTCAAGCATTACTTCGCTTCTCGGTTCAACATCCGGCGGCAGCGAAGTTGAGGCGAAAGCGATGATTGAACAGCCCGA
>SFDB01000037.1 GCA_004558825.1 Clostridiales bacterium
AATTTGCCGCTGTTCTGCAATGCTGTTTTTGCGGCGTGTTCGAGTCCGCCGCAGCAGGGGACTTCCATTCTGACGACCGTCACGGACTGTATATTATTGTTCGCGATTATCTCCGTCAGCTTCTCGGAATAGTCGACGCTGTCGAGCTTCGGGCAGCCGACAAGGGTTATGTGATTTTTGATGAATTTTTCGTGGAACGCCGCATAGGCGTAGGCGGTGCAGTCGGCGGCGATGAGCAGCTTTGCGCCGTCAAAATACGGCGCGTTCACCGGCACGAGCTTTATCTGAACCGGCCACTGGCGCAGTCGGCTCTGCATTTCGGCGGGCTGAGCCGACGGGGCGTTTTCCTCGCGGTTCATCGTCATGAGCCTTGAACCCGGACATCCGCCGTGATGTCCACCGCCTCTTTTCTTCATCATGTTTTCT
The DNA here is from genome assembly GCA_004558825.1 of Clostridiales bacterium. Lineage (GTDB taxonomy): Bacteria > Bacillota > Clostridia > Christensenellales > CAG-138 > SFDB01. The sequence goes on from SFDB01000037.1 coordinate 427, forward strand.
TTGACCGCTTCGGCGTTGTAGGCGGCTGCCTCGCGCTCGACAAAGGTTATCGCGCCTGTGGGGCACGCGGGCAGGCAGTCGCCGAGCCCGTCGCAGTAGTCGTCGCGCATGAGCTTGGCTTTGCCGTTGACCATGGCTATCGCGCCCTCATGGCAGGCGGCGGCGCAAGCTGACGCGTTTATTATAGTAGAATCGGGACAAAAATACTGTTGCAAAAACAACGGAGTGATAAAAATATGTCGGAAAATTTTGAAAAAATAAAAGCGGCGTCGCTCTTTTTCGGAATAGGCGAAGCCGAGCTACCCGAACTGCTCGAAGCCCTCGATGCGCACAGCCACAGATATCAAAAGGGCGAAATAATAATGCCAGAGGGCGAAAAGACGGACTCGCTCGGACTCGTGATGAGCGGCAGTGTGCTGATAGTGCAGGACGATTTCTGGGGCAACCGCAACATCATGGCGCGGATAACTCAGGGCGGAATCTTCGCCGAGTCGTTCGCATGCACGGGCGAAAAGCTGACCGTCGGCGCGGAGGCGGAGAGCGAATGCGAGATAATGCGGCTGAAGGTCGGGCATGTGCTCGGCTCGTGCCCGAAGTCGTGCGCCGGGCACGCAAAGCTCGTCGGCAATCTGATATCCGAGCTCGCGCGCAAAAATCTGAATTTCAACTCGAAGCTCGGGCACATGGGCAAGCGCACGACGCGCGAAAAGCTGATGTCATATCTTTCGGCGCAGGCGATGAAGAGTGGAAAAAATGAATTTGACATTTCGTTCGACCGCCAGCAGCTCGCCGACTATCTGTGCGTTGACCGCAGTGCAATGTCCGCTCAGCTCTGCGCACTCAGGGATGACGGAATATTGAAGTTCAAGAAGAATCATTTTATATTGCTGCGCTAAGTCCAATCACTGTCCGATAAAATACCCACCTAAAAAGAAACACTTGACAGAAAAATACAAAAGGAATATTATTGAATCGGCAATAATCCGGCAGAAATATGTTTGGAGGAGATAAAATGAAGCGAAAAAATATTTTCAAATCCCTGCTTGCCGCCGCGATGGCACTGACAATGATATTCGGCGCCGCGCCCCTGAGCGGCTTCGTCGGCATCAGCCTGCCGCTGTTTTCAATGAAGGCGGAGGCGATTGGCGAAACCAAGACAACGGAAGATGGTTTTTTTGAGTATGAGGTGGGAAAAAGTTGGACAGGTTCCGAATATGAGTATGGAGTAACAATAACCCGCTACAAAGGACCTGATTCCGGAGAGGTCGTTATCCCAAAAACAATAGAAGGATATGCGGTAAAATGGATAGGCGGTGCATGGCAAGATAAGGTTTTTCAAGGCTGCACGGGAATTACAAGCATAGTGATTCCTGACAGTGTTATATCAATAGACGTATCTGCCTTCTCCGGCTGTACAAGCCTTGCAAAGATAACCGTTTCACCGGATAATAAGAACTATTCGAGCGTTGATGGTGTGCTGTTTAACAAGGATATGACAATATTGGTGAGATATCCAGAAGGTGCGGCTAATAGCTCATATGTGGTACCGAACAGTGTTGTAGAAATCTACAGTAATGCTTTCATCGGATGTAATTCTATTAAAAGCATAACGCTTTCAAAAGGCTTGAAAAAAATATATGACGGAACTTTTGCAAATTTAACTAACCTCGAGAGTGTAATTGTGCAGGAAGGGGTACAGCACATAGGAAATAAGGCCTTTGAAAACTGTTCAAGCTTGAAACAAATAAGCCTTCCGGAAAGTTTAATATCAATTGGTAGTGTTTATAAGGGCAATCCAAATGACTTTTCTGCTTCTGAATATTTTCAATATGGTAGAACTTTTTATGGGTGCACAAGTCTTGAAGAGGTAAAAATCCCTGACAATGTTGAGATAATAGGTTATTCAACTTTCTATGGTTGCACATCACTCTCAAAAGTGAAACTTTCAAAAAAGTTAAAAGAGATAGCAGAAAATACATTCTATGGCTGCAGTTCTCTTAAAAACATAATTATTCCCAAAGGCGTTTTGGAAATAGGATACAGTGCCTTTGAAAATTGCACGAGCTTAGAGAATATAGAGCTCCCTGATGGATTAACGGCGATAGGTATTTCTGTTGATCACTACTTTCATACTTCAGGATGTTATTCTTTCGCTGGCTGTACAAGCCTTAAAGAGGTTGTAATACCCGACAGCGTTACAGGAATAGGCTCTCGCGCGTTCTCAGGTTGCACATCGCTCTCAAAAGTGAAGCTTTCAAACAATCTGGCAATAATAGATGAAGGAACTTTTTCCGGATGCACAAGTCTTGCAGAGATAGAAATTCCGGACAGTGTGACGGAGATAAGTAAGTCTGCCTTCTCAGGTTGTACATCACTCTCGAAAGTGAAGCTTTCGAATAACCTGACAAAAATAGAGAACGGAACTTTCTCCGGCTGCACAAGTCTTCAAGAGATAGTAATACCGGACGGCGTTAAGAAATTAGGCGACGATGCCTTCTATGGCTGTACAAGCCTTACAGAGATAGACATACCTGACAGCGTGACGGAAATAGGCTCTTACGTTTTTTCTGGCTGCGTAAGCCTCGAAGAGATAACGATACCTGACAATGTAACAAAAATGGGGGTTAATGAACATGGTGAACCGCATGGTTCTGTTTTCTCAGGTTGCATAACGCTCTCAAAAGTGAAGCTTTCGAATAACCTGACAAAAATAGAGAACAGTACTTTCTCTGATTGCACAAGCCTTAGAGAGATAACCATACCGGATAGCGTTACATCAATAGGCGGTTCTGCTTTTTCCGGCTGCACAAGCCTGGAGTCTATTACAATAGGTAGCGGGGTTGAGCAATTAGATGTTGATGCTTTCTTTAAATATTCAAATGCACCGGTATCCTGCCGCAGGCTTGCGAACATAACCGTCTCGCCTGAGAACAAAACATATTCGAGCGTTGACGGTGTGCTGTTCAATAAAGACAAGAGCGAGCTGCTGGCATATCCCATAGGCAACAAGCGCAGTTCATATACCATTCCCGACGGTGTGACCAAAATAGACCAAAAGGCTTTCTACGGCTGCCGATATATCGAAACGCTCACTATTCCCGCGAGCGTTAAGGAAATAGAAGATTCCGCGCTCGGAAACTGCTATGATATAAGAACCATAAATTATCTCGGCACGCGCGAGCAGTGGAAAGAGGTAGTTATCGGTGCGGACAACTATATGTTCGCGCTGGTGAACGTGCGCTGCGCCGACGACTCCCAGTGCAGGCACATCTGGGGCGAGTGGGAAGTCGTAGAGGAAGCGACATATGAAAAAGACGGACTTGAGAGAAGAGTGTGCTCGCTTTGCAATATAGAGGAAACAAGAGCTATTCCCAAGCTCGTCAGGGCGTCCGCAATCGAGCTCTCCGAGAGCGAAAAAACGGTGTTTGTCGGTGATACATTCACGATCACCGCGACGGTGAAGCCCGACAACGCGTGGAACCGCACCGTCACATGGAGCTCGTCCGACCCGTCGATAGCTACCGTTGACGAAAACGGAACAGTCACCGCGATAGCCGAGGGCGAAGCGATAATAACCGCCGAATCGGCCGACGGAGTCACCGCCGAGTGCAAGGTCACGGTCGAGAAAAAGGAGAGCTTCGGCAAGAAGCTGCTCAATGTAATCACCGCTCCGTTCATAGCGATAATAAACCTCTTCAAAAAGCTGTTAGGCAAATAATCCGAACGGAAAAGCAAACGAAAGGTCCCGACAGGCATTGTACTGTCGGGACCTTTCCTGTATAAATCGAAGCCGTATCAGATATTGGCAAATTGGGATTTGCAGCACGGATTCGCCCGCTTTGATTCGACCGTTTTGTTTCTCGATGTCTTTGTAGGGGCGGCGACTCGACGCACCGCTGCCAATCTCATTTTCACCGAATCGATAAAGGGCGTGCCTTTATGCATCCTGCAATAATATAAAAAACCGACCTATGAGCCATAGATCGGTTTTTGTGTCTTATGAACACCCCGCTAACGTCGGGGCATTTTTATTCGGCCTGCTTATTTCTTCTTTCCGGTGCCTTCGTATTCCTTGATCCAGTCAATCATGTCGGTGAAGGACTGCTTTGCGCCCATGGGGGCGTAGCCAAGCTCTTCCTTAGCCTTATCGCAGCTGAAGTTGCAGTTTGAGGTCAGCTTGCGGATGGAGTAGCGGGTGAAGAGCGGGGTCTTCTTCGCGGCGTTGTAATAGACCTCCATGAGAGGAGCAAACGCATTTGCAAGACCGAGAGAAATCTTGAGGCTCGGAGCCTTGAAGCCGCAGATGTCTGCGAGCATATGTATCAGTTGGTCGACGGTGACGACCTCATCGGTGAGGATATAG
>SFDB01000038.1 GCA_004558825.1 Clostridiales bacterium
CCGTTCTGACGCACATGTCGTCAGAGCCGGATTGAACATAAGGGGCGCAGCCCCTTATCAACCCCGGCGCTTATCGACAAGCTGAATCCCCCGCTCTGCGTTTTGCGCAGGACGGGGGATTTGCATATCGGCAACTGCCGTAAAAAAACACGGGGAGCGGCAGATTGTCGCTCCCCCGATTAGGTCTGAATTTAGCGCCTATCAATCATCTTTTGCGACGGGCTTGTCGCTGCATATCACGCGCGTTGCACAGTTGGTTGTATTGTTGCCGCCTGCGCCTACGCTTGTTGAAAGCTCGGATGATTCGAGCTCGAGCTTCGTAATGTCAATGTAGCCGGTTGCATTTTTAAACTTCATTTTTAAGTTCCTCCTCTTGCCGCATTGGCGTGTGTTATTTTGAACTGCTAAGTCAGCAAGCCGACCTAACTGTTCTTTTTATACTATATCATAAAAAATACAAATTTAGAACAAATTGGGACAATATATTATACAACTTAAATTGCAGCGGTGCGTTGCTAAATAACAGCACGAACATTATAATTATAATATGGATATTTTATACAACGAACCGCATACATGCTGCTTTACGGGACATCGCATGATTCCGAGGTCGCAGCATAATAAGCTTTGTCAAAGCCTTTCATGCGCAATAGACAGTCTGGTGGGTCGAGGGATGGCTGTATTTTTGTGCGGAGGCGCGCTTGGCTTTGATACGCTTGCGGCGCGCTGCGTCATTGAGGCGCAAAAGCAATATCCGCATATTTTGCTAAGGCTTATATTGCCCTGCAAGACTCAGGCAAAGGCGTGGACGGAAAATGCAAAAAGGGAATATGAAGCGATGCTCGGCGCAGCCGATTCGGTCGAATACATAAGCGAGGAGTACATCAGCGGATGTATGCAGGCACGCAACAGACGGCTCGTAGAGCTTAGCTCCGTATGCGTCTGCTATAAGACGCGGGCAAGCGGCGGAACGGCTTATACTGTTGCCCGAGCCGAAGAGAAAGGCATCGAAATAATCAACCTTGCCGACCGCATATAGCGTTGAGCGGCGCGTGGCAAGGATACGCATATGGTGTAAAAACAGTTTATTACATAAAACGGGCGAGTAACGCTTTTAAGCGAATGATGCGCAAAAGCAAGCATGCGGCAGGGGCAAAGCCCCCGCCGCATGCGACAAAGGAGAGCGCCGTAGGAGACCCTACACTATCCTTGCGACTATCACGCTCATATCATCCGTTCCGCAGCCCCGCTCGAGCGCAGCATCCACCAGGGAATCAGCAGCGTCCTCTGATGTGTTTGACGTGCATACCTTGTCTATAAGCATCGACATTACCTCCGCGCCGAGCGCATCTGCAACACCGTCGCTCATCAGCACCACCGTGTCGCCGCGCCTGAGAGTCACTGAACGAACTGCAGGGCTTGCCGCCTCGATTATGCCTGCCGGGAGCGTTTCGGCGTAGAGCGTGTGTACACGGCCCGAGCGGATGACATAGCTTGGCGGAGCGCCAAATTTGATAAACTTTGCGCTCGCCGATGAGCCGTCGAATATGAGCGCATCGAGCGTGGCGAACATTTCGCCGTTGCCGCCTGCCATTAAAAGACGATTCAGGCACTCGAGGGCTTCGTCAAGATCAAAGCCTATCTCAAGGAGCTCTGCCAGTAAAAGCGCCGCACATGCGCTCTCTTCACGGGCGCGCTTGCCAAAACCCATGCCGTCGCTGATTATCAGGGCGGTGTCCGCGCCGTATTCGCGTACAAGCATCGTGTCGCCGTTCTCGTCGCGCTCGTTCTTCGGGTGTCCCGCCATACCTATCTGTATCGAAAAGCATCGGCGTTTCGGCTTTTCCGCGGCTGCCGTTCTGCGCAGCGCCTGCGATATTCCGTTAAGCTGGCGTTTTGTGAAGCAAAGCGAATCGCCGTCGCAGGTCACGCCTTCGTGCGCGCCATAGATATCGCTAAGACGCGTTATTACGTCTGCGGTTCGAATGAGACGCGTCCGCATTCCCGTAAGCGGGTCCCCGGACGGCAATACGTTTTCCATGCTGCGCCTTAGAATTCTGTCGGGAACGAAAACGAAAGCGATGGCGCCGAGTACAGCCTCGATAAGCGATATTACGGACGCATTAGATGTGTATGCGTACGCGGCCGCAGCGAGCGCACAGAATCCCGCCGCAAGCGCGTATTTGTTTATGGTGCCGAGAAGCGATGCGCACAGGGCGCAAAAGGCAAGAGCCCCCACAAGCGCCAGACCGTCCCCGCCGAGCACTCTGCCCGCGCCTATCGCTATTGCTCCGATACAGCCGCTTGCGAGCGACCGGGAGCAAAGGCACATCACCGCAAAGGCTGCGAAAACAGCCCCGATACGCACGCCGAACACGTCCATCGAACCGAACGACATTGAGAACATCAGCAGCAGTCCGTACATTGCGGCCTTCTCAACGATGTCGAGCGGCTTTGAGCGCAGCATAAGGCTGAACGCGCGGTTTGCGTACATGAGCGCCGCCGTGCAGCCAATCGTCACGGCCATGTTTGCGATTGCGAGCGCAGCCGTTCTTGCGTCTGCGAAGCTGAACAGCGGCATTACTGCGACCATGGACGCGCTTAGAATAATGAATTTCGGGCAGATCGTGAGCTTGTCCCTGAAACGCTCGTATATTGTTCCTGCGGCAAAGAATATGCAGGTGGCGCAAAGCGAGCTCCAGAATCCCGAAAGCAACGTGCCGATTACCGTTCCCGCAAACGCGAAGCAGTGCGATTTCCGCCTGCCGCCCCACGAAGCCGCAACGAACGATAACCCGAACGGCGTAATCGTCCCGGCGCTTCCTCCGCAGCTCAAAAGCAGCGCCGCTAAAAAATACGCGGCATTTATCCTGAAAGCTTTTCCTGCGATATACGGCATTATCCTGCCGCGGGCGCGCGCAATCGTTTCAGCCATTGTGAAATAACCTCCCTTATTCCCCTTCGATATAAAGAATTTATTCTGATAATAGGTTTTGCGCGGCTCGAACAATGTTCCAATGCGTGGGAGACTATTGACGAAAAACGGCGGCGCAAACCGAATAGGACATGATACGGCGTATTGGGCAATATTCGGACAAAAAAACCGCGCCCCGAGATGCTTTTCGAGGCGGCTTTACATATGTCATGCACCGTGATATAAATATATACAACACCGAAGGAGATGTATCATGGTTAATATAAGAATTATCGAGATACCCAAAATAAAGGCGGTGTATTCAGGCCCGCTCACAGATGCGGAGCGCTTTACGGCGTTTAACAAGTGGTTCAGCGAATACCATGCATCGCTTAAATGCGAGCTGTATCCCCGAGATTTTATGTGGTATAACGAGCGGCTGGGCACACGCGAGTGGTTTTATGCGCTTCCCGAGGGTGCAGACGCTTCAAAAATTACAGATTTCGAGGTGGTGGATCTGCCGTCCGGCCTTTTTGCCGTTGCATCGTGCCTTGACGCCGATATAGATGAAGCGGCCGACTGGATTAAAACATATCAGGAGCTTCAGGAGAGCATGGCCCTGAGCGAACGCTTCCATTTATACGAAAACGGAGAGGGCAAGGAGGAGCGCTATCCGATGTTCCACATAGTTTCTCCGGGGCGCATGATAGAGAGCGGCATATCGATAGAGGATCTTTACATGCCGATAGAGGAAAACGTCGGCTGATTTGCAAGAAAATGTAAAAACCGAACAGAGCGCATAACGAGCTGCCGTAAAATAACGTCCCGCAACCATCGGTTGCGAGCGTTGTAAGCCCGAATTGCTTGCGTCGAAACAGGATACGCGCGTATGATTTGTGTATCAAGCGAGAGGAGACGGTGACGCATGGCGCGTGATATAATGGGCGAAAACGACTGCAACCGTGGAGAAAACAAAGGAGGTACTCAAATGAATCTCGAATTTGCCAACAGGCTTATAGCGCTTCGAAAGGGCTGCGGGCTTTCCCAGGAGGAGCTTGCGCAGAGGATTGGCGTAAGCAGGCAGGCGGTGTCGAAGTGGGAGCGCGGAGTTTCCCAAAGTTAAAGATACCACATCAATCCCACGCGGACTTTTGCTCAACCGATACAGCCGGAGGGCTGGATAACAAGAAAAGGCGGTATGC
>SFDB01000039.1 GCA_004558825.1 Clostridiales bacterium
CGCGATATAGCCGCCGAGAGAGGTGTAACACTGTCCTTGAGCGAGAGTGAACAGCTCGTCTGACTGCTTTTGATTTGTAATGCTCTTTATGAAGCAGTCATCCATGTCGCCGAAAGCTTTGGTCACCAACTTTATTTCTTTCGTGTTGAACATCGTGCTCATAATAAAAATCGGGTTTATCGCGGTGCCGCCGTAGCTTCCGTTCTTGTTTATCTCCTTCGCTTTCGAAATGATGCGGCGGCAGTCGTAAATATTGACGCTCTTAACTTCGCGCTTTTGCCCAAGCGCGCCTGCCATGCCGTGTTCTTTGATAAACTTCAGCGTCTCGGTCATATCGTCCGTGACAGCTGCAAGAACCGACCTGCCTTCAACATTTTCTTCATATCGACCGCCGTAGTATGTGGCATTGTCGTTGAGATAAATATATGCTACTTCCTTTTCGCTGCCGCGAAGAATATCCGTATATTTTTTCTTCGATATGTCGCTCCATATGCATTTGCCGAGCTTATCAAGCTCGTCTGAGCTCAGCTCGCGGCAGAAGCTGCCGTCCTTGCTCGCTATTAAGGCGCCCTTAGCATCGCGCAGCGGACTGCCGTAGTCCGGAAAGAAGACATGACCTAGCGTTTTCGACATACCCGGAGCTTTTACGCTTTCATTTTCGAGCTTTTCGCGCTCTGTATCGGAGGCGGCGAGGAAAAGATATTGCTGTTCCTTTACCCCGTCTGTGTCGGCAACGGCGAAATATGAGTTGAGGTCTTTTTCGCTTATGTTCGTGAAAGTGCGCTCCATGCTCTTCCCGTTCTTGAAATAATACTTGACGGAGAACTGGGTGTTTGTCTTTTCGTCGCTCTTCTTCTCGTTCGTTATGAGCTTGTGGATGGAGAGCACCGTGTTTATGTCCTTTTCCGTCGAGAGAGTTATGCAGTTGGAATAGGGCTTGAGAACCGTTGCAGTGCCCTTGACGGTGCGGAGTATACTGCCGTTTTGTGCCATTCCGCTCTCGAAGCTGAACGGCATCGACACCGTGACATACTCTACCTCCTCCGCCTCGGGAACGCGCGCGGTGTAGCCGAATCCGCCTGTCAGGAATATTGCGGTGATTATCGCCGCTGCGCCGACCGGCATTGCAAACTGCCAGAGATTTCTGCGAACCGCTTTCAAATTCCTGCGCGCAATGAATGTGTAGGCAAAATATGCCGCGAGCATGACGGCGGCGCCCAAAAGCGCGGCAAGAGCAGTATTAACGGAGGGGAGAGCCGTTTTCAAAACCCATGCGGGAACGGAAAATCCGCAGAACACTATTATCGCCGAGGTAAGCGCTGTGAGCACACGGCTTGCCGCCGGAACGCCTAACTCCTCAAGCTTCTTTCTGCCGAACATCCGCTGCGCGAGCACGATCAATACTGCGGTCAAAACTATCCAAAGCAGTATCGGAAGCCATGCGTCTATCCCGGGCAGAGATGAGCCGTCCTTGCAGAAACCGAAGTCGATAGGGCCGAATCCGCGCAGCTTCAAGCTCATCACATCCGCTCTGCTTGTCCCGGGAACGCGGAACAGCGTGAACGGGCAGAATGCCATTATCCCGCGTCCGCCCCGTTGGATGGAGAAACTGAAATAGTAATGCTGCATATCCATGTCGCCGGTGTAATTCACGCCGGAGACTGCCGTCCTGCCGCGCAGAAATACCGAAGAAAGGGCGTCCCAAGCAGTCGAGAGAAGCGGCAGGGCGAGAATGAGCACTACAGAATAGAATATGCTCTCCGCAACGCTGCCCGTGAGCGACGCCGTCAGCGCGCCTATCGCAAAGCCCGCGAACATCATCGTCAAAAATCCGGAATACTGATAGAATATTACCGGGAGAACTTTTGCGGCGGAGCAGCCGGACGCGCAGCATATTATCGCGCTGATTATTCCGGGTATTATTATCGCCGCGCCGAGGAGCGTCAGCGAAGAAACACAGCGGTTTTTAAAGAGCGTCGAGCGGCTGAGATTGAAGCTGAACCACACATTTGACTGATTCTTTATGTTGATGAACCGCAGGGTATATGCCGCCTGTATCGCGCCGACGAGCACAATGCAGAATGAGATAAAAACAAGCGCATCGGGCGAGTCCCTGAACCATGTGAAAAAGACCTTTTCTTTCTGTTTGAACTGAAAATATGTGCATACTGCCGCCTGCACAGTGAATGCGAGAAAGGTCAGCGCGGGTATGACGAGATTTGAAGCAAAGCTGCGCTTTAAGTCGGCGGAAGCAATATTATTCAAAGACTTTTGAGATTTCATCGCTCTTGTCCTCCGTTTCCTGTAAGAATATTTCTTCAAGCTCCATCGGGAACTCGTCGATGAACAGCGGCTCCAATGCGTCGAGCTTTGCCCTCGCGTCGTCGATGTGTCCGCAGACGGTCACAACGGCGCTCCTGCCGTCGATGTCGAGCTTTTTGATGTCGATATTCCCGAATATCGAGCGCGTCGGCTCAAAGTCAAACTGAAGCCTGAATTTGCGCCAGGTAGAGGGGATATCGTCCGTGCAGCAGTTCATCTGCATATGCTTGCCGGATATCAGCACTATCCTGTCGCAGAGGTTTTGAAGGTCTGCTATCGCGTGGGACGAGATGAGCATGGTGCAGCCGCTCTGAGCCATGTAGTCCATGAAAAGCTGCTTGCAGATGTCCTTTTTTGCGATGTCAAGCCCGTCGAGGCATTCGTCGAGCAGTAGGACTTTCGGCGACGAGGCGAGTGCTAACGCTATCTCTGTCTGGCGCTGCATTCCTTTTGAAAATCCGCGTATTTTCGCGTCGCCGTCAAGCTCAAAGAGCTTTAGCATACGCTCGAAGTTGCCGAATGAAAACTCCGGGTAGTAGTCTTTGTAGAAGCGAGCCGCGCTGTTCGGGGTCGAGCCGACGGGGAAGAAGAGATCGTCCGGCACGAAGAACAGCCGTGAGCGCACCTCGTCGGAATTGTAGGTGGATTCGCCGTCTATAAGCACCTTGCCGGAGTCCGGCTTATAGAGCCCTGCGGCGCATTTTATAAGCGTTGTTTTGCCCGCGCCGTTGTAGCCTATCAGACCGCAGACGGACGAGTCACAAGCGGAGAAGGATATGTCCTCAACGGCGGTGAAATCGCCGTAGCTTTTGGTGACGTTTCTGAATTCAATCATGGCGTTTGCCTCTTTGCTCCTTTCATTTGTTTTCGGCGTAGACCTGCTTTAGAAGCTCCTCAATATCCGCTTCGCTCAGCCCGTTTGCCTTCGCCGAGCGCAGAGCGGCCGAGAGCGCCGAAAGAGCCTGCTCGCGCACGCGGCTGTTGTCCGCCGCGTTTTCGCTGATAAAGACTCCGCGCCCGGGTTGGGAATAGGTCACGCCCTTTGCCTCAAGCTCCTGAAACGCGCGCTTTACGGTGTTCACATTGAGCTTGAGCTCGGAAGCTAAAGAGCGGGTGGAGGGCAGACGGTCGTGCGGCTTGTACACGCCGCGCCTGACCATGAGCATCACCTGCTCCTCGATCTGTTCGTAGATAGGTGTTTTTGAGTGGAAATCGAGTATAATCACGATTTGTCCTCCGTATTAAAAAGTTAGCTAACTGAGCTATCTCAAATAGCTCAGTTGTATATTATCATCCTTTTCGACGTTTGTCAACGGAAAAATTTTATTTTTCTTTCGTCAATATTTCCAAATGTCGGGCGCTTTGTTTGTGCATATTGCGACAAGAACGGCGATAGCGCAAAAATAAATCTTTGATTAAAGAGCCGAAAAAAGTCCGACCCGACCGAATAAAACAAAAAAACGGGATTGGCGGTCAGTCCGTCAATCCCGTTTCGTATAGCTTATTTTTTTACATATCTGTCGAATGTGAAAATATATCCGTTGCTCTCCTGCGCGGCGG
>SFDB01000003.1 GCA_004558825.1 Clostridiales bacterium
GGTCTCTTTGCTTAAAACAATCCTTACTATGAAAGCCGCATTGCGTTCAGAGAAAAAAGAGCAGCAAACTATAGGTAAAACGGTTACAGTAATTGTTGATCGTCCTATCGGAAGTTGCCGCCCCAATCACAAGAATATCTGTTATCCGATAAACTACGGATATATTCAAGGTGTAGTTGCTCCGGATGGAGAAGAACAGAATGCGTATATACCGGGCGTTAATTATTCCTTGAAAGAGTTTACGGGCAGAATTATAGCCATCGTGCAGAGATTTGACGACGCAGAAGAAAAAATGGGTGGTAGCGCCTAAAAATGTTGTTTTTAGCAAGGATGAGATTGTCCGGCAAGTAGACTTTCAGAAAAAAACACTTTAACTCTCGGATTATTATGTGAATTTTGCAGGTACGCCTTTCTTGACTTTTTTAGCTGCGCTCTAAATGTTGGGTATTCGTGGCAAACTTCATTGTTCTGTGATACAATATGTCTCGACACGAGTTTCAGAAAGGGGAGGTATGAGCTAACCATTTGCTGAAATCAAAGTGTATGGGGAAAATAAAGAACGATAACATACGCCATGTTGTACATCCGTATGAGCCTGTTAAGAGTATGAACAGCCGAGTACTCGTGCTTGGCAGTATCCCGTCTGTACGCTCGATGACGGAGGGATTTTACTATATGCACCCTCAGAATAGATTTTGGCCGGTAATGGCAGGCGTATTCGGAGACGAAGGTTTTTTGAGCAGAAATATAAACGAAAAGAAGTCCGCGCTCATCAGGAATCACGTTGCGCTGTACGACGCGATATGTGAGTGCGATATATGGCTGAGTTCGGACAGCAGCGTCACCGGAATCGTTCCGACGAATATTGACAGCATTGTTTCGGGGACGAACATAACACATATATTCTGTAATGGAAGACGCGCATATGATGTCATGCAAAAATATTCGCCGCAGTATATGAACATGACGTCGTATCTGCCGTCAACAAGCCCGGCAAACGCAGTGTTCAAACTTGACCGGCTTATTGAAGCTTGGCGGTGTATACGCATAATGGATTAAAGCGTATTATATATAAACGGCATGTTACAATATACCGGAGGATTAACAACATGACAAATGAGAGGATACTTGCTATCGCCATGGAGCAATCGGCGATAGATCTTGCTTGTGCGGCCGATGATTTCTTAAAAAACGAAAACGTGACCGTCATATCGAAAGCTGATCCGCGCGCCCGCAAATATTTGCAGTTGCCATTTGAATGCAACCTTGTTTCATATGGCGGAAATGTTGTTGCTTCAACGAGCGCCGAAACGGCCGAAACAGTCAGCGAATATATATCGACTTACCCTCCGTATTGCTGCTTTGAGACGCCGAACATGAATGTATTGTCGGAAAAGATCGCGCCGCATGGACTTAGCATTTGCTTTATGGCAGAATACTTTCTTCCTGATGTACGAATGATGCAGATACTACCGTGCAATTATGAGGTGCGCATACTCAAAAAAGACGAATTTGAGCCTCTCTACCTGCCGCAATGGCAGAACGCTCTTTGCAAAAAACGCAAAGAGTACGATATGCTTGCGATAGGTGCTTACGATGGCACAAAGCTCATTGGGCTTGCCGGATGCTCGGCCGACTGTGAAACCATGTGGCAGATCGGCATCGATGTATTGCCGGAATACAGAAGACAGGGGATAGCGATGGCGCTAACGTCGCGCATAGCCGCCGAAACGTTTGAACGCGGCAAGGTACCTTTCTATTGTGCGGCGTGGTCAAACATAAAGTCGGTGCGTAACGCAATAGCGTGCGGATTTGTACCCTCATGGACAGAGCTTACTGCAAAGAAGAAGTCAGAGGTAGACAAGCTCAACGGTAAATAGTCCAAATATGCAACACAAAAAAAGACTGCCGCGCACGTCGAAAGCGCCGCGGCAGTTAGCAGGCTGTTCTGCTATTTCAGGAGCGCATACTGGCTGTTGTATATTTTTGCATAGAAGCCGCGCTTCGATAAAAGATCCTCGTGAGTTCCCTGCTCGACAACCTTTCCGTTGTCTATAACGAGTATCATATCGGCGTCAACTATGGTCGAAAGCCTGTGGGCGATCACAAAGCTCGTTCTGCCCTTCATTAACTCGTCCATCGTGTGCTGTATAAGTATTTCGGTGCGTGTGTCGACATTGCTTGTGGCTTCGTCGAGTATGAGCACGGGACGGTTGGCTAAATATGCGCGCGCAATCGTTAAAAGCTGTTTTTGACCGCCGGAAATGTTGGAGCTCTCCTCGTTTATCATTGTGTCATAGCCGTTGGGCAGAGTATCGATAAAATAATCGATGTGAGCCTGCTTCGCTGCTTCAAAAACCTCTTCGCGCGTTGCATCGTCCTTGCCGTATGCAATGTTTTCATATATTGTGCCTGAAAACAGCCATGTATCCTGCAAGACCATGGAGAAAACATTTCTGAGCTCGCCTCGTTCCATGCGCGTTATATCGGCGCCGTCAACGAGTATGCGGCCGCTGTCAACGTCATAAAAGCGCATTAGAAGGTTGACAATGGTTGTCTTGCCGCCGCCTGTTGGGCCAACGATTGCTATTTTTTGACCGGGATTGACATGAAGGTTTAAGTCGGTTATGAGCGGCTTATCTTTCGTATAGGAGAAAAAAACATGCTCAAAATCCACTTCGCCCTTGCCGCTCGGCACTTCTGTCGCACAAGGAGGCGTTAACTCATCTTCATCGAGCATCTCGTATACGCGTCCGGCGGAAGCGATGGTGCTTTGGATCATGCTGACACCGTTAGCAATGCTTTCAAGAGGCCCGGCAAGCAGCTTGGCATAAAGTACAAACGCAACGATGTCACCAACATTCAGACGCGATGTAACTGCAAAATAACCACCTATAAGGCATATTGCGATATAGCTTATATTGTTCATCATGGTCACTATAGGCTGCACGATCGATGTGCCGAAAATGCCCTTTCTGCTGAACTCCGTGTAGTCATCGCAGAGCTTGGCATGACGCGCATTCTGATGCGATTCAAGATTAAAGGCTTTCATTGTTGCAAAGCCCGTATAATCTTCTTCAGTCAGCGCATAAACATGACCGTTTATTTCTCTGGATTTTTTAAAATATTTCGTGCTGCGGTTTGATATCACTATAGAAAGATACATCGAGAGCGGTACGAGCGTCACCACAAAAATCGCCAACACGGGCTGAAGAGTAAACACAATGGCAACAATTCCGACGAGCTTTATTACGCCCTCAATTATCATGTTGAAGAAATTGTGTATCGTATTGCCCATGACTGAGACGTCGTGCGTCATTCTCGAGATTATCTCGCCGCTCGGCGTATCGTCAACAAACTTTACGGACAGGCGTTTTATCTTGTCGCTCATGCGTATGCGAAGCGCGCATGTGAAATGACGCGACACGATGTTGTTCATTATCAACATCTGCGATGTGCTGCAAACAGCTGAAAGCAGATACACAGATGCAAGTATGGTGCAGCCCTTTATAAAGTCGCTTTTCACTATTTCCGTGCCGCCGCTCCAAAAGTCGTATATGCGGTTGGTGAGTTTGCCCATTAGCTCAGGCGCAATAAGCGTCATTGCTACGCTTATAAGGCTTATGAGCGCCGAAAAGATCAGCCACGGCGCAATAGGCTTTGTATCTCGGATTATACGCCCAATCGTGGCCGCTCCTTTTTTGACAGTAAAGCTATCTGTGTTCGATTCGCGTGAATGTTTATTACTCATTTTTGCATCCCTCCGAGCTGGGAGTCGTAAATTTCTTTATATATGGTACATGTTTTCAGCAATTCTTCGTGCGTGCCTTCGCCGACAATGCAGCCCCTGTCCATAACGTACACTTTGTCGCAACGCATTGCGGTCGCGGCGCGCTGCGTGATAATAATCTGCGTCTTGCCTTTCAAACAGGCGTTTAGCTCACGCCTTAGATTGCTTTCGGTTAGATAGTCGAGCGCGGAGAAGCTGTCGTCGAAAATATATACGGAAGCCGGTTTGATTATCGTGCGCGATATATTTATGCGCTGCTTTTGTCCGCCGGAGAGGTTCGCACCTGCCTGCGTCAACAGATGCTCATAGCCGTCCTCGTTTGATTTAATGAACGAGTTTATCTGCGCGATAGATGTAACGGTGTCGAGCTCCTCGTCTGTGGCGTCAGGTTTGCCCATACGTATGTTTTCACCAATCGTGCCTTCGAAGATCATGCTTTTTTGAAGCGCGATTGATATATTGTCACGAACGGTTTCGCGGCTCAATTCAGAATACGGTATGCCGCCCAAAAAAATCTTGCCCGATGATGGAGCATAGAAGTCCATAATAAGCTTCGCGACAGTAGTTTTTCCGCTGCCGGTACCGCCGATAACGGCGACGACGTCGCCGCTTTTGATATCCATGTTAATGTTAACGAGCGCGGGCACGTCGGATTCGCCGTAAGCGAAAGTTACGTTTTCAAGCTTGAGAGAGCCGTTGCTTATCGTGCCCGTTGAGCTGTTCGTTTCAACGCCTTTTAGGTCGAGAACTTCACCGACGCGCCGTATACATACGCGCAGATGAGGAAGCCATACTATTGTCCAAGACAGTATAAGAACCGCGTTCATTATGAGCGCGATGTATTGTATCGTTGCAATAATTGCGCCTGCGGTAAGCGTACTTTCGGTTTGTATGCGAACCGAGCCTATGTAGAGTATTGCTACGGTGGCAAGATTCAAGAGCAGAATAGACACGGGATTGATAAAGCCGCTTCGAACGTTTGCTTTAATTATGTTATCGGCCATCACCTCGGTTGCGTCCGCAATGCGCTCATGCTCATGCTCTTCTTTATCGAAAGCGCGTATGACACGAATGCCCGAAAGACGTTCTCGCACTATTTTATTCTGAATATCGATATAGCGGTCCGACTTTTCCCAAAGGTCGCCCAGCTTGCGCGTGACAAGGCGTACTATGAGCAAAACTATCGGAGCTATAATGACTATTGTGAGCGCTAAAAGCCAGTCAGTGGTAAAAGCAAGTGCGCAGCCGCCTATGAAGTATATAGGAACTGTGGCGAGGACGTTTACGAAGCTGCCGCAAGCCTCCTGGAGCATGAAAACATCGCTCGTTGACCGCGTGAGAAGGCTTGAAACGCCGATCGAGCTGAATTCCTCAAAAGAAAGCGTGTTCACTTTTTGAAAAACGGCTTTTTGAATCGAGCAAGTAAACGATGTGCCGACTTTTGAGTTGATTTTTGCACCGAAAATACCGCAAACAAGCGCCACAACAGACAGCATGAGCATTATGACGCTCATTTTGATGATATAAGACATGTCGCTGTTCGCTATGCCATTGTTCACAATCGCGCTCATGACATACGGCATGAAAAGATTGGCAAACGTAATCGCAACATAAAGAAGACCGAGCAGAGCGAGTCTGTATCGGTGCGGCTTCAGAAAGGCGAGTATCCTTTTCATAATTATCATCTCCTTTAAGTTAGTGGATGATTAGGAACCACAAATACTTTTGAGAATATTATACGACGTATAATATAATGTGTCAATACAAGGATGTTGACGGACATAGTAATGCAGGAGCGGCAATAATTGTTGTAAATTAGGGATTTGACGATAATGGCGCTAATATCTGTCGAAAGAAAGGGCGGTTTTTTTTGCGTGAGCAACAGCTTCGGCGGCTGTTGAGAATCCGGTGTGCGATATGAGCACATCCTCATCGATGACCTTTATCATGTTGAAAACGCTTTGTTTTACACCGAACACATCGGAATACAGCGTGGGTACGAGCGCTTTTACGGAGCTGTAGCGGGAGGCGAGAAGCGTCAGCGAGGTGGTTATATCGCCCGCAGACTCGTACACGTTCGCGCAGGAGCCTTCGATACAGCAGAAGGCGTAGGAGTTTTCTGTCATAACAGTTACGGAACCGGATAGCGAAAATTCGCTAATAAGGTTTTCAAAGCATGCTTTGTCGCGCAATGCGAAACCCGTAAACGGACGCATGAATGCGTTATATATGCTGAGCATTTTATCGGCGTCGGGAGCAACGACGCAAGGCAAAGGTACGCCTAAAAGGCATGCGGTATTGATTTCTCCAATACCGGCGTATACGAACGGTTCATAGCCGAGACGTTCGTAAAAGCCGACGTTGAACGGCTGAAGAATGCTTGCGCAAAAGCCGCGTTTTTTCATGAGCGGATAGGCGGCCTCGAACATAGCTGACGCGATGCCCTTGTGACGCATCGACGGCACAGTTCCTACGCCAGCAACAAAGCATATGCGCTTGGGATGACCGAGAAAAGATATTTCACGCGGTAAAAGATGAAGTGTGCCGATTAGTTCGCCGCACCTCGAAAACGCGCCGAGTATGAGTTCGGGAGATGTGCGCCGTGCAAAATAGTAATCGATAAACTCATCGCTGTCGTCAGGAAAGCAAAGGCGCCATACGCGCTTTGCGTCGTCGTATTCGCTTTGCTTAATTATACGAATATCGTTCATCGTATGCGCCTCGCGGTATATTTCTCGATGAATTTAACCGGGCGATACGAGAGCTTGGCTTTACGCATCCCCTCAATGCCCATATCTTCTTCACGGTTTATGTACGTTACATCTGCCCATTCGTGCTCAACGAACTGCTGGTTTATTAAGGTGTAAAGCCCGTCGACAGAGTCAGGCGCTTTTTCGATATGTATTACGGCCATTTCGTTGCTTATACGCTGACCCAATGAAAAAGCCGCGAGTTTTCCATCAATTACTATGCCGCCTCCCTTTATGGAGAGCTCATCCATATTAGTCACGGCGGTAATGATTGCATCGCGTTCGCAGAGCATATCTGCGGTTACATATTTCTTTCCGCGGAGCCATTCGTCGTATACGGCGAGACAATCGTCGAGCATATCTTTGGTTAAGCGGACATATTCATAGGAATAGCGCGACGTAAACTTGTTTATATGGTTGCGCTTGGCGTGGAGAGCCTTGCCCCTAAGCGTAATGAGGTCGCTTGCGAGATACACATAATCATAGTTATTTCTGTCTTCCTCAATAACATGGTTGGGACACGAAGCGCGAAAAGCGGCGAGAAGGCTTCCGGTTAAGGCGCGATAAAACGGCTGCACGCCCGCCGAAATGAGATAATCGTCGGCTTTTTTTACGGCGCCGGCATAATCGCCGTTCGTATCGGCGATGAGCGGCGGAAACATGAACAAACCGTCCCCGAAATCGAGCAGAGTATAGAGCACACCGCTGTCCTCACAGAGCTTTATTTTACCGTTTCCGCCCCACATGAGCAGGTTCGAAAACGTATGTTCGGAGCTTGAAAGCGCTAACGGAAGAGTATATTTCTCAACGAGCGGTTTCATGTCAAGCGTTATTTGCTTAAAAAGCATGGCATCCTCTTTGCGATATAGTGGATTGCACTATGTCAATCCCCGAATATTATATCGCAAAGCACGAGTGTCTGCAATCACGGCGCGCTAGCCCTGCATTATCATTATATCTTTTTTCAACTGTTTGATTATCCGCTTTTCAAGGCGGGAGATATAGCTTTGCGATATACCGAGCATATCGGCTACCTGTTTTTGAGTATATTCCTTACTGTTGTTAAGTCCAAAACGCAGCTCCATTATGCGTTTTTCGCGCTTCCCGAGCTTCTGCATTGCCGCATGCAGCAGTTCCCTGTCTATACGCTCGTCAAGATCCTTTGAAACGCTGTCCGGGTCGGTGCCTAGCACATCGGACAAAAGCAGTTCGTTTCCGTCCCAATCCATGTTGAGCGATTCATCGAGCGATATTTCCAGCTTAAGCTTGCATGTTCGACGAAGGTACATCAGTATTTCGTTTTCAATGCAGCGCGAGGCGTATGTCGCAAGTTTTATCTTTTTCGTTGGATCGAATGTATTTACGGCTTTTATAAGCCCGATAGCTCCTATCGACACAAGATCGTCCGTGCATACGCCTGTGTTCTCAAACTTGCGTGCTATATATACGACAAGGCGAAGATTGCGCTCGATAAGTGTTTCGCGCACATCTGCTTCCCCGTTGACGAGCCGCGCTATAAGCGCCTGCTCCTCTTCACGCGTGAGAGGAGGGGGGAGAGCGTCGCCGGAGTTTATGTAGTTAATAAAACTTTTCGGATTCAGGATGCGATACAGTTTCTCCAGCAGCGCGGCGAGGTACTTCAGCATATTATTTTCCTCCAATCGGCATTTTTGTTCACAGGACATTTCGCTTCAGGCGGGGAGTACGCTTGGCGGCAGTATAGCCTTCGCACCAACGAGCTCTTTTTGCGAAAGAGCGACTGCGGCGCTAACAGCGATCCAGCCGCCTTGATATATTTCAATGCGGTCCGGCATGAAGCCGTACATTATGCATTGGGCGTCGATTGTTGCATAAGGTATGGGCAAAAACGCGAAATCTGTGAACTGCGGGGCGTTTACGATTATCACGGGTATGCCGCTGATAGGCTCTTTAAGCGAATTGCCCGTGTCTACGACTGCCTCAAATTCGCATATTATACCTTTGTGGCAGAGCCGCAGCCGCCTTTTCGTGCATTCGGACAAATTTATGCCGTGAAGCTTCCGAAAAAAGCGCGGAGCTGCAAAAGCGCTTGCCGCGCCGAGAAAGGCGGCCGTGAACGACACGGAGCCAATAGCGCCGTTTCCTCCGCAAAGCTTTTCGATGATGCATTGCAAGCAGACAACAGCGCCGCCCGCCACGAAAGACGAGAAGTAAAGCGCGGCCACGTTGAGCGCATAGTCTTTGAGCGAGCGGAAGGGTATGAACAGTGCGATAACGAATCCGAGCGAAAGCTTAAAAGGCAGCAGCGTAAGCGCTCTTGCGACCGTTACGGAGAGCGAGGCATAGAGAGCGCCGAGTGCTGAGCCGAGCAGTATGAGCCACAAGGGTGCTTTTCGCCTGACAAGCGAGGAGGTCATGCGCAAAATGAGTGCATTCATTATGAAATTATCGATAAAGAATACCTCAATATACACATGCTCACCCCCCTTTTTTGTATGTTCAATATAGCATATGGACACGCGGTGATTTGTAGAACACGGGGAGCGAAAGCAAGTGTTATTTGACGAAAATGAGATGCGTAATAGCTTAAAACACACGATGTTTGGAATCGACGGGAGCGAATCGGGCTGTTAAATACAAAAAGCGGCTACAGCCGCCTTTTGCAGATTATTAAGCTTATAAACAGCTATTTGCCCGATAGGTATTCGTCGATGGCTTTGGCGGCATGCTTCCCTGCGCCCATTGCCGAAATGACCGTGGCAGCACCGGTGACGGCGTCGCCGCCTGCGAATACGGCATCGCGGCTCGTTTTGCCTGTGGCATCTTCGACGATGATGCCACCGCGCTGATTGACATTAAGTCCGGCAGTGGTGTTTTTTATGAGCGGGTTGGGGCTTGTGCCGATGGCGATCACGACCGTGTCGAGTTCGAGCACGAACTCGCTGCCTTCTATCGGGATCGGACGGCAACGCCCCTTTTCGTCCGGCTCGCCAAGCTCCATTTTAATGCACTTCATGCCTGCGACAAAGCCGTTCCTGGGGTCACGTCTGTCATCGGGATTGCTATAGCCGAGTATTTCAATGGGATTGTTGAGCAGACGGAAATCAACGCCTTCCTCCATAGCGTGTTCGACTTCCTCACGCCTTGCGGGCAGCTCTTCGAGAGATCGCCGATAGACGATATAGACTTTTTCGGCGCCGAGGCGCAGCGCTGTACGAGCCGCGTCCATGGCAACGTTTCCGCCGCCGACTACGGCGACTCTACCGCCCTTCATTATGGGTGTTACAGGATCATCGAGATACGCTTTCATTAGATTGCTTCTTGTGAGAAATTCGTTGGCCGAATAAACGCCCTTCAGGCTTTCGCCGGGTATACCCATGAAATTTGGAAGTCCGGCGCCGGTGCCTATAAACACAGCCTCGTAACCCATATCAAAAAGCTCGTCTATAGTTAGCGTCTTACCTATAACAATGTTTGTTTCCACATCGACGCCGAGACATTTTAGGTTGTCGACCTCTTGCTGCACTATGGCTTTTGGAAGACGAAATTCAGGTATGCCGTAAACAAGAACGCCGCCCGCCGTATGCAGCGCCTCAAAGACGGTAACTTGATAACCCTTTCTTGCAAGATCGCCCGCGCAGGTCAGGCCGGATGGGCCTGAGCCGATTACGGCCACGCGATGCCCGTTGCTCTTGACAGGTTCGGGCGGAGCATCGCTGTGCGCGTTATGCCAATCTGCAACGAAACGTTCCAAACGGCCTATTCCAACGGGTTCGCCCTTTATACCCCTTGCACATTTACTTTCGCACTGCGTTTCCTGCGGGCAGACTCTACCGCAAACGGCAGGGAGAGAGGACGTTTCGGAGATTATCTTGTATGCGCCTTCAAAATCGCGCTCTTTTATTTTAGCAATAAATTCGGGTATATGTATATTTACGGGACAGCCGGCTACGCACGGCATGTTTTTGCAGCTAAGGCAGCGCATGGCCTCGTCAAGCGCCGCTTCCTCGGTGTAGCCTATGGCGACCTCGTCGAAATTGTGCGCACGAACCTTTGGATCCTGTGAAGGCATCGGATTCTTTTTCGGACTCATGTTAGGCATTTTATTTTACCTCCTTGAAGAGATTGCATGACTTTTCATGGGCGCGCAATTCAAACTCGCGGTACATCGTGCTGCGGGACATTGCCTCGTCAAAATCGATTTCATAGCCGTTGAAGTCGGGGCCGTCAACACATGCAAACTTCGTTATGCGCTTACCGTCTCTGTAAAGCGTAAGTCTGCATCCGCCGCACATGCCTGTGCCGTCTATCATTATCGGATTCATGGACACTGTGCAGGGTATACCTGTAGGCTTCGCGGTTTCGACAACGAACTTCATCATTACAAGAGGACCGATTGTAATTATCTCGTCAAACCTTTCGCCGTTGGAAAACATTTCGTTGAGCGGCACGCAAACATTACCATGTCTGCCGTATGAGCCGTCATCGGTCATAACGATAAGCTTGTCGGAGCAAGTGCTAAATTCATCCTCAAGAATTACCAGATCTTTGCTTCTAAAACCGATTATTGATGTCACGCGGCAACCGTTTTCATGAAGTCTGCGGGCTATCGGGAGCGCTATAGCGCAGCCTACGCCGCCGCCGACTATACAAACGTCTTTTAGGCCGTCAAGCTTTGTCGGCGTCCCGAGCGGGCCTACGAAATCCTGAATAAAGTCGCCCTCGTTCTTCATGCTGAGGAGCCTTGTTGTTGCGCCTACCGTCTGGAATATTATCGTGACCGTTCCCGCCTCCCTGTCGTAGCCTGCCACGGTAAGCGGAATACGTTCCCCGTTTTTGTCGACGCGCAATATTATAAACTCACCAGGCTCGGCCTTTTTTGCGACGAAAGGGGCTTCGATTTTCATCATGGTAACCGTCGGATTAAGACGTTTTTTTGTTATTATTTTGTACATTCCACCCTCCAAGGAAGACGTTGTTTCGCTGAAGCAATATAAGTATATATGACCTCAGCATGCCTATTTGTTTTTATCATAACGTATTATATAAGTCAACTTATTTTACCGTTATGCCCGGATGATTTCATACTATTATTGAGAGCAGGACCGTATACGCACATGATTTGATAATTGGTGAAGTTTTTGCTCCGATTCGGTCGACAGGCGGCAAGATATAATCTGAACGCCTTTGTGTGAACAATTATGGCGCAAATAGCGGCCGAAGGGCGGCGCTGCGATAGACGGGCAAATATAAGTGTTCGGAATATATTGACACATTCCCTGTGATGACAGCTTAAATTTTTAGCTTCGAGGCTGTCGAAAACCTCCGGGTTTTCATCGTTCTGACGCACATGTCGTCAGAGTCGGATTGAACATAAGGGGCTGCGGCCCCTTATCAACTCCAGTGTTTATCGATAGGCTGATAACTTAAATCTTTAAGCTGCATAATTCGTTTGAATGTGATATAATTTATTTACTGGTTTGGAAGGAGAACATGATGGATATTATCTCCATACTTCTCACCGCATTGGCGCTGTCTGCCGATGCGATGTCAGTCAGCGTAACGAACGGCATAGCCGTAAAAAGGCTTAAAATCGGCAAGGTTATGCTGATGGCTTTTCTTTTTGGCGCATTCCAGTTTTTTATGCCCGTTATAGGATGGCTATTAGGACAGTCGGTAAGCAGATACATTGAAGCCTACGACCATTGGATAGCGTTTGCACTGCTTGCATTCATAGGAATAAAAATGATGATAGAATCCTCCAAAAAAGATGATGAGGTGAAGGCGGATCCTTTTGCGTTCGGCACGCTTATCGTAATGGCAGTAGCGACAAGCATAGATGCGCTTGCCGTAGGAATAAGCTTTGCGAGCATATCTATGGATACGGGCAATTTCTGGCTTGCGGTGTCGCTGATAGGAGTGATTACGTTCGTGCTGTCGCTGGCGGGTGCGCTGCTTGGCAAAAAGCTCGGAGATCTCTTCAAAAAGCGCGCAGAGCTTGTCGCGGGCGCAGTGCTTGTTTTGATAGGTGTTAAAATAATCCTCGAGCATCTTGGAGTGATATCATTCTGACAGGATGAATAGCTGACGGCTTTCGGCACTTTGGTATCAATATATTTTTCATAAATGCTCACATATGATACAATAATTTAAACGATTTGGCGGTCGTCGAAATGGCGGCCGTCTTTATGCACGGAGGGCAATCATGCGCTTTTTCAAAAAGCTTCGACATTACCTCGGACGACGCGATGTTGACATGACAAAGGGAAGTATAGCGCGAATACTTATTGAGTTTGCTATACCGCTGCTTTTGGGCAATGTATTTCAGCAGCTTTACAACACCGTCGACAGCTGGGTTGTAGGCAACTATGTGAGCAACGAGGCTTTTTCCGCAGTAGGAACAGTTGGGCCGATAATCAATATGCTTATAGGCTTTTTCATGGGCTTGAGCGCGGGAGCGGGCGCAGTAATATCGCAGTATTATGGTGCAAAGCAGGAGGAGAAAGTGAAAAGCGCCGTCCATACCGCGATTTTGATGACGCTTGTTATAGGAGTCGTGTTTACGGGCGTCGGCATATTTATGACTCCGTATATGCTCAAAATAATGAAAACTCCGATAGAAGTGCTGCCCGAAGCAACAGAGTATTTGCAAATATACTTTTCCGGCATACTCGGATTAATGATTTATAATATTGGTTCGGGAATTTTACGCGCCGTTGGCGATTCGCAGCGTGCATTCTATTTCCTTATCGTATCGGCCATGACAAACACCGTGCTTGACCTTGTGTTCGTGCTCGTGTTCAAGATGGGCGTCGCGGGTGTGGCATGGGCGACGGTGATATCTCAGTTTCTGTCGGCGGCGCTCGTCATAATCACGCTTATGAGATCGGACAACTGCTGCCGAATGACCTTGAAAGCGCTGAGAATCAATAAAATTATGCTCGGAAAGATACTTAAAATAGGTATACCCGCCGCCATACAGATGGCGGTGACATCGTTTTCGAACGTATTTGTGCAGTCTTATATCAACCATTTTGGGGCGGACTGCATGGGAGGCTGGACGGCATATTCAAAAATAGACCAATTCCTGCTTCTTCCGATGCAAAGCATAGCACTTGCTTCAACAACGTTCGTTGGCCAAAACCTTGGCGTGAACGATGTGGCGCGCGCAAAGAAGGGTGTGCGCACGGCGATACTTATTGCAGTCGGAAGCACAGTTGTGCTGATGATACCGGTGCTTATATTAGCAGAACCGCTCGTTGCGTTTTTTAATTCTAAGCCCGAGGTCGTAAGCTACGGCTCGATGCTTCTGCGTCTGATCTCGCCGTTCTATGTGTTCTGCTGTATAAATCAGATACTTGCGGGTTCGCTCAGAGGCGCGGGCGACAGCCGCTCGGCAATGTTTATAATGCTCGGATGCTTTGTGTTGTTCCGCCAAATATATCTTTATGTCATGACGAACTATATAACGAATACAATCGTTGCGGTTGCGCTCGGATACCCGGCGGGATGGATGCTTTGCAGCCTGATAACATATGTCTATTTTCGTTTTTCTAACTGGGAGAAATACAGAATAGTGGATTGACGGACAACGATAGTTATATCGAAAACGCCGCTTTGGGCGTTTTGAAAAGGCCGCTGACAAACCCGAGTCGGCGGTCTGAACGTATTGGAGGCTAACAATATCGGCAAGCTTTTGAATGACATTCTAAAATTCTATCAGTCATGATATTAAAATTCATCTACGGGCAATACTACTTCAAATATATAAACAACGGAGGAAGCAATGTTTCCGATAATAGCGGCGATTTTTGCTTTTATCATTGGCGGGATAATCTGTCCGATACGGGTGAATATAGATGCTAAGCTTCGAGGGACATTCTGCAAGGCGGATGTGAAACTGCGCATTTTCTATGCGCTCGTACCGCTCAAGATATCGTTTAAGCTAAACTTTACACCGTTTGGCGGCTTCTATGCCGTGGCAAGCTTTGCGGGTGGCAAGACGGATGTGATATATCCGCCAAAAAGACGCAGAAAGCGCATATTTGACGTAAAACCGCTGCTGCGCGATACGAGATGGCTTGAGGCGAGCAGGCTCGATATAGGCGGGGCTGTGGGTTTCAGCGATAACGCGTGTTATACGGTTATGCTCGCGGGGATACTGAATGCCATTTTTGATGCGATGTGCTGTATTTGCTTTCCAAAGCGCGGTAAAAACGGCATAAGTGTGGCTTTCGTTCCCGAGTTTGGCATGAACACTTTCAGGATAAATCTGGAAGGTATATTTCATATTCTAACACCGCAAATTATCGCTGTATTCATTAAAAACAGCATGATGAAAGGCAGGATGGAAAATGCACCCGATTGAAAACATTATGAAGTGCTCGGTTGAGCAAATAAAGAATATGGTTGATGTCAATACGATTGTCGGGACGCCGCTTATGACGGCGGGAGAAACGATGGTCGTTCCGGTTTCAAAGGTATCCCTCGGCTTCATGTCAGGCGGGGGCGAGTATATGGCGAAGACTCCGATAAAAAAGAGCGGCGGCGAACTTGATAACAGCGGAGAGTATCCGTTTGCAGGGGCGGCGGCAGCGGGAATGTGCTTGACTCCGATAGCGTTCCTTGCGGTCAACAACGGCGAAGTCAAGGTAATACCCGCACAGTACGACTGCGTGCTTCAGAGGGTTGTTGAAATGATACCTGAGTATATCACAGGCATAAAAGGCTTTGTAAACAACATGTGCGAACAAAAGAATGCCGAAAAGGAAAGCGCAGGCGGTAGCGATGCCGAATAAAGCTTCGATGCGGCAAATATACCGAAGTGCGATGGCGCTGCTCTGCGCCGCTTTGATGTTTACGCTATCCATGCCCGCATTAGCCGAATTGACGACTGACCTAAAGCCGACAGCTCAAAGCGCGGTGCTTCTCGAGCGCAGCACAAGGATGGTTCTCTACGGTTCGAACGCACATGAAAAGCTCCCCATGGCAAGCACCACGAAGATAATGACGGCGCTCATTGCGATAGAAAACTGCAGGCTTGACGATATCGTAACGGTGCCGAAGGAGGCGTACGGCGTGGAGGGGTCGAGCATGTATCTGATGCTCGGCGAAAAGGTGAGCCTTCTCGATCTGCTTTACGGACTTATGGTTAATTCGGGGAACGATGCTGCGATAGCGATTGCGATACATATAGGCGGCAACGTTGAGGGCTTTACGGAGCTTATGAACAAGCGCGCAGAGAAGCTGGGGCTTACAAATACGCATTTTGTCACGCCGAACGGGCTTCACGACAAGGAACACTACACAACGGCATACGACCTTGCGGTAATTGCTTGTGAGGCTATGAACAACGAGATATTCAGACAGCTTGCTTCAACGTCATATTATACCACTCAGACAGGCGAGGTAAAGCGGTATCTAAAGAGCAAGAACAAGCTCTTATGGCAGTACGAGGGGAGCACAGGTATAAAGACGGGATATACTAAGGCGGCGGGAAAGTGTCTTGTATTCTCAGCGGAGCGTGACGGAATGGAAACGGTCGGCGTAGTGCTGAATTCGGCTGATATATTTGATGATGCCTCTAAAATACTTGATTACGGCTTCTCGTCGTATAAAATGAGCGTTCTTGTTTCAAAGGGTGAAGTCGTGGCTATTGCGGAGGTAACGAACGGAAGAAAAAGATTGTTGGAATTAGCTGCAAAAGAGGATATAATGTCACCGGTAAGCGTGAGCGACGGCATGAGGCTCAGACCGCGTGCGGTGTATGAAAAAGAACTGCAGGCGCCGATAGAGCAGGGACTGACGCTCGGCAGGCTTGAGCTGTATGACGGCGAAAGGCTCGTGGCGGTTGTGCCGCTTGTAGCGGCCGAAAGCATAGCCGGCCTGACGCTTAAAGACTTTATAAAAACTGTCGTCGGGTTGTGGTAGAGGTGCATAATTCAGCGTGAGCTTCGAAGCACGGTCAGAGGACGGCGCGGAGGAGCAATGAGACTTCAGAAATATCTTGCCGATGCTGGAATAGCATCGCGGCGAAAATGCGAGGAGCTTATCGCGCAGGGGCGAGTATGCGTGAACGGCGTTGCGGCGCAAATAGGCATGAGCGTCGATGAAAAAGCGGATGAGGTGACGCTTGACGGCAAAAAAGTCGCAATAGAGGAACGCCGCGTCGTAATAATGCTGAATAAGCCGATCGGGATGGTTTCAACGGCAAACGACCCGCAGGGAAGAAAAACGGTGGCCGACCTTTTTTCGGGGCTTCCGTATCGCGTACACAATATAGGAAGGCTCGACATAAACTCGGAGGGCCTTTTACTGATGACAAACGACGGCGAGCTTACATATAAGCTGACGCATCCAAAACACATGATAGAAAAAACGTATCATGTGATATGCTCGGGAAAACTGTCGGACGAGGAACGCCAAAGGCTTGAGTGTGGTATAGAGCTCGATGACGGTATGACGGCGCCCGCAAAGGTGGATGGTGTACAATATGTCGACGGCGAAAAGACGATGTTTTATATAACGATACATGAAGGACGAAACAGGCAGGTCCGCCGCATGGTGTCGTCAGTAGGACACGATGTGCTGCGCTTGAGGCGCGTGCAGGTTGGTCCTATAAGGCTCGGCACGCTTAAAAAAGGTGAGTGGCGATACCTTACAGAGAGCGAGATAGAGCAGCTTTATTCGTGCTTGTAATCAAAAGTAAACGGTCGATGATAATGAAACGGCGTTTCTGTTGCGGAACGTCGCTTTTTCATGCATAAAAACGCATTTGGCACAGCGCGAGTCAAGACAGCGACAATGTGATAAGGGAATGAATAAAATATATTGATAAATACTATGCAGGAAAATAGGAGATTAAATAGAATACAAGAAATTGGGCAAGGATAAAGGTGCTCAGACAGCAAAATATCTTGCGCCAAAAAGGGGGATGAAAATGACATCATATTTGCTCTGTGATGTTGGAACCAGCGGCGATTTAATCGCACAGACCGTTTTACTCGGATTGGGTACGGTTTTTGTTGGGCTTATTGCGATTATTGCGATTCTTTCTTTGATTCGTGCGGTAGTATCGGCGTTAACGCCAAAGAAAAAAGACCATGCCGCTAACGAAACAACCGGTATTGCTACCGCAGACGGCGCCAACATAGCTGACGACAACTTCCTTGAAAGCAACAGGGACGAAATCACAACTGCTGTGGCAGTGGCTATTGCCGAATATATTGGTAAGGATGTTGAAGGTCTGCGAATTCGCTCAATAAAGCGGGTATAGCGGGCTGATTTTTTAGGAGGAAATAAAAGTATGAAAAAATATTTTGTCAACATAAACGGAAACTCGTACGAAGTAGAGGTAGAGGAAATATCTGCAAAAACTGCTGAGTCCGCAGCACAGCAAAAACCTGCGACACCGAGCATACCTTCAAAGCCTGTCGAGCCGCAAAAGCCTGCTCCCGCAGCGGGTGCAGATGGCACAAAACTTGAATGCCCAATGCCGGGAACGATAATCGATGTAAAGGTCAAAGCCGGAGACAGTGTGAAAGCGGGAGACGTTATCTGCATACTCGAGGCCATGAAGATGGAGAATGAAATCCTTGCTCCGTGCGACGGCAGGATGGCCGAAATACGGGCGCAGAGGGGTATGAGCGTTGAATCGGGCGATCTGCTCGCCGTGATTGCTTAAGAAGGGATCGCGCAGGAGTAAACACGATGGAAGCGTTGAGGGAATTATTTGGCCGGATGGGATTCGCGGGCATAGTCGAAGAGCCTCTCTGCCTTGTGATGATCGCGATAGCGTGCCTGCTTATTTATCTTGCGATAGTAAAAAAGTTCGAGCCGCTGCTGCTTTTGCCGATAGCTTTCGGAATGCTTTTAACGAACATACCGGGGAGCGCGATGTATCACCCGGAATTGTTTGCGGGCGCTCATGAGGGCGCGTCGGTTCTAAGGGAATTCGTAAAAGAGGGAGTAACGCCGGGGCTTATTGACTATCTGTATCTTGGCGTCAAGCTTGGCATATATCCATGCATTATTTTCATGGGTGTGGGCGCTATGACAGATTTTGGGCCGCTTATTGCAAACCCCAAGAGCATGCTGCTCGGAGCGGCGGCACAGCTCGGAATATTTGTTGCATTTATTGCCGCTGTGCTTATGGGATTCGAGCCAAATGAAGCCGCGTCAATAGGCATAATAGGCGGAGCCGATGGCCCGACCGCCATATTCCTGGCGACAAAGCTTGCCCCGGGTCAGCTTGGTCCGATAGCCGTCGCGGCGTATTCGTATATGGCGCTTGTTCCGATGATTCAGCCGCCTATTATGCGTGCCCTTACTACAAAGAAAGAGCGCATGATAGTGATGAAACCGCTTCGCAGTGTAAAAAAAGTCGAGAAAATCGTGTTCCCTATAGTTGTGACGCTTTTTGTGGCGCTGCTCGTTCCGAGCGCTGCTCCGCTTGTCGGTTCGCTTATGCTGGGCAACCTGTTCCGTGAAAGCGGCGTGGTCGACAGACTCAGTAAAACCGTGCAAAACGAACTGATAAATATCGTGACGATTCTTTTGGGCATATCGGTTGGTGCCACGGCTACGGCGGAGACGTTCCTTACGCCTGATACGCTTAAGATATTTGTTATGGGCGTTATTGCATTCGGATTGGGTACAGCCGGCGGAGTGCTTTTTGCAAAGTTTATGAACCTGTTCTTAAAGAACAAGATAAATCCGCTTATAGGTTCGGCGGGCGTTTCGGCTGTTCCGATGGCGGCAAGGGTATCTCAAACAGTAGGGCAGAAAGAGAACCCCGGAAACTTCCTGCTCATGCATGCCATGGGTCCGAACGTTGCGGGCGTTATCGGCTCGGCAATAGCGGCAGGAGTGTTGCTGGCCATGTTTGGCTGATAATTTGTTAAGGAGATTGTCAAATGGCAAAGAAGGTTGGAATTACCGATACCATATTAAGGGATGCGCATCAGTCGCAGGCAGCGACACGTATGCGTACCGAGGAGATGCTTCCTGCGTGTGAAGTGCTTGATTCCATGGGGTATTGGTCGCTTGAATGCTGGGGCGGAGCGACTTTTGACAGCTGTATCCGCTTTTTGAACGAGGACCCATGGGAGAGGCTGCGTACGCTGAAAAAAGCGCTTCCGCATACGAAGCTGCAGATGCTTTTCAGGGGGCAGAATATACTCGGCTATAAAAACTATGCGGACGACATAGTTGAGATGTTCTGCCGTAAATCAATCGAAAACGGCATAGATGTAATAAGAATATTTGACGCGCTGAACGATGTAAGAAACCTCGAAGCTTCGATAAAGTACACGAAGAAATACGGCGGAATATGCGAAGCCGCGCTGAGCTATACGAAGAGCCCCGTACACAGCGAGGAGTACTTTGTGAAGCTTGCAAAGGAGTTAGTCCAGATGGGAGCAGATGTCGTATGTATAAAAGATATGGCAAATCTGCTGCTTCCATACGATGCATATTCGCTTGTAAAACGTCTGAAGGCCGAGATAGATGTGCCGATACATTTGCACACGCATAATACGGCGGGTACGGGCGACATGACAAACCTTATGGCAATAATTGCGGGAGTTGATATAGTAGACTGTGCGCTTTCGCCGTTGGGCAACGGTACGGCACAGCCCGCTACAGAGTCGCTTGTTGCAACGCTAAAGGGTACTGAGTACGATACAGGCCTGGACCTTGAGAAGCTTTCACAGGCGGCAAAGCATTTTGCGAATGTTGCAGAGAGGCTTAAGAAAGACGGTTTTATAAGCGAAAAATCTACAAAGATAAACCCGAACATACTCATGTATCAGGTTCCCGGGGGAATGCTTTCAAACCTTGTTTCTCAGCTCAAGGAAGCTCATGCCGAGGACAGATATTATGATGTTCTTGAAGAAATACCGCGCGTAAGAAAAGACTTTGGCTACCCGCCGCTTGTTACGCCGACGAGCCAGATAGTCGGAACGCAAGCCGTACTCAATGTAGTGTCGGGCGAACGCTATAAAATGTTCACAAAGGAGTCAAAAGGTGTTTTAGCGGGCGAGTACGGAAAGCTTCCCGGCATAGTAAACGAAGAAGTCAGACGTAAGGCGATAGGCGACAGACAGGTGATAACATGCAGACCCGCCGACCTTATTGAACCCGAGTTTGAAAAATGCAAACGTGAAATCGGTGAGCTTGCGAGATGCGATGAAGACGTGCTCAGCTATGCGCTTTTCCCGCAGGTCGCAAAAAAATTCTTCGAGAACCGCGCCGCATCGGAAAAAAAGCAAGCAGATGAAAATATCGTCAAGACGCTCTACGTTGAGGATATGACGAGATAAAGCGCGATGAGCCAAAATTTGAACGGCCGTTATTTTAAAGCGGCCGTTTTAATTTGCGTATTTGCCGCATTTGGAATTATATGTATAATACAGCTTGCCGAAAAACCCCGGGGTTGTTAAGGGGCCGCAGCCCCTTAAGTTAATTCCGGCTTTGACGACATGTACGTCAAAACGGATGAAAACCCATAGGTTTTCGTACTTTGCGGGTTTTGCCGCCCGGGAGCGAATGCGAGAGGCAGCACACGAGAAGAACTCGAAAAAGTGGCAGTATGCCACTTTTTCGACAGTCCGAACAAAACATATGTTGTATTCTGACCTAAGCGATTTAATATGCCGAGCTTTTACACCTAAATATGTTTTTTTAAATCGAGCATATATATAAATGAACGGAGGCATGCGATGAGCAAGATTAGAGTCATTATTTCAATACTGATGTGCGTGGCGATGGCGCTGTTTTTATGCTTTTCGCCGCAGTATATCATCACGGGAACAGACAGGGATCGCGTAGGCGAATGGCTTACGCCGAGCAAAGAGGGATTCACAGGAACGATAAGCGTGTGGCACATCGTAGGATTCAAACCATATATCGGAGGCGTATCAAATTGGCTGTCAGCACGGGCAAAAACTGTAGAAAAGCGACATTTTGGGGTTTTTATCGAGGTTGAAGCCATGACGCTTGCAGAATGCGAGGAGCGAATGAAAAACGGGGAATGTGCCGATATGTACTCCTTCCCGTCAGGTTGGTGCGGTAGCTCGATACTCCGGCCTATCGGTGCTGTGGTCGCAGATGATATAGACGGCAGATTTTTGAGCACGGGCGTGAGCTCCGGCGAGCAATACGCCGTACCGTACATGTATTCGGGCTACATGCTTGCGCTTAATACGGCTGTTGCTAACGAGCGCAGTGTCGAGCTGCCGAACGGTGAAACCTTCACGAACGAATGGGTATGCGATGCCGCCAAGAAAATGAGCTTTGAGCGCGGCAAAAAGCGTGAGCGGGTATATGGCGCGGCAGGAAACAGAACGGTTGCGGCGCTTCTGGGCATTGTTGGTGATGTCGGGAAGCATGAGCATTTCAGAGCGAACGAAGCGGCAATGACCGTGACAGATATACGCGGCATAGGCGATCTTGAGCGGGCGGCGGCCAACGGGAACGATATAAGTATACGGTATTATCCGATAGGTGAGTATACGGATCTGGTCCAATATATCGGCGTGGCGGCGGGTACAGATGAAGCAAAGCTGCCGTACGCGCTTGAATTTATTGAGCAGCTTTTTACTGAAAAAGCGCAGGAAAAGCTTGTGCAGATAGGACTTTTCCCGGTGGTTTTGCCCGAAGAAAAATATGTCTTTGAGCAGACGTGTGCGGGGTTGCTGTACGAGGCACTTCTTGATACAAGAATACCGAATACTTTTTTACTTAACAGTGCACGCACGGATATCGAAAATGCGGTTGAGAACGCGCTTGTGACGGGCGAAACGGATAGGCTTAAGAAAATTGTGGAGAGCTTGCGGCAACAAAAAAAATAGAGTAAAATAATAAAAAATCAGGTATGAATTTGATTAGCACGGCAAGGAGGAAATATGCGAGAAAAGAACGACATATTCAAGCTGCTCGACGGCATGGGAATTAAGCGCGGAGTGTCGATGAAAGAGTATACGTCGTTCAAGGTTGGCGGCGATGCGTTTGCTATGGTAGAACCGCGCTGTGCCGAGGACATATGTTATGCTCAGAGGGCGGCGGCAGAATGCGGACTCGATGCGGTAACAGTGGGTAACGGCACAAATCTGCTTGTAAGCGACAACGGGATAGATGCGCTTGTTATTCGCATCGGCGAAAAAATGAGTTTAATTGAGATAGACGGGACGTGCGTGCGAGCAGGAGCGGGAGTGTTGCTCGGGCGACTTTCCAAAAAAACGATTGCTGCCGGACTTATGGGACTTGAGTGGGCATCGGGTATACCGGGTACCCTTGGCGGAGCTGTAGCAATGAATGCAGGCGCTTACGGCGGAGAGATAGGCGGACTTGTGAAATGCTTGCGTTGCGTGAGTGACGGTGAACCGGTCGAGTATACGCCTTGCGCAGGAGATTTTGGGTATAGAACAAGCACGTTTCGCGCACCTCGCCATATCGTATGCGAGGTAGAACTGGAGCTATTGCCTGACGATGGGCACGCTGCGGAGCGCATGAACGAATACACGGCGATGCGCAAACAAAAACAGCCGCTTTCATATCCGAGCGCCGGCAGCGTATTCAAACGCCCCGAAGGTTTTTTCGCGGGAAAACTGATAGAGGAAGCGGGACTGAAGGGATTATCCATAGGCGGGGCGCAAGTGAGCGAGCTTCATGCAGGCTTCATAATAAATACGGGCGGAGCTACCAGCGAAGACGTTTTGTCACTTATCTACATAATACAGAAGCGTGTTTTTGAAATGAGCGGTGTGATGCTCGAAACGGAAATACAATATATAGGAGGTTAAGCTCGATGTATATCCTTGTAGTTACGGGGCTGTCAGGTGCCGGAAAATCCAACGCACTTAGGACACTTGAAGATCTCGGATACTATTGCGTCGATAATCTGCCGGTCGGTCTCGTGCCCGACTTCATACGTTTTTGCTCTCGTCCGGGTCATTCTGTTAATAAAGCGGCGCTTGTTATTGACAGCAGGGGGAGTGTTTTTAAGACGGACGCGGCACGGCTAATTAACACGCTTAATATGGCGGGACTTGAGTATGAGATATTATTTCTTGACTGCAGCAACGAAGCACTCGAAAGGCGGTATAACGAAACGCGCAGACGCCATCCCCTCAGCGATAATGTTAAAGAGGGAATAATGCTCGAACGCGCTATGCTTCAGCCGATACGCGAAAGGGCGAACTATGTAATAGATACGACAAATCTCAAGCCGTACGAGCTTCACAGGTTTGTCGAGCGCATAAGGGAAGACGAGGATGTCAGTCCGTTCAAGCTTGTAATATCGAGCTTTGGATATAAACGCGGCACACCGATGGAAGCTGATATAGTGCTCGACATGCGCTTTTCCAAAAACCCATTTTATGAGCCTGAGCTGAGAGGTATGTCCGGCCTTGACGAGGCGGTGCAAAAATATGTTATGTTGGATGAAACGGTCAGGTTTGTATTTGACGATGTTGAAAACATGCTGGACAGGCTTATACCGAAATATATCGAACAGGGAAAGCGAAGGCTTATGGTTGCATTCGGCTGCACGGGCGGCAGACACAGGTCGGTATGCGCGGCTCACGAGATGTACATACGCATGAAGGACAAGTATTCATGCAGCGTTGTGCATAGAGACTTGCAGCTCGAGGCGGCAGAAATATCCGAACGTTTCGGAGAAAATAAGGAGTGAAGAAGTGTCGTTTTCATCATCGGCGAAGGATGAAATAGCCGCGCAGAGGACGAGCAGCGCCGCGCAGAGGCTGTCCATGCTTGCAGGCTTAACAAATACGGCGGGGTCTATCACAATTGGCCGTTCAGGCACGGGTGTAAGATATATTACGGAAACATATTCCGTAGGAAAGCTCGTGTCAAGGCTCGCGTGCGCCATATACGACGTAGATGCAGCTATAGCTGTTCGTGAAAAAGAAGGCATGGGTACACGAAGCGTATCAATCGTACTGTCGGGCGCTGAGTGCGAAACGCTCTTGAAGGATACCGGACTGCTTGTTGCGTCCGGCGAAGGGATGATGCTCGGCTCGGGCATACGGCCGAATCTTATAAGCTCCGAAACGAAAAAGCGGGCGTTTTTGTCGGGCGCTTTTCTCGGCTCAGGATCTATCACGAATCCCGATAAATCGTATCATCTTGAGATTGTGTGCAGAAACGAAGAACTTGCTAAGAAAATATGCGAGATGATGAATGGATTTGGCTTTAATGCGAAAAGCTTTCAGCGAAAATCGACGAGCGTTGTATATGTCAAGGAGGGCGACAGCATAAGCGGTTTTCTTGCGCTTATGGGAGCGTCAAACGCTGCGCTGGAGTTTGAGGAAGCGCGTATCTATAAAAGCATAAAGAATAACACGAATAGGATGGTCAACTATGAAAACGCCAATCTCGACAAGACGGCACGGGCGGCGGCGGCACAAACGCAGTGTATCGAGCTGATACGCGATGAAATGGGGCTTACAAAGCTTCCCGATGCGCTTAGAGAGGTTGCCGAGGTGCGGCTTAACAATCGTGAAGCCACGCTAAACGAGCTTGCGCAGCTTACCGGGATAAGCAAATCGTCGGTGAACTACAGACTCGGTAAACTTAAGGAGATTGCCGACGACATACGGCATAAATACGGCGACGTGTAAGTAAGGAGAAGGCAAAATGACCGATTTCGTACATCTTCATGTTCATACCCAATACAGCCTTTTGGATGGCGCGGCGAGGATAAAGGATCTCGTTGCTCGGGCGAAAGAGCTTGAGATGAGCGCGCTTGCAATAACCGATCACGGTGCGATGTATGGCGTAGTCGATTTTTATAAAGAATGCAGGAAAGAGGGGATAAAGCCCATACTGGGAATGGAGGCGTACGTCGCCCCGCACTCCATGGAAGACAGAGAGGGAATGCGCGAGTATGCGCATCTGATACTTCTTGCCAAGAACGACAAAGGGTATCATAACCTGATGAAACTCTCGTCTCTCGCGTTTACGAAAGGATTTTATTATAAGCCGCGAATAGATTATGATCTGCTGGAACAATACAGCAATGGGCTGATATGTCTTTCGGCATGCATTGCGGGAAGCATACCAACGTTATTGCTGAACGACCGCTACGATGAGGCGCGGGCACTGGCAGAGCGCCTGAAACGCGTATTTAAGGACGATTTTTACATAGAGCTTCAAAATCACGGCATTGAGGAGCAGCTTATAGTCTTGCCGCGGCTTGCTGAGCTTGCGAAGGAGCTTGATATAAAAACCGTCGCCACAAACGACATACATTATGTAAAAAAAGAGGATGCGGAAGCGCAGGACATACTTTTGTGCATACAGACGAACAGGTTTGTTGACGAAGAGAACAGAATGAAGATGAGCGTCGACGAATTTTACCTCAAAAGCGAAAATGAAATGCGCAAGATGCTCTTCAACTATCCCGAAGCTATTGCAAACACGAAAGAGATTGCCGATAAATGCAACGTTGAAATCGAATTTCATCGGAGGCTTCAGCCAAAATTCAAAACGCCTGACGGCAAGGATAACGAAACGTATTTGAGAGAGCTTTGCTACGAAGGGTTGCGAGAGCTTTACGGGGACGATTGCGGGAAAGCAAGGGAACGGCTTGAATACGAGCTTTCTGTGATATCGAACATGGGATTTACGGACTATTTCCTCGTAGTATGGGACTTCATACGCTATGCGAAGCGCAGCGGAATAGTCACGGGTCCCGGCCGAGGAAGCGGCGCAGGAAGCCTTGTAGCGTATTGCCTGAGAATAACGGGAATAGATCCTCTCAAATAC
Organism: Clostridiales bacterium; assembly: GCA_004558825.1. Classification (GTDB taxonomy): domain Bacteria; phylum Bacillota; class Clostridia; order Christensenellales; family CAG-138; genus SFDB01. The sequence goes on from SFDB01000003.1 coordinate 26,308, forward strand.
AACTTGCTGTTTGAGCGCTTCCTGAATCCCGAACGCATATCGATGCCGGATATAGACATAGACTTTTGTTACGAGCGCAGGCAGGAGGTAATCGATTACGTTACCGAGAAATACGGTGCCGAAAATGTATCACAGATAATAACATTTGGAACGATGGCGGCGAGAGCTGCCGTAAAGGATGTAGGCCGCGTAATGCGTATGCCGTATGCCGACGTTGACAGGATAGCTAAGCTTATACCAAATGAGCTTAACATCACGCTTGCGCGTGCGATGGAGCTGTCAAGCGAGCTAAGGGATTTATATAATACCGACGCAAACGTAAAAAGACTCATAGACCTTTCCTGCAAGCTCGAAGGGCTGCCGCGCCACGCCTCGACGCACGCTTCGGGCGTTGTGATATCGGAAAAGCCGATAAGCGAGTTTGTGCCGCTCCAAAAAAACGACGAATCCGTAACGACGCAGTTTCCTATGGGTACGCTTGAGGAATTGGGACTTTTGAAGGTTGACTTTCTCGGACTGAGGACGCTTACGGTGATACGCGATACGCTCGACTTTATACGCGCCGAGGGCAGGGAAGCGCCGGACATGGAAAAACTCGATTTCGCTGACGAGAATATATATGAGATGATCGCTTCGGGAGATACCGATGGCGTATTCCAACTTGAATCTGCGGGAATGAGGCGCTTCCTTATGCAGCTTCGCCCCGATTGCTTCGAGGACCTTATAGCGGGAATATCGCTCTACAGACCGGGTCCTATGGATCAAATACCGCGCTACATACGCGGAAAGCACGATCCGGCGTCAGTAACCTATGAGCATGAGAAGCTGCGGCCTATACTTTCGACGACATACGGCTGTATGGTGTATCAAGAACAGGTTATGCAGATAGTGCGCGATCTTGCGGGGTATTCACTTGGCAGAAGCGATCTTGTGCGGCGTGCGATGGCTAAGAAAAAGCACGACGTAATGGCAAAGGAGCGCGAATACTTCCTGCGAGGGATACCTGAGGATGGCGTCGCGGGCGCATTAAAAAACGGCGTAAGCGAGCAGGTAGCGAACAAGATATTCGATGAAATGATGGATTTTGCGTCGTACGCATTCAATAAATCTCATGCGGCAGCGTACGCTGTCGTAGCATACAGGACGGCATATTTAAGGCACTATTATCCTGTTGAGTTTATGGCGGCGCTCATAAACAGCTTTCTGGGCAGCGCGGACAAGACGAGCCAATACATATTCTGTGCAAAGCAGATGGGCATAAAAGTGCTTCCGCCAGATATTAACGAAAGCTTTGCAAGGTTTACGGTAGAAAACGGCGCAATAAGATTCGGGCTTGCGGCGATAAGAAACGTAGGCGAAAAAGCCATAAACGAGATGATAGACTACAGGCGGAGAAACGGACGCTTTACTGACTTTTTTGATTTTGCGAGAAGATGCGCCGGTATAAATAAACGCATGGCGGAATCACTCATAAAAGCGGGCTGCTTTATTTCGACCGGTGCAAATCGCGCGCAGCTCATGGCCATATACGAGCGCACTATCGACGGCGAAGCGGCGAACAGAAAAAAGCGCGAGACGGGACAGCTTTCATTATTCGACATGCAGGGAGCCGAAAATAGTGCGATAGCGCTTGTAGAGCTTCCAAACATGAAAGAGCTTGAGCCGAGGGTTATACTTTCAATGGAGAAAGAAACCACAGGATTATACATAAGCGCACACCCTCTTGATGAATTTCATGCGGAAATAGAAGCGCTCGGCATAACGGCGGCACAGTTGAACGAACATGATGAAGCGGGCGAGGCAACGGTGCACGACGGTGACTATGTGCGAATTGGCGGTATAATTACCGCTATAAAGAGAAAGCCTACAAAGTCGGGAAATGGAACGATGGGCTACATTACGCTTGAGGACATGACGGGGAATATCGAGGCTGTGGCGTTTCCAAGCATACTTGACAGGTATTCCACACTGCTTATTCAGGACAATATCGTATGTATAGGCGGTAAATTCAATATCCGCGACGGACAGGCCAACAGCATCCTTATAGACAGCGTTGAGCCGCTTGTGAAGCATGGTTTGGGCGAGAAATGCCTTTATATACGCATAACGGCCAAAAACGCCGATAATCTGCCACATGCAAAGCAGATTTTGGCAAGATTTCCTGGGAATATACCCGTAGTGCTTTACGATGAAGCTACAAAAAAGAAGCGGCTTGCGCCAAAATCGCTTTACATAAACGCATCTGATGCCTTTATGGACATAATGTGCGAGCTTATGGGAGACGATAACGTGAAGCTTATGCAAAAATAGCCGCGGCGAATTTGTGGTATAATATAAAGAATTATTTTTTGAGGTAATAAAACATGAAAAGGATAGGGGTGCTCACAAGCGGCGGCGATACGCCCGGCATGAACAGCGCTATAAGGGCAGTGTTCAAGGAGGGCGTTGCCCGAGGCCACACTGTTATGGGGATATACCATGGCTTTAGGGGTCTTATAGAAGGCCGCGTAGAGCAGCTTCGGCACGAAAACGTTGAAAATATAATGCACAAAGGCGGCACAGTGCTGAGAACGGCAAGAAGCGCGGAGTTCATGACCGATGAAGGACTGAAAAAAGCCATAAATGTTGCGCGTGCATATAGCCTTGACGCGATAATAATAATCGGCGGCGATGGAAGTTACAGGGGTGCAAAAGTGCTTTTTGAACACGGAATTAATACCATCGGCATACCCGGAACGATTGACAATGACATGGGATACACCGATTTCACGATAGGCTTTGACACGGCTGTAAATACGCTTACGACCGAGATATATAAAATAAGAGATACTATGCGCGCGCACGATCGCGTGGGCGTGATAGAGGTTATGGGCAGAAGCTGTGGAGACATAGCACTCTGGGCGGGCGTAGCGGGCGGAGCGGATATAATACTTGTTCCGGAATATCCGATGCCATGGGACGAGGCCGCAAGACGTTTGCAGGATAATAAGCTGCGCGGAAAGCTTACGTCGATTGTGATGATTGCGGAGGGTGCAGGTAAGGCGGAGGACTTTGCCCAATATGTCAGAACGCATACAAACGTAGAGATAAAGGCAATTGTTCCGGGTTACATACAGCGCGGAGGAAATCCATCGGCATTTGACCGCGTGCTTGCTTCGAGGCTTGGACAAAGGGCAGTGGAGCTTGTGCACGAGAATAAATGCGGGCGCGCAGTCGGTATACACCGCAACAGAATAATCGATGTGCCGCTTGATGAATCGATAGCACTTGCCGACGAGTTTGACAAGAAGCTTTATGATTTTAACAACGATGTTTTGTCGAGATTTTGATTATGAACAAAGTCATACCTGTTAAAAAGAACGACGATATAGAGCTTTACATCGACGCGTTTGGTTCGGAAGGACAGGGCGTGGGCAGATATAAGGGGTTTATCGTTTTTGTCGCCGGAGCCATCGATGGCGAGGTGGTAAAAGCACACATAATAAAGACAACGAAGAATTATGCTATAGGTAAACTCATTGGGGTTGTGTCTCCGAGTGAACATAGAATAGCACCCGAATGCGAATATGCCCGGCTTTGCGGCGGGTGTTCGCTTCAGCATGTGGATTATGAACACCAGCTTGATATAAAGCGCCGACATGTCGCGGACGCGTTTGAGCGTATAGGCGGTTTTAAGGGCGTCGAAATCGGTATGACGATAGCTTCGCCGGATATTAGGCGGTATCGCAACAAGGCAAGCTTTCCCGCAGCGCAGGTTGACGGCAGGATACAGCTCGGCCTTTATGCATTTAACAGCCATAGGCTTATACCGATAAACGACTGCATGATACAGCACAGCTCGGCTATTGCGGTTAAGAATGCCGTGGAACGATGGGCGAATGAATATGGCGTAACGGCATTCGATGAAACAAAGAAAAGCGGCGAGCTTCGCCATGTTATGGTGCGCGTATCCACGGCGGGCGACGTTATGGCGGCGATCGTAACGCGCGGAAAGCTTAATCGCAAGGAGGAGCTGATTGCGCTGCTTACGGAAAATGTTGCGGGCATTAAATCGATAATACACAATATAAATTGCCGCGATACGAATGTTATACTCGGCAACGACTATGAAACGATATGGGGGAGCGATACGATACCTGAAACAATATGCGGCAAAACATTCAATGTAAGCGCGGCATCTTTTTTGCAGGTAAATCCGAAACAGACCGAGAAGCTGTACACGTTAGCACTCGAAAAGGCGAATATATCAGATGCTGATACTGTTGCCGACGTGTATTGCGGCATAGGAACGATATCACTAATGGCCGCTGACAAGGCGAAGCGCGTAATCGGCATAGAAGAAATTGAGCGTGCGATAATCGATGCAAGGGCAAATGCGTTTGCGAACGGTGTGGAAAATGCGGAATTCATATGCGCGAAGGCGGAGGAAGCGCTGCCGAAACTTGTGGATGGCGGTCTTGCGCCTGACTGTGTTATACTCGATCCGCCACGAAAAGGCTGCGATGAAGCGGTGCTTGATGCTATTGTGAAGAGCGGCGTTCGGCGCGTGTGCTATGTTTCCTGCAATCCGTCGACGTTAGCACGCGATTGCAGACTGCTTTGCGATGCAGGCTTTGAGCTTATAAGTGTCGATCCGATAGACATGTTTCCATGGACAAACCATGTGGAGACGGTAGTATTGATGACAAAAATGGATAAAATCAAATGAAAGACATACTTGTAACCGGTGCATACGGAGGAATGGGGAGGGCGGCTGTTCAGGCTCTCCGAAAATGCGGATTCCGTGTGTTCGCTCTTGACCGAAAGGTCGGGGAAACCGTAGAAAATATCATACCTGTCGAAGCGGATATCACTTCCGAGGAGAGTGTGATTTCTGCATTGAAAACTGTGCGTACATATACCGATTCTCTCTATGCCGTCGTGCATTTCGCCGGGATTTATATGCTCGATTCTCTGGTCGAGATGAACAGTGTCAGCTTCCGCCGTATTTTTGACGTGAATCTGTATGGAGCGTTTCTGGTGAACAAGACTTTTCTGCCGCTTCTCGGAGAGGGCAGCCGCATTCTCATCACCACAAGTGAGCTGGCGCCGCTGGATCCGCTTCCGTTCACAGGGATTTACGCCGTCACAAAAGGTGCGCTTGACAAATACGCCTATTCGCTGCGCATGGAACTGCAGCTTCTGGGAATTTCGGTTTCGGTTCTTCGCGCCGGTGCAGTCGATACGGGAATGCTCGGCGTTTCAACCGATGCGCTTGATCGCTTCTGTGAAAAGACCGAATTGTATATCTGCAACGCAGATCGGTTCAAGAAAATCGTAAGCCGTGTGGAAGCAAGATGTATCCCGCCTGAAAAGATTGCCGAAAAAGTCGCGCAGATTCTAAAAAAACGCAGGCCGGCATTTGCGTACAGTATCAACCGCAACCCTCTCCTGCTCCTCTTAGATTTTCTGCCGAAGCGGATTCAGCTATGGGCGATTCGGACGGTGCTGAGGTAATCTTGCCGAAATCCGCGTAGGAGAGGATGTTTGACGAAGCCTAAAAAACCGTCTTGATTGTGAATCTGCCGAGTACATTTATTGACGAAATCAAGGACGGCTGAAACACTTCTGCGGACGACGAGGTAAACATAAAACACCACCATCTTGTTATCCATAAGCACACGTACGGAAAGGTGACCTTGCTACTCTCGAAGCCGTATCTGAAGAGAGTTGATATAAGCCAATACATAGGCAGCAGGGTTATAATACACCGCAAGGTTTACACTCCATGGTGTCGCCGAGCACAGTAACGATAGGACATCTCAATTGAATACAGCGAACAAGGGCTTCCGAAGTCAGCATTTGACCTCGAAAGCCCTTGTTTTATGCTTTTTCATCGGTTTTTGCCCCGGAGTAGGCTTTTTTATTGTATCAAAATCGGTAGGAACATTGACCCGTCGGAGGGATACAGGATATTCATCGAAAATATGCTGGATGAGGTGGAATAAAACAACAACCGGGGTGAAATATCACCGGACGGTTGCCTTTATCCCACAGGCGTACCGCAATTACGGCAGAATTTATCGCCTTTTGTCAGCTCGTTTCCGCATTCTGTACAGTATTTTTGCACCTTTGATTCCGAAGCGTTGGCATCTTCTATGACAAAAATATAAAGAATCCCGCCCGGCAGATCCATTGCCTGCTGTTTTGCGTAGACACTAAACGTCTCGCCATATCCGACGGTTATGATCGATTCCGTTTCCTCTGTTACGATCATGTTGCCTTCATAATAACTATTCTGGTACAGAATTGCGATTACCGCGGAATCCTCATTCAGTTCCTGCACTTTCAGCAGTCTTTCTGAGGTTTTCGCCGGTTTGTTTGTCAAAGGTTTTTTGCTTACCGGCTTCGAGAAGTCAAGTTTTCCGGGAAGAACAGTAAAACTATAGCCTTTATCTAAGATGATATCTCCTTCGTGTACCGTAAAACCCGGTCCATATGTTTTTTCGTTGTCAGAGCCAATCCTGACCAATTTCATCTCATAGTTTGAACTCATAATAGCCTCCATAAATACTGCTGTAAGTATACCGATAATAACGACAATTAATATACCTAAAAGTATCCATTTAGATTTTTTCAGCGTATATTCCTCGCAAACACAGTTTTTTTGATATAGGTTTTAACATAACAAAGTACGGCTGTCAATAGAAAGTGTCGTAAATCGATACAGTCACCGGGTGGACCTCAGCCAGATAATTAAAACGGCAGGCTCATTTGCGCGGCAATTTGAAAGAAAAGTGTGAAAAATGATACAATGATATTGCAACAAAAGGAGGCGTTTTATATGAACTGTCGTTATAGCCAATCGCTGTAAGTTTGACCTGAAGCTCAGCTATATGGTGATAAGGGGCGATGAGACAAAGAGGGTATATCTTGATGAGCTTGCCGTGCTCATCATATAGAGTACAGCCGTCTCAATGACCTGCTGTCTTATGGCCGAGCTTACCGCGAGAAAATAAAGGTCATATTCTGCGACAGCAAGCGCACCCCCTGCGCCGAGCTAATGCCGTATGTAAATCTATGGCGTAACTAAACCCTGACTGCCGCTATTATGCGCGTCAACAGTTTGGGAGTAGTGTAAATCTATGGGGTAACTAAACATAGCACAGTGACTTGGCAGCACTACGGGGCTCGGGAGTGTTATCACTGTTAATCTTAAAATGAAGTCAAAATAAGATATGCAATTTATCTCCGCATACATGTACACATTATGCCTAAAATAATTACTATCCGCTGTACAAAGACAAAAGGCAGTGATATAATAACTTGAGTTTTACAGATAGCGTACGCTGCTGTTTTGATACATAGGAGGTAGACTATGTCCGGTCATTCCAAATGGGCAAACATCAAGAATAAAAAAGAAAAGACCGATTCTCAGCGCGGTAAGATATTTACCAAAATCGGCCGAGAAATTGCTATAGCTGTTAAAGAGGGCGGCGCGGATCCTGCCAACAACTCAAAGCTCCGCGACGTTATTGCAAAGGCTAAAGCAAGCAACATGCCTAACGATAATATTGCGCGCTCAATCAAGAAGGCATCGGGCGAGCTTGGCAGCGTGAACTACGAAGAAGCAACATATGAAGGCTACGGCCCCGCCGGTATCGCAGTAATAGTTGATGTTGTTACAGACAACAAAAACCGCACTGTTGCTGATGTTCGCCATATATTTGATAAAAGCGGTGGAACGATGGGTGCGTCAGGTTGTGTAAGCTGGATGTTTAACCATCGCGGCGTTATTGTTATCGAGCGCACTGCGTCGATAGATGAGGATGAGCTTATGATGACAGCGCTCGATGCGGGCGCTGAGGATTTTGAGCCGCAAGAGGATGTATTTGAGATATACACTGCTGTGAATGATTTCTCAAAGGTCCGCGAAGCGCTTGAGGCGGCGGGATATACATTTATTTCCGCAGAGCTTTCTATGATACCGACAAACACGACGGACGTAAACGATCCCGAGGCCGTACAGAAGGTGCTGCGTTTCCTTGAAAGGCTTGAAGATAACGATGATGTTCAGGAGGTATATCATAACGGCATACTCCCTGAAGAAGATGATGAAGACTGATTTTTGAAAAAAACGGCTGCCGGTAAATTTCTTGTCGGCAGCCGCCTTTTGTTAACCCATCATATTGTTGCGCGGCTGCCGGGCTTTTCAAGCGCGATTTTCCCATCTTTACAGAGTGGGCATTCGCTTGCGTCAAACGATTCTATGTCGAGCTTTATTGCGCTGTAAACAGGAAGCGTGAGCGTGCAGTTGGATGAGCGTCTGTCTACTATGCATGCCACGCCTACAACTTCGGCTCCCATAGCGGTAAGTACATCTACTGTTTCCATGGTGGATTTACCCGTGGTGACTACATCCTCGCTTATCAGTATTCTGTCGCCCTTACCGACGGCGAATCCGCGTCTTAGCTGCATTTGTCCGTCTTTACGCTCGGTAAATATACTTTCAAGCCCAAGCTGGCGTCCAATTTCATAAGAAACAATTATTCCGCCCATTGCGGGACCGCACACCTTTGTAAGTCCGAGATTCTTCACCTGCTCGGCAACGGATGCGAGCACTTCAGCAGCTTTATCGGGATATCTGAGCAGTTTGGCGCACTGACAGTAGCGATTGCTATGCCTTCCCGATGAAAGCAGAAAGTGACCGGCTAAAAGAGCACCCGTTTCTTCAAGTGTTTTCAATATGTTTTCCATAGTTTTCCTCCTATATTATTCCTTTAATCTCGCTGATGTTTTTAAGCCCTTGAGACGCACAGAAGTTATTTAGATTGTCTATTATTTTCGGTATAGATGTCGGATCAGCAAATATGGCAGTACCTATCTGAACGGCGTCAGCTCCAACCATCATAAAAGCGACTGCGTCTTCGAAGCTTGATATACCTCCGAGTCCTATTACCGGGATAGATACACGTTTTGCAGTCTCGTGTACAAGTCTGAGCGCCATAGGCATTATGGCGGGACCGGACAATCCGGCATAAATGCGTTCGAACACAGGCTTACGCTTATATATGTCTACCGCCATGCCAAGATATGTGTTGACGAGGCTTACTGCATCCGCACCGCTGTCTTGGCATGCGGCAGCCACGGCAGATACGTCCGGAGCATTCGGCGAAAGCTTAACTATGAGCGGGTGACGCGAAACCTTTTTTATTGCTTTTGTGATATAGGCTGCATCGTTTGGAGATATCCCATATGCCATACCGCCATTTTTTACATTAGGGCAGGAGATATTCAACTCCAAAGCGTCAATGTCAACCTCATTAAGAAGCTTTGCGCCCTCCACATAGTCGCTCTCACAATGCCCGCCAAGGTTGACCACAACGAAGTCATTGCATTGGCGCATTATCGCATATTCGTGTGCGACGAATGACTCGATACCGGGGTTTTCAAGCCCTATACTGTTAAGAAGTCCGCTCGGAGTTTCCTGCAGGCGCGTGCCGCCGTTTCCGCTGCTCCCATAGAGCGTTAAGCCCTTGCTGCATATACCGCCTAAAACATGCGGATCAAACGATGCGTTAAAGCAGTCGCCGAAGCCGAACGTGCCTGAAGCGGCGATAATCGGATTTTTTAAAGTTTTGCCGAACAGCTTTATTTCAAGCGGGTTAGCGCCCATCAAAAAACACCTCCTCGCTTAAAAACACGGGACCGTCTTTGCAGACTCGTTTATTGCCCGCTATTGTTTGACATGTGCAGCCCAAACAGGCTCCGGCGCCGCACGCCATCTTGTTTTCAAGCGAAACATACAGCCTGGCGCCGTTCGTTTTGCTCGCCGCCGTCTTCATCATCGGCGTAGGGCCACAGGCATAGTAAACGGCGTCTAATGAAAAATCAACATCGTCCGTTACATAGCCGCCGACGTTTACGAATACATCATCACACACATCTCTAAATGCGTCAACCATGAACGGTTCAGATGAAAAACCGAGATAGGCGGTTACTCGCTTTTGAGGATAGCGCCTTCCAATATCTTTTGCAAGCATGAAAAGCGGTGCAATACCTATACCTCCTCCTATTAGTACCGCATCTGAATCAAAAACTTTGAAGCCGTTCCCGTATGGTCCGTGTACTGTAAGCTCCATACCCGATTGAAGGCGCGACAAGGCTCGCGTTCCCTTGCCGACAACGGCATAAAGGAATGACGCCACTCCAGAGATTTCATCGTAGTCGTGAAGACTGATCGGTCGCCCCAATAGCGGGTCCGTCGTTTCGGCAGGCTTTATCATATAAAACTGGCCGCAGCCGCCTTTTTTCAAGCCGCTTACGCGCATAAGGCGTATGTTTTCAGCTACGGAAATATTTTCCGTTATCACAGCCATTTCATTATATCCTCACGCATTGCTGCTGCAGCGCAGGCGATATATGACACAAAGTCGTCGCCTTCCGTTTTTCCTTTGTGCGCTCCGATTATACCGCGCGACGAATTTACGACGCCGCAAATGCCATCGCCAAATATGCGCGCAAGATCTTTTCCTGTGCCGCCCTGTGCGCCGTAACCGGGTATCAAAAAAAACGTATTTGGCATAACGGCCTTTATCTTTATGAACTCGTCAGGGTATGTCAAGCCGACGACGGCACCTATCGCACTTAAGCCTCTGTTTTCCGTATAACTGCTGCCCCACTTTGACACGAGCTCAGCCATATGCATATATACCGGTCGACCGTCCGACTCTAATGTATCCTGTAAATCAACGCTGCTTGGATTTGACGTTTTGACAAGCGCGAACATGCCTTTGCCTTTTTCGAAATAAGGCGCATACGGCGATATGGCGTCTACACCCATATAGCCGTTTACTGTTATGATATCTGTTTCAAAGTCACCGCAGAAGTGTCCTTTCGCGTACTGAGCGGCGGTAGATGAGATGTCGCCGCGCTTTATGTCCGATATAGCGATAAGGCCGTTTGAGCGGATGTACTTAAGCGTATCCGAAAAAGCCCTTAAGCCGTCAAGGCCGAGCGCCTCATAGCATGCGATTTGAAGCTTATAGCAGCATGCGGTATCTTTTGTCGCATCAACTATGCGTTTGTTGAATTCGAATATATGCTCACCCGCAGTGCCGTTAGTTTCCGAAATGCATTTGGGGATGAACTCAAGCTTTGTATCAAGCCCCACGCATACGGGTCCGACGATTTTTGCGCGGTTGGCGAGCTTATCCATTATATTCATACTTTGTTATACCTCCGATAATTGTTTTAACTATACGCCCTTTTATTCGCCTTCCTCCAAAGGGCGTGTTGTGAGATTTCGATATCATATTGTCCGGATTTATCGACCATTCTGCGCTCGGGTCAAATATAACTATGTTTGCGGGCGCTCCTACAGCCAAGACGGCAGGGGGCAAGCCGAGAATAACGCTTGGATTATAAGAGGCTATTCTCGAAAACGTGGTCAGCGGTATATCGTTTTCTGCACACACCGTGTTAAGTATCGAAGCGGCAAACTCTATACCGGATATACCCGCAGCCCCCTTTTGCTTATCCTCTGGAGTGTGTGGTGCGTGGTCGGTGGCGAAGCAGTCTATCGAACCGTCCCGTATACCTTCTATGAGCGCTTGCACATCACACTTGCGCCTGAGAGGAGGGTTTACCTTATAATCGCAATCATAGCCGAAAATGTGATGAGGCGTAACTTCGCATGTGAGGTGCAATCCGCTGTTTCGCGCTTCTTTTATGGCAGCAAGCGTTTCGCAGCGGCTGATATGTCCTACATGGAGGTTGCCTCCGACTTCGCGCAAAAGCCTTATATCGCGATTAACCGTGTCTCGCTCGGGCTGGCAGTGGGTACTGATTATAAACCCATATTGGGAAGAAGCTCTTAGCAGCTCACGCATAAAGTCATCGTTGAATATCGTTTTGCCGTCATTTGAGACGACCTTAATTTTCCCTGCAAACGAAGCGTAGTCTGTAGCAACGGTATCGCCGAGCCCGACTCCTGCGGCGGCAGCCTGTATCACGTTGCACATGGTGAGCGCGCGCGCGCGTTCTTCAATATCGCGTGCCTCCTGCGCTGTTTCGCAGACAGGTACGGTGTTGGCCATAGCAACAAGCGTCGAATAGCCTCCGCTGAGCGCAGCGCACATACCTGTTTCAAGCGTTTCTTTTTGCGTCTGCCCCGGATCGCGAAGGTGACAGTGCATGTCTATAAGCGCGGGCATAAGTATGTTCCCGCCGACGTCAATATGAGCATCGCAGCATGGAGCTCCAGCAGCGTCACCGACATATGTTATGACGCCGCCTTCCGTAGCAAGCGCACCGCAAATGTCCGCGTTCTTATCTATTAGCCTTGCATTGAAGTAGAGCGTAGTCATACGGCTTACAGGCTGGTGCGGGCATCGCAGTATTCGCAGGCGTATTGCTTTTTGTCCGGATCGACGAGTCTGAACGTGATCTCATCGATTTTTTCGACGTTTGTTATGCAGCGCGGGTTTTTGCAAGTGAGTATGCCGGTCACGGTTTCAGGGAGCGTGAGGTGCAGCTTTTTCACGGGAACGCCATCGCTTACATATGTAACGGAGATGCCGGGGTCAATGAGCCCAAGAACATCGAAGTCGAGCTTAAGGTCGGTTTCAATCTTTATGAGGTCTTTTTTGCCCATCTTTTTGCTGTCTACGTTACGCATGAGAACGACTACATCGTCGAGCTTATCAAGTCCGAGCTGCTCGAAAACCTTGTAGCCATGTCCTTGAGTGATATGGTCGAGAACAATGCCTTTTTTCAGCTTTGACACGTTTATCATGATAATACGCTCCTTTCATCGAGCCTTAAAAGTGAAAGAATAAGTGCCATACGGACATACATTCCGAATTTTACCTGATTGAAGTATACGGCGCGCGGGTCGTCATCGACGTCGGTCGCTATCTCATTTACGCGGGGCAGAGGATGCATGACGATCATGTCCTTCTTTGCCGTATCAAGCTTATCGCGCGTAAGTATAAAGAAATCTTTCAGACGCATATATTCTTCTTCGTTAATGAACCGTTCGCGCTGCACGCGGGACATATAAAGTATGTCGAGATCCGGTATGGCATGTTCGAGATTGTCTGTTTCATAATACGAGATGCCGAGCTTATTAAGGCTGTCCTTTATATATGTAGGCATTTTAAGCTCATCCGGCGAAATGAACACAAACTTGACGTTTGAAAATCTCGAAAGACATGATACAAGCGAGTGTATTGTGCGCCCGAACATCAAGTCGCCGCAAACGCCTATCGTAAGGTCGGTTAAGCGTTTCTTATAATGCATGATGGTAAGAAGGTCGGTCAATGTCTGCGTCGGATGCTGATGCCCGCCGTCGCCTGCGTTGATTACGGGGCAGTCAGCGTGCTTGCTCATAAGTCGCGCCGTTCCTTCCTTTGGGTGGCGTACAACGATTATGTCGGCATACTGAGAGACTGTCTTTGCGCTGTCGGCAACGGTTTCGCCTTTAGCGGTGCTGCTCGTGTTAGGGTCTGAAAAACCAATAACCTGCCCTCCAAGGCGGAGCATTGCGGCATCGAAAGAGAATTTTGTCCGTGTAGACGGTTCATAGAAAAGGCTTGCAAGTATCTTACCCTTGCATTTTTCGGCATATTTTTCAGGGGCGTTTACGATACTGTCTGCAAGTTCCAAAAGGGAACCGAGCTCTTTAACCGAAAAATCCTGCGGCTCGAGCAGATGTCGTATGTTGTTCAAATCAGTGAACTCCTTTCGTGTTTGTGTATACTGTCTTCGTCGTAAGACTGAAGAACATATCTTAAAAATCGCGTCCGACAAGCTACGAGCTTGTCGGACGCGATTCTTTCGCTATACTTTCAATGATGAATCAACATCATCGATATTCTTGGGAACGACGGGTAACGAGCTTAAAAACTCATCAACCTGCGCGGCGCACCTTCCTGTGTAATCATTGGGATTGAGCGCCGATGAAATTTCGTCGGCATCGAGTATAAAATCGGGATCGGCGGCAAGTCTGCTGAGGAGATCGCAGTTTTCGCCTTCTTTCATGCGCTTTGTGGCTTCCATTGACGCCACGCGAATGCGCTCGTGCATTTTTTGTCTGTCGCCGCCTTTTTTGACCGCAGCCATAAGAAGGTTTTCCGTAGCTATGAACGGGAGATATTCCATTACGGCGCGTTCGACAATTCTGATATTTACATGGAGACCGTTTGTGACGTTATTCATTATACGCAGCACGGCGTCTACCGCAAGGAAGCCTTCGGGGAGCGATATACGCCTGTTTGCCGAATCGTCAAGCGTACGCTCGAACCACTGAACAGATGCCGTAAGCGGAGCATTGAGCGCATCGACCATTATATAGCGCGAAAGCGAGCATATCCTTTCACAGCGCATGGGATTGCGCTTATATGCCATTGCGGAAGAACCTACCTGCTCCTTTTCAAAGGGCTCTTCAAGCTGGCGCAACTGCTGCAGAAGACGTATATCGTTTGCGAAACGGTACGCGCTCTGCGCGATACTGCTTAGTACATTAAGTATTCTGCTGTCGAATTTTCGCGGATATGTTTGACCGGCAACAGGGAATATGCTATCGAATCCAAATTCGTTGGCGATTAGGATACTGAGCTTGCGAACTTTTTTCTCATCGCCGTCGAACAGGTTGAGAAAACTTGCTTCTGTCCCCGTGGTGCCACGGCAGCCGTGGAATTTGAGCGTGGAGATGACAAAATCGAGCTCATCAAGATCAAGCATAAGATCTTGTATCCATAAACACGCGCGCTTTCCGACCGTCACTAGCTGAGCGGGCTGAAAATGTGTATAGCCGAGTGTGGGGAGCGATTTGTATTCTGCTGCAAACTCCGAAAGCCTTCCTATTACGCACAAAAGCTCTTTCCTTATGTGCAAAAGAGCGTCGCGCATTATAATCAAATCGGCATTGTCGGTAACGTAGCAGCTTGTCGCGCCAAGGTGGATTATACCTTTTGCGTTGGGGCATGAAAGACCGTATGCATATATATGAGCCATTACATCATGTCGTATTTCTTTTTCCTTTTCTGCGACAACATTATAATCAATCTCGTCGTTGACATGCGCTTCAAGCTCACTGACCTGATCACTTGTTACCGGAAGACCCAAAGAATGCTCGGCACGAGCCAGAGCAACCCACAATTTACGCCATGTTTTGTATCGCGTATCCGGAGAAAACAGCTTAAGCATGTAGTCCGAAGCGTAACGCGATGCAAGGGGGCTTTCGTAAAAGTCTTTCATTGCTATACTCCTTGCGTCGTCTACTCGAAAAAATATTATATGGCTGTTAGTGTATAAGGTCAAGTATAAATTTTATATATTATGCAACAATGCCGCCGGTAAGGATGTACCGACGGCCAAATTTTAAAACTTATGTTAGACGGACCGTTTCTTTGTGCCAAAGCTAAGTATTATGCCAAGCGCTACCGAAAGAAACGCAGCAAGCACCACTTGGTATGCTTCAGGCAGCAGAAACGTTACCGTATGCGCGGGTATCCAGAAGAGAGGAACGGTTTTAATGAGCGTAAATCTTACAAATGCGCTCCAATTGATGCTGCCTATTACCGATTCTATACAGACCTTCTCCTTGATTTTTATCATATCAAGAACACGGTCGGAGCACTTATGTACGGCCATAAAGGTGGGGCCGAATGTCAGGTTCATTGTTGCGCTCGTAAAAAGCGCCTTGAGGAATTTGCTGCCGCTTCCGATAATTATGTTTTTTTCGATAAGCGAGCCAATCCCGCTTGAAAATACCTTCATCATGAAAGTTATCCATACGCCGATAAGTCCCCATAGTGCGAATCTTGCAATCACATATGATGGCAAACTCCAGCGCTTACCCTTGATGCGGAGGGCAATAAGTTCACCTGACAGCGCCAGAAAGGCGAACTTGAAAAAGCCCATTATAAAAGGATGTTCGGCTGTTGCGCCTTCAAACCAAGCTCTTGCAGCGGGAATTATGAGCACGGCCGCAAAAACGGCAATGATGCCGAAACAATAAAGCGGTATTATGAAGCTGTTTCTCTTTTTTTCCATAAAACCTTCCCCCAATAATTATTGCCCGTTTATTCTACATATTATTGTACATGAATGCAAGCATAGCATATGCATCGTCAGATGCGGAGCGCCTGTCGTTGCTGCAATATGTAATGCTTAAGCTGTTCACTGCCGTTCGTTATGAACTCAAAAGTGAGATAGTCAGGCGATATTCTTTTGATAAGCGTATCAACGCCGTCGCATGTGAACGGCATATGCCTATCGCAGCTGAAACCGTGGTAAAACATTTGAGTCATACGCTCGCCGTATGTTGATGCAAGCGGTGGGGGAGAAGCCATCATACGTTTGCAGTAATCGCTTGTAATAGACATGTTAAGATGAACGCCGCGTATGCGTTCGCATATTGGGCCGTGCTCATCAAGCAGTTTGTTTATATAGGAAAGCGCTTCTTCCTGCGTAGTGAGCTCAAGGCATGTATGAGCAATATGACCAGTATCAAGCATGAGCCCAAAACGTCTGTCGGGAAAGGCGTCAAGCAGCAGCCTTGTTGCCGAAACATCCGTAAAAGTAAGCCCCGGTAACCAGAGGTTTTCGAAAAATACCGCCGGCATGTTTGGACAAAAGGATAAAAGCGCGTCCATAAGCTCGCACGTTGCCACAATAACCGAAGCATCGCTGCGCCTGAATTGGCGTGTAAGCGATTCGTCAACACGAACATCCGAAACATGGAATACCATATATTCGGCTTCATAGCGCAATGCGGCGCTTATATCGCGCAAATAATGGTTTATGAGTGCCGAACGGTCGCTTCCGCCATATGCGCGTTCGCACTCGTCAAGCGAGCCGAATTCCTCTTCAAGTGCCTGTTCGTTTCCGTTCCAAAAATCTACCCAGTACGGCAGGCAGTTCATGTGCAGGCCTATGACGCGCTCCTTAGGTATAATGCCGCGAGTATCGCCTTCAATGCACATAAGCTCAACGCCGTCAAATCCATCGATAAGGTCAACAAAATCCTGCCTGCACCAAAACCTGTCGAGATCACAGCGTGTATCGGTCATATTGAGCTGAGTTTTCATTTTGAGTCAATCCTTCCATATTGTAAGCTGTGACTGCATCCATGCATACACATCCATGGAATATACCGTATTAAGATTGGCGCGTGTCAATACTTTGTCGGCGGTATCAAATGCTTCAATGCGTCCGTTGTGGAGCAAGAGCGCATGGGTACCGTATTTTTTCGCCAGGCTCAGGTCGTGGACTACGGATATCACTGCACGCCCGCTATGGGCCAGCCATTCGCGCGTAAGCTCGAATATTTGGCGTTGATACACTAAATCGAGATGATTGCTCGGCTCATCGAGTATCAAAAGCTTTGGATTCTGTGCGAAAAGCTGCGCTAAGAATGTCCTTTGAAGTTCACCGCCTGAGAGTGTAAGCACGGATTGCTGCATGAGCGAAAGCATTCCTGTGAGTCGCGCGGCCTCTTCAACGGCTTTATCATCGTTGCTCGAGGATTTTGCAAACAGGCCGCCTGAATATGAGTATCGACCGAGTCGTATTATTTCTTCTACGGTGAATGAATAGTTGACGTTGTGCGTCTGAGTAAGTATGCCGCAGTTTTTTGCGAATTCGGAAGGCTTCATGCGGCGCACGTCTTTACCGCCGAAAGTCACATTGCCGCTGTAAGGCACGCCTTGAGCTATTGCGTTTACTATCGTTGACTTTCCTGCGCCGTTTGGGCCGACAAGCATGAGCCATTGGCCTTCGAGAACATCGAAGCTTATGGCTTTGACAATGGTGTTTTCACCGTAGCGCACTGTCATGTTTTCGACGTTCAGCATGCTATGCTCCCTTTCTTGACCTGAAAAATATGAACACAAATACGACTGCACCAACAAGCGACGTTACAACGCCGATGGGAAGCACCGCCGGGCTTGCTATCGTGCGCGCCGCAAGATCGGCAAGCATAAGGAAAATCGCGCCGAAATAGACGGAGGCAGGGAGGAGGCTTTTATGATTAGGGCCGGTTATCATACGGATAATGTGCGGTATGACGAGTCCGACAAAGCCTATGGTTCCGCCTATCGATACACATACACCTATGAGCACCGAAACGGATATAAGTATTTCAAGCTTAACACGCCTTATGTCAACACCTATACTTCTGGCGTTATCCTCTCCGACAGCAAATGCATTCAATTCAGGCGCACGTCTCAACAATGCAATTCCGCATACAATGAGTACGGCAAGCAGCACGATCACGTTTTTATAGTTGCTGCCCGATAAGCTGCCCATTGTCCAGAATGTAATGTGCTTAACCTTTGACGAAGCGAACGTAATAATTAGGCTGATTATGCTTGACACAAACATCGAGTATATTACGCCTAAAAGTATTATTGTATTTGTAGAAAGCGAATGGTCGAGCTTATAAGCAAGAAGAAGTATTACTATCAATGAAGCAAAGGCGAATATTATTGACATCACCATCGTTCCGGCCAACGGCAGAAACGGAATGGTTATATCAAATGCTATAGCGATCACGGCGCCGAGTGAAGCGCCTGACGATACTCCGAGCGTTGAACCGTCGGCGAGAGGGTTTTTGAGAAGGCCCTGCATTGCACATCCGCAAAGTGAAAGAGCCGCGCCTACAAGCGCAGCACACATGATGCGCGGCAGACGCACAGACATGATTATGGATACATACGAAGGGTCGGACGATTGATGAAGTCCGAACAACGATTTTAAGATGATGTCTACGGTGTCTTTAACCGGAACATTCACGCTGCCGAGACAAATGCAAATTATCGCCGTCGCAAGCACCGCAATGGCGAGTATCAAATGGCCGAGCCAACTAAAGCCGCTACGATTGAAAAGCGGTTTTTTCGCTCGAACAGTTGAAGACGGGGATGACGATGCATCCCCGTCAAATGGCAATTCCTTATGCCGCATTGTCAAGCTTTATATCCTCATAAACGAATTTAAACAATGCTTCGGCAGCGTCAACGAGACGCGGACCGGGGCGCGAAATAGCGTTCGAATCGGAATTGAATACACGGTTCTCCTTGATAGCGGTTATGTTTTGCCAGCCCTCTCGCGCAATAATTTCCTCGACGGGCGTTGGACCGTCGCCGTAATACATCGATATTGTTACGATGTAGTCGGGGTTACGCTCGATGACCTGCTCTTCGGATATCTCTGCCCAGCCGGATATGTCCGCAAAGGCGTTCTTAAGTCCAAGCATGGCGGCGATTTCATCCATAAATGTGCCGCTGCCGGCTGTCCAAAGGCCGTATTGAAGAGGGGAGACCTCGAAATAGACCGTCTTTGTGCCGTCACCCGTCGCCTTAGACCTTATCTGCTCAAAGGAAGCCTTCATGCTTTCAACGAGCTTTGCTGCCTCGTCGTTCATGCCTACGACTTTGCCTATCATTTCGATGGCCGCATATACGCCATCGATATCATTCGCTGCGCTTACGACGACTTTTATGCCCGCCTCTTCAAGAGCCGCGACCTGCTCCGTTGTCTGATCCATGGTGCTCATAAGCACTACCTGCGGATTGAGAGCAATTATCTGCTCAACATTCGTTTCACTGCCTGATTCAACTTCGGCAACTGCCAAAACGTCTTCGGGATAGTCGCAATATTTGCCGCGTCCGACGAGTTTATCGCCTGCGCCGAGTGCGTAAACTATCTCACAGTCTGCTGCGGTGAGCGCTACAATACGCTCAGCCGGAGCATCGAGCTTGATTTCGCGGTCGGTCATATCCTTAAATACAACCGTACCGTCATTTTGGGTCGATATCGAGCATCCGACAAACGCAAATGCTGTCAACGCAGCCATTACAACAGCTAAAACTTTCAGGTTTTTCATAAAACACCCTCCTTAATTTTCTGAAAAGAATAGCATCGATGGAGGAGGGGTAAAAAATATCGCTTACCCCTAAAAGCAAGCGATGAATATGCTTAAAACAAATCAAGCAGCTTCGCCCCGCCCCAGGAACTTCAATGTGTAAACAGGTCTCCCGGCTTGGCTTCATCCTAATCGGACACCTTCCCGCCACATGGCAGTGGTAAAAACATCCTTTCGTCAGCTTCACGGTTACTGGGCTAGCTCGGAAATCGCATCCGAATTCCCTCGGCATTTCTGCCGGCGCAATGCGCAAATACACACGCTATTCAATTTCGAGTGTATTCTATCACCACAGGGAAGATGTGTCAACAATTTATATTATAATGAGTCAGCAACAAAACAAAAGTTGCCGTATTGTCCACGGCAACTTTTTGGTACCCCCTCAGGGACTCGAACCCTGGACACCCTGATTAAGAGTCAGGTGCTCTAGCCAACTGAGCTAAGGAGGCATTTATCAAGTCGGACTAATTTGGAGCGGGAGACGGGGCTCGAACCCGCCACCTCCGCCTTGGCAAGGCGGCGCTCTACCAAATGAGCTACTCCCGCATTAGTCATTCGACGGTGGTTATTCTAACGCATCAACCATGTGTTGTCAAGCACCGCTAACGGAGAATTTTATATATAATTTGATTTCGCTTTTCTACTTGTTTTTTTCAGAATCATATTGTATCATATTCAAGCGTCACGGAGAGTTGGCTGAGTGGTCGAAGGCGCACGACTGGAAATCGTGTTTACGGGGAACCGTAACTAGGGTTCAAATCCCTAACTCTCCGCCATGAGTCCGCCGTAATTTTGATAGAATTACGGTGGACTTTTCATTCCTTGCTCCTTTGAAATAATGCTGAGAGCGTGATACAATCCGTACATGAAAATAGCTTTTGTAAGCTGAGATTTGACCGAGGTGAACGCATGGCGAATACCATAACAAGCTGCAGAATTCTGTGCAGTGTAATGCTGTTGTTCTTTCCTGTGTTTTCTCCTTTGTTTTATATTTTATATTGTGTGGCAGGATTTACCGATATGATTGATGGGGTTATTGCGAGAAAAACAGGTTCCGTCAGTGAATTTGGCTCTACATTAGATTCTGCTGCAGATTTCGTATTTATTACGGTTTGTCTTATTAAACTGTTGCCGGTATTGACTATATCTACACAGCTTTGGATATGGGTCGGCATGATTGCAGTCACAAAGATTATTAATGTAATTTCCGGATACATAGTTCAGAAAAGGTTAGTAGTAAAGCATACCGTTTTGAACAGGATTACAGGGGCTATGCTGTTTATTCTTCCATTGACCGTGTCCGCCGTTGATTTGAAATATAGTGCAAGTATTGCTTGTGCCGTTGCTTCATTTGCCGCACTTCAGGAAGGATATTTAATCAGGATGGGTAGTCATAAACAGTAGCGCGACTTTTTGCCAAGCCGTCGGTTAGCAGAGATTGCGTACTGCTTTTTATCGGTTCATATGAATACTCTGCCGGTTTTCTGCTCTTACGCGAAGCTTGCTTTGACAGGCGTTATCCGCCTTGACAAAGATACGCTGCGATAATATTATTATATGGAAATTCTTAAGGAGAACTGCAATGAATACAAAGGTAACTATGGATAAACTCGTTGCGCTCTGCAAAAACCGCGGATTCATATTTCCGGGGTCGGAAATATACGGCGGCCTTGCGAACGCCTGGGATTATGGACCGCTCGGTGTCGAGTATAAAAACAATGTAAAAAGGGCATGGTGGCGCAAGTTTGTACAGGAGTGTCCGTATAACGTGGGCATGGACTCCGCGATACTCATGAACCCCGAAACATGGGTGGCATCGGGTCATGTCGGCAATTTTAACGATCCGCTCATGGATTGCAAGGCCTGCAAAGCTCGTTTTAGAGCAGATAAGCTTATCGAAGACTATGCTTTTCAGCATAACCTCGAAGATGTTCATCCTGACGGATGGACAAATGAGCAGATGTTTGACTACATAAATGAGCACGACATAGTTTGCCCCGAGTGCGGCAAGAAAGACTTTACGACGATACGAAAGTTCAACATGATGTTCAAAACGTATCAGGGAGTTAACGAGGACACGGCGGCAGAGCTTTATCTTCGTCCCGAAACCGCACAGGGTATATTCGTGAACTTTAAAAATGTGCAGCGCTCAATGCGAAAAAAAATACCGTTTGGCATCGCTCAGATAGGCAAAAGCTTCAGGAACGAGATAACCCCGGGCAACTTTACGTTCAGGACAAGAGAGTTTGAGCAGATGGAGCTTGAATTCTTCTGTGAACCCGGAAAAGACATTGAATGGTACAATTACTGGAAGGAGTATTGCAGAAAGTTTCTTCTCTCGCTCGGCATGCGAGAGGAAAATATGCGTCTCAGAGAGCATGATCAGGCAGAACTTTCGCACTATTCAAACGGAACAACAGATATCGAGTATCTATTCCCGTTCGGTTGGGGAGAGCTTTGGGGCGTTGCCGATCGAACCGACTACGACCTTCTTGCGCACGCAAATCATTCGGGCGAAAAGATGGAATATCAAGACCCGTTTACAAGCGAGAAGTATGTCCCGTACTGCATAGAGCCGTCGCTGGGCGCGGACAGAGTAGCGCTTGCTTTCCTGTGCGACGCATATGACGAGGAAGAGCTGGAAAGCGGAGATGTACGAAACGTTCTGCATCTGCATCCCGCGCTTGCGCCTTTTAAGGCGGCGGTGCTGCCGCTTCAAAAGAAACTCGGCGATAAGGCGCGTGAAGTATATGCAATGCTGTCTAAACGCTTCAGGATCGACTACGATGACGCCGGAGCTATCGGAAGAAGGTATCGCAGACAAGATGAAATAGGAACGCCGCTGTGCATAACCGTTGATTTTGATACTCTCGAAGACGACACCGTAACAGTGCGCGACCGCGATTCGATGCAGCAAATACGTCTTTGCATAGACGAATTGTGCTCATATATCGAAAGTAAAATTGATTTCTGATAACGTGCGGCTTTGACAGCCATACAAGACGTTCAAAATGAGCGTGCCGTTTCACAAGTTCGGTATGCTCATTTTCATGTTTGTTGAAAGACGGCGCATTATGTCGCATGAAGCTTAACCGGATTTATTATTTACTCCGAATGTCGAAGCAGTCTATAACATGGGCAAAAGCTTATTATGCTTTAATAAGTATAAGCAAAGACCGCCTTATCCGGCGGTCGCAGCTTGTAGAACAACCCCGTGTTTGTTAAGGGGCCGCAGCCCCTTAAGTTAATTCCGGCTTTGACGACATGTGCGTCAAAACGGATGAAAACCCGGAGGTTTTCGTACTTTGCGGGTTTCGCCGCCCGGAAGCGAATGTGAGATACGAAACCCTTAAAAACTCGAAAAAGTGGCGTTTAACCACTTTTTCGACAGTATCAGACCGCCGTTATCCGGCGGTCACGTTGATTACAAGATAAGATGCGACAGCGCATCAAAGATTTCTGCGAATCTTCACAGCTTCATCAGGCTTATCGGTGATTATTGCATCTACGCCCATGCTCATGAGCTTGCGCATGGTGTCGATACTATCGACAGTCCATGGATGGATGGCTACGCCGCTTGCTTTACATCCCTCGATAAGGCCGGGCGCCTGCAGCGCGACAGCATAGTGGGGGTGGATAGCATTTGCGCCTAAGTATTTAGCATATTCCCAAGGGTCATACAGTGCGCAGCCATAGAGAAGACCGATTTTTGCATCGGGATTCACTTTGCGAAGCTCCATAAGCACATAGTGATTAAACGACGAATAGATTATCCTGTCCGAAACTCCCATTTGGGCGGCTAAACGGACTATTTCATCCCAAATGCCGTAGTAGATTATCTTATCGCACTTGAGTTCTATATTCATGTAAAGATTTGTGCCGCGGACAAATCCGAAAACCTCAGTCAGTGTTGGGATTCTTACGTTTTTGTATTGCTCGATCCCGTTGGAGAAGTCGAGCTGCTTAAGCTCTTTACATGTCATATCCTTTATAAATCCGTTTCCGTTCGAAGTTCTGTTTACGGTTTCGTCATGGATTACGACGAGTTTATTATCCTTTGTCATATGCACGTCAAGTTCGATACCGTCTGCGCCCATTTTGAGTGCAAGATCGAATGCTTCAAGTGTGTTTTCGGGTGCGTATGCGCTTGCGCCCCTGTGCGCCCATACAGCTGTTGCCATATATACATCCTCCTGATAATTCACTTTATAGTTTATTATACCATTTTTCGGCAAAACACAAGCTCATATATTTGAATAATTTATGAAATTGAGGAAATAATCGTATTATGAGAGCATTGGAACTAATGACTGCGTTTGTAATAGGCGCAATAGGGTATGTTATAGTAGAGATTATTTATCGCGGCTATAGTCATATAAGTATGGCAGCAGCGGGCGGATGCGCTTTTATGCTGATTCACGGGTTGTTTACACGGTACGGGCTACCAATATGGAGTAAATGTATAATAGGCGCTTTCCTTATAACCTGCATTGAGTTTATTACGGGATTCGTGGTAAATATTAAACTTCGGCTGAACGTCTGGGATTATTCGGTCGTTCGGCTGAATTTGTACGGGCAAGTCTGCTTGAGGTTTTCGATATTATGGCTTTTATTGACGATACCGCTAATAGGCTTGAGTCAAGTTCTGCACGCGCTGCTTAAAGCTTAGCGGGCGCCGTTTATAATGGTTTTCCATGTATAGCGATTGCCGGTTGCATTTCTTGTCGCCGAAAGCGTTACGAAGTATATGGGAATTAGCTGCTTTTTTGCAGCGATACGAGTATATGAAAGCGCAACATCGCTAATTACCATATTAGAATACCCGCTAAGCCTGTAGCCAAACCGTTTCGCTCGTTCAACGGCAGCAGTCGGCGGCATTATTTCAATCATGCGGGAAGCTTCATAACGAAGCACATCGAAGTTCATATATGATATAACGCAATCACTCGCAAGTATTACGGTCGCATTTCCGTCCGTTTGCTTTTGAGGCCATGTACTTAAATTGGACGGTTCTTTTTCAATAGTAAGAACGATGCGCTTGCACGCCAACGCAGTATCGTGAGATGCATTTCCGTATATATCACAAATCTCCGTTTTAACATTGCTTATTATTTCGTCCGATTCAAGAAAGTGCTCTACTATACGCTTGGCTGCTTTGATACACTCTTCATCTGAAATAAGCGATTCTCCCATCGGCGCGGCGCCGAAAAAAGAATATGTCCAACGACCGTCGTCAAAAACAGATAAGCGTTTCCCGCATAGTTCACCCTCAAGCATACCGTCTGCACTTTTGCGTAAATCAAATCTTTCGCCCGTCAAGCGTTCCGCAGCCTCCGCGAAAACCGCGCTTATATCGATTTCCGACAGCGAATAGAGCATTGCGCTTTGTGCAAAATCATAATCGTTCATGAGCACTTGCGCATCGTGCGGCATCATCATGCTTGCGGCTATTCCGACTCTGTCAGTGCCGTAATACGCTTTGTCAGCAGCGAACGGCGCAATTAAAATAAATGCGGCTACTAACGCAAACGCGGTGCAAGCACAGGGGGGATAGGGCATAATTCCGCGTACGCTCCTGTAAAGGCGCAGCTTTTTTAGCAATGCGTCAACGATAGCAAATATACAAAATCCAACGATTCCGCCCAGTGTATTTGCTATAACGTCATCGATGTCGGCAACACGGCCGATAATGTACTGTATAAACTCGATTGCAAGCGTTATTCCAAGGCACGAAAACAGTGTTGCAATAAATCCGAATGATTTTTTGTCTATGACTAGCGGCAGCAAAAATCCGAGCGGCACGAACATAAATATATTGAGCATAAACTGTGAATTTACAAGCTTTTCTCCATATGCATAGGTGTAGAAAAGAGTCTCTTTCAAAGGTGATATGTTCAACGCACGCCCGTATGCGGCCGTTCTTCCGCCCGAAAACACTATCAGGAACAACACGATCATATAGCATATAGAACAAATATTAAATGCGTGCCGCAACGGATTACATGGTATGCGCTTTTTACGGAGGACAAAAAATATCGGCAGATAAACAACCATGCTGATTAGCAGAGCAAGCGGTAGTAAATATATCGCTGTCATAATATGGCTCATGCCGAACCTCCTCATTTGTATTATATCATATGCGCTCAGCTCAAGTATAGGCTGCTGTGTCGCTTTGCCGACTATCAAAAATCCACCTTGCGAATATCGCAAGGTGGGGAAGAGTAAACTTTATTCGTCTCTATACGAATTAATTGAGCGGCTGTCTGTTTATAGGCATGCTCATGCAGCGCGGGCCGCCGCGACCTTTTGATAGCTCGCTGCCCGGGATGGTGTTGACCTTTACGCCATTCTTTTCGAGCAACGCGTTTGTGACTTCGTTGCGCTCATATGTAATAACTTCGCCCGGAGCTATAGTAAGCGAGTTTGAGCCCATGTTCCAGTGTTCACGCGCAGCGATCATTGGGTCGCCGCCGCCAACCTGAATGAAGTTGACCGCAGGCACCTTCAGCGCACGCTTCATTATGCTCTCAAGCGATTCGCTGGAACATGACGCGCCGAGAGAACCGTCTTTATTGAGCGTGAGCTCATAAATGTCAAATTCGCCGGCGTAGACCTGAGGATTGACGATGAATTTATCGTAGTCAACCATTGTGCAAAGTACGTCGAGATGCATGTATTTACGCGACTTCGGAAGGTTAAATACGATTATTCGCTCGTAGCCGTTTGTTAAAAGCTTCTTTGCAACGTATTCAATCGCTCCGAGGCTTGTACGCTGTCCGTAGCCTATTGCCATAACTTTATCGGATAAAACAAGCAGGTCGCCGCCCTCGATGCCGTAGCCGAGCTTATAGTCGTACCACAACGGCGTATCATTAAACGACGGATGGTATTTATGTATATAGCGCATAAGCAGCGCCTCGCGTCTTCTGAACGGCATGCTCATGGAGCTTACTATCATTCCGTTGCCAATGCAGATACTTATATCCCTTGTGAAATACATAGATGATACCGGATCCGTGAAGAAGGGGTAATCATCTTTTACGAGCAGAGGAAGCGGCTTTGTGGGATAATCGGCAAGATCCTTACGCATTACGCCTTTGCACACCTCATAGAAAAGCTCTTTGGGCGTCTTGCCGCTGAGATACTCGCGGATAACGTCCTTTAGGGTTTCTGCCTGAACTTCAGCAACCAAGAGATAATCCTCAATAAACTCCTTTTTGTGAAGTTCATCTTTCACGGCTTCCTCAAAAAGATCCTCAAGATACAGCACGTTAACATTATGCTCGCGCAGCACCTGTGCAAAGCGATCATGCTCGGCTTGCGCGGCCGGAAGGTATGGGATGTCCTCTGAAAGCATACGCTCCAGATAATCGGGGATAAGCTGGTTCACCTCGATGCCGGGGCGATGTAGCATAACGGTGTTAAGCTTCCCGATTTCGGAACGCAGATTTACAAAATTATTCATTATTGCACCTCTGTTAATGTATGTTGTTATTAACATGAGTATTATAATAGATTATCGAAAAAAAAGCCATACGGCATTTTCAAACGTTCTGCTCCAATTATAGAGGCAAAGTGATATAGTCGCTATGCCGTCAAAATTTCCGTACATTATAATTAAAAAATGTGGTATCATGTTCAATATGCAAAGAAGCGATGTGCTCTATAACGTATTTGCGCGATGAGCATATCTATATTATGAGAGGAAAACCTCTCGACAATAAAATCAACGGAGTGATTCGATGATCTATCTTGATAACAGCGCAACAACGCGCACCTTCGGCAGTGCCGCAGAAGTTGCGAAAAAATATATGACCGAAACGTATTTCAATCCTTCGAGCGCATACGGGCCTGCCGTCACGGTTGAAAAGGCAGTCAACGGTGCGCGCAGACGTATTGCCGACACTATAAACGTTACTCCGAACGAAATCATATTTACATCCGGAGCAACGGAAAGCAACAATATGGCTTTTTCCGGAGCGCTGCGGGCTATGCGCGGCAATGGCAGGATAATTGTCAGCGCTGTCGAGCATCCCTCTGTATTTGAAACGGCACGCAGATATGCCGACGTAGGGTACGAGGTTGAATTCGTTGGAGTCGATGCGACAGGACGCGTAAACGTAGACATGCTTAAATCAATGCTCGGCGACGATGTACGCTTTGTCAGCATAATGCAGGTCAACAACGAAACAGGAGCCGTGAACGACATACCTGCTGTGTATAACGCAATAATATCGCAGGCTCCCGGCGCGCTTCTTCATGTTGATGGAGTCCAGGGTTTTTTGAGGGTGCCGTTTAACGCGCGTTTCTGCGATATGTATTCATTGAGCGGGCATAAGTTCCATGCACCTAAGGGCGTCGGAGCTTTGTACGTCCGAAACAGGACAAAATTTCTCGGAGGACAAACGGGCGGCGGGCAGGAAAACGGGCTTCGTTCGGGTACGAGCTGTACATCAGGCATAATGGCGATGGATGCAGCAATAGCACAGTATACGGAACATTCACGCGAATATATAGACGGGATGTATGCGTGCAAAAAACGCCTTGCCGACAACATCAAACGAATAAACGATACGTTTATAAACGGACCTGCAATAGCGGACGGAGCACCGCACATACTAAATGCATCTTTCATGGGGGTCAGAGGAGAAGTGCTTCTTCACGCGCTTGAAGAGAAGCAGATATACGTCGCTACGGGCTCCGCGTGTTCTTCCAAAAAGAAGGGCAAGAACAGAATACTCGACGCAATGGGCTTAAAGCCCGAAAGGCAGGAAAGCGCAATAAGATTCAGCCTCAGTCCGTTTAACACGGTCAACGAGATGGACGAGGCCGCTGCGGCGATAGAAAGCATAATTGCCGTTTTGCGCAGATATAAAAGAAGATAAACGGAGGAAGAAATGGAAAACGTACTGCTTATCCGATACGGAGAGGTGCATTTAAAAGGGCTTAACAGGCCATATTTTGAGCGAAAACTCATAGAACGCATAAAGCTCGCGCTTTCCGGACTGAACGCTACGGTAAAGCGCGAGCAGGGCCGAATTTACGCCTTTGGTATTGGTGAAAACGACAATGAAAAAGCGATAGACATGCTTACCCGCGTGTTTGGCATACATTCACTCAGCCCGTCATACGGCGTAGAGAAAGGTTGGGATACCATATGCCGCACGGCTCTCGAGGTCGTGAAACAGGAAGCTGCCGGTGGTAAAAGAACCTTCAAGGTATTTGCAAGGCGTTCGGACAAGCAGTTTTTCATGAACTCACAATCGATATGCCGCGAGCTTGGCGGATATATACTTGATAACATGCCTGAGCTTTCGGTTGATATTCATAACCCGGAAATATGCTTATCCGTCGAAATACGAGATATGGCGTACATCTACACAAAAGAAATACCGTGCGCGGGTGGAATGCCTACCGGAACTGCGGGCAGGGGGGCATTGCTGCTTTCAGGCGGAATAGATAGTCCGGTTGCAGGCTACATGCTTGCAAAGCGCGGGCTTGAATTAAGCGCTGTGCATTTTTACAGCTATCCTTACACAAGCGAACGCGCCCGCGACAAGGTTGTCGAGCTTGCAAGGATACTTGCAACACACACAGGCACAATAAAGCTGCACCTCGTACCTTTTACCGAGATACAGCTTGCAATATACGACAACTGTCCTCCTAAGGAGACAACGGTGCTCATGCGCCGTCTCATGATGCGCATTGCCGAAATAATTGCGCGACAGGATGGCGCACTTGCGTTAATAACGGGCGAATCGCTCGGGCAGGTTGCAAGTCAAACTCTCGAGAGCCTCTGCGCAACGAACGACGCTGTGTCATTGCCCGTATTCAGGCCGCTTATCGGCTTTGATAAAGAGGATATAACGAACGTTGCCCGCAAAATAGGCACGTTTGAAACTTCAATACAGCCGTATGAGGATTGCTGTACGGTATTTGTGCCGCAGCACCCTGTGACGAAGCCGAGATTAGCGGATATAAGAAAGAGTGAAGCGCTTGTCGATTTTTCCGAAATGATCGAAAGGGCGCTCAAGGACACGGAAGTCGCCGAGATAGGGTAATCCCATAGAGCGGATTTCGGAAATCAATCATCAGCGGAGGGTACGAGGTTCAGCATATCCTCCTCATTATTTACATCGGTATAAGCATCGGGCACATCGCCGATTATAACGCTTTGCGCGATAGGCACATCTATTTCGGCGCAAACACTGTTAAGTGCGCCCGGAAATATTATATTGCTGTCAGCCGTGACTCGTAAATTTACACAGTAAAGCGTCTGATTTATACCCGATGATTTGATCGATGAAACATATTGATACCGTACAGCAGAGCACGGCTGAAGCCGCACGGTGACATTTGGCCCAAGATTGCTCAGAAAAGGTATTCCGCTTAGTGTTCCCAACGGAATAGATATGCCTTGCTCGCACAATGCGTTGAGTTTGTTTTGGATGTTTGCAACACAATTTGACGCCGCAAGGTTTACAAGCGGTGTGTTTGTTTGCAGCAAAGCCGAATTTTCCGTAGCGTTTGAAATAGAAACCATGCTTTGATACATCTCTGAGGTTGACATGGTTTCGCGCACTGATTCGCTTATAGCTTCGCTCATAAGCTCGCTCATACGCGTTTGCGCGATCACGGAGGCGACGCTGCACACTCTTCTGCCGAAAGAAAAAAATGCGACTATAGCCACTGTTGTCAGCGTCAACACTGACATAAGCAGCTTTAGCTTAGAAAGGCTGTGCGTTCTCCTAATCGAAATCATTTTCTTCCGTCGGCGAATCACAGCCTTTTCCATACAAACCTCCGTGCTTTGCTTTTATTCCATGGTATGAGCAAAAGTCCGCCAATGTGAACAATGGCGGCGCAGATATATCCGCGCCGCCTAATACACATCTAAGTTATTGTTCTGCGACAAGCTTTACTATTGAAAGCAGTATGTCACATACCTTTTCCATCGATTGCACCGGTATATACTCATACCTGCCATGGAAGTTATGGCCTCCGGTACATATGTTCGGGCACGGAAGCCCCATATAGCTGAGGCGTGCGCCGTCCGTACCTCCGCGCACGGGGTTAATTATGGGCTCAACGCCTAGTTCGCGCATCACACGGCATACGTTGTCGATAAGGTGCATATGCGGTGTGATTTTTTCCTTCATATTATAGTATGAATCGGTTATCGCTAGCTCGAGCGTGCCGCTTCCATAGCGAAGGTTTATATAGTCGGCCGCAGCCTGCATTACGCGCTTTTTTTCCGTGAACTTCGTAAAGTCATGGTCGCGGATTATGTAGTGCATATGTGTTGACTCAATATCGCCGTTTATATCGGTCAAGTGTATAAAGCCCTCATAGTTTTCGGTATATTCCGGCCTTTGAGCGCTGGGCAGCATGGCGTCAAACTCATTCGCAACATGAATTGAATTTATCATTTTATCCTTTGCGCTTCCCGGATGTATACCTCGGCCGTGAACGACTATATTGGCAGAAGCGGCGTTAAAGTTTTCATACTCGATTTCGCCGAGCTCGCCGCCGTCGACTGTGTAGGCATAGTCCGCGCCGAACCCCTTTACATCGAACATGTCCGAACCGCGTCCAACCTCTTCATCAGGTGTAAAAGCAATACATATTTTACCGTGCTTTATTGTTGGATCGTTCATGAGCGTTTGAACAAGCGTCATTATTTCCGCGACGCCGGCTTTGTCGTCGGCGCCGAGAAGCGTCGTCCCGTTTGCAACGACTATGTCTTGACCGATGTAGCGCTCGATTGACGGAAACTCTGCCGGTGAAATCGTAGTGGAGTCGTTAAGCTTTATGTCGCCTCCGTCATAGCATTTGACTATGCGCGGCTCCACGTTCTTGCCCGAAGCATCGGGCGACGTATCCATATGTGCAATGAATCCGTAAGCGGGTACACCCTCTTTGTTTGCGTCGATATGCGCGTAAACATAGCCATGTTCATCGATTCGAGCGTTAGGAACGCCGAGCGCTTGAAGCTCTTCTACAAGCAGTTTGCCGAGATTAAACTGCTTTTCGGTGCTCGGAATGCAGTCCATGTCATCTTTTGACGCCGTGTCTATTCGAGCATAGTTTATAAATCTGCTTAATACATCCATTGGTAAATCCTCCGTTAAGTTTGCTTAAAACAATTATATCATACTCATGCGAAGTATGGCGCGGGCATATTCGGAAACTATTAAAAAGAGGTGATTCGGATGAAAGAAAGGCTTGAAAAGCGAAGCTTCTACAAAAAACGTATGTACGGCAAACGGACAATGATTGCACGCGGCGCAGATTTTATAACTCTGCGGATAGTGATCGCTTTCGCGGCATTTTTCTGTTTTAAGACGCTTATGCCTACAGTAGCGTCAGCGGTGCTTGCAGTCGTGGCAGTATTGATGTTTTCCACTGCGTCAGAGCTTATAAAAAGCGTACGTCTTGACAGGTTTATAGCTTCGGAGCGCGACAGGATGGTACGGGAACATATAAAGCAAATAATACTCTACCTGGACAACGACAGCTTCTGCAGGCTTGCCGGAAGGTGCGTCTATGACGATGGCTGCGTTACCGCACTTCAAAAAATATCGCCGATTACACCCGACGATGTTTTAGCAGCGTATAGGCAGGCGGCAGCTTCTTCAAAGAAAGCCGCTCATATAGTCACAATAGCGCAGATAACTCCCGAAGCGCGCGTTACCGCCCAAAGCGCGCCAAACATTAAAATACACTTTCATACATCGGATGAGCTTATCGAATTATACAACGATGAATGCATTGACGCCGATGAGCTTGAAAAAATAGCTATCATGGCGGAAAAAAATAAACGCCGTCTGCGTGGATTAAAAGGCATGAGGCCGTTTGCGCCATCAAGAGCGCGGTCGTACATAATTGCTTCAAGTCTGCTCATGGTGCTTTCCTTCTTTGTTAAACATGCGCTTTATTTCAGAATTATGGGAATAATCTGCATGGTTTTTGGGATGCTTACCGCCTGTATCGGAGTTTATACAAAAAATTCTGCGTAAATCACGCCTTTGAAGCTGATAGGACAATCAACAGCGTTGCTGCTGCAAACGCAGTTAATGCATATATTGCCTTTCGTTTTTTGCCACAGATGAAATATGGCGACACAACGAACATCGGCACAAACAGCGTTAGAACAGAGAAAAGCGACGGTGACGGTACATCGATCGAACAAAAGCGTATGCTTGACAAAGTATAGAGATATTCGGACGTTAGCCTCAACACCGATACGGCGGCGAGGGCCGCAATCTGCGCCACCTTTGGAGAAACGATGTAAGCAGCTACAGCTATAGCGGATGGTACGAGTATAAGCGGCGCAAGCGGAACTATGATTATGTTTGCAAAAATGCCGAGAAGGGGCAGCGAGTTAAAATAGTGAGCGCTGAGCGGCAGGGAGCCTATAGTTCCGCAGATAGCTACGGATAAAACTCCTGACAGCGCTTGGTGAAGGTTTTTCATAAGCGCGACAATGGGCTTATTCAGAAGAAGTATCGTAAATACCGTACAGAAAGAAAGCTGAAATCCTATGCTCAGCGGCGCAAACGGCCTGAACGCGGTTATTATTACGAACGCCAGTGAGAGAGAGGACAGCGGGTCGTAGCGTCTTGCAAACGGGTCTGCAGATATCAGGCAAATTGACATAACGGACGCGCGCACAAGCGAGGGAGCAAACGCCGTTAATGCGCAATACAGCAATAAAAATATGCCTATGACGGCCACGCGCAGCCATGGTCTGCGCTTTGGAATGATGACCATGAAAAACGCGACAAATATGCTGACGTGAAGTCCGGAGACGGCGAAAAGATGTGCAGTCCCCGTTCGGCGAAACGCGTCCATTAACGAAGCCGATATGTTTGATTTATCCCCCAAGAGCATTCCGCTCACTATATCGGAATAGTCGCCGAAGAGTTCGCTAACGGTGTTTTCTATATGCGCACGAAGGCGTAGAAAGAATCCGTAAAAATCAAACGAGTTGCCTGTTTTTGAGGCATTCACAGTTTTGCATTCAAAACGCGCAGTTATGCCCTGCGAAAGGTAATGGTTAAATTCGTTAAAGCCCTTTTTGTTTGATGAAAATGCCGTAAAGCTGCCTTCGGCCTCTATTATATCTCCGTACTCGTATGAAAACATGCCTTGCTCGCATTGAAGCAGTATGCGGCCGTTCATTCTCAAGCCGTTTAATGTAGTGTTGTTTAAAACAAGAATGTGTTTGCCGTTTTTGAAACATGGCGTTTCACATATTTTTCCTCTGAGCTCATAGCAGCCTTCTGCAGGCATAACCGGATATGCGGCGGTTGTTCTTGTGAATGCAAGCAGAACGGCGCAGATAAAA
The DNA here is from genome assembly GCA_004558825.1 of Clostridiales bacterium. GTDB lineage: Bacteria > Bacillota > Clostridia > Christensenellales > CAG-138 > SFDB01. The sequence goes on from SFDB01000003.1 coordinate 60,567, forward strand.
AGCAGAATGCGGCGCACTTTTTTCAGCGCGAGTATCAGCGCCAAAACACCGAGAAAAAGGCATACGACCCATGAAAGCCGTACGCCTTGAAGTTCCCGTGCAAGTACGATACCCACGCATACCCCTGACGCAATGACGGCCATTGGTCTGAAGTTTACATGAACGCCGTTACCCGAAAGTTTCATTGCATGTTTTATTTGACCGCGACAGCTTCGATCTCAACGAGCCCTCCTGCGGGAAGTTTAGCAACCTGCACGCAGGAGCGAGCGGGGGGATTGGTTGCAAAAAACTTTGCATAGATAGCGTTTACCTTTGCAAAATCGGCCAAATCCTGCACAAACACCGTCGTCTTTACGACGTGCTCCATATCGGTGCCGGATGCTTTAAGCACGTTCCGGAGGTTAATAAGAGCCTGCTCAGTCTGTGCCTCAACGCCTTCGGGGAGTTTGCCTGTCTCGGGGATAAGGCCAAGCTGGCCAGACGTGAATACCATATCGTTTATTACGACAGCGTGCGAGTACGGCCCTATAGCGGCGGGCGCGTTTTCAGCAACAATAATCTCTTTCATAGCTGAATCTCCTTTTTGGATTATGTTATGATAATGCCATTTTATAGCTTTAAGACTTCACTGTCAATCAAAGCAGCTTTATAATGCCTCTGCGCAAAAGCTCGTTTTTCACCATATCGGCTATCTCGTCTATTCCACGCAGTCTGCCGTTCGTCATACAGTCAATAACCGCAATATCGTCGTATTTTTGCGCAATCTTTATATACATTCTTCGTGCTCGCTGCTGTATACCGACGGATGCCTCATAAACGTCCTTTTTGTCGCCTACGTATTCGCGGAAGCCCTTTTTGTCTACGTTTTCGGACGCACTTGCTTCAGACACATCGAATAAAAGCGTGACGTCCGGACGGGGGAGCGCAAAGCGATTGTACTCGAGATCAAATATCCAATCGGATATGTCCGGCTTGCCAACATCGCAGTCGCGTATGTTTTGATACACGGCGTTTGATAGCACATACCGATTTATAAGCAAAAAGTCGCTTTCGCCGTCGGTATAGCCCTTAAAGCTGTCCCATCTGTCCAGAGCAAACCAAAGCGCCATGCTTTTTCCGTCCACGTTAACGGCATCGATGGCGTCGTTGCCCGAAAGCAAGTTTCCAACCTGCGAGCCAAAGAAACTATCATACATGGGGTATGACCGGACAGCAACGCTGTATCCAAGCGATATCAAAAGGAAGCGAAGCCTTTCGAATTGAACACTCTTTCCGCTGCCGTCGATTCCTTCTATTGCTATAATCTTTGTTTTTGCCATAGCAACCTCTTAAACGAACATAGTTTTTATAAATGTTACCACATTTTTGAGTTTGTTTCGAGATATTACCGACAAATGGCTGCAAATATACAACAAAAATAATCAAAATGGTCACAAATAATGCTTGACAGTTAATATTATACGTCATATAATATTGCCGAAAGGAGATGATTCGTATGTTTCAAATCGGAGCAACTTTGCTGGAGGCATGTGTTCTCTCGATTTTGAGTGATGGCGATACATACGGTTACATTCTTACGCAGAACGCGCGCGAAATCATAAATGTTGCTGAATCGACGCTTTATCCCGTTCTAAGAAGGCTTCAAAAAAGCGGAGACCTGACAATGTACGATATGCCGTATGAAGGCCGTTTGAGACGCTATTACAAAATCACTGATAAAGGGCTCGAAACGCTTAAAACTTATCGCAAAGAATGGCTTGTTTACAGAGCCAAGGTAAACAGAATGCTTATGGTAACAGAAGGAGACAATGACAATGAAAAAGTATGAATTTTTGTATAGGCTTGAAAAAGCGCTTTCGTCCATGGACGAATCCGACAGAAACGCCGCAATGCGCTACTATGAAGAATACTTTGAGGATGCGGGCGCTGAAAACGAGCAGAAAGTGATAGAAGAACTTGGGACACCGGAGGAGCTCGCAAAAACTATAATGAACGATGCTGATGAAGCATGCTGTCGCAAAAACGAAAATGCTGACTCGCACAACGAGGTGCAATGCGGCGATTTTGTTGATATGGATCTGCCTGCGTTTAAATCAATACAGGGCAAGATGGTAAATTCGGCTTTACAGATTGAGAGAGGGGATGCCTATGGCATGGAATGGTCGTGCGACAATCCATTGGCAAAATTGGAATATCGGATTTGCGATGGTACACTGTACTATCAGGAGAAAATAACACCAAAGAAAAAATCAGGCGTCAACTTATTCAACAGCAATGGCGGCAGACTTATCGTATACCTGCCCAGTGAGACGTTTGACAATATCGCAGTAAAAAACGTCAACGGATCTATAAGGATAGAGGATCTGATGGCTGATACTCTTGCAGCGGGCACAGTCAATGGATCTGTAACGGTCTCTGCATCAAGCTTTGAAAAAACAATAATGGAATCCGTAAACGGTTCTATATCGGGAGTTGAAATGACTACCAATGAGTTCAAAGGCAAAACTGTAAACGGTAGCATAAAGGTTGATGGAACATTCAACGGAAACGTGAATATGTCTACTGTAAACGGCAGCATACGCGTCACAACATCACTTGGTGAGAATGAATATAACTATAAGCTCTCGACATGGGGCAGCATACGCATAAACGATAAAAAGGTAGGTCTTGACAACCTTATTGGACGTGGCGATGCTTCGATAAATAACGGAGCTGTGCACGATATGAACATAAGCGCGGTACATGGAAGCGTAAAAATAGCGACCGCTCAATAAGCTTGACGATACCGCAATCATAGATAGACGCTGAAGCCGATGGAGTGAAGAAATTCACTTCATCGGCTTTTTTTGCGGATAAAATGATATAATTTTGTATAGTTGATAAATTTAGCGTAAGTCTATATAATTACTAAGAATAAAACCGGGAGGGCAAGGATGAAAGGGAATAACACTAAAAAGCTTGCGATATACGGACTGTTTATCGCGCTTATATTTTTGCTCGGTCTTACAAACTTAGGCTATATAAGGCTCTCTTTTGCGGCAATCACAACGGTACACATACCCGTAATAATAGGCGCTTTTGTGCTCGGAGTAAAGGGCGGGGCTGTTCTCGGCTTTTTCTTCGGTCTCACCAGTCTCATACAGTGTTTCATGGCTCCCGATGCAATAGCTGCCATTGTTCTCGGCACGGGCAGTGAATCAGGCTTTGGTTTTTATAATGTATTGCTCATTATAACAATAATTTTTATTCCGAGAATACTTGCGGGCGTATTAAGTGCGATTGCATACCGCGCCTTGTCAAAGATAGATAAGACGGAAGTGTTTGCCATGGGCGCCGCCGCAGTCACCGGAACTCTGACAAACACCGTACTTCTTCTTGGCGGTCTTTGCTTGCTTGCAAGCGAACAGACGGCCGCTGCGTTCGGTGTGGGTACAACCGCGAAAGCGCTTTTTGCGGCAATTCTTGGCGTTGTCACGACGAACGGCATAGCTGAGGCGATAGCCGCCGTAATAATCGGTGTCGCCGTAGGTAAGGCCGTTTCGGTTTATCTTAAAAGACATCCGCTTGAAAAAAACGTTTAATCGGAGGAAAAATTGCTTCTCGTACTCGATATCGGCAATACAAACATAAAAATTGGCCTTTTTGACAACGGCGCACTGCGTAATTCATGGCGCATGACTACGGATACCCATCGCACGTCGGATGAATACGGCATACAGATGGAGTCGTTCTTTCGTCACATCGGATTAAGTACAGATGTGGTCGACGGTATAATTATGTCGTCTGTTATACCTTCCGTCAATTATACAATTGAGCATATGTGCCGCCTGTTTTTCCATGGCATCCAGCCTATGCTGGTGTCGAATGCCATAAAAACGGGATTAAGCAATAAATATGATCATCCGGAAACGCTCGGCGCCGATAGAATCTGCAATGCTGTAGCTGCTTATAAAAAATACGGTGGTCCGTGCGTTGCCATTGACTTCGGAACTGCAACGAACTTCGGAATTGTCGATGAAAACGGAGCTTTTCTCGGCGGACTTATCTGCCCCGGTATAAAGGTATCGACGGACGCGCTTATCGAAAATGCCGCCATGCTCCCGAAAATCGAATATATAAAGCCGCCTAAGGTAATATGTACGAATACATATGACGCCATACAGGCGGGAATTATCTACGGCTATGTCGGTCAGGTTGAATTCATAATACACTGCATCGAAAAGGAACTCGGAAAAAAGCCTAAAGTAATAGCGACAGGCGGAATGTCGTCTATGATTGCGTCAGAAACCGATGCAATCAACATTCTCAACCCGACGCTTACTCTTGAAGGGCTTTCGCTGATATATGAAATGAATAAATAGCGTGCGCTTAAACGTAGTATTTAAGCCAATGCGCTGCATACATCAGCGATAGGAACAACTGTATCACAGCTAACGCATAGCACACATAGCGCCGCGTTTTATCGTCGCGGCGTTTATATATGTACGCGCCGATAAGGGGTATGAACGGTATTAAACCGACGTAGGCAAGAAACGCAAACGTCATACTTATCACTCCTTTTATGCATAGATTAGCATCAAAACAGCGCGTATTCAATTCAATAATTATGCCATGTATAGCTTATAATACCAGCGAATATATGATTTGTTCGATTTACACGAGCGTTAAGTTTGATAAAATATTCATATGTTCGTAAATGAGGTGCCAAATGAATAAATTTGAGCTTGTGTCTGAATATAAGCCTACGGGCGATCAACCGCAGGCAATTGAAAGCCTATGCCAAGGCATTGAGGACGGTGAGCGCCTTGTTGTGCTTATGGGAATAACGGGTTCGGGCAAAACGTTCACGATGGCGAACGTCATAGAACGACTACAGCGACCGACGCTTGTTATAGCGCACAATAAAACGCTTGCGGCACAGCTTTGCTCTGAGCTTAAGGAATTCTTTCCAAACAGCGCAGTTGAGTATTTCGTAAGCTATTATGATTACTATCAGCCGGAGGCATATATTCCTTCTTCAGACACTTATATTGAAAAAACTGCGACAATAAACGAAGAGATAGACCTTCTGCGTCACAGCGCGACATGTTCTCTTAACGAAAGGCGCGACGTAATTATTGTCGCTTCTGTATCTTGCATATATGCGCTTGGCAATCCTGAAGAGTATCTGAGATTGAGTATTTCGCTTAGACGCGGTATGCAGATATCGCGCGAAGATGTTATGAAACGTCTTGTCGAAATACAATACCAACGCAACGAAATAGACTTCTCGCGCGGAACATTTCGCGCCAAGGGTGATGTGCTCGATATTTTTGCCTCAAACATGCGTGATAAATTCATACGGGTTGAATTTTTCGGCGATGAGATTGACCGCATAAGTGAAGTAAGCGTCGTCACCGGTGACCCCGAGCGCGAAATGTCGCATTACGTGGTGTTTCCCGCAACGCACTATGCCACGGGACGCGACAAACTTCAGGGGGCGCTTAACGCTATAGAAAAAGACCTCTATGAACGCATACGCGAGCTCAATGAAAAAGGTGATATTCTCGAAGCAAAGCGACTCGAACAGCGCACACAGTTTGATATGGAGATGATGCGCGAAATAGGCTACTGTCAAGGTATAGAAAACTATTCGAGATATTTTGACGGACGTATTCCGGGAGAGCCTCCTTTTACTTTGCTCGACTATTTTCCAAAGGATTATCTCATGATAATCGACGAGTCGCACGTCACCCTGCCGCAGATAAGGGCGATGTACCGAGGCGACAGGGCGCGCAAGGAGTCGCTTGTACAGTACGGTTTCAGGCTCCCATCGGCTTTCGATAACAGGCCGTTAAAATTCGATGAATTTGAGGATCGCATAAATCAGTTGATGTGTGTGAGTGCAACGCCCGCCGAATTTGAGCTTTCACATGCTTCGCGCGTTGCCGAGCAGATAATACGTCCGACGGGGCTTGTTGATCCCGAAATAGTTGTGCACCCAATCATGGGTCAAGTAGACGACTTATACGGACAGATATCGGCCACCGTTGAAAAAGGAATGAGGGTGCTCGTTACTACGCTGACAAAGCGCATGGCCGAAATGCTTACGGAACACTTTGATTCGATGGGCGTTAAGGTGCGTTATATGCACTCTGAAATAGAGACGACTGAACGTATGGAGATAATAAGGGATCTGCGTCTTGGTGAATTCGATGTACTTGTCGGAATAAACCTGCTGCGCGAAGGGCTTGATCTGCCCGAAGTTGGGCTTGTCGCCATACTTGACGCCGACAAAGAAGGCTTTCTGCGTTCGTCGACATCACTTATACAGACCATCGGACGTGCGGCAAGAAACGCAGACGGAAGAGTCATCATGTATGCGGATACAATTACCGACTCGATGCGAGTTGCGATCGATGAAACGAACAGACGCCGCGAAAAACAAATAGCTTATAATGAGGAACATAACATAGTTCCGCGCACTATAGTTAAGAAAGTACACGACGTGCTCGAAATAAGCTCTCCTGTGCGCAGCGCAAAGACTATGTCGCCCGAAGACAGGGCTATGCGTATAGAAGTTCTCGAGGAGCAGATGCGCGCCGCCGTCATGGAGCTTGAATTTGAGGAAGCGATTAAGCTGCGCGATAAGATATTCGAGCTTCAAGGCAAGGATGTGCAGGGAAATAAGCTCGCCGCGCCCGGAACTCCCGGAAGCAAGAAGCCGGCACGTCAGAGAAAGAGGAAATAAAATGCTTAATGATCTTATAATAAAGGGAGCGCGTCAGCACAATCTGAAAAACGTGGACATAACGCTGCCGCGAAACAAACTCATAGTATTTACAGGGGTTTCCGGTTCAGGCAAGTCGTCGCTTGCCTTTGATACCATATACGCCGAAGGTCAACGGCGTTATGTCGAATCGCTTTCGTCGTATGCGCGGCAGTTTCTGGGTCAGATGGACAAGCCGGACGTAGATTATATAGAAGGGCTTTCGCCTGCAATATCCATCGATCAAAAGAGCACCTCAAACAACCCGCGTTCGACGGTCGGCACCGTAACAGAAGTGAACGATTATTTGAGACTGTTGTACGCACGCATCGGAGTACCGCATTGCCCGCATTGCGGTAAAGAAATCGAACGTCAATCAATAGATCAAGTTGTCGAACGCGTAAAGAAGCTCCCCAGCGGAACACGGATTCAGATACTTGCGCCCGCCGTAAGGGCAAGAAAGGGCGAACATGCAAAGCTGATCGACGATATACGAAAGGACGGCTACGTTCGTGTGCGTATTGACGGCACTGTGTATGATATTAGCGAAGTCCCTACACTCACAAAAACAAAAAAGCATACAATTGAAGCTGTCGTGGATAGGCTTATAATCAAGGACGGCATCGATACGCGCCTCACAGATTCGTTGGAAACCGCGTTCGCCTTTGGCTCGGGCATTGCAAGTGTTGCCGTGATAGGAGGTGACGAAATACTCTTTTCGCAAAACTACGCCTGCCCTGATTGCGGCATAAACATACCCGACCTTACTCCGCAGATGTTTTCGTTCAACAATCCGTTCGGCGCGTGCCCTAATTGCTCGGGTCTTGGGATGCTGATGAAAATAGATCCTTCTCTTATCGTTCCTAATGAAGAGCTTTCTCTTGCGCAGGGCGCAATATGCGTAACGGGCTGGCAAAGCGGCAACAGCGACAATATGGCAAATATGTATATATCCGCTTTGTCAAAAGAATACGGCTTTTCAAAGGATACGCCCTGGAAAGAGCTTCCCGAGGAGGCGCGTAGCATTATACTTTTCGGCACAGGCGATAAAAAGCTACATGTATCATATAAACGCGACTACGGAAGCGGTGAGTTTTATACGGCTTTTGAAGGTGTTATCCCTAACCTTGAACGCAGGTATCACGAAACTCAGTCAGAATACATGAAGCACGAAATCGAGGAATATATGGCGCAGACACCGTGCCGGGTATGCGGCGGAAAGCGTTTGAAGCCCGAAAGCCTTGCGGTTACTGTCGGCGGAAAATCAATCGCCGAGCTGAGCGATATGACCGTCGGTGAAGCACGTAAATTCATAAGCTCTATAAAGCTTTCAAAGAGCCAGAGCATTATTGCTGAACAAATAACAAAGGAGATAAACGCAAGGCTTGGATTCCTCGTAGACGTTGGTCTTGACTATCTTACGCTTTCGCGCTCAGCAAGCTCACTTTCGGGCGGCGAAGCTCAGCGGATACGCCTTGCAACGCAGATAGGCTCAAAACTTGTTGGCGTTCTTTACATACTTGACGAGCCGAGCATAGGTCTCCATCAGCGCGATAATGCAAGGCTTTTGAATACGCTCAAAGGAATGCGTGATATAGGAAACACGCTCATAGTGGTCGAACACGATGAAGAGACGATGCGCGAGGCGGACTATCTCGTTGACATAGGCCCGGGTGCAGGAGAGCACGGGGGAGAGGTGATAGTCGCAGGTGCACCCGAAGAGGTAGCACACTGCGACAGATCAATTACCGGCCAATACTTGAGCGGCAAAAAAGCAATATTGTTGCCTGAAAGACGTCGTCCGCTAAACGATGAATGGCTGCGGGTGCGAGGAGCAAGGGCAAACAATCTGAAAAATATAGACGTTGACATACCGCTCGGTGTGTTTACATGCGTTACAGGTGTTTCGGGTTCGGGAAAATCAAGCCTTGTAAATGAGGTCATAAAAAAGACGCTTTTGCGCGAGCTTAACAGGGCAAAGACGCGTTCTTCAGCTTATGATTCTATATCGGGGCTTGAATATCTCGATAAAATCATCGATATCGACCAGTCGCCCATAGGACGCACGCCAAGGAGCAATCCCGCCACTTATACAGGAGTTTTCGATCTGATACGCGGCGTGTTTGCAATGACGCCCGACGCAAAGATGCGCGGCTATACTAACAGCCGTTTCAGCTTCAACGTTAAGGGCGGGCGATGCGAATCGTGCAAAGGCGACGGGATATTGAAAATAGAGATGCATTTTCTTCCTGACGTATATGTTCCTTGCGAAGTCTGCGGCGGTAAGCGTTATAATAAGGAGACGCTTGAGGTACGATATAAAGGGAAAACAATCGCCGACGTGCTCGATATGACCGTAGAAGCGGCGCTCGAATTCTTCTCGAGTATACCGAACATCGCAAAAAAGCTTAGTACGCTTATGGACGTTGGGCTGGGATACATACGTCTTGGTCAGCCGTCAACGACGCTTTCCGGTGGAGAAGCTCAGAGAATAAAGCTTGCAACCGAGCTGTCGCGGCGCGATACGGGGCGCACATTCTATGTGCTCGACGAGCCGACAACAGGATTGCACATAGCTGATGTACAAAAGCTTATTGAGATAATCAACAGGCTCTGCGACGGTGGGAATAGTGTGCTCGTGATAGAGCATAACCTTGATGTGATAAAAGTCGCCGATTATATAATAGACCTCGGTCCCGAAGGCGGAGATAAAGGCGGAGATATAGTTTGCGTCGGCAGGCCCGAAGATATTTCCGAATGCAAAAAAAGCTATACCGGCCAATATCTTAGGCCTATGCTTAAAAGGCACAAATAGAACACGGAAGGATGTGGCGAAAAAATGAAATACACTATGGAACGCTGGTACATGGTATCGACCCAAAGATTTTCCGTAAGGAAGTACAAAGAAGGACCAACTCAGGAGGACATCGAACATCTGAGCGATGTTGCGAAAACGCTAAGCACAAGCGGCGTGCATATTGTGCTTGGCAAAAACGCAGATGTATTTTCGCCTATAATTCTTTGGTACGGTAAAATAAAGGGCGCTTCCGATTATGCAGCATTCATGCTCGATAAGGATGCAGATAAACGAATGCTTGGCTATATGGGTGAAGCTTTCATACTTGAATGCTGCGCGCTTGGTCTCGGTACATGCTGGCTTGGCGCATCATATAAAAAGAATCTTGTCAATGAACTTACGAAGCATTCTGAAAACGAAAAAATTGAATGTATAACCCCCATAGGCGTACCGGACGAACCCTATTTCGGACGTCCGCGAAAATCGCTTGATAAGCTAACCGGTTTAACGCAATCAGAGCTCATCGCGCTTCCGGAATGGCAGCAGCGCGCAATCGAGTGCGCTCGCATAGCGCCGTCCGCAGTCAATGCGCAGCCTTGGCGCTTTATAATATCCGATAACAGTATAACCATAAGGCGTATAGCCAATAACTACGGTTATGGGTTTGTTGACTGCGGAATAGCCATGCTTCATATTGAACTTGGTGCATCTCACTGCGGCGTAGCCGGAAGCTGGAAGCTTGACAGCGATGACGCGGTATTTACACTGCAGCAATAGATAGCAAAACAATAGAAGCATCAGGAAGTTTGACCATCAATCCGGTTGACACGACAATATTCGACATTCTATAATTGAATTAAATAATTATAGAATGAAGAGGCGTTTGTCTGTGTCTGAAAACGAGAACGGCAAACATATACATATTAATGCGACGGTTATAACGGTGGTTTGTCTGCTTGTTTTTTGCGCCGTGCTGTTTATAATGGGCAAATTTGGCGAAAAGAAGCTTTTGAAAGCCGCAAACGATGTTTCGAATTCTAATGATACGACAGAGCAGCAGGTTTCTCCGCAGGCTGACGAAATGGAGCGTCTTTACAGCACATTGAATACTTTCATTGATAAAGCGGAGGTGCTTGGTTTTGATGGAGAGTTCGTCCAGACAGAGCGAAAAAACACGATCTATAAATATAATCTAAAAAATGATTGCGATATGGATGCATGCATGGTTTTATCCGTGGAAGACGGATATGTAATATCGGCTACGCTCGAATTCGTGCTGCCGGATGAAACCGTGCTCTTTACTCCGAATCCAAATTCACTTATCGAAAACGATTTAGTCCTTATGTTAAAGGATCGCATTGCTAAGCAATACGATTGGATATACTTGACGGTGATGTCTGTAGCGCAAGCGTTCGGCGATGCGAACAGACTTTCATATGCGCAGGCGGATACAATGTATATCGCGGTTCGAAATGCTATTGATTCAGGCAAAACTCAAAATTCCGAGCAGGGCAAGTATTGCATGACTGCCTATACGTTGAAGCAGCATGACGGAAGAGTGCGTTTGTTCTGTTCAATATACACAGGATAATTGAGGATGGCGGGGAGTGCCCTAATCGTCGGTTTTGTTCATATCCGTTTCCTCGCGTAGCTTTATCGCTTTTGCCGCTTTACGTTTTCTCTCAAGTTCTATCGTCGTGTAATGCTTTCTTGTTGTGTTTACGTCTTTATGACCGAGAACGTCGGCAACGAGATATATATCGCCTGTCTCCTGATAGAGCATAGTTCCATATGTACTTCTCAGCTTATGGGGCGATATCTTTTTTAGCGGTGATGCGACTATCGCATACTTTTTTACAAGGTTTTCAACAGCGCGAACAGAGATGCGCTTTCGCTGCATGGAAAGGAAAAGAGCATCCTCGCTGCCTTCGAGCGTTATTATGTTCTCGCGCTCAGTCATATAATCGAGAAGAGCGGTCCTTATCTCAGCTCCGAACGGTAAAACATCCTGATTTCCGCCTTTTCTTGTTATAACAAACTCATTCGTCATAAAGTTCACATCGCTTATATTTAGCCCTACAAGCTCGCTTATTCGTATGCCTGAGCCAAGAAAAACGGTTATAATGGCCAAATCCCGTTTTTCGGTCAATTCGTGATATTTTTGCTGGCGCTTTGAAAGACCGCTCCCTGATTCAACTATATCGAGCATGTCAGCAACCTCGTTCGCCTCGAGCCGCGTTATCACCTTTTTATATATTTTAGGCGTTTCAAGCAAAGCGACGGGGTTCTTCGAAAGCTTGCCCTTTTTATTAAAATACTTGTAAAGAGACCGAAGCGATGCTAATTTGCGCGCTTTGCCGTTCTCTTTATTTGTTATTGTATTGTCGCCTTTGATGTACAGACCGATATAGTCCATGTACAGCTCAAAATCAATAGGTTCAAGTTTGTCAAGATCTTCAAGCGTTACGTCCGCAGGCGTGTTCCTGCCGTCAATGCGTTCTTCAACGAGATATTTCAAGAACACCTTAAGATCTGTTAGATAATTGAAACGTGTCAGCACCGAGGTGTTATTTTCCATGCCTCGTGCGAACTCGGCGCAAAAAGGCGGCATCTCTTTTAATAGCTTCCTTATTTTAAGTATGTATGCTTCGCGGCGTTCATCCGCATATGTATCTGCCAAAGCTTTTTTCCTCCAATCATAAAGAGAATAGGGTAGATATATCTTAACATAACTATGCGTAAAAGGCAAGTTTTACGCATAGTTATAGCAGTGATGCTATGATACGTCCGACGAGTGTGCTTTTATAGCGGCTCTGGCGAGCTCATCGCACCTATTGTTCAGCTCATTGTTACTATGTCCTTTTACTTTATTCCATGAAACGGAATGAGTTTTACAAAGCGCAATCAGTTCAAGCCAAAGCTCTTTATTGGAAACAGGTTTTTTCATACTCGTAACCCAGTTGTTTTTCTGCCATCCGTATATCCACTTTTGCGAAAACGCATTGAATACATACGCGCTGTCAGTGTACACATCTACAATGCATTGTTCCTTCAAGAGCTTTAGAGCATTTATTGCCGCGGTGAGCTCCATGCGGTTGTTTGTCGTATCAGGTTCATAGCCCGAAATCTCTTTTTTTGCATTTTTATATAAAAGCACAGCGGCCCAGCCTCCGGGTCCCGGATTGCCAGAGCATGCACCGTCGCAGTATATTTCGACTTTTTTCATATTTATTCGTTATTTATTTTGCGTTTGCCGTGAAGCGCTTTTCGCTTGCGGTTTGCATATTCGACCAAATCGAGCGTCAAATACTCTCCGCCATTTTCTATACATTTACAGCAGTTATCGCAAGCCTTCGATGGATCGAGATCGCACATACTATCGCACTTACCGCAATCGTCGCAGATTTTTCCTTTCTCGAGTATACATTTACGCATTGCATTTCTCCCTTATTTTTTTGACATTTTATATAGCATCATACATTAACTTCGAACATTTTACAAACAAATGTTTGAACGCATGTATGGCATATGCTATAATTAACTTGATTATACACGAAAGTGCGGGTATTTGCATGGAAAACTTAACCGAAAAACAACAAGCCATATATGAGTTTATTAAAAACTATATCTCCGATAACTCATATCCGCCTACGGTTCGTGAAATAGGCGCTGCCGTTTCGCTCAAATCAACATCAACTGTGCATATGCACTTGAAGGAGATAGAAAAAAAGGGATATATCTCGATATCTCCGTTGAAGCAGCGCACAATATCGCTTACAGGCAACGACTCCCCCGCTCCCTACAGAACTGTGGCTACACCGCTTGTCGGAAATGTTGCGGCGGGTAAGCCGATACTGGCCGAGGATAATATACAAGAAACGTATGCGCTGCCAAGCACGCTTCTTCATGGAGCTTCCAACAACGAAGTAATGATGCTGAACGTTGAAGGGGACAGCATGATTGACGCGGGTATCCTCAGCGGCGATATGATAATTGTTCATAATGCGATAGCTGCAAATAACGGAGATATAGTAGTTGCGCGTGTAGAAGGCGATACTGCTACCGTTAAACGCCTATACAAGGAAAAAGGCGTTATACGACTTCAGCCCGAGAATTCGAATATGAAGCCCATCTATGCTTCGCCAAAAGACGTAGAGATAGTCGGTAAAGTGATAGGCCTTATAAGAAAGTATTAATATAATAGTGCGGAAAACAGCCTGCACGCTTAACAATAAGATGCAGGCTGTTTTCCTGCCGAAATTACAGCCTTATTTCTTTTTTGCGCACCATTTCATCGAGTGCGGCCATAACGCCTATTTTGCCGTGTACATATGTTAAAGCGCCTTGTATGTAAACGATATACGGCTCGCATATTGGAGCGTCCGCGCTCAGCTCAATAGACGATCCCTGCACAAATGCACCCGCCGCCATTATAACTTGGGTGTTATATCCGGGCATATCCCACGGTTCAGGAACAACGTTGCTGTCGATCGGTGAGACGCGTTGAATCGCTTGGCAGAGTGCGACAAGCGGAACGGGTCCGCCCATCTTTACAGACTGAACTATATCCGACCTCACAGCACCTAATCTCGGCATGGTTTCCATGCCTATCGTTTCAAATACGCACCCAAAAAGCATAGCGGATTTCAACGCTTGAGCTGTTGTATGCGGCGCCATGAAAAGGCCATGGAAAAACGGCTCATACGAAGCTGCATAAGAGCCTACTTCGCGCCCCATACCGGGAACCGTCAGCCTGTTTGCGATCTGTTCTATGAACCGCTTTTTGCCTGCCATATATCCACCTGTAGGAGCAATACCGCCGCCCGGGTTTTTTATAAGCGACCCTATTATTACATCCGCCTCGAAAACAGTGGGTTCGGCAGGAGTGGTAAATTCTCCGTAGCAATTATCAACGACAGTTATTGCGTCAGGATAATTCTTATGAACTTCCATAAAAAGGCGTTCCATCTCCTGCGGTAAGAGCGAATCGCGCCAGGCATATCCGCGTGAGCGCTGAACATATACAACCTTAACGCTTTCGTTCATGCTGTTTATCACGGCTTCAACATCAATCTTTCCGTTTTTATCAAGCTCGATCTGTTTATAATTAACACCTAAATTCTTAAGAGAGCCGTATTCGTCTCCAACGATACCTATAGCCCTTTCAAGCGTGTCATACGGCTTTCCCGATGCGGCAAGCATCGTATCTCCCACCTTCATAAGGCCTGCAAGCGCAGTAAATATTGCATGCGTCCCCGAAACGAAGTTCGGGCGCACAATTGCATCTTCCGCGCAGAGTGCACGTGCAAACACCCTGTCAAGCGTATCACGGCCAATGTCATCATAACCGTAGCCGTTTGTTTGGGCAAAGTGCCGTGCGGCCACGCCCTCACTGCCGAAAGCCGCAAGTACGCGAGACTGATTAGTTTCCTCGACTTCGTTGATTTGGGCAAAATACGGAGCAAGTTTCTTTTCGCATTCCAACACAAATGCATATGATGCATCGCTTATGGAAAGTGAAGAAAATGGATTACTCATTGCATTTACCTCCGTTTGCATCGTCACACATGTCTATGTTAACCGTAAAATTTTCCGGAAGTACGATTGACGATATGGCATGTTTATAGACAAGCATCTGCTTATCGCCCGTCAAAACGGCAATTACGAAGCTGTCATACGACGCAATTATCGCGTTTGTTATCTGAAAGCCGTTGGTAGTATATATCGAAACAGGCAGTTTTTGTTTGCGCAGTCTGTATAAGATGGTATCCTGCACAGATATAGATTTATTCGCCATATTTATTCTTCCTTTCATTCAGTTCCGAGCGGTAGTAGTCGACAATGACTTCTGCAAGCTCATCCACAGTTCCGTAATCGACAACGTCGAACCATTTTATGCGCTTATCGCGCTTAAACCACGTTATTTGCCGTTTAGCAAAATGACGTGTTTCGATTTTAATTCTGTTTATCGCTTCATCAATGCTGTAAACGCCGTTTTTCGCGGCTATCAACTGCTTGTAGCCGAGTCCCTGAAGTGCCGGGAGCGATTCATCATAGTTTTCGGTAATTAGATGATCTACTTCGTTCATAAGGCCGGATTCCATCATCTTATCAACACGCTGCTCGATACGGCTGTATAAGAGCTCACGCGGCATCGTCAATCCCGCCATTATCGGATCGTAATCGCCAATCGCCTGCTTTTCGTTTGAAAAATCGTTTCCGAACGCAGAGATTGGCTTTCCCGTATCGTTGTACACCTCGAGTGCCCGTATTAAGCGCTTTGTATCGTTTGCATGGAGTCTTGATGCCGTCTCAGGGTCGACCGACGAGAGCATTTTATGCAACGCGCCATGTTCGCTTTTTTCGATATCGGCGAGCTCCTTGCGCAGCGTTTCGTTTGGCTTTACATGCGCAAAATTGAGCGGATGCGTGAGCGCGTTTATATAGAGGCCTGTCCCGCCTACAATAAGCGGAGTTTTGCCTCGTAACGCGATATCACTTATATAGCCGTCAGCCATGCGCTTAAATGAAGCCACGCTATAATCCCTGTTATCAACTTCTATTTCGCCAATAAGGTAATGCGGCACACCGTCCATTTCTTCGGCGCTTGGTTTGGCTGAGCCTATATCAAGCGTTTTATATGCCTGTATAGAGTCTGCTGAAATAATCTCGCAGTCAAGCATTTTAGCTATTTTTACTGAAACGGCCGTTTTGCCGCTCGCCGTAGGTCCGGTCAATATCAGAATAGTGTTCTTCATACTATACGACCCGTTTGAACATTTTTTCAAAATCCTTTTTTGTCATCTTAACCATTACAGGCCTTCCGTGCGGACATGTAAGCGGCGCGCCGTTTGCCGAATAGTATTCTAGCAACGCTTGTATCTCTTCGTCAGATATTCTCTGCCCCGCCTTTATAGCATGTTTGCATGCTGATTGTATTAACGACGCACGCAGCAATTCCGATTGCGCCTTTTTGCCGAAACTGCGTATAGCGGCAACGGCATCGCTTATAAACGAACCAATATGCAAGCTGCCTATAAATGCCGGAACAGCACGCACGCTTATGGTCATAGCGCCGAAATCCTCAATGTCAAACCCGATAGTCTCAAGTTCGGACAGATTGTTTATTAAAGTATCATATTCGCGTGCATCTAACTTGACCGTTTGCGGTACGAGAAGCACTTGAGATTTGGGCTTTTCAGGGACATTGATATACTCATTGTAGAGCTTTCGTTCGTGCGCCGCATGCTGGTCAAGGAAAAACACGGTGTTGCCCTGCTCGATTATCCAATAAGTATCAAACAAACAGCCTTTGACTTCAAATTTTTCTTTTTCAAGGAGCGTTTCGTTTATCTGCGTCTGTTCGGCGGATACGGCGCGCTTCTTAATAAACACGGTCGGTACCGTTTCTTCGGATTCACCCATATCTGCAGCACGCGCGTGGAAAGGATTAAGCTCGTCGCGATTTGATTCCGACCTATAGCATGCTCGTAAATTGCTCACGCTGTACTCACTCAGCGTTGACGGGCGTTCGGCCGACAACATATTTCCCCATATTATCCCTTTATCCTCATTAAAGCTGTGAGGAATCGGTCTTATATCGGTCGAACGCCCGACGGTATTGTTAATTTTTGTTTCTTTTATTTCTGCGGATTCCGCAGATTTTGAGACCTCATTTGTTGCTGTTCTTATGCTCGTCTTCTCTATATCTGCATCAGCTATACCCGTATTAACGAGCGCTGCAAGCACCGTCTTTGTTACCGAATTACAAACGCGTTCTTCATTTTTGAAGCGTACGTCAAGTTTATTCGGATGAACGTTTACATCTATTTCATGGCTTGATATTGCTATATTTAACACTATGAACGGGAACTTGCCTTTCATAATGCGCGTTTCAAACGCACGTTGTACTGCATACGAAAGCTTTTGTGATTTAATATATCTTCCATTGACAACAAAAGATTGCTTTGCCCGCGTCGATTGTGATAAAGTCTCCGTACCTACATATCCCGTGATTTTTATGTACCCGTCGTCATATGAAAGTCTGCGTAAATTATCTATGACGCCTGAGCCGTAAACAGCGTAGATGGCGTTAAAAAGATTACCGTCTCCCGCGCTTTTATAAACAGTGTTTCCGTTTTGAATAAGTGTGAAAGCTACGTTCGGTCTTGCCATAATCATTCTCGCGATGTAATCTGCAATATATGCGGATTCGCTGCGCGGATTCTTTAAAAATTTCAGTCTGGCAGGAACATTAAAGAAAAGGTCGCGTATTTCTACGGTCGTGCCTTCCGGGCAGCCGCATTGCGAAAGCTCTTTTTCTTCGCCGCCTTCTATCACAAATAAAGTACCATAATCGTTTCCATGTGTACGAGTCTTTATGCTAACGCGTGCGACGGACGCAATAGAAGCAAGCGCTTCGCCTCTAAATCCGAGCGTTGCTATTCTTTCAAGGTCGGTTGATTCGCTTATTTTGCTTGTTGCATGGCGCATAAATGCTGTTCTGACGTCGTCGGCATTTATGCCGCCGCCATTGTCGGCAACGCGAATATACTCGATTCCGCCCCCTGTTGTTTCAACAGTCACAGATTTACTCATCGCGTCTATCGCATTTTCCACGAGTTCCTTCACAACAGAAGCCGGGCGTTCAATAACTTCGCCTGCAGCAATCTGATTAGAGACAAGCGTGGATAAAACTTTTATTCTTTTCACGGTTCATCCCTCTTGATTTTGTCACTTAGCTCCGTAAGCATGCAGAGCGCTTCAAGCGGAGTAAGTTTATTGGTATTCAGTGACATCAGCGTGCTGAAAACCTCGGATTGTATTTTTGTCAGCGCTTTTTTCTGATCAGATGCAGCAAGCGATGTTGCCGCGCTGCCGACATCTCTTTCTTCAAGCGTTTTCAATATCTCCTTAGCCCTGTATACTACCGAGTCCGGTAAACCGGCAATTTGAGCGACTTGTATTCCGAAGCTCTTGTCCGCGCTGCCTCGCACAATTCGATGGAGGAATACTACTCTCTCCCCCACCTCTTTCACCGCTACCCTGTAATTCTTCACACCGTCGAGCTTTCCCTCAAGCTCCGAAAGCTCATGATAATGTGTTGCGAACAAGGCTTTTGCGCCGCATTTTGACTTGTCGGCAATATGCTCAAGTACCGCCCATGCAATGCTCAGACCATCGAACGTACTTGTTCCGCGCCCTATCTCGTCGAGCACAAGCAAGCTCTTTGATGTGGCATTATTCAGTATATTTGACACTTCACTCATTTCTACCATGAAAGTGCTTTGCCCGGAAGCTACGTTGTCCGACGCACCCACGCGAGTGAATATTCTGTCAACGACACATATATCCGCCGACTGTGCCGGCACAAATGAGCCGATATGAGCCATAAGCGTTATCAGCGCCACCTGTCGCATATATGTGCTCTTCCCGGCCATGTTCGGACCGGTTATAATCGCAAGCCTGTCGCTCTCGCCGTTCAGAAGCGTTCCATTCGGCACAAATGAGTCCATGTGCATGGACTCGACAACGGGATGACGGCCATTCACGATGTTAATCACGCCCGTGTCATTCATCGTTGGCTTGCAGTAGTTAAACATGACCGCCGCCGTCGCAAGTGATTGACACACGTCTACGCGTGCGATAAGCTCGGACATATCCTGCAAGCGCCGTATACATTCGAGCAAAAATTGACGTATGCCTGTGAAAATCTCGTATTCAAGCGCCATGCACTTTTCTTCGGCGCCGACTATTGTCTCCTCTATTTCTCTCAGTTTCGGTGTCGTGTAGCGTTCGGCATTTGCAAGCGTTTGGCGGCGCTGATAATCATACGGGACAAGGTGCTGATACGATTTTGTTACTTCGATGTAGTAACCAAATACGCGGTTATACTTTATTTTCAGCGTTTTTATGCCCGTGCGCTCGCGCTCCTCTGCTTCAAGCTTTGCAAGCCACTCCTTGCCGTTCGACGATGCGTCACGCAAGCGGTCTATTTCTTCATTGTATCCTTGCCTGATTATGCCGCCATCCTTTACGCCTATTGGCGGTTCATCACCAATAGCATCGGTAAGCAACATACAAACATCTTCCATGCAGTCAAACTTTTCGGCAATCTCGCGAATCTCATTCGAATGGAACTGCGTTATCGTCTCATAAACGGCCGGAAGGTTTGAAAGCGAGTTTTTCAATGCCTCGCATTCGCGCGGGTTTATACTGGCATAAGCTATTTTGCTGCTCAAGCGCTCGATGTCGTATATTCCTCCGAGCTCGGCGATAAGCTTGTCACGCAGGACGGGGCTGTTAACTATATCTTCAACCGCATCGAGCCTTGCATTTATTTGACATATATCGGTAAGCGGCTGCTCAATGCGGTTTTTAAGCAGCCTTGCACCCATAGACGTTTTCGTTCTGTCGAGCAAATATATAAGAGTATTCTTTTTGCTGCCGTCAAATCTCAACGGCCGAGTAAGCTCGAGATTTGTTCGTGTAGACGCATCAAGCTGCAAAAAGCTGCTGCGCAAATACGGAAGCAGCTTTTTTATATGGGCTAATGTGTTTTTCTGCGTCTCCTCAAGGTAAAAAAGCAAAGCGCCGGCTGCACCTATAGACGGGCCGCTTTCTTTTTCAAAGCCGAAACCCTTTAATGAAGCTACGTTAAAATGCTTCAAAAGCTCTCTCAGCGCTCTTGCGTTTGTAAAATCCGAATCAGATCGCTTCTCGATAAAGTATGCTCCCTTTAGCTCTGACAGTATCGTCGCAGCATACTCGTTTACTACAACCTCGCGCGGGTTCAGCTTTGCAAGCTCGTCTTTAAGCTCGGTATATGTCTCGTCGCAGGTGAACTGCGTTGTATAAAAACCACCCGTTGATACGTCAGCATAGGCAAGGCCTATATTTACGCCTACAGCGCATATTGAGGCAATATAGCAATTCTGCTTATCATCGAGCATGCTTTCTTCGATGACTGTTCCGGGCGTAATTATTCGGATTACATCCCTTTCCACAAGCCCTTTTGTGAGTCTAGGATCCGTAAGCTGCTCGCATATGGCAACCTTGTAACCCTTTTCAACAAGTCTGCTTATGTATCCGTCTACTGCATGGTACGGCACGCCGCACATTGGAGCGCGTTCACTTAAACCACAATCTCTGCCGGTCAAAAAAAGATCCAGCTCGCGCGAGGCGGTTTTTGCATCGTCAAAAAACATCTCGTAAAAATCACCGAGGCGAAACATAAGGATGCAATCTTTGTGTTTTTCCTTTAGTTCGAGATACTGCCGCATTAACGGCGTAAGCGATTTGTTCATGTTGAAAGCTCCCTATTGAACAACGCGTCCTATAAGCGAATTGTTCGTCGTGTCGATTATTTCGACTTTTATAAGCCTTCCGACCATATCTGATGAACCTTTGAAGTATACGGCTTTGAAGTTTGAAAGTTTACCTCTCAGCCATATATCGCCGTCGCGCTCGTCATAGCCTTCGACAAGGACATCGCCGACGCTGCCTATAAACTTCACATTGTTTTTCTTCAGTATGTGGGCCTCAAGTTCGTTAAGTTCCAAAAGCCGACGTTTCTTTTCGGAAGGATCTATCATTCCGTCCATTTTGGCGGCAACGGTGCCTTTTCGCGGCGAATACATAAACGTATACGCCGTTGAAAATCCCACAGTTTCCACGAGACTCAAGGTCTGTTCAAAGTCCTCTCTCGTCTCGCCCGGGAAGCCTACGATTATATCCGTGCTTATTTCAACGCCTTTAACCCTGTCGCGAAGGGCCTCTACGAGCGAGAGATATTTCTCCCGCGTGTATCGTCTGTTCATTTTCTCGAGTATGCGGTTGCTCCCCGACTGCACAGGCAAATGAATATGCTTACACACCTTGCCGCACTCGGCCATAGCATCGATTAGTTCAGACGACAGATCCTTGGGGTGTGACGTCATGAACCTTATTCTCTTTATCCCGTTTATTTCGTTAAGCATCCTCAAAAGCTGCGGGAATGTAACATCTGAATCGGGTGACCTATAAGAGTTCACATTTTGACCGAGCAGGGTTATCTCGATAAATCCTTGATTCGCAAGCTCTTCAACCTCATTAATTATGTTTATATGACTGCGAGATCTCTCCCTGCCGCGAACATAAGGTACTATGCAGTACGAACAGAAATTGTTACAGCCAAACATAATGTTCACGTTTGTAGAGAACACTCCATCGCGTTTTATGGGTATCCCTTCCGGAACATTTTCCGCGCCGTCTATATTAAGGACGCGTTCCCCGTGCAAAACCGATTCGAGCATACTCGGAAACTGTGTGAGCTGATGCGTTCCGAATACGATATCGACAAAACGAAATCGTTTGAAAAGCCGCTTTGCGACCTCTTCCTGCTGCGTCATGCATCCACACACGCCTATTATTAGCGTAGGCTTTTTCTCCTTTAGCTCACGCAACGCTCCGACATTGCCGAAAACTCTCAACTCGGCATGTTCACGCACGCAGCATGTATTAAAAAGTATTATATCGGCCTCTTCCTTTACGGCAGCTTTAATGTACCCCGCCTCTTCAAGCATGCCGGCGATACGTTCGGAATCGTGGCTGTTCATTTGACACCCGAACGACTCAATATAATACCTATACTCCATATCTTTATGAAGCTCCTTTATGCGTAAAAGCGTCATCCTGTTAAGAGTGTTCATTTTGTCAGCAAGTAACGTCTCGTTGCCCATATATACCCCTTTTAATTTTATCATGTATATTGTAATAAAAAAATGGTGATAAATCAAGTCACACAGCATCCTACAAGTTTGTGCAGTAATTTGCTGCTTACCATTTTCGTATGTACAGCGCGATTGTCTCGTAAGCACTGCTTACAAAGATTCCGCCGTGCGCCTGTCAATGGATTCGAGAAAACATCCTGCATAGCTAACTTTCGGATTATATAAAAAGAACGCACAACAACCATTACAGCTTGTTGTGTGTTCTTTCCTTTCTGTCGGAACTGCTCTCGGATGTCACTCAAATGCTTTATAATCCGTAAGCAAATGCCCCAAAACATCCATATTCTTTTAACATACCTGCTTCAATCCGGAGACGTCTGCTCGACGCTAAAAGAAATGGACTTTTTTGGAGCACTCACTTTCCTGATTGATTCTGCAATTGAGCAGATCACATTCAAGGAATCCAAGGACTCCAGTTGCCGCTCATGACGGGTTCAGGATCTACAACATTTACCTCGTCCATGACTTCGAAGCGCACTACTTCCATTTCGGGAGCTATATATTTCATATCGTCATCCTCCTTTCTCGTATTATACTGTTGAAATTATATACTTCGGCATCAAATAAGTCAATCAAATCACAAAAATGCATTCAATTATTATGAATTTTTTTCACAGCTCAGTTTATCAACGATGTAATTGCAATTCGCATGATATGTCTTAGGTATATACGTCCGTAACAAACTTTTGCTTTCCAAACGCAAAGCGTATCACTGATAAATTCCGTATAAAGAAGCTGTTGCCGGAAGCAATGGACTAAGTGCGTCGAAGCAAGCAGCGCAAGACAACGTGCAAAATCAATGCTATGGCTCGAGAGCTATTGATTATTCCCGAATCTCGTCAGGCTGAGACACAGTCAGGAAAGATGGCAGAGCTTTCAAAGCGGGTTCCCAAGACGGAAAGAGCGTAAGCGTACCGCGTTATGCAGGCAGCACAGGCTCTCTATATGAATGCCGAACGCTTAAAGAAACTCAAACCAACTTAAAAAAACGGCGCGACTTTCGTGGTCACGCCGTTTGTATATTGAACTGTCTAACGGACACCGGCCCAACATCGCACCGTTCTTATAACGCTTTATTGTGCTTTATCGCAGGCTGCTTCAACCGTATTCTTTATAAGCATTGCTATTGTCATAGGTCCGACTCCGCCGGGGACGGGCGTTATAAAATCAGCTATTTCAGATACCTCATCGAAACGAACGTCGCCCCACACCTTGCCGTCAACGCGCGTGTTTCCCACGTCGACGACTATTGCGCCCTCTTTAACCATATCGCCCCGTATAAGTCCCTTGCATCCTACCGCCGAAACGAGTATATCGGCAGTATGCGTATATGAAGCAAGATCTACTGTTTTTGAATGGCAGACCGTTACCGTTGCATCCGCATTTAGTAACAAGAGTGCAAGCGGCGTACCGACAACCATGCTTCGGCCGACAATTACGGCATGTTTTCCCGCTATTGCGCATCCCGTCTCCGCAATCAGCTCCATAATTCCGCGCGGCGTACATGGCGTTATTCCTGTCATCCTGTTTGTCAACTTTCCGGAGTTCACCAAATGGAATCCGTCAACATCCTTTTCGGGGATTATAAGCTCGAGCACAATATTGGCGTCTATATGCGCTGGCAGAGGGAGCTGTACCATTATTCCGTGGACATCGTCGCTTTTGTTAAGACTGTCTATTAAACCTTCGATCTCGCACTGCGGCACATCAGCAGGAAGCCTGAAAACGCGGCAGTCTACACCCACCGACTTGGCGGTACGCTCTTTTAGAGAAACATATCCGACAGAAGCAGGATCATCGCCTGCAAGTATTATGGCGAGGCAAGGCGTAATGTTTTTCTTCTTAAGCTCAAATATTGTTTCGGACATTTTGGCGTATTGCTTTTTCGCCACGTCACGTCCGTTTATTACCGTTGCTCTCATTGTGTTACCTCTTTCGCATATTAAATCCTAAAATAATCGACTGCCCCGCGGAACATACCGGAATTATCGGAAGTCGGAACGTTCTTATAGAGCATTTTTCCATATCGCTCGGCATGTCCCATCCTTCCAAATACACGCCCGTCAGGTGAAGTTATACCTTCAACTGCGTACATCGATCCGTTCGGATTAAAGTCGATATTCATTGTAGGTTTACCCTGCATGTCGCAATATTGTGTTGCAATCTGTCCGTTTTTGGCAAGCTGCTCGAACAGAGAATCGCCGCAAACGAATCTGCCCTCGCCATGCGAAATCGGTATGTTGAATATATCGCCTGTATTGCAGTACATAAGCCAAGGTGACTTGTTTGACGCAACTTTGACATTCACTATGCGTGACTGGTGACGGCCTATGCTATTGTATGTAAGCGTAGGACAGGATGTATCCATATCGCGTATTTCGCCATACGGTACAAGACCGAGCTTTATCAGCGCCTGAAATCCGTTGCATACTCCGCAGATAAGACCATCGTGTACGTTCAACATCTCATGGATTGCATCACTTATTCGTGGGTTACGCAGAAAAGCCGTTATGAATTTACCCGAACCGTCCGGCTCGTCGCCTCCGGAAAAGCCGCCCGGAATAAACAGAATATTGCTTCTTTTAACACGCTCCGCAAATTCGAGTATAGATTCTTCGATAAGCGCGGGTCTTATGTTGCGCACGATGAATATTTCGGTGTCAGCGCCCGCAAGGCGAAGCGCACGCTCGGTATCATATTCGCAATTCGTTCCCGGGAACGCAGGTATTAGCGCTTTTGGCTTTGCCATGGAGATAGCGGGCTTCGCTCTGAAATTAGTGCTGAATTGCACGTCTGGCACATCGCGCTGTTCTTTTTTTTCGGATGTGTTTGCGGGGTAAACATCATAAAGCGCCAAATTGTAGGCTTTTTCTAGCATTTCAAGCGAAATTCGGTCGCTCGCCCGACGCATTTCATATTCGGGAACGGTATGGCCGATAAGTATTCCGACCTCCTGCGCTTTCTCCGCAAGCTCAATTATGAAGCTTCCATATGCGTATGAGAAGATATCTTCATCATAAATATCATCAGAAAGCTCAATTCCTATCCTGTTGCCCATACACATTTTGACGAGCGCTTCCGCCGCACCGCCAAAACCGGGCGTATATACGCTGAGCGCATCGCCACGCTTTATCATGTTTGATACGAGCTCAAATACAGCACGCTGTGAGGTACAGTCGGGCAACCCATCCTCGTTATAATCAACTCCAATCCACACAACACGTGAGCCTGCCCGCTTAAACTCAGGCGACGTTATGCGGTTTATATCGCTCACCGACACGGCGAACGATACGAGCGTAGGCGGAACATCGATATCCTCAAACGTACCGCTCATAGAGTCTTTTCCACCAATAGCTGCAAGGCGCAGCCCCATCTGAGCGTCGAGCGCTCCGAGAAGCGCCGAAAAAGGCTTCGCCCAACGCTTCGGATCGTTCTTTAGCTTTTCAAAATACTCTTGGAGTGTAAGATAGCATTGTGATATATCGCCGCCGCTCGCAATCACCTTTGACACCGATTCGATTACGGCAAGATATGCGGCACTGTACGGATCGCGCTCCGATATATATGGATTGAATCCGTAGGCCATTATCGAACATGTTGTCGTTTCCCCGCCTAACACTGGTATTTTTGCAGCCATTGCTTGCGCAGGTGAAGATTGATACTTACCGCCGAGCGGCATAAGTACGCTTGCCGCGCCAATGGTTGAGTCGAAGCGTTCAAGTAGTCCGCGTTTTGATGCAACGTTGATATTGCTCATAAGCGAAACAAGCTTCTCCTCTAACGTGTTCCCTTCGCATTTAAGCTCATGAAGCTCATAGCCGGGCACGGCTACGCTCGTATGTTTTTGTGCGCCGTTTGACGCCAAGAACTCCCTTGAAAGCCCAATTATTTCCGCACCGTTCCACCAAGCGCTCAAACGCGGCTCTTTAGTTATTTCTGCAACAACAGTCGCTTCGAGATTTTCGGCCGCCGCAAGCTCTTTGAAGCGCTTAACATCGTCATCAGATACAACTACAGCCATTCTCTCTTGAGATTCACTTATTGCCAGCTCTGTACCGTCAAGTCCTTCGTATTTTTTGAGCACTGCGTTCAAATCTATCTTCATTCCGTCGGCAAGTTCGCCTATGGCCACGCTTACGCCGCCTGCACCGAAATCATTGCAGCGCTTTATCATCTTTGCGGCTTCGCTGTTCCTGAAGAGTCTCTGGAGTTTGCGTTCTTCAGGTGCATTGCCCTTTTGCACTTCTGCGCCGCAGTTTTCAAGCGAATTCGTGTTATGTGATTTCGATGAGCCTGTTGCGCCGCCGCAGCCGTCGCGTCCTGTTCTTCCGCCAATGAGTATTACTTTGTCGCCGGGCTCCGGAGTTTCGCGCCTCACGTTTTCCTTCGGCACAGCGCCTATGACAGCGCCTATCTCCATGTGCTTTGCTTCATAGCCGCTGTGATAAATCTCATCTACAAGTCCTGTAGCAATTCCTATCTGGTTTCCGTATGAACTATTGCCGTTCGCCGCCGTTATTACGAGCTTTCGTTGGGGAAGCTTACCGTGTCTTGTCTTTGAAGCATCTACCGTTGGGTCGCTCGCGCCTGTTATGCGCATTGCCTGATAAACATATGCGCGTCCTGAAAGCGGATCCCTTATCGCTCCTCCGATGCATGTCGCAGCGCCGCCGAAAGGCTCTATCTCCGTCGGATGGTTATGCGTCTCGTTCTTGAAAAGAAGCAGCCATTTTTCGGTTCGCCCGTCAACGTCTACGTCCATGTTCACAGTACAGGCATTTATTTCTTCAGACACGTCGAGACTGTCAAGCTCGCCGCTCTTTTTAAGTGCTTTCGCGCCTATCGTTGCAATATTCATAAGCGTAACGGGTTTTGTCACGTTAAGCTCTTTTCTGAGTTTTAAATATCGGTCATACGCTTTTCGCACAGTCTCGTTGTCAAATTCAACGTTATCAATCGACGTTGAAAAAGTGGTGTGTCTGCAGTGGTCCGACCAATATGTGTCTATAACCTTTATCTCGCTTATCGTGGGATCGCGCTTGACGGAGACAAAATAATCGCGGCAGAAACGTATATCTGCTCCATCCATGGCAAGGCCGAGCTTTTTTACAAGTTCGTCAAGCTGTGAATCGCTCATCGAGATAAAACCTTTTATTGTATCTACAGACGTAGGTATATTGCAGCGCATATCGAGCGTTTCGGGCTTGTCAAGCGTGGTCTCGCGGCATTCAACAGGATTTATCAGGTATTTTTTTATGGCATTAAGCGATGTATCATCGATTTTTCCATAGAGAATGTACACGCGCGCCGTTTTTACAGTGACGCGCTCGCCCTGACAAAGAAGCTGCACACATTGCGAGGCCGAATCGGCGCGCTGATCAAACTGTCCCGGCAGATACTCCACCGCAAACACCTTAGCATCTGCATCGTACGGAAGCTCGAAAAAAACGTTGTCGACCTGCGGTTCAGAAAAAACGGTATGCATCGATTTTTCGAGCATTTCAGATGATATGCCCTCAATATCGTACCGCTGGAAGAGCCGTAATGACTCAACGCATTCAATATGCAAAAACGACCTGATATCAGAAAGCAGGTTCCGTTCATGAACTCTATAGTCTTCTTTTTTTTCCACATACAGTCTGCTTATCATAATGCACCTCGATTCTTGATTGCTGAAAGAGCCGATTCTCCTATATCTCTACGGCTATACTTATTTTCAAAGCAAATATGTTCTGCTGCATCATATGCGGCGGTGATAGCCTCAGCAAGCGTATCCCTTATAGCTGTTACGCCAATCACTCTGCCGCCCGAAGTAACAATTCGCCCGTCTTTTTGCTTTGTTCCCGCATGGAAAACATATACATCCTTTTGGGAGATATCGCCAATCGTGATTTCATTCCCCTTTTCATACGCCAGCGGATAGCCGTCGGACGCCAGTACGAGACAGCATGAACTTCTGTCGCTCAACTCAACTTTAACCTCTTCAAGGCGCTCATCCTCAACCGCGCGCATAATTGTAAAAAGGTCTGTCTTAAGCAGCGGAAGCACCGCCTGCGTTTCGGGATCGCCAAAACGGCAGTTATATTCGATTACTTTCGGTCCATCCGATGTAATCATGAGTCCGAAATAGAGGCAGCCCTTGAATTCTCTGCCGAGCGCATTCATAGCCTTGACTGTCGGCATAAATATTCTGTTCATGCACTCTTCAGCAATTTCTTCAGTATAGTAGGGATTCGGTGCAATCGCACCCATGCCTCCTGTGTTCAAGCCTTTATCGCCGTCAAGAGCGCGCTTATGATCCATCGACGGAACAAGCGGTATTATCGATTTTCCATCGGTAAATGCAAGCACTGAAACCTCGTTGCCGGTCAAAAACTCTTCAATCACTATTCTGCTCCCGCTCTTGCCGAACTTGCCGTCAACCATTGCGGAGCGTATCGCTTCTTCGGCCTCAGTGAATGTATTTGCAATAACAACGCCTTTCCCGAGCGCCAATCCATCGGCCTTTATTACTATAGGAAATTTGCCGCTTCTGACATATTCCACCGCTGCCTCGAAAGAGTCAAACACATCATATGCAGCCGTCGGAATATTGTTTTCTTTCATCAGCTCTTTTGCAAAAGCTTTGCTTCCTTCGATAATTGCTGCATTTGCACTCGGTCCGAAACATGGTATCCCGGCACCGTGAAGCCTGTCTACAGCCCCCATGACGAGCGGATCGTCGGGCGCCACTACCGCGAAGCCGATATTGTGTGCAATCGCAAAATCGACTATACCGTCTATATCCGTCGCAGATATGTCAACGCATTGCGCTTCCTGCGCAATTCCTCCGTTTCCCGGCAAAGCGTATATCTTGTCAATTTCGCTATTTTCGCGGAGCTTTTTTATTATCGCGTGTTCGCGTCCCCCTCCACCTACAACGATTATATCCATTTTATCCTCGCAATCGTTTATCAATGATGGAACAGTCTAACGCCTGTGAAGGCCATAGCTATGTTGTATTTGTTGCACTTACTGATAACGTCGTCATCTCGTATCGATCCGCCTGGCTGCGCTATAAAGCCTACGCCGCTTCTGCGCGCACGTTCAACATTGTCGCCGAACGGAAAGAAGGCGTCGCTGCCGAGCGAAACGTCGTTAAAGCGCGAAAGCCACTCACGCTTCTCTGCGGCTGTAAGCGGTTCCGGCCTAACCGAGAAAGTCTCCTGCCATAGACCTTCGTCAAGAACCGCGTAACTTTCCTCATCGGACAGATAAAGGTCTATTGCATTATCACGATTCGGCCGCGCAAGCTTTTCCTTAAACGGAAGAGCAAGCACTTTCGGATGCTGTCTCAGGTGCCAAAAATCCGCTTTATTTCCCGCAAGACGCGTGCAGTGTACACGCGACTGCTGCCCTGCACCGACGCCTATCGTCTGGCCGTCTTTTGCATAGCATACCGAGTTGGACTGCGTATATTTCAGCGTTATCAAAGCAATAAGAAGATCGCGCATTGCCGATTCAGGAATGGTTTTGTTTTCGGTCACAATATTTTTTAGCAACGCCTCGGATATTTCGATATCGTTGCGTTTTTGCTCGAAAGTGACTCCGAACACTTGCTTGCGCTCCATCGGTTCGGGAACATACGATTCGTCGATTTTAATTACCGTATACGAGCCCGAGCGCTTTTTTCTAAGTATTTCTAACGCATCCTCATCGTAATCCGGAGCAATGACGCCGTCTGAAACTTCACGCGAAATATATTTTGCCGTCGAAACATCGCACCTGTCGCTCAACGATATAAAATCGCCGTAGGACGACATCCTGTCCGCGCCTCTTGCGCGAATATATGCATATGCGAGAGGTGAAAGTTCGTTGCTGCCTACAAAGTAGATTTTTTTTAACGTTTCGCTGAGCGGAAGCCCTATTGCAGCGCCGGCGGGGCTTACGTGCTTAAACGATGCAGCGGCAGGCAGACCCGTGGCCCTCTTCAGTTCGCTTACGAGCTGCCAACCGTTTAGCGCATCAAGAAGATTGATGTAGCCCGCTTTCCCGTTAAGGACGGTTATAGGCAGCTCTTTACCCTCGACAAATACACATGCCGGCTTCTGGTTTGGATTGCAGCCATATTTAAGTTCAAGTTTCATGTTATCACCCCTTGCAGTGCTTATTTACGATTCTTGTTTGTCTAACGCCGCTTTCAATGTCGGTAAACTCAACGAACAGCGATATTTTGTTGTCATCGTTCAATGCTTCCCATACATCGTGTGTCACTTTATCTATATCCCCGTTTATCGACAAAAGCTTCGGCTCGCCTTCAAACGACGCAAGCGGGTTTCCATCGCCCATATAGGTATGTATGAAACGTACCGTTCCGGGCATAGCACTCTCGTATTCATAGAAGAACCGCTGGCAAGAATTGCCGCCATCATCTTGCGACTTCAGTATGCTAAGCTTATACGAAAGCCCGCCGTCAAGCGAGATATAGCCGCTTATTCGCGGAGTAAAATTGGGCTTGTCCGGCTCAAAGCGGCGGCTTCGCAGTGCATTCTCAAAAGTGTCGCCTGACTTCATATATTCGAGCACCGTATCAGTCTGATCGCCGTTTGTTATTATCGTGTCGTTCCCCAGCGCTCTCTTGGGATAATAGATTATAAGCGATGGATCCGACAGCTTGCTATCGTCAAATGCTTTCGTGCGCATGTCGTTTCCTTCCTGCACAAAAACTCTGTTCCTGCTGTTTTCGCTGCGTCCCATTATAAAATAGATGCACACGGCGTTTTGAGCGTCCTCACTCATGCCAATCATTATACCTCTGCCGTGATAGCTCAGCGACATGAGTTCGGCCTTGATATCCCTAGCATTCATCATAATGCATTCCTTTCGCTGTATATTCTTTCGCACACAAGCTTCGTCGCCTGCGGCAAGAGCTTCCATTCCGCCTCCTGCATGACGCGAAGCTGAAGCGTTTTGGGTGTATCATCCTCGCGCACGTCTACGGCCTTCTGGAGTATTATCTTTCCGCCGTCGGCAATTTCATTTACATAGTGAACCGTCGCACCCGTGACTTTAACGCCGTATTCGAGCGCCGCTTCATGCACTTTCAGTCCGTAATATCCCATTCCGCAAAATGACGGTATGAGAGACGGATGAATGTTGATTATTCTGTTCCTATATGCGTTAATGATGTTCTCGCCGAGTATCGCAAGATATCCCGCAAGAACAAGCATGTCTATACCCTTTTTTTGGAGAAGCTCCAAAAGCTCTTTTTCGCACGCGCTGTCGCCGCGGCGCATTTTGACGTACGCCGTCTCTATGCCGTTGTTTTCAGCGCGCTGCAATGCGTACGCATTCTTCCTGTTCGATATAACAAGCTTTATTTCACCCCTGCCGAGCTCGCCGCGCTTCTGTGCGTCAATTAGAGCCTGAAGGTTCGTTCCGCCGCCCGAAACAAGCACCGCGACATTTACGCTCAGCATATTACCACACCATCATCGGATGTTATGATTTCGCCGAGCACATAGGCGCTTGTTCCGATTTCACGGAGAGTGCATATTGCCTTGTCGGCGTCTTCTGCCGCAACGACAACGGACATACCCACGCCCATGTTGAAAGTGTTGAACATGTCGCGTTCATCGATAGAGCCGACTTCCTTTATCAGCTCGAATATCGGCAGTACCTTCACTGCGTTTCTTTCTATCCTGGCTGTTTTTCCTTTGGCAAGGCAGCGCGGTATATTCTCATAAAATCCTCCGCCGGTAATGTGCGCTACGGATTTAATCGCGACGCATTCCTTAAGGCGCATTATTTGACGGACATATATGTTCGTAGGTGTAAGCAGCGTTTCACCGAGGGGGCTGCCAAGAATGTCGGAGTATTTTCCGAGCTCCGAATTGCCATTATCTATGCCGAATACCTTTCTAACGAGCGAAAAACCGTTCGAGTGTACGCCGGATGACGGCAGAGCTATTATTATGTCGCCGTCTTTCATCGACTGCTTATCGAAAACAGAGCTTTTATCTACGATACCTACAGAGAATCCGGCAAGATCGTACTCATCCTCAGGGTAGAAGCCCGGCATTTCGGCTGTTTCTCCACCTATAAGTGCGCATCCCGATTCCACGCAGCCGTCCGCCACGCCTGATACTATGGACGCCACACGTTCGGGAACGTTTTTCCCGAGTGCAATATAATCAAGGAAAAACAGCGGCTGTGCTCCGCAGCAAATGATATCGTTTACGCACATGGCGACACAGTCGACGCCGACTGTATCGTGCTTATCGAGCATGAAGGCAAGCTTAAGCTTTGTTCCTACGCCATCGGTGCCGCTTACAAGGATCGGCTCGCTCATACCGGCAAGATTCGGCATGAACATTCCGCCGAAATCGCCTATTGACGCAAGCGCGCCCGGAGTCATCGTACGCGAAACATGCGATTTCATCAGCTCAACGGCTCTGTAGCCGGCGGTAATGTCGACGCCCGCATCCTGATAGCTTTTACTGTAACTCTTCATGTTTTATTCCCCCGTCCTGCTTTCGCTGATTTTACGAACATACTTGTTTTTCCCCTTAAATTTCGGCGTCTCACACGGATATTTTCCTGTGAAGCATCCCGTACAAAATCCGAGCGGCGTATTGTCCGCAAGCTTTACCACATTTTCGGTGCTTAAAAAGCCTATCGAGTCCGCGCCGAATATTGCCGTAAGCTCTTCGTCGCTATGCTTCCATGCAACAAGGTTCTCCTGCGAGTCGATATCCGTTCCAAAGTAGCAAGGATATAAGAACTTGGGTGCCGATGAGCGCACATGTACCTCTACCGCCCCTGCGTCTCTAAGAAGCTTTACTATCCTCGTTATCGTCGTGCCGCGTACGATCGAGTCGTCTATCAGCACCACTCGCTTTCCACTGACAGTCGATTTTATCGGATTAAGCTTTATGCGCACTCCTTTTTCACGGTCTGCTTGCGTGGGCTGTATAAACGTTCTGCCGATATACTTGTTTTTAATGAATCCGAGCCCGTACGGTATACCCGATTGATGGGCATATCCTATAGCGGCGTCAATTCCGGAATCAGGTACGCCGATTACAACGTCGGCGTGTACGGGATGCTCGAGCGCAAGGAACGCGCCTGCCCTTTGACGCGCCATATGCACGTAGCTTCCATCGATAATGCTGTCGGGACGAGCAAAATAAATATGCTCGAAAACACAAAGCGCCGTTTTGCTGCCAATGCAATTATCTTTTATGCTACGCAGCCCGTTTGCATCGGCTATGACAACTTCGCCCGGTTCTACGTCGCGCACAAGCTCTGCGCCGGCCGCATCGAGCGCGCAGCTTTCGGATGCAAAAACATAACCGTTGTCGAGCTTCCCTATGCAAAGAGGTCTAAATCCGATTGGGTCTCTTACCGCGATAAGCTTCTGCGGAGACATTATTACGAGCGAATATGCACCCTTAAGGCGCCTCATGGCGCGGCAAACAGCCTCTTCTATTGATTTACTTGTTATGCGCTCGCGCGTAATTATGTATGATATCACCTCGGTATCGCTTGTCGTTCTGAATATCGAGCCGTTCAGCTCAAGTTCCTCACGAAGCTCATGATCGTTTGTCAGGTTTCCGTTGTGCGCAAGCGCCATGCAGCCCTTTATGTGGTTAACAACAAGCGGCTGCGCGTTGCCGCGGGAATTCGCGCCGGTCGTTCCATAGCGTACATGGCCAACGGCTATCTTTCCCATGCCAAGCTTGCTCAATGTTTCATTTGTAAAAACGTCATTCACAAGACCAACGTCATGATGGCAGGCAATTATGCCATCGTCGTTAACGGCAATGCCGCAGCTTTCTTGTCCGCGGTGCTGTAATGCATAAAGGCCGTAATACGTTGAGGCGGCGACGTCACTCACCTCATTTGTGTATATGCCGAATACACCGCATTCTTCATGAATGCTGTCAAATAAACATGGCATTTCACTCACCCATCAGGCGCTTAAGTATTTCCTGGTATGCGTCCTCAACTCCGCCAAGATCTCTGCGGAAGCGATCCTTGTCAAGCTTCTCGTGCGAAACCGAATCCCAAAATCTGCATGTGTCAGGCGATATTTCGTCGGCAAGCACTATTGTTCCATCGCTTGTTTTGCCGAACTCAAGCTTAAAGTCAACGAGCTCTATATTGAACTGCGCAAGGTACGCCGTCAGTATCTCGTTTATTTTCAGCGCATAATCCGAGATAAGCTTTAGCTCTTCCGGCGTCGCAAGCTGCATTGCAAAAATATGGTAGCTGTTTACCATAGGATCGCCGAGAGCATCGTCTTTGTAGCTGAATTCGAGAACTGTCTTCGCAAGCTTTGTGCCTTCGGGAAGCCCGAGACGCTTCGAAAGTGAGCCCGCCGCAATATTCCGAACGATAACCTCAAGCGGAACTATCGTTACGCGTTTTACGGCTGTTTCGCGATCTGAAAGCTCTTTAATATAATGGGTAGGTATGCCTTGGCCTTCGAGCATACGCATCAGATGGTTCGTTACTCGGTTGTTTATAACTCCCTTGCCAACTATCGTGCCCTTTTTGGCGCCGTTGAAAGCAGTTGCATCATCCTTGTAGGATACAATGCATACATTCTCGTCGTTCGTTGCAAACACCTTTTTCGCCTTACCCTCGTAAAGCTGTACAGTCTTTTCCATGTCAAACCCCTCCGTTTATTAAAGTATATTTTTGCCACACAATAGAAAAATCGGGCAGTTTGCCCGATAAACTATTTTTGTTGTCCGTAATCGGAGCGCAGATTTCTGTCGCTCTCGATAACCTTCTCTGTTTGAACTTTCCTCATTTTCACAAGGCGTTCTTTTAAGCCCTCATCGCTTAAAGCAAGCATCTGTGCCGCAAGTATTGCGGCGTTGACAGCACC
Source organism: Clostridiales bacterium (assembly GCA_004558825.1). Taxonomy (GTDB): domain Bacteria; phylum Bacillota; class Clostridia; order Christensenellales; family CAG-138; genus SFDB01. Next base: position 95,759 of record SFDB01000003.1, read on the forward strand.
GTCAATCGCAACGGTCGCCACAGGTATGCCTGCAGGCATTTGTACCGTCGACAACAGAGCGTCGATTCCTTCGAGCGCGGATGCTTTTATCGGAATCCCTATCACGGGAAGCAGCGTACTTGAGGCAATTATACCCGCAAGATGAGCAGCCTTGCCTGCCGCCGCGATTATAACGCCGAATCCGCGCTCTTGCGCCGTTTGAGCGAATTCGAGCGCTTGAATAGGCGTCCGATGAGCGGATATCACCCTCATTTCATAGGGTATATTCAGTTCATCAAGTTTATCGGCAGCGGGCTGTACGCGCGGCAGATCGCTCGCGCTTCCCATCACCAATGCAACTTTATTCATGACCGTAGTCCCTCCTGAAAAAAATATCCGCCATTATTATGTCATTATAATACAGAGTGCGAATTGTTAATGCAACACATTTGCGGAAATATATTCGACAAATTATATAATGCATCTCCTTATGTACTCTGCTCCTAAACACGACAAAGCTATCCATGCGCTTTCCGTGGGATGCTCAGCATTGAACTTTTGCTCATGTCACAAATTTAAGCTATGACTTAAATCATCTGCCTGCAAATATAATGTTATGATGATAAATATGTTTTTGGCTTATAAATGTGCAAATTGTCATATCGGCTATCTGCGGCTCTTTTTCATCATTCCGCTCATAAGCTGCGCAAGCATCATGGGCATCGCCGAATCGCCTGAATTGTTTCCCCATCCCTGCCCGCCCATAAGGCTGCCAAGCATTGCCATTGGATCTGAAAACGCACCTTGACCCATATGCTCATTCATCGCAGCGCGACCGTCCCGTTGACGTCCCTTCTCTGCAACACGCAGCTTTACGCCCATAGATTCCGCTATCATGCGCCGTTCGGCAGGTGCAACAAAAGGTTCCATGGCGTCCAAAAAACGCTTGAGCTGTTCTATACCCTGCTCGCCTCTTATCCTCCGAGCCATCAAAAGCGCAGGTGAAGGCTCTTGCGCCATATTGGGCACGATCGGTTCAGGCATTGTAGGCGGTACGCTCGTCGACGGCGTTTGCTGCATACTTTTTCAACCTCTCTTTCACTGCCATTCTATGCATTTGATGTATGGTTAGTTCACAAATGCGCTCCGCTCGCATAAAATTTACTGAGGTGATGCAATTTGAAACGCGATCTAAGGAGTATAGCATCCGGAAACGGCGGCGATACGTTTAAAAGAAATGATGATGTTTCGTTTGGCGGTTTTGACGACCCCTCCAAGGAACGAATAGACGGCGTAATAAAGGAATATTCGTCCAAGAGCCATTCGGAGCTTATACGCGAGCTCACGGATAAAAAGCTATCCGGGGAATTCAGTGAAGAGGATATGGCGTCGTTCGCAGCTCAAATATCGCCTATGCTAAACAGCGATCAAAAGGCGCGTATGAACGAGATAATAAATATGCTGAAAAACGGATAATGTTTATTGCGCTGCTTTTCGCGGTGTTCAAAGGTTAAGAGCTCAAAAAGTAGCCTAATGCCTATTCCTCGATTATTTTTAAGCGGCCGCTGACGTCGGCCGCTTGCAATAGTACCAAGAGGATTCAATTCTTTCTGCTTCTCCGCTCCACAGCCGCCCATCAGTTCAACTACCCTAACACGTTTTATTTACACAACAAAAAGAACCCCACATTGTGAGGTCCCTTATGGCTGCCGAACTAGGATTCGAACCTAGACAATACGAGTCAGAGTCGTAGGTGCTACCATTACACAATTCGGCAATTTGCTATAATCCCATTATGCCGTTCGTTTTCTTTATAATACCCGCCCTCAGGCAGGTGGGTGTACTATGAAGCCCATCTGCTTACCGCCGACGCAAAAGCGTTCTCATAAGTCGGTTGCATCCGAAGCAACAATCACATACTCCCGTTTATAAAGCGTCGGTTTATAACAAAAAACGTGACGCACATCGCAGGATTAGTGGTGGGATTAATTGGAATCGAACCAATGACCTCTACGATGTCAACGTAGCGCTCTAACCAGCTGAGCTATAACCCCAAGGCCACTTGCATTTCGCAAGTATTATTATACACGTCTCAACTCATTTTGCAAGCATTTTTTTGATTTATGACAAATATTTTATCGCATCACAGGCTTTAATGCTAAGAAATGCTGGATTTTAGGCCTATATTTATGCTATGCAGTATACTTATTTAACTTTCGAGACACTCAAAATACGCATCTATCTCCTCGAGCGTATCAAATGTTATCCCCTGCTTAAGCCGTTCGAGTTCCTCGACAGCTAAGCTTTCCTCATCAACGGGCAGCTCCATGAGCGTTTCAAGTCTAAGCGTCTCGAGCGACATTTTTGACACACGCAGTTTATTTTTTTCAAACATTACAACAAAGTGGTCGGGACAATACGAGTTTATCGTCCTTTTCAAAAGCACATCGTTTGCCCCGAAAGCCGCGATGGTGCATTCCGGGTATGCGTTTTTTATATCCGCTTCGCACATACCCGGCGCTATCTTGTCACAATCGAGTTTTATCTCGTGTCCACATAACTCAAACCTGCAAAAATACTCAACATTTGTTTCGGGAAGCACATTCCTCACGCCGACATTACTCACATTTTTTGCAGCCTCATCGTTTGCGGCGCTCTTTTTCGAGCCGGATCTCCCGAAGATCATGTATCCTATCCCAACGCCTATACTCAAAAGCACCAACACAGTGCCTATGGATATCAGCAGCAGTCTTTTATAAGCCGATTTAATCATGCAAAACTCACCTCTATGCTATTTTTCCCTCTTTAAGCGCGGATATTCATTTTTTAAAAGCTCAATCACACATTTTCGCCGCGGCGTAAAAAGGGCCGCTGCATAGGCAGCGACCCTGAGACTATCGGAAAAGTGGCTAAATGCCACTTTTTGAGTTTTTACGGATTTCGCCTCTCGCATTCGCTCCCGGGCGGCGAAACCCGCAAAGTACGAAAACCTGCGGATTTTCATCCGTTCTGACGCACATGTCGTCAGCGCCGGATTGAACATAAGGGGCTGCGTCCCCTTATCAACCCCGGGGTTTATCGACAGGCTGAAGGTCGCTGCATAGGCAGCGACCTTCAGCAATATATCCGTTTATTCCTCTTTCTTATCCATACCGTCCGTTTTTTCAGCAGCGGCAGCCCTTTTCTTTGCTCTTCTCTTACGGCAAAGCTTAACTATGACAATCACCGCAATCGCTACAGCGGCAAGTACCGCTATCACGGGCGAAGCCGAAATCATGAAAATTGCAAATCCTTCAAAGAACTTCCCGAGGCCCGTCAAAGTAGACTTAAATCCAACACTGACTTTTGTCGAGAAGTCGTCCGTGGTTGTCGACGGTCTATCAGGCGACAGCTCATATACATCCATACAAACCGTAGAATAGTCAACGAGTCTATCCCAGCTTCTAAGCTGCGTCGTAAGGGAATCAATTTCGTAGTTTATTCTTGTCAATTCGTTTTCAAGCATAAGTATATCTTCCATCGATTCCGCCTTTTTCAGCAGCTCCATAACCCTGTCGCGCTGTGTCTCGTACATTTCTCGGCGAGCATCAGTGTCGTAGTACTGTGTCGTAACATCGTCGCTGCTTATGTGCTTGTCGGTCACGGTAGCGGCGCCTTCCGCAAGTGTCAAAAACGTATTCAGCTTATCGGCGGGAATCCTGAACGTAATAATCGCATATCGTGTGCC
>SFDB01000010.1 GCA_004558825.1 Clostridiales bacterium
GGTTTTCTGCCGCTTACGCTCTCGCTTTCAATATACCCGCCAAGCTCCTCCGCCTTCTCCTTTATAAAGTTTATATCTTCGTCAAAGCTGCGCGTCTCTATTGTAACATTAGCATTTTTGATTATCTTATGCTGCGCTTGTTCATTGTTCGTATGCGGTGTATCAGGGTCAGGCATTAACGACGGCTCATCAGCACTATCAGTGTTGTTAGATTCTGATGAGCTGTAGTTCATACCATATCCGATGTCAAACGAATCGGGGCTGTCGTTTTTATATGATGAATCATAGTTCTCAACAGAAGAATGCGGCGCATTGGCGCTGCATCCCGTTATTACCATTCCAAGTATCATTACCGCCGCAGTGGCAGCAATTAGTATTCTGCGTTTCATTACACATACCTCCAAAGCGTTGTTTTATATTGATATAACGCATGCTCTGCTTAAAGGTTCCAAGGCGGCAATGCCTTATGCCGAATCGTCAAGCGGCTCTGTGTCTATAGCCGGTAGTTCGCTCAAAGAGCATATTCCGAAAAAGCGCAGAAAAGCATCCGTTGTTCCAAACTGCATCGGATGTCCCACCGCATCGCGCTTACCGCGTTCTTCTATGAGTCCCTGCTTCAAAAGCTGCGCTATGGCGTATTCGCATCTCACACCGCGTATCGCCTCGAGGTCTCCGCGCGTCACGGGCTGCCTATAGGCAATTATAGCAAGCGTTTCAAGCATTGACTGCGATATTGCTTTTTCCTGCGGCGGGCTGAAAAAGCGTTCAACAAAGTCGATATATTCCGGATTTGTCACAAGCTGCACGGCCTCGTCTGTTATATAAAGACGTATTCCGCGCTTTTCGCTCTCATACAGCGCCTGCATGTCGCCGAGCAGGCTCCGCATTTCGATGTCGGTCATTTCAAGCGCTGTCCGCAATTCTTTTATCTCAATCGGCTCTCCCGATACAAACAGCAGGCATTCTATCTTCGAAAAAAGCTCTTTACATTCCATATCCGTCCTCGTTTTCCCTATCGTACTCATCGAAATAATCATCGTCGGCAAGGCGCGCGGCATAGACCCTTATGCTGCCGTACGGCTTTTCCTGCTCAAATCGCACCTCGCCGTGATTTGTCATCTCAAGCAGCGCCATAAACGTAACGACTATTTCCAGCTTTGAAGCTCTCGCCTCAAACAACTCCTCGAAATCGGCGCTGTCCTTTTCGCAAAGCAGAGCGCGTATTCGTTTTGCTTGAAGTCTTACCGAAAACTCGTCCGGCTTTATCTTATGAAGCGGCCTTATCCTCTCGTTATAAGCCCTCTTGCTCATTAGGTTTTCAAGCGCCTCGCTGAGCGCATCTATTGTGCTGCACTTCCAGGTTATCTCCGGCGCGGGTATCGCAAATTCTTCCTGAGGTTTTGCGAAAGCTCCGTACGCTTCATCGCGCATGTCCGCAAGCAGCCTGCCTGCCTCCTTAAAAAGCTTGTATTCTTGCAATCTTTTAATAAGCGCCTGCTCGCTGTCTTCGACATCTGTCTGCTCGTCGCATACGGGTTTTGGCAAAAGTGATTTTGACTTTATGTATACAAGAGTCGCCGCCATAGCGATGAACTCACTTGCCGTGTCCATATCGAGTTCATCAAGCTGATCCATGTACTCCAGAAACTGATTCGTTATCTCAGACACGAAAATGTCGCTTATGTCCACCTCGGCCCTTTCGACCAGATGCAAAAGCAAATCGAGCGGGCCTTCATACTGTTTGAGATGAACCTTGTAATCCATACGGCATCCTTCAGTCCAAGAACGAGAAAACTCTGCAGAAAGCGTTAAACGCCCATCCCGATGCGGTGCCGAGAACACCCGTGTAGTTAAGCGCTATAAGCACGACTATCAGAAGATATCTGCCGTACTGTCTCAGCCACAAAAACGGCTTGGGGCCGCATACCGGCAACAGCAGATCCTCAAGCACATGCGAACCGTCAAGCGGCGATATCGGTATAAGGTTAAACAGCGCAAGAACTATGTTCGTCTGTATAAAAGCACAGATGAACCAGCTTACTACGAGAGCTATGTTCGAGCCATGCTTTATCGTAAGCATATATATCGGCGTTGCAAGGAACGCAAGAAGTATATTTGACGTTATTCCGGCGAGGGAAACGATTATGTCGTCACGTTTTGGATTGCGGTAATTTCTGGGATTTACCGGAACCGGCTTCGCCCAGCCAAATCCAACGAGCAACAGAAGCAACGTACCCATAAGATCAAGATGCTTCAGAGGATTCAGCGTTAGCCTTCCCATGTTTCGCGCAGTAGGGTCGCCGAGTTTGTACGCGGCAAGCGCATGAGAACACTCATGAAACGTAAGCGCAACAACGAACGCCAAAAAGTAAAGCGCTGCATTTATCGGATTATCTATAAAATCTCGTATCATCTAATACCACCGCAATTTTTTAATAATTATAGACCAGGCGGCCTCCCATTGCAAGCAAAACGGCTTTACTTGCCATCCGTAAGCAAGTTAGCGCGCTCTTGCAATGTTTCCATGCGCGCATCGAGCCGTGCACCTATCTCAGCGCATTCGCGCAGCTCTTGACGCATCTCGTCAGTTACGATAAAGTCCTTCTTGTAGCATATTTTATGCTCAAGGCTCGCCCACCAATCCATAGATATCGTCCTAAGCTGCACCTCAACCTTCATCATTCGCTTGCGATCATGCAGGAATATGGGAATTTCCGTAATTAAATGCAGGCTTCTGTATCCGTTTTCCTTAGGCTCCTTTATATAGTCTTTTTTTCTTACAATAACTATATCGTCCTGTTTTTCGAGTGCGTCGGCAAGCATATATATGTCCGACACATACGAGCATATTACCCTTACCCCCGCAACATCGAACACATTTTCCTCTATATTTTCCACGCTCGGGTATAACCCGCGGCGCTGAAGCTTGTCCAGTATGCTCTCAGGCGTCTTTAACCTGCTCTTTATGCTCTCGATCGGATTTCTGTCATATCTGAGAGACAGCTCCTCATCAAGCACGTTGAATTTCGTGCATACCTCCATCATTGCGCATTTGTAATACGACATTAGCTCCCTATAGGGCGTTGAATATTTCTGTATCCACTTACGTATCTCCTTCGCCGGAAGGCGCGACATCAGCGTTTTTTCAAGCTGCGATACATCACTATGTCCCTCAAACATTTTTACCCCTTTTGCATTCTACATATTTATCACATATGCAGAAGCCACGTTTTTATTAAAATTCTCAAGCTCACCGTGTGCTCCGTCAAGCCTTCCATATGCGACGTATTTGCAGCCATTTCGCTCAGCTCTCCTTCGGATACTGCATATACTTCAGCCTATTAAGGCAATTTAGCGCAACAAACTCCCAACGCGCCGCTTCCATAATCCGTTGGCACATGGGGATGGAAAGTTTCAAACGAAGCTTGAGCAATCCGTCCGCAAGCAGGTTGCGGTCAGTAGTCTCACCTGTTAAAAAGCCAACTATGTTAAAAATTGTATCATAAGCGTGTTTTTTGTCAATCTTCATCGAGCAGAGTACCTGCCAGCTTATTTCAAATAATTAGAACTCGGTGTGAATTTAAACACATTTTCGATTTTCTGCACTCCCAATTCCCCAAAGTTCTTCAATAATCAAAATATGCGTAGTGCAAAACTGTAATAGCATTCCTTAACACTATAATCAAATCTTGCATTAAAAAGTGGCCAAAGGCCACTTTTTAGTTACTTTCATTTATCATCTTACGATATTCTTGCAAGCAATGCATAACACCGTGCTATTTTGTCACTATGCATCCGCGTGGGCATACCGTGGCACAGATTCCGCACCTTGTGCATTTGTCGCTGTCAATATGCGCAAAACCGTCTGTAACCTTTATTGCCTCGTATTTACACTCTTTTTCGCACCGTTTGCAGCCTATGCACGCTTTCATGCATACAGCTATTGCTTTTCTGCCTGTATCCTTATTTCGGCAGCTAACAACAACATTCGTGTCTGCCGGCAAAATCGCTATTACGCCGCGCGGGCATTCGGCGGCGCAAGCGCCGCAGCCCTTGCATACATTCGGATCAACGCTTGCGATGCCATCATGAATCGATATGGCGTTCAAGCAGCATTTTTTAACGCAATCACCGAGTCCTAAACAGGAATAAAGGCAAAGCTTCGGACCTCCGGCCATCGCCGCAGCCGCACGGCAGCTTATAATGCCGTTATAGTCATATCTGTTTTTGGCTATGCCGTTCGTGCCTTGGCAAAGCACTCGCGCCACACGAGCTCCCTGCGCTTCGACCTCAATGCCGAGCGCTTTACCTATCGCCGTCGCTGTCTTTTCGCCGCCCGGCGTACAACCGTTTGGTGCAGCCTCGCCATTAACTACCGCCTGCGCAAACGCATCGCAGCCCGCATATCCGCAGGCGCCGCAGTTTGCACCGCCAAGACACTCGCGCACCTTTGTCACGCGTTCATCCACTTCAACGGCGAATTTTTTACCTGCAAATCCGAGTATTACTCCGAATATTGCGCCAAGTGCTCCCAATACGCCGAGCGCAAGCAAAATCGCTACATAATCCATTGCTTAAACCTCCGTTTTCATGACAGACCCGCGAAAAGTCCCTTGAAGCCCATGAAAGCCATACTCATAAGCCCCGCCGTTATGAGCGATATCGGGAAACCCTTAAGGCACTTTGGTATATTAGATGTTTCGAGGCGTTCTCTCACACCCGCCATCAAAACTATCGCAAGCATGAATCCGAGCGCGCTGAACACCCCGTTAAATACGGAATACACGATGCCGTACGAATTGCTGACATTAAGAATAGCCACACCCAGAACGGCACAGTTTGTTGTTATCAGCGGCAGATATATGCCGAGCGACTTGTAAAGCGATGGACTCGATTTGCGGATGAACATCTCAACAAACTGTACAAGTCCCGCAATTATAAGTATAAACGCTATCGTCGACAGATACTCAAGCTTCAGCGGTATGAGTATATAATTATAAACAAGGTGTGTAAACAGCGATGCGAGCGCCATAACGAAAGTCACCGCAACACCCATGCCGACAGCAGTTTCAACCTTATTCGATACGCCAAGGAACGGACAGCAGCCCAGGAAGCGAGAGAATATAAAGTTGTTTGTGAGTATGCAGCTCACCATGAAAAGCAAAAACTTACCTATCTCACCCATGGCCTATGCCTCCTTTTTTATACGCTTTTTTTCTGTTCTTTGCGCAAGCGCATTGATTATGCCCATAAGTATGCCGAGCGTAAGGAATCCTCCCGTGGGGAGTATCATAACGAGCATAGGCTCATAGCCGCCCCCGAATACACTTGCGCCGAATATCGTGCCAGCTCCTATCAGTTCGCGAATTCCGGCGATAAGCGTAAGCGCAAGAGTAAAACCGATTCCCATTCCCGCGCCGTCGACCGCAGACGCCAGCACACCGTTTTTGCTTGCGAATGCTTCTGCCCTTGCAAGAATTATGCAGTTGACTACGATTAGCGGTATGAACATTCCAAGGCTTTCATATAGCGAAGGGACGAATGCCTGCAGCAGCATCTGCACCATTGTTACAAACGTACATATTATGAGGACAAAAGCAGGTATACGCACCTCATCTGGCACGAATTTCCTTAAAATCGATATAACCGTGTTCGATCCTATAAGAACAAATGTCGCGGCAAGCCCCATACCGATTCCGTTTATTGCTGCCGTCGTCACGGCCATCGTTGGACACATGCCAAGCACAAGCCTGAATGTAGGGTTTTCAGTCAACACGCCGTTCAAAAACACGCTTGACATCTTTGTTTTGCTGTTCATGATTACTCCCCTCCTTCGGCGATAAACTCCATAATGCAGCCGCAGGCTGTATCAACCCCGTCGGTAACGGCCTGCGAGCTTATTGTTGCACTTGTAACCGCCTGAATCTCGTTCTCCTTCTGCGGCGTTTTCTCCGCCTTAAACGGATTTTCGGGATCGAACTTCAACCCTAAAAACCTGCTCCTGAACTCGATGCTTTTTGTCTTTTCGCCAAGGCCCGGTGTCTCGGAGAATTCGCTCCCGCCAACGCTTATGCCGGTTATCATTCCGTCAACACTCATGCCCACGGTCACTTCGATTTTTCCGCCATACCCGTTTACGGTCACCTGAGCCGTATATCCTATTACCTCTCCGCCTTTTTTGGCGGCGTAGACGCTGTCTATACCTTCGGGAATATCTGTAATCTCTTCAAATTCCTCGGCTTCCGGCATAACGCCTCTGCGCGCTTCGTTCGCGGCCGCAATTTTCCCCTCTTCTATCGGGCCCTTAGTTATCTGGTTCGTCACCGCAAGCGCTACACCCGCCACAGCGGCGATAAGAAGAAGTTTCCAAACTAAGGTCCATGTTTTACGCATGTTTTTTTACCTCCCCGTACAGTCTTGGAGCGACATATTTATCAATCAGCGGAGTGACTATGTTCATAAACAGTATCGCATACGTCACGCCCTCGGGATATGAACCGAACTTGCGTATCAACACGATTATTACGCCTATTCCGACCGCAAATATTATCTGTCCCTTCGCCGTCATGGGCGACGTCGTATAATCGGTTGCCATAAATACGGCGCCGAACATCACTCCGCCCGAAAGGATCGCCGTAAGCGGATCTGAGCCGAATATCCAGCTCAAAAGCGCTACAACGGCAAGTATTATCACGGGAACCTGCCATGATATAACGCGCCGTATCAGGAGGTAAGCGAAGCCGATAAGTATCGCTACCTTGCAAACCTCGCCTATAGTTCCCGGTATGCGTCCCAAAAACATGTCAAGATATCTCGCTTGTAAGCCGCTCTCTGAAAGCACCGTGGCGCTCGAAACAGCGTCGGCTCCCGAAAAATAAGTCGGCAGCACAAACTGCGTCATCCTCGCAGGCCAGCTCGCAAGCAGCAGCGCACGCGCTGCCAACGCAGGGTTAAGGAAATTGTCGCCTATGCCGCCAAACAGTTGTTTTACGACTATTATCGCAAAAGCGCTGCCTATCATAGCCATCCACCACGGAGCAGTCGGTGGAAGGTTAAGCGCAAATATCAGTCCCGTTACTGCCGCGGACAAGTCCTTCACCCTTACGGGTCGCTTCGCCAGTTTCTGCCATACGAACTCCGCAAGCACCGCCGAGGCAACGGAAACGGCAACTATCAACGCCGAATTCAAACCAAACAGGTATATTCCGGCGGCGGTCGTCGGCAGCAGCGCGATCAGTACATCGCGCATTATCATTTTTACCGAATCCTTGCATCTTATATGCGGCGCCGTCGATATTGTCAGATTCATATCGTCACCTCTTTCTTGCCTGAGCTATTCTTTCTTTTGCTATCTTAAACGAAGCCGTAAGGAATCGTCTTGACGGGCATGTGAATGAGCAGCAGCCGCAAAGTATGCAGTCCATAACATTATTCTTTTCGGCTTCCGCAATGTCGTTCGCGTCACAATAGCGTTTCATCAAATACGGATTGAGTCCCACGGGGCATGTATCCACGCAGCGTCCGCACCTGATGCATGGGCCTTCTTCGTACACCTCGGATTCCTCACGGTTGAGCACGATTATTCCGCCCGTTCCCTTCGCTATAGATATCGTATCATCAGGCGCGCAGAATCCCGTCATTGCGCCTCCGACTATTATTTTTGCGGCTTCATCGTTGTATCCGCCGCACTCGCCTATCACAGCCTCAAGCATGGTGCCTATCCTTAGGCGCAGGTTCGAGGGTCTCTTAACATGTCCCGTTACAGTAGTAATCCTGTCTATAAAAGGCCTGCCGTCAATAAGCGCATCGGCTATCGCGGCGGCTGTCGCCACGTTCAGCACTATAGTTCCTACGTCTATAGGAAGCCCGCCACGCGGCACTTCATGACCCGTTATAGTTCTTATAAGCTGTTTCTCACTACCTTGAGGGTATTTCGCACGAACAACGGTAAGCTCCACGCCCTCGCGCCCTCGTATGTGCTCGCGCATCACTTCAATGGCATCAGGCTTATTGTCCTCTATAGCAATAACGCCTCGTGAAACATTCAGTGCTCGCATAACGGCACGCAGGCCATCAACTACTCTCGTCGGGTTTTCAAGCATAAGCCTGTGATCCGACGTCAGATGCGTCTCGCACTCAGCGCCGTTTAGTATTATAACCTCACATTTTTTGCCTTCGGGTACCGAAAGTTTTACATGCGTCGGAAACGATGCGCCGCCAAGTCCGCAAATGCCCGCCGCCTTCACTGCGGGTATCACAACCGACGGTTCAAGCGTTTCAACGTTTCCGTATCCTTTTATGCCGTCGATCCACTCGTCCGTAAAATCGTTCTTAATAACAACACATGTTACGGGCGCAGCGCCAAGCTGTATCCTTTGCTCAACGGCTATCACCTCTCCCGCAATGCTCGCATGTACGGGAAGACCAAGGAATCCTACCGGTTCGCCTATGACCTGCCCTACCTTAACATGTTCGCCCTGCTGCACGCACGGCCGTGACGACGCCCCCAAATGCATCGACATCGGTATGGCAACTATATCAGGTATTAAATCGCGCACGGCCTCACGCTTCGTCTGCGACTTACCCGCTCCCGCAGCATGCATCGGATGAACGCCGCCCTTAAATGAATGTTTCGGCAACAATAACACCGCCCCTCAAACCGAATATAAAATTTTTGTATATTATAGCATTTATATGTCTAACAGACAACATGTGAAATCAAAAAAATTATCCGCTGCTCTCGTCTCATATTTGAAATATAAAACGCACCGCGCCGCTGCTTTTACAGGTTCTGCCTTTCTATAATATATTAGCATTTTACTCGCCTTTTGCCCTGCGATGATGTTGCTATATATTTTCTCGAGAGTTATAATCAATTTGTGTGAAAAGCGATTTTATCGCAAACTACAATGATGAACAGGAGATGTGAAAATGGCTTACGACAGGATCTATAATTTTTCTGCCGGTCCCTCCATGCTTCCTCTCGAGGTACTCGAAAGCGCAAGGGATAATCTGCTTAACTTTGAAGGCTGCGGCATGTCCGTAATGGAGATGAGCCACAGAAGCAAGGTTTTCGACAATATCATCGTTCAGGCCGAAGCGCAGATGCGCAAGGTAATGAACATACCCGATAACTATAAGGTATTGTTCATGCAGGGCGGAGCTTCGCTCCAGTTCGCGATGATTCCGATGAATCTTATGACGAAGAACGGCAAGGCCGATTACGTTCTCACCGGCAACTTCTCGTCAAAGGCTGCCGAAGAGGCCGCTAAGTACGGCAAAGTCAACATCGCCGCTTCTACAAAGGACGAGAAATTCTGCCGCATACCGCAGCAGAACGAGCTTAAGCTTGATCCGGAAGCCGACTATGTACATATCTGCTTCAATAATACGATTTATGGTTCCTGTTGGAACTATATCCCCGACACAGGCGACGTACCGCTCGTGGCCGACATGTCGTCCTGCATAATGAGCCGTCCTATCGACGTATCCAAGTTCGGCATGATCTATGCCGGAGCTCAGAAGAATGTCGCACCTGCCGGTCTCACTATCGTCATCATCCGCGAAGACCTGCTCGGCAACCACCTGCCTTTCACACCCGCGCTTTGCGACTATACGCTCGCGGCCAAGAACGGCTCGATGTACAACACGCCTCCCTGCTGGTCGATCTACATCTGCAAGCTTGTTATGGATTGGCTGCTCAGCATCGGCGGCCTCGAGGTCATGGAACAGCGCAACCTCGAAAAAGCAAAGCTTCTCTATGACTATCTCGATTCCAGCGATTTCTATACAGCAGGCATTTCGCCCGAAAGCCGTTCCATCATGAACGTGCGCTTCAATACTCCGAATGAGGATCTTGACGCCAAGTTCGTAAAAGAAAGCGCCGCAGACGGCATGTCGAACCTCAAGGCTCACCGTTCTACAGGCGGCCTGCGTGCTTCTATCTACAACTGCATGCCCTATGAAGGCGTAGAGCATCTCGTTGAGTTCATGAAGAAATTCGAAGCAGAGAACAAATAAGGAGATATACAAAATGCGTATTTTGGCATCAGACGGTATTGAAAAGAATGCTGCCGCCACGCTCGCGGCTCAAGGCCACGAGGTAGTTCAGCAGTTTTATGAGCCCGAAGAGCTTGCAGAACAAGTAAAGAACTTCGACGTTCTCGTCGTCCGTTCTGCAACAAAAGTCAGAAAGCCTATCATCGACGCAGCAGCTGAAGCAGGCAGGCTGAAGCTCATCATCCGCGGCGGCGTAGGTATCGACAATATCGACCACGTTTATGCCGAAGAAAAAGGTATAAAGGTTGTGAACACGCCGAAAGCCAGTTCCGACTCTGTAGCGGAGCTCGCGCTCGCTCACATGTTCTCCGTTGCCCGCTTCATAAGCATAGCAGGCCACACAATGCGTGAAGGCAAGTGGGAAAAGAAAGCATATAAGGGCATCGAGCTTTCGGGTAAAACGCTCGGTATCATCGGCTACGGCAGAATCGGTCAGGCGCTCGGTCTCCGCGCTCAGGCGCTCGGAATGAAGGTCGTTGCATACGATATCTATAAGATTCCCGCGCTCGAGAATGAAAACATGAGATACGTTGAAATGGATGAGCTCTTCGCCGTTTCCGATTTCATCTCGCTCCATACCCCCGCTATCGACGGCAAACCCCTCATCAATGCCGAAACAATCGCAAAGATGAAGGACGGCGTTGTGTTCATCAACACATCCCGCGGCAACAACGTCGACGAGAACGCTCTTCTCGACGCACTCAACAGCGGCAAGATCTACGGCGCAGGCCTTGATGTCTATGCAGAAGAGCCTGCAAAGAATGTCGCCCTTTACTCGCATCCGCGCGTATCATGCACGCCGCATATCGGCGCTTCCACAAGCGAGGCTCAAAAGCGCATAGGTGCGGAGATCGTCGATATAATAGGCAAGTTCTTCGCATAAGCTTTAACGCTACAGCTTCTATAGTCACCTTTAGCGGACGCAGTAATGCGTCCGCTTTTGGTTCTATCATTAGAATAACGCATTAACACTAATAAATAGCCGACCCCGGTTTCCTCGGGTCGGCTATTCTAATCATATATGCTTATTCTTATTATCAGCCGCACTTGCTGTAGCCGCACGCACGGCAGATAACACATCCGCCCTCGTGCTCCATCTTGCTCCCGCACTCCGGACAGAGCGCATCCTCGCCCACATCTAACATGCAATCGCAACGTTCAACATCCGATTCGGTGCGCGCTTCCCGTTTTTCGCATTTATCCTCTTTGGCGCAATGTCCGCACTCGTATTCGTGGCGCATCTCATCATCCAGCGCTTTCAGCTTAACCACCTTCTCGAGTACTCTGCCGATAGCGTCCGGACATGAAAGAACCTTAATATTCGGATTCGTGGCCTTTTGCCGGAGCGTTGAATGGCATCTTATACCGCGTAACTGCTCAATAAGCGATTCAACGTCCATACCCGAACGGAGCGCAGTTGAAATAAGACGGCTTGTGGCCTCGCTTTGGCTGGGACAGCCCCCCGCACGCCCAAGATTTGCGAACACTTCACAAATACCTGTATCGTCATAGTTAACCGTCACATACAGGTTGCCGCAGCCTATAACAACCTTTTCGGTTATGCCGCGCGTTATTTCGGGTCTCGGTCGCGGCGTTATTTTAGCCATTGCATGAGGTTTAGCGTCTTCCTTCTTATCGCCGACATAAAGCACCTGCCCGTCTCGGCTACCGTCTCGATATATGGTTACGCCCTTACATCTTAGCTTGTACGCAAGCATATACACGTTTGCAACATCTTCGCGCGTGGCCGCGTTCGGGAAATTCACCGTTTTTGATACGGCATTGTCCGTGAAGCGCTGAAATGCCGACTGCATACGGATATGGTATTTGGGCGAAATATCATGAGCCGTAACGAAAATATCCTTTACATGCTGCGGAACTTCCGATATATTGTGCAGCGTTCCTTCCTTGGCTATCTTGCGCATGAGCTCGGGCGAATAAAAGCCCTCGCGTCTTGCGACCTCCTCAAAATATGCGTCCACCTGCGGCAGCTCGTCGTTATCCATAACGTTCCTGACGAACGAAAGCGCAAATAAAGGCTCTACGCCGCTTGATGCGCCGCATATTATCGATATTGTACCTGTGGGCGCTATTGTTGTACATGTGGCGTTTCTAATAGGCTCTCCGCCCGCATATATGCTCTGCTCGAAAGCCGGGAAAGCTCCTCGGGTCTTTGCAAGCTCGCGCGACGCCGCATGAGCCGTATCGTTGATAAAGCTCATGAGCTTACTCGCCGTCTCGATGCCCTGTTCGGAATTATAAGGTATTTTCAAGCGGAACAGCATGTCCGCAAAGCCCATGACGCCAAGACCGATTTTGCGCGTCAAGCGCGTCTGACGCGATATCTCCTCGAGCGGATACTTATTTACCTCTATGACATTATCAAGGAAATGAACGGCCTTTTTTACCGTATCACTAAGCAGGTCGTAATCAATACGGTATTCGCCGTTTTCGTCGAGCGCCACCATTTTCGCAAGGTTTATCGAACCAAGATTGCAGCTCTCATACGGCAGAAGCGGCTGTTCTCCGCATGGGTTCGTGGCCTCAATCTCACCAATCGACGGCACAACGTTATCCTTGTTCAGTCTATCAAGGAATATTATGCCCGGCTCGCCGTTTTTCCACGCCATATCGACTATAAGGTCGAATACCTCTTTTGCGTTGAGCGTTCCCTTCTTGCTGCCGTCCCGCGGGTCGACAAGGTCGTATTCCTCGTTCTTCTCTACCGCCGACATGAACGCTTCCGTCAATCCGACACTTATGTTAAAATTCGTTATCTCTTTGTCGTCGCTCTTGCACTTTATAAACTTGATTATATCGGGATGGTCTATTCTCAATATGCCCATGTTGGCGCCGCGACGCGTACCGCCCTGCTTGACGGCCTCCGTGGCGGAGTTAAATACCTTCATAAAGCTAACGGGCCCCGATGCTACGCCGCCGGTCGAGCGCACCGTCGAACCTTCGGGGCGCAGGCGTGAAAACGAAAAACCTGTTCCTCCGCCGCTCTGATGAATGAGAGCCGCATTTTTCACCGCGTCGAATATCTCACCCATCGAATCGCCAATCGGCAGCACGAAACATGCCGACAACTGACCAAGAGGCTTACCCGCATTCATAAGCGTAGGCGAATTAGGCATGAATTTAAGCGACGTCATCATCTCGCGGAATTCTTCGGATGTCGCCTTTACATCGGCAGTTTCATCAAAAACTTTGTCGGCTGACGCGATAGCATCGGCCACTCTGTTGAACATGCCGTCAATAGTTTCGATTATATTACCTTCGGCATCCTTTGAAAGATACCTGCGTTCCAGTACCGTTATGGCGTTTTGACTTAACTTCAATATTCTCCCTCCCATCTTAGAACACAACATATTGTGGTTGTGTATTTATAAAGTACTACATATAGTGGTGCATGTCAATATTGTTGATAATAAATTATTCAGAAGTTTTATTAAGAGTAAATTTCGGCATACTGCGAGTTATCTCATGCCGCTTTCCTGTGCGCCGCATTATCATATAAAATCACTCGTTACGCCAGAAAGGAAGCGTTTTCACGCTTCCTTTCTGTGATGGTGTGTTGGGGAGTCACAACATCTTTGGATGGTTTGGGGTATTATGTCATCGCCGTTTAGGCGTAATGACCGTTATTTTCCGCTCGAGGTGCGTTCACCGAGCACTATCTTCAATTCTACGGTCTCGTTGCCTCTTTGCACAGTTATTGTTACCTCGTCGCCCGCATTATATTCGTTAAGCAGCGAATATATTTCATCCGTCGTGGTGACGTCGGTTCCCGCAAACTTCAAAATTATATCATTAACATGAACGCCGCCCTTTTGAGCAGCGCTGCCCGCTTCAACGGACATAACCTGTACGCGCTGCTGATATTGCGTGCCAAAGTTGAATCCAAAGAAGCCGCCAAACGGATTGCCGTTCTGTCCGCCGTAGCCTATCGTTATGTTTTGCAATGATACGCCAAGATATGGGCGGCCGCTTACATATCCCTGCTCGATTATTTCCTTGACTATCGTTTTGGCTATGTCGGCAGGTATAGCAAACCCAAGTCCTTCAACCTCTATGCCCATAGATTTCGCATTTACTATACCTATAAGCTCGCCTTTCATATTGAAAAGCCCGCCGCCGGAATTGCCGGGATTTATAGCCGCATTCGTCTGGATTAGATTCATCTTGAGTCCGTCTATTGTGACCTCACGATTGACGCCGCTGATTATTCCGTCCGTCACGCTGCTTAAGAGCTCTCCGAGCGGGTTGCCGACCGCTATTACCGTCTCTCCGACAGATATATCGGATGAATTGCCGAGCGTTGCCGCAGGCAGATTCTGCGCCTCAACCTTAAGCACTGCAATGTCAGTCCTTGCGTCGGAACCTATGAGCTCCGCCGCAAGCTGCGAACCGTCCTGAAGGTATACCGCAAACGTTGCCGCTCCATCTACGACATGGTTATTCGTAACTATGTAGCCGTCGCTCGATATGATTACGCCCGAGCCGCTGCCCGACTCTGTCTTTATGCCTACGACATACTTCACACAGTTCGTCGCAAGTTCACTCATATCAGAATATACGGTGCTGTCAGAGCTTACGTTTACTACAACAGTTTTATCCTGCTCAGAACCGTTAGCGACGTTTGATATGAACGGCGAATCACTGTTCTGCACCTGCTCGTTTCCCCTTTGACCGGAAAAATATACGCCAAGCCCGACTCCTATGCATCCCGCAAGTATGAATACGGCAAGAAGGCATGCGACAAGCCCTCCGACAGTAACGTAGCGTTTTTCCTTCTTGTGCTGCCGCTGAACCGGCTGACCATTGTCGGTATTCAGCCTTCTGTCAGGCGCATCCTCCATGTGCCAAGTTGCTTCCTGCACAGAAGCGTTTTCGCTTTCTGTTTCATTTGCTTCGCTTTCTTGTCCAAACTCTGTACCGCTTTCAAAGGTACTATTGTTCGGGTTATATTCGTTTTCATCAAAGTATGTCATGTTTTCAAACTCCTTTCCTTTCGTATACAGAAAGTATAGTTCTAAAATGTGAAAACAGTTTTAAGAAATACGAACATTGTATGGTACAAATTTGCACTAAATAATGTCGTTTTCATGGTATTATGCTAAACTGCGACGATTAGAGCGTCGGATCGTTCAAAACAAGCATTCTTATTATGAAAAACAGCACCGCCACGAGTCCTCCAAGCATAAAAATCAGGGCTATCGTACCATATGGTATATCAACCTTTTTTTGAGGGTTATAGTATGTCTTCCTTTCGCTGCGCACCGCGCTTCCCGTAAAACGGCTCATTCCGTTAACATTAGACAGCTGCAAAGGTGATGCGCCGCCCTGCGTTTTGTATTTGCCAAGCCCGCCGACCTTCGCTTTTGTTCTCATTTCTGAAGAGGCATTCCGGCTCCCATATCGTGAAAGGTTAGTCATATTGGAGCGCATGCGCGAAAGCGAAGCTGAAAACGAATATTTTGATGTTCTCGTTTTTGCGCTATGGCTGCGTTTCGGCACTGCGGAACGATATGGTGCGCGTTTATAGGACGATACCATTCTTGAGCTTGGCGCGGAGTAGGCAGCCTTGCTCGTGTGAGAAAGCATTTTTTTCGGCTTAAAGGCGATTTTAGGCGCAGAAATCCTGCCCGGCTTCATTCTTTGCCGCTTCGGCGCTTTTATGCGGCGCCTGCCGAAAATGCCCATGCTCAGTCATTCTCCCCCATATCATTGCCCGTCGCCTCGGGCGTCGGGGTAGGGTCCGGAACGACATCAACAAAATTAACACGTCCTCTGCCATTCTCGTACCGCGGCTCGGGATCGCACGAGCCCATCACATATATATCCTCCCTGAGCTCCGCTATAAAAAGCCCCACTCCGTTGCCGCCGCCGACAGCGTTTATTGTAACCTTTCCCTCCACTCGCAAAGACTGTATCTCGGCGCCATGGTATTCTGACGTATTAGTAACGTTAAGTGTGCTTCCGTCGCGCATTACAAGCGTATTATAGCATTTTATCGCATTATACGCCCCGGATGACGCAGTAAGCGTCGATCTCTCGCCGAGGGTCATTTCTTCCGCGGTTATATTTACGGCGCCAAGCTGCGCCTCAAACGCGACCATAGAATCGCTGCCTATATCAAGCCCTTGCGCAGTTATGCCGTATCCCGAAGAAGCGTATACAACCATTGACGTATTGCTGTCTATCTTAATGTTGCCGACGGCGTTTATGCCATGCGCCACGGCATCAATCGATACATTATCTGCAAAGATCTCTCCATCGCCTACAAAGCCGAGTCCATCGCTGCCGGCAACAAGCGAAACATTTCTCATTGACAGAGCGCACCCGTCGTCGAGCCTGATAAGGCAGTCGCCGTCGCCCGTTATGGTATGTCCGTTTCCCTCAATCACAAGCTGCCTGCGCGATGAGAGTATTTTGAGCATTTCGCTCCCAAGCTCTATATCTGCAATTATATTCGCTGTACTTGACGCACCATTTTCCGCAAACTCTATGAGATCCTTCGCTGTCGCTATCGACTCGCCGGTAACGGCGTCCGAAATATCTATCTTGCCCACATTGTCATCGGCAGGCGTACACGATGCGAAAAGCACCGCGAGAAGTATCGGAATAATTATATATACACGCTTCATTGCATAATCCCCTCATCATTTATGAATACATTATACCACAAAATACTCCTTCTAACACCACACGTTCAAAATGAGCGCCGCTTCCAATAAAACCCGACGCGAAAAGCATTGATAAACGCATGTTTGTGTGATAAAATCAATAAAATTGCACGGCTTCGGCTCTTTCTCGGGAAACTGCCGCATTAAAGCCAAATAATGCGATACGCTGACAAAAATGGAAGATACAATCAAAAAAATAGAAAAGTACAGGAAGCGCGCCCGTAGTAAGCGAACGCTCACAGCGGTCTGCATAATACTTGCGCTGTTGCTGATACTCGCGGGCATAGCCTTTTTTGCCATACATGCGATAATCAATAATCCGGAGCGCTTCTTCAAAGAAAGCGTAATAAAGACTTCCGACAATCAGGCCGAAACAACGCCCGCCATAGAGCTTTCGCCGCGTCCCGATGACAATGCGTCGGTTACCCCGAACACCGATGACGGCCGAGACACCCATATAACACCGGGCATAGTAAACATAATGATATTCGGCCTCGACGCCTATGAATCGGGCGGCACGTCCAGCGGCAGCATGCCCCACACCGACGTCAACATGGTCGTTGCCGTCAATTTCAACGAAAAACGCGTTGATCTTATCTCACTGCCGAGAGACACTTTCACGACCGCGCCCGGATTCCGAGGCTACTATAAGCTGAACGGCGTTTTCAACGTTGGCGGCGGCATGGACGACATAACAAGCGGGCTTGAGCTCGCGTGCAGGGCGGCAGAACAATGGCTCGGAGGTATTTCGATACAGTATTATTATGCGCTCGATTTTCAGGCTGTTGTCGATATAGTTAACGCAATCGGCGGAATCGATTACGATGTCGATCAAGCATTTACCGGTATGAACAACATAGAATACGGAACCGGTATGCATCATCTGGACGGTGATGCAGTGCTCGGCTATTTGAGAATAAGAAAGCGCGCCGACGGCACCGACAGGTCGCGTACTGCAAGGCAGAGACGCATGATGATTGCGATATTCAATAAATTGAAGGCCGAGAGATCTCTATCCGTCATACCGAGTCTCATCAACGCTGCAAGCAGCGGAATATACACAAACACGACACTGTCTCAGACGGCCGCGCTCGCGAACTACGCAACGAATCTCGATTCGGACAGGATAGGAACACATGTAATGGACGGTGCAATACAAATGAATTACGACTGGGCATTCAGCTTTGTGCATCAGCAGGAACGCATCGATCTGATAAGGGAGATCTACGGCATTGACGTCCTGCCCGTCGGCATTTGCTCCGTGCGCTACGAACGCTGGCTTCATGACGAGGGCTTTCTCGCAATCAAGTACATAAGACAAGCCGAAAAAGTTATAAACTTCGTAAATGAAAGCGTTGCGGCAGGCTCCGTTCTCAGCACAGAACAGTCCTCCGCCTACTCCGATTGCTTCTACGCGTACAGCGATTTGAAAGCAGCTTTTAACATTGCATCAAAATGGTATGAAATGCATTATGACGGAAAGGCCTTATCATACTCCGTCGAAGAAACGGCCGAAAGAAACAGACTCACGAAAGACATCAATGAAGCTATGGCGGCGCTAAAGGAAAAAGTTTTGGCTCTTGCGAAAGCATCGGGTTACAGCATGCAATCCCTTCAATGGACCGTGCAGTCCGAGTGGTTCCGCGATAAAGACATAAATGAGGTTTATGTCGACTTCCGATAACGCGCAAGCCTCCTGTTGTTAAGCGTAGTTTGTAAATAAAAACCGTGTTCGCGGTAGATACGCGCAAGGCAGTTGTGCGTCCGCCTTGTAACGATTATGCGGATGCCCATCTATTGTACATACCGTGCCGCATTTTTTTGCTTCACGCATAAGTATTTTTAATTGACAAAATGGCAGCTTTGTCTTAAACTTTATCGTGTAAAGGCATTGACAAAGAGGAGTACGCTTTATCGACCGCAAGAGATATGATCTCGTCGGCTGAAAGGATCATTCGGATACGGTGGGCGGAAAGTCGCTTTTGAGCCATCGCGGGCGATATGTAGTCCGCGGCGCAGCGCAGCGTTACGGCGTTAGAGTGGGATGTTCTGCTTAAGGATATCCAACAAAGGTGGTACCACGGGCAAGACCCTCTCGTCCTTTGAAGGATGAGGGTCTTTTTATATAGATTCAGGAGGTACAAGACATGGCACAAGAAATGCCTAAAAGTTACGATCACAGCACCGTAGAAGCGAGGCTGTACGAGCACTGGGAGCGCAGCGGTTATTTCCACGCGCAGATGAACCCGAACAAGCCCCCTTACTGCATAGTCATCCCGCCGCCCAACGTCACAGGACAGCTGCATATGGGTCACGCGCTCGATGAAACGTTTCAGGACGTACTCATCAGGTATAAGCGCATGTCCGGCTACGAAGCTCTCTGGCTGCCGGGAACCGACCATGCTTCGATTGCTACCGAAGTGAAGGTTGTTGAACGGCTTGCCAAGGAAGGTTACACAAAAGAAGAGCTCGGCCGCGAAAAGTTTTTGGAGCACGCATGGGAGTGGAAACGTGAATATGGCGGAAAGATAATCAACCAGCTAAAAAAGCTTGGTTCATCCTGCGACTGGGCGCGTGAGCGCTTCACCATGGACGAAGGCTGCAGCAGAGCTGTCACAAAGGTATTTGTTGACCTCTATAATAAAGGGCTTATCTACAGGGGCGATCGTATAATCAACCGCTGTCCCGTATGCGGGACGGCGCTCTCGGACGCCGAAGTCGAATATGCAGAACAACAAAGCAATCTTTGGCACATTCGCTATGACGCGCCTGACGGCTCGTACTCGATTACATGCGCCACAACACGCCCCGAAACAATACTCGGCGATACGGGCATCGCTGTAAATCCTGACGATGAACGTTACAAGGACATTGTCGGCAAAACCGTCATTGTGCCTGTCGTCGGACGCGAAATACCTATTGTTGCCGATGAATACGTCGAGATGGACTTCGGAACCGGCGCCGTAAAAATCACGCCGTACCATGACCCAAACGATTTCGAAGTCGGCAAGCGCACCGGACTGCCCGGAATCTGTGTGTTTACACCCGATGGTCATATAAACGAGCTCGGTGGGAAATATGCCGGGCTTACCACAAAGGAATGCCGAAAGGCATTTGTTGAGGACCTGAAGGAATGCGGCGCACTCGTTAAAATCGAGCCCTACGCTCACAACGTGGGAACGTGCTATCGCTGTCACGCTACAGTTGAGCCTATGATTTCAAAACAGTGGTTCGTTGCGATATCGACGCTTGCACAGCCTGCACTCGAAGCCGTAAAAAGCGGAGAAATAAAGTTCGTACCGGAGCGCTTCGATAAGACGTATTACAACTGGATGGAGAACATACGCGATTGGTGCATATCCCGCCAGCTTTGGTGGGGGCACCGCATACCCGCGTACTACTGTGACAAGTGCGGTAAAACAGTCGTAAGCGAAACCGCACCCGATTGCTGCCCCGACTGCGGCGGAGCTATGCATCAGGACGATGACGTTCTCGACACATGGTTCTCGTCAGGCATGTGGCCGTTTTCGACTCTCGGTTGGCCTGACGAAACGGAAGAGCTCAAATATTTCTATCCCACAAATACGCTTGTAACGGGCTATGACCTCGTGTTCTTCTGGGTGGCGCGCATGATAATGTTTGGGAAATATGTCATGGGTAAAGTCCCGTTCGACACCGTTTATTATCACGGACTCATACGCGACGAGCTCGGCAGGAAAATGTCAAAGTCGCTCGGCAACGGCATAGATCCGCTCGAAATCATAAGCGAATACGGCGCGGATTCGCTCAGGTTCAGTCTTGTCACAGGTAATTCCGCGGGCAATGATATGCGCTATAATCAAAAGAAAGTCGAGGCCGCGCGCAACTTCTGCAACAAGATATACAACGCCGCGCGCTTCGTGATAATGAACGCCGAGGGTATCGATATACCCGACGATATCGACACGTCCATGCTCGACATTGCCGACAAATGGATACTCTACAGGCTTAACTGCATAGTGCGCGAAGTAACCCAAAACCTCGACTCGTTCGACATGAACCTTGCGGCGCAGAAAATCTATGACTTTATCTGGACAGAGTTCTGCGATTGGTATATTGAAATGGCAAAGCCCCGCCTCTACGCTGATGACGTTAGGGCAAAGCAAAATGTGCTTGCGATACTCGTTTACGGCTTTACGACGAGCATGAAGCTGCTCCATCCTTTCATGCCTTTCATAACGGAAGAGCTGTATCTAAATCTTCCGAAGCACGAGGAAACAATAATGCTTTCAAGCTGGCCAAAGCCCGACGGCAGATTCGAATTTGTTTCCGAAGCCGAGGCTGCCGACGGAATGATGGAGCTCATACGATCCATCAGAAACGTACGCGTTGAAATGAATGTTCCGCCGTCAAGACGCACGCTCATGTATCTTGTAACGGCTGAAAGCAGTCGCGCGTTCGCTCTCGAATCGACCGATTACTTCAAAAAGCTTGCAGGCGCGGATCGCGTTGTCGTACAGTGCGGCAAAGAAGGCATACCGTCCGATTCCGTATCGGTCGTGGGTAAATTCGCCACAGCGTTCATGCCGCTTGATCAGCTCATCGACATTGCAAAAGAGATCGAGCGTATCAAAAAAGAAATAGACCGTGCCAAGAGCGAGGTGGCGCGCGCAGAGGGCAAGCTCGGCAATCAGGGCTTCATGGCAAAAGCTCCCGAAAAGGTCGTCTTGGAGGAGCGTGCCAAGCTCGAGACCTCGAAAGCTCTGCTTGAAAAGCTTTGCACAAGGCTTGCCGAGCTGACAAAATAAGTATATCTTACAGTTCCAAGCGAAGCCGCGCACCGGCTTCGCTTTTCGCTGTCAAAACGGCTTTTATACACTTCTTTGCCCATCTGTTCCATATTTCTTATCGCTCTTTTTCATAGGTAAGGCAGGCTCTTCATATTCTTATACAAAACAAGCTTTTGGGGGTATGAGTCCTTGTACGATTATATTGAGGATCGTGTGATTAAGGTCGCATCATACATAGTGGACAGCGGCGCAACGGTGCGCAATGCAGCCGCGCTGTTCGGGATAAGCAAATCAACCGTTCATAACGACATGACGAAAAGACTCCGATACTTGGATCCTGTGCTTTACAGTGCCGTCGCATCGGTTCTTTCCAAAAATAAGGCCGAGCGGCACATCCGAGGCGGCGAAGCTACGCACAGACGCTATAAAGGAAGCGACGCATAACGACCCGACATTATGTTCAATTTGCTAAGACGCTTCTCCACGATGCCGCTCAAGGCGTCAGGGTTCATTCTCCAGCGCCAGTTGCTTCCGTCGCAAATACCCGGCGTGTTCATGCGCGCCTCCGAATCAAGCCCGCATATATCTTGGAACGGTACAATAACTGTGTCGGCCTTGCTCATAAATGCCTCATCGACGCATTTTTCGGCGAGCGCCGATATTTTTATGCTTTTTTCTATTCCGAGCACCTCTTCGGCAAAAGCTTTTTTGCTCGCAGAAAATCCTTTTAGCGTACCAAAAATCGTATCATTATCATGTGTACCCGTGTAGTACACGCATTCTTTCGGTACATTAAATGGGATATGTCCATTTTTATCGTCCGAATCGAACCCAAAGCACATCACTCGCATACCGCACAGACCGAGTTCTTCCATTAGCCCCCTTACATTGTCAGTAATCGTTCCGAGATCCTCGGCAACTATCCTAAGCCTTCCGGTTTTTCCGTTTATCGCATTGAAAAGCGCTTTCCCCGGACCTTGACGCCACACTCCGCTCCTTGCGTTCTTTGCTCCGAAAGGTACGCAATAATAATTGACAAGACCTATAAAATGGTCTATACGCACGATATCGAACATGAGCGCGTTTTGCTTCATGCGACGCACCCACCAATCATATCCCGTTTGCTCGAGCGCTTCCCAATCGTAAAGCGGATTTCCCCAAAGCTGTCCATCCTCACTGAAGTAATCCGGCGGCACGCCCGCAACCGCCTTCGGGACGAGATTTTCGTCAAGCGAAAAAAGCTCCGCATTGCTCCAAACGTCCGATGAGTCGAGCGCCGCATATATAGGCATATCGCCAAATATAAGTACGCCTTTCTTGTTTGCGTATGATTTAAGCGCAAGCCATTGCCTGAAAAAAAGATACTGGACAAATCCGTGAAACGCCGTTTCTTGCGAAAGCTCTCGCCTGTACTGTTCAATCGCGTATGCGGAACGCGACCTAATGCCGTCATCCCAGTCCTGCCACGCTATACCGTGGAACCGTTCCTTCACAGCGCTGAAAAAGGCAAATTCTGATATGTCGCGGTTTTGGCGGACAAACTTCTCCGCTTCGGACAGCGTGCTTTTTCCGGCGTTTTTAAACGCCTTACGCAGCACATTCAGCCGCGTCCTATACAGTGCGAAATAGTCCGTTTTTTCCGAAAAAACAGACGTGCTTGCCAAGTCCTCATCGCTTAGCAGACCCTCATCCCGAAGCATCTCTATGTCTATAAAATACGGATTGCCCGCGAATACAGAAAAGCTCTGATAAGGCGAATCCCCATAGCCCGTCGGGCCTACGGGAAGGACTTGCCATATCCGAGTGCCCGTACGCGCCAGGAAGTCAACAAATTCATACGCTTTTTTGCCGAGCGTACCTATCTCGCCGCGCGATGCAAGCGAGCTTATGTGCAGCAGTATACCTGAGCTTCGTTCACTCATATTGTGTATGTTCATCGCTCCGCATAAAAATCAGTTCTCCAAATGCTTGAATACGCCCGTCGGCATACGCGCAATCATTCATCGCACACAGCCGTCATCACAGCGCAACGTCAAGCACCATCATTAGCGCAAACCCTAATGCCGCACCAATCGTGCCAAGATTGCTGTGGTCGCCGCTGTGCGCTTCGGGAATAAGCTCTTCGACAACCACATAAAACATGGCGCCGGCAGCAAATGACAGCATATACGGCAGCAGCGGTACAATTCTTGATGCAAGCAGTATAGTAATGAGTCCGCCTATCGGTTCAACAACACCGGATAGTATGCCGAGCAGGAAAGCTTTGCCCTTCGATATACCTTCCCCCTTCAGGGGCAGCGATATAATGGCGCCTTCCGGAAAATTCTGAATTGCGATGCCTATCGACAGCGCAAACGCGCCCGCAATCGTCATGCCTGAGTTCCCGCTCGCCGCACCTGCGTAAGCAACGCCAACCGCCATTCCCTCAGGAATATTATGTATTGTCACCGCAAACAGCATCATAGAAATTTTTGAGAATCTGCTCTTTA
Source organism: Clostridiales bacterium (assembly GCA_004558825.1). Lineage (GTDB taxonomy): Bacteria > Bacillota > Clostridia > Christensenellales > CAG-138 > SFDB01. The sequence continues at coordinate 24,007 of SFDB01000010.1, forward strand.
CTCCCTCGGGCTTATCAGCATTTAAGTGCAGGTGCGGAACAATGCTGTCTATCGCTAACAGGAACAGCACTCCCGCAAAAAAGCCTATCAGCGCAGGCAGCCAAGCTATCTTCCCCTGTTCCTCTGCCATTTCCATTGACGGAATCAGCAGAGACCATATCGAGGCCGCAATCATCACTCCCGATGCAAAGCCAAGAAGCGTTTTTTCTATCTTCGGGCTGACTTTGTTCTTCATAAGAAATACCGCCGCCGCCCCGAGCGACGTCCCGATAAACGGGATGAGCAATACAATCAGTTTTTCCATGCATTACCTCCGATACAGCATTATTTAGAAGGCAGGCGCTGACGCGTCGCCGAACGCTTTAGTTAAGGATGTTTAATTTATGATATCACAGTTCATTCATGGCGTCAAACGCTCGATTCATCGAAGAGGCGCTGTAATATGCAATTAAAATGCCACGTCTCCTCTACAGCAAAGCGTATAATTTCCCCGAAGCATTTTTGCCGGAATCTATTCACATTTTCGACATTATATGCTACAATAAGCGATGGTAAATCTTTAAAAGCGGTACCGTGATGCCGACAAGATGGATATATGGATAACCTCGGTGTGATTATAATCATGCTGTTCTGTCTTGCCGCATACCGCGTGCAAGCTTTTTTATTAAATGGGAGGCATTCGATGCAAACGGCCGTAGTTATGGACGAAGCGACCCTTCGCCGCAGCGTCATGCGCATGGCGCACGAAATTGTCGAACGCAACAAAGGCTCCCAAAACATAGTTCTTGTCGGCATTTTGAGGCGCGGCAAGACAATTGCGCAGATACTCCGGGCAAATATAGAAAAAATCGAAGGTGTCACTGTCCCCTGCGGGGATATTGACATCAATTTTTATAGAGACGATCTCACGCGCGCGTCGGACGAGCCCGTCCTCAAACGCGCCGAGCTGCCCTTCGACATAACGGGACGAGACGTGATACTCGCCGACGATGTTCTTTTCACAGGGCGAACGGCACGCGCCGCAATAGAGGCAATATTTTCGCTCGGACGCCCGGCAAGCATACAGCTTGCGATACTCGTCGATCGCGGTCACAGAGAGCTGCCTATACGCGCCGATTTTGTTGGGAAAAACATACCCACATCGCGCCGCGAAAAGATAGAGGTCCATCTCCCACCGACCGACGACGACACGCTCGTACTTCTCACTGCTTGTACGCAAGCGTGTGAATAAATTATGTGTTTTTTAGGGGAGGCACTGCATGAAACTCATTTACAATGTTGAAGACAAGCCCAAGTTCGGGCAGTTGGTCGTTTTCGCGCTCCAGCAGCTTCTCGCAATCATGGCTGCGACGCTCGTTGTTCCCGTGATAGTCAACGGAAGCATAGACGGCTGCCGGCTAAATTCGGCGGCGGCACTTTTCGGCGCGGGCGTAGGTACGATAGTCTACATACTTTTCACTAAAAAGCAAAGCCCTGTATTTCTCGGCTCTTCCTTTGCTTTTATCGGTTCTATGTGCGCGGCCATGGGAGGCGCGGCATCGATGGCCGCAGGCTACATCGGTCTAATAATCGGCGCCGGCTTCGCGGGTCTTGTCTATGTCATAATCTCGATACTCGTTAAGTGCGTCGGCGTAAAGTGGATCTCCTACGTAATGCCGCCCGTCGTCATAGGCCCAACCGTTGCCATCATAGGTCTCTCACTGGCTTCAAATGCCATAGGCGATCTTACAAACGCTTCGGGCGCTTCGCCCTGCTCGCCGCTTATCTCGGTGCTCTGCGGCATAGTTACGCTGGTCGTAATAATGATATGCTCCGTGTACGGCAAAAAGTCCGGCAAGCTCATACCTTTCATATATGGCATACTCGCAGGCTACGCATTCTCGAGCATACTCACAATAATCGGAAACACCTGCAGCATCGACGCGCTCAAGGTCGTTGATTATTCCTCTCTGACGAATCTCTTCTCAGAAGGCGTCAAGCTGTCATCCTTCCTCTCTATACCCGACTTTACATTCATACTCGGCGGAACCGAAGGCCTTAATTCTCTCGATTGGCAATATATTGTGATGCTCGCTGTCGCATATGTACCCGTTGCGTTTGTCGTATTTGCAGAGCACATAGCCGATCATAAAAACCTTTCTTCCATCATCGAGCGAGATCTTCTTGAAAAGCCCGGCCTTGCACGCACGCTTTTAGGCGACGGTATCGGTTCTGTTGCGGGCGCAATCTTCGGCGGCTGCCCAAATACAACCTACGGCGAATCGATAGGCTGCGTCGCAATCACCAAGAACGCTTCCGTCTATTCGATAATCTATGCCGCCGTTGGCGCGATACTTATCTCATTCATATCGCCTTTCGTCGCATTCGTTAATTCGATACCCTCCTGCGTAATGGGCGGCGCATGTATGGCTCTCTATGGCTTTATCGCTGTCAGCGGCCTTAAGATGATAAAAAACATTGACCTTGACGAGAACCGTAACCTGTTTGTTGTAAGCGCGATACTTATCGCGGGCGTCGGCGGCCTTACGCTCACATTCGGCAATGTCACGCTCACCGAGGTAGCCGCGGCTCTCATACTCGGTATCATAATCAACCTCATACTCGGCGGCGGTAAGAAATCTCGCACGGCCGAAAAGTGCGATAAATAAAACCGGTTTTTGTTGGGTGTCGAAAAAGTGGCATACTGCCACTTTTTCGAGTTTCCCCGGGTTTTGCCTCTCGCATTCGCTCCCGGGCGGCAAACCACGCAAAGTACGAAAACCTATGGGTTTTCATCCGTTTTGACGCACATGTCGTCAAAGCCGGAATTAACTTAAGGGGCTGCGGCCCCTTAACAACCCCGGGGGTTGTTCGTCAAGCTGTAAAAGTGGCTTAAAGCCACTTTTTGATTTTTTTATTCACTTTCTCTGCTTTTTTCATCTACAACGTCGGGCTTCGGCGTATGTATCGCATACAGTTCACCGTAGCTCTCCGTCTCTTCCTCATCCTTTGCCGCTGACGGTATCAGACCCGTACACTCCATCGAAGACGCCACTTTTTCTACGTCATAGAACGTGTCGGCGCTCTCAATGTCAGAAGCAGGTTTTCGCCTTTTTCGTTTTATCTGTTCCATCTTTCCCCCCTGAAGCCTTATCAGCGCTCAAACGCCTGCTCCGCCGTATCGCAAAGTGAATCGAACGAACAGATTTTTTCGGGACTTTTGTAAAGCCTTGCCTTCACAAACTCCGGCAGCAGCGCGAAATAGCCTTCTGCCTTCTCATCATTTGCTATAAGCTCGCATAAATCGTTGTATACTTTTCTCATAGATAAGCTTTCATCTCCTCAAAATTATTCTCTTCCGTTTTTAGAAGCTTTTTTCCTAATTCCTTTACTTCTTCAGCGGCTGCATTGTACTCGTTCAGCGCCCGTATAATATCAATAATACCGATAGTGCTGCCTTGCATCACCATTTCCGCCATATGCGATGACGTGCTGTCGATTGTCACGTTGAGCTTGAGCGATGCGTGAACCGATCCGCGAACCATACCGCTCAGCCGCTTAGGTACGCGCCCCAAACGCATCAGCATTTCCTCGCTGTCATCAAGTATCAGTTGATATTCCGCAAACTGTCGTGCAAGCACTTTCCGAAACTCGCTGTCCTTTGTTATGCCTATAAGTGCCCGCAGGGTGTATCGGCCCATTTCGGCATTTGAGCATATCTCGTTAAGAAGATCTATGCTTACACAGCCTTGTTTTTCCATGCGCAACCCTCCTTTTTTTGTAGTGTTGCACACTTGCGCCGATTTAATACTATTGTTTCATGAATTCGAGCGTGACAGCGTTGAGGAGCTCTGCGCCGCGCCGCGTCGTGCGCAGAACTCCGCCGCTTATTTCGATGAGCTCTTTATCTGTAAGCCTCGCTATTTCCATGTTGTATCTGTCTGATATGTCACATGAAAATCTTTTTTTGAAAGCTTTCATATCTATGCCGCGCACGGTTCTCAAGCCGAGCATTATTGTTTCAAACATCTCCTCGTCCCTTGAAATTACTTTGCGCTCCGTCTCAGGCAGCACGCCGTTCGCGCACGCTTCTATATATTTGTCAAGAGCCGTCATATTCGCCTTGCGTATACGTTCACCACCCACACTTATGCACGAGTGCGCCGCCGCTCCGATGCCGATGTACTCGCCGTTTTCCCAGTAATTGAGATTGTGACGGCATTCATATCCTTTACGCGCGTAATTCGAGACCTCATATTTCATAAAGCCAAGCTTTTCGAGCCTTTCTTCGGCTGCGTCCTGCATATCCGCCGTTTCGTCATCGTCCGGCAGGTTTTCCCTGCCCCCTTTTACATCAAAAAACAGCGGAGTTTTCTCCTCGAGTATAAGTGAATATGCCGATATGTGCGTAACACCCTCATCCGCCACAATTGACACATCTTTTATGCAGTCCTCAATCGTCTGGCCGGGCAGCCCCTGCATAAGGTCAACATTTATATTCTTAAACCCCGCTCGCTTCGCATCTTTAACCGCAGAACGAAAATCCTCAAAGGTATGTACCCTGCCGATTCGCTTCAGCAATGCATCGTTCGTGCTCTGTAAGCCGAGCGAAAGCCTGTTAACGTCCGCTCTTATGTATTCGGTAAGTTTTTCCTCGTCGACCGTGCCCGGATTTGCTTCAACGGTTATCTCGGCGTTCGGTTTTATATCAAAGCTCTTGCGCATATGCGCCATAAGCGCGCTAATAAAGCCGCCGCCTGTTACAGAAGGAGTGCCTCCGCCTATAAACACGGTGTCAATCATCGGCCGCGAAAGCAGGCTTGAAGCCATTTCAGCCTCCGCAGCAAGCGCCCGTCCGTACGCCTCCATCATCGAGACCTGCGACGCAAAGGGGCGCGTCGCCGCGTCCCCCGTCATTTTTTCCAAAGCGCTCAGCGGATACGATACGAAGTCGCAGTATCTGCACTTTTTCACGCAAAACGGAATATGTATATACAGTCCCGTCATATCAGTTTATGCGCAGAACGCTCATGAACGCATCGCTCGGCAGCTCCACTGTCCCTATCTGGCGCATACGTTTTTTGCCTTCCTTTTGTTTTTCAAGCAGCTTTTTCTTGCGCGTTATATCGCCTCCGTAGCATTTTGCAAGAACGTCCTTCCTGACGGCCTTTACCGTCTCGCGCGCAATTATTTTTCCGCCTATCGCCGCCTGTATCGGTATCTCAAACTGCTGGCGCGGTATTACTTCCTTAAGCTTCTCGGCAACGGCTCGCCCTTTCGTATACGCTCTGTCTTTATGAACTATTGTAGAAAGCGCGTCGCACATATCTCCGTTAAGCAGGAAATCGAGCTTCACGAGTTCCGAGCGCTGATAGCCTTTCAGCTCGTAGTCAAATGAAGCGTAGCCTCGACTTCTCGATTTTAGCTGGTCAAAGAAATCATAGATTATCTCGTTGAGCGGCAGGTTGTATTTAATCGTAACGCGGTTTTCTTCGATATAATGCATGTCCACAAATACGCCGCGCTTTTCCTGACACAGCTCCATTATAGCGCCCACAAAGTCGGACGGTGTCATTATATGCGCCTCTACCATAGGCTCCTCCATGTATTCTATAGAGGCTGCCGGCGGCATATTCGACGGATTATCTATCATGCATTCCTCGCCGCCTATCTGCTTAACCTTATAAACGACGCTTGGCGAGGTCGTAACAAGATCGAGGTCAAACTCGCGCTCAAGACGCTCCTGAATTATCTCCATATGTAAAAGCCCAAGGAATCCGCACCTGAATCCGAATCCGAGCGCCTGCGACGTCTCAAGCTCAAATGAAAGCGACGCATCGTTCAGCGCAAGCTTTTCGAGCGCATCGCGTAGGCTGTCGTAATCCGCACCGTCTGCGGGATATATACCGCAGAATACCATAGGCTGGACATGCTTATACCCAGGCAATGCTTCCGCAGTCGGATTTGTGTCATCGGTAAGCGTGTCGCCCACCTTTGTGTCTGCAACCGTCTTTATCGATGCGGCAATATATCCTACTTCGCCCGCCGTAAGCTCGGACGTCGACTTAAGCGACGGCGTGAATACCCCCACTTCGGTCACGTCAAACACCTTTCCGGTCGCCATGGAGCGTATGCGCATACCAGGCCTTACACTTCCGTCGACAATGCGTACATAGCTCAAAGCTCCCTTATAGTTGTCATATATGCTGTCAAATATGAGCGCTTTGAGCGGCGCATCATCTTTACCCGTGGGCGGAGGGATAAGCTCAACTATCTTTTCAAGCACTTCCTTCACGTTTTGTCCCGTTTTTGCCGAGATCAGCGGCGCATCCTCCGCCTCAAGCCCTATTACGTCCTCAATCTCCTTAATAACGTGCTCAGGTTGTGCGCTCGGAAGATCTATTTTGTTTATAACAGGCATTATTTCAAGGTCGTTATCGAGCGCAAGATAAACATTCGCAAGCGTCTGCGCCTCTATGCCCTGCGTCGCGTCAACAACGAGCACCGCTCCTTCACATGCCGCAAGGCTTCGCGAAACTTCGTATGTGAAATCGACGTGACCCGGAGTGTCGATAAGGTTGAACATGTAGCGTTTACCATCGCTGTGGTCGTAAAACATTCGCACTGCCGTCGCCTTTATCGTTATACCGCGCTCCCGTTCGATATCCATCGTGTCGAGAAGCTGATTTTCCATATCGCGCATGGCTACAGTGTCGGTAAGCTCCATCATTCTGTCGGCAAGCGTAGATTTGCCGTGGTCAATATGAGCTATTATGCAAAAGTTCCTTATAAGCTCGCGGCTGAATGCCATTTATCTTTTCTCCTTTATTCTTCCGTTATACTTTGCGGTGAGTACATTTGCGGCGCGGAGCGCCAACGTCTCTATCTCACTCTGATCCTGACCTTCGACCATTATCCTTATGAGCGGTTCGGTGCCGGATTTTCTGATAAGCACTCTTCCGTTATCGCCGAGCGTTGACGAAATGCGCTTGTTTTCGGAGATAAAATCGGGATCGTCCAGCGCTTCGCTCATAACATCCTTATCGAGCATCACGTTAACAAGAACTTGTGGGTATATATCTATCTCGCGCGCAAGCTCGCTCATGCTCTTGCCGCTCTTTTTGAGCACGTTAAGCACCTTCACCGCCGTAAGCATTCCGTCGCCGGTCGTGTTTTTATCAAGAAAAATAATATGACCCGACTGTTCTCCTCCTATCGAATATCCGCCTTCAAGCATTTTTTCCAGCACATAACGATCGCCAACCTTTGTTTCGGCGTAATCGATGCCAAGCTTATTCATGTATTTTTTCAGTCCGAGATTCGACATGACAGTCATAACAAGCATGTTGTTGGCCAATGTGCCTTCACGCTTCATGTCGGCGGCACATATACCCATTATCCTGTCTCCATCGACAATGTTTCCGTATTCGTCGAAAGCTATTACTCTATCGGCATCGCCATCGAACGCGAATCCTACGTCGGCGTCAAGCTCCGTCATTATCTGTCTCAAACGTTCCGGATATGTCGAGCCGCATCTATCGTTGATATTGCAGCCGTCGGGCTCATCCTCGTACGCAAATACAGTGGCTCCCAATCCCTCGAATACCTCTCTCGCTATGCCCGATGACGCGCCGTTCGCGCAGTCAAGCGCAATTTTTATCCCCGCAAGCGTATCAGCCGTAGACGCCTCTTTAAGGAATTCTATATACTCGTCCCGTGCGCGTTTTGCGCTCATCATATGACCCACGCCCTCTCCGGTCGGCATAGGGAGCATGATGTTTTCTTTAATTATCGCCTCTATCCTGTCTTCCACAGAGTCTTTGAGCTTAAAGCCGTTGGAGTCGAACCATTTTATCCCGTTATACTCCATTGAATTATGCGAAGCGCTGACCATCACCGCCGCATCTGCTCCATAGCAGCGCACGAGGTACGCCATGGCAGGCGTCGGTATCTCCCCAAGCATTATTGCATCTCCGCCCACCGAGCATATCCCTGCAATAAGCGCAGAGCAAAGCATATCAGCCGATCGGCGCGTATCTGAGCCTATGAGTATTCTCGGTCTATGCACGTCGCTTGCGATAACGTACGCCCCCGCAGCACCTATCTTTAACGCAAGCTCGCATGTAAGTTCTTTATTCGCTATACCGCGAACGCCATCCGTTCCGAACATTCTACCCATAAAAGCACCTCTCAATTAAAGCATATCCATCCAATGCGGAGTTTTTTCCGCCTCGGAGATATCAAATTCTTCATCAAAAACGATATCGGAAGCAAACGCCAACTCCTTTATCTCGTTCAGCGACGCCGGATGCTGCTCCGGACTGTTGCAGGCACAGCACATATTGCCGCACGCAGGACATACGCAACCACTATCAAGGCCTCTCTCGCTTTGTATCATGTATGTTCCGCATATAGGGCATCCGCAGCGCATAACATCACCCCTCCGATTAAATCATATAATTATAGCACATCACAATACTATACAGAAACGTCTTTTTATGCTATTATTCATATATAATAGACATGCGGAGGAAAAATGAAAAAGCTTTTACCCGCCGTCACGGCGATTCTCCTAATCGTATTCACTGCGGTAATCCCGGCCGGAGCCGAGCCCGCATACGACAACGGCGTTATAGGCAACAAAAGCATCGGAGACAACGTTGTGCGCGTTCAGTTGCGCCTGCGTGAGCTCGGCTATTTTATGTTCAAGCCAACAGGCAGCTTTCTCGCAATGACCGTACGGTCCGTCATCGCTTTTCAGCAGAAGCAGACCGACATCAACGGCAGCTCGATTGCGGCCGATGGTTCAATCGGCCCGCAGTCTGAGAGTATTCTGTTTTCACGCACAGCAGTACGCGCAGACATAACGGCAGGTATACCGTTCGGCGCAACAACGAGCACCCTCGCACAAACGGGCGCGCTCGTAAGCTGGGACGAAGTTAAAACCCTTCTGACGGTAGGAAACACATATAAGGTTATCGACTGCTATTCCGGCACAGAGTTCCATATGGTTTTCACAGGCGGCGAAAACCATGCCGAAATGGAGTGCGCATCAGCAAGCGACTCCGCAACGTACAAGCAGCTTTTCGGAGGCGAATACAACTACTCTAAACGTCCGTTTCTTATCGTCATAGGCGACAAGCGCATAGCCGCATCGCTTCAAGGCTATCCGCACGGCACGGACTTCGTCTCGGGCAACGAAGCCGACGGCCATTCGTGCATGTATTTCGACGGCTCGCTTTCGCACGTCGGCGCTTTAAGCGATATTGAGCATGTCACGCAGGTGTACAAGGCGGCAGGCAAGCAATAGAATATGCTAATGTAAAAGCGGCCGCAGGCCGCTTTGAGTGTCGAAAAAGTGGCATACTGCCACTTTTTCGAGTTTTTCCCGTGTTTTGCCTCTCGCATTCGCTCCCGGGCGGCAAACCACGCAAAGTACGAAAACCTATGGGTTTTCATCCGTTTTGACGCACATTTCGTCAAAGCCGGAATTAACTTAAGGGGCTGCGGTCCCTTAACAACCCCGGGGTTGTTCGACAAGCTGAAGCGGCTAAAGGCCGCTTTGAAGCTGTAAAGAAGTCAGTCAATGCGCGTTCTTTTTAACTCATCGCTGCTGAGTTTTTGTAAAGAAAAGGCTTCATTTTGCATTAAGCACGTTTCCAATGTAAGATTTAATCTGCTCTATCGCCGCAACAGACGCATCGCTCACGTCAGCGCTTCCTTGTGCGCTGTCGTCTCTGCCTCCGCCTTTGCCGTTCAAAGCAACATTCACCGCTCTGCAGATCTCGCCCGCGCTCGCATTCACTCCTTCAGAACGCATAAGACGATAGAATATCGTACTGCCGCACCTCGCAAAAACAGCGGCAAATGCGTTGCTGAACGTGCATATACGCTCGCTAAGCGTCTTTATGTAATCCATGCCGCCGTCTTCCTCAAATACGAATACGAGCTTGCCCCTGCGGGTGTCGGCCGCCTGCTCAATAAGCTTTTTGGCTTTGTAATCGCACAGCTCCAGCGTCCGCTTCTTCAACTCACGCTTTGCGCTCGCAAGCTCTTTGCTCTGCTTCATCACCGCTTCATGCGCATTCGTCCATTTTGTGCTGAAATTCTTCGCAATTGCTGCAAGCTCCGTATGTTTTTTGTCGTAATCGTTCATTGCGCGCTTTCCGCACGCGAGCCAAATGCGTACACCGGCCTTATATTTTACAAAATCAACTATTTTTATAGCGCCGATACAGCCCGTGCTTTTAACGTGCGTACCGCAGCATGTGCAAGAGTCTGCACCATCAATCGTAACTATTCGAATAAGACCTTTCGCCTTCTCGGAACGCTTTCTGAGCTCTATATGCTCAAGCTCATCGTCGCCAACAAGGGCATATGTTATGGGAACATCCCTATATATGACGTCATTAGCGGCGCTTTCAAGCGCGCTTAGCTGTGCTCTGTCAAGCATCATATCAAGGTCGATTGTCATGTAATCCTCAGCCATGTGAAACCCGACATTCGCCGCCCCGAAAAGCTTTTTTGCAAGTCCCGACACAATGTGTTCTCCCGAATGCTGCTGTGAATGATCCAGTCTTACTTCAGCCTGTGTTTCAAGCTTAACAACATCGCCCACGCTTAAAGGTGTATCGATTGTATAGTATATTGCTTCCCCGTCGTCACGCGCTGCCAGCACCTCATGTCCCGCTACAGTTCCCCGGTCGCGCGGTTGACCGCCGCCCGAAGGAAATATAACCGTCCTGTTCACGTGCACTTCGTATCCGTCCTTAACTTTTTCGCAGGACATTACCTCAGCTTCGCACGTCAGCGTTTGCGGCTCCGTATAATAAATTCTTTCGTCCATGATATTTCTCCTTCGGCTCGTTTTCGCTTTTATTATAGCATTGCCCCCAATATCATATTGAGGGCAATCGTTTATTTCTTATTTTTTGTTTTTTGGATCAGCCTACATAACGTACGCGGGACATATATTTCTTTATCGGCGCAGCTTCGACCCAGGCTGCGAGCGTCTCAGAATAATGCTCCTCCTGCTTAGCTTTAAGCAGCTTCGCGCTAATTGCTTCCTCGACTTCCTCGAACGACAGCGTTCGGCTCTCAACCTTCTCGATGAGCTTAATAAAATGGATGCCCTTCTCGGTTTTGACGGCCTTGCTTACATCACCTACATTTTTGAGTTCAAGAGCTGCTTCAGCCCAACCCTCGTAGTATTTGTCCTTTATGGACTCATGTACAAGATATCCCTCTTCTTTGTATGGATCGTTCTGCATACCGGGATCATCGCCATATGTCTCTATAAGCTCATCAAAGTCCACGCCTTCTGCAAGCTTCTGCTCGACCTCGGCAACCTTCGCGTCAAAATCAGCCGTAAGCTCTACGGACGAGGAGTTGTCTTCCGTCGTCTTATTCTCATCGGATTCGGGAGCCTTTATGAATATATGCTTTACTCTTATATATCCTTCGGGGATGAACAGCGGCTTTACATTATCTTCGCTTCCTATTGCGGAGCTGTAAGCTGTATAGTATTCTTCCGGCTTCTCGGTGTATGTCTTTGTCTGTTCCTCAAGCTGCTCGTCATACCACTTCTTTGCCTCGCCATCCTCAAGCGAAACCTCGGCCTTTACCTGGTCGATAAGCTTGTCCTTCAGCGTCTGCTCCTTCTGCTTTTCGAGTATTCTTTCCTTATACTCATCAAGCGAAACCTTGGCATCTTCAAGCTCTTTCAAAAGAAGCTTAAGCTCTGCTTCGCGGATTTCGTTTTCATCGGTAATAGAGCTGTCAATCTTTGACTTATATCCGTTCAGTACGCTCTCAAACGCCTCGTCGGCACCCTGCTGCGCCTTTTCAAGATCCTCGTCATTGAGCTCGATATTAAGTTCGTTTACCTTGTACTCAAGAACAGCGTCGTTCACAACCATGTTCATGACCCAATCCTGATATTGCTTTTTACCTTCAGCCGTAGATGTATCTATGCCGAGAAGGTAGCCCGCGTACATTGAATATGTGCTGTAAACCGAATAATAATCAGAGTAATATACCTTAATATCTCCAACCTGCGCAACGACAGGATCTTCCACGACTGCCGAGCAGCCCGAGAGCATGCCAAGAGCAAAGACCGCTATACATGCTAACGCAGCGATGCGTGTAACGAAGCCCTTTTTTGTTACCATAAGAAAACAATCTCCTTTTTGCTAAGCGTTTCGCCTGCACAGACAAGCGATTATACACTCCGATTATTTTATATAACCTGCGACGCAATGTCAATCCAAATATCATATAATCTTCCCGCTGTTCTACTAAAACATTGACATGCCACGCTTTTCAAGTGCATAATAAGCCATATGAAAATGCGTCGGCAGAACGGCAAATCGCAGTTCGCGTCGTGCGCAGCGCGGAAAAGGAAAGGGCGTATAAAAATGGAAGAAACAAGGGAAATCATTGCCAATAACTTTATAGAGGAATTCGTTATGCAGGATATGCAGAAAAACCCCGTCGTGCAAACGCGTTTCCCTCCGGAGCCGAACGGCTACCTTCATATAGGTCATGCAAAGGCTTTATGCGTAGACTTCGGCGTAGCGGAAAAGTTCGGCGGCAAGTGTAACCTTCGCTTTGACGACACAAACCCGACAAAAGAGGATGTTGAATACGTTGACGCCATACAATATGATATTCGCTGGCTCGGATTTGAATGGGACAAGCTCCGTTTCGGCTCCGAGTACTTTGACAAGTGCTACGAGCTTGCGGTAAAGCTAATAAAAAACGGCGACGCGTATGTGTGCGACCTTACCAAGGACGAAATGCGCGAATACCGCGGCACGCTGACCGAGCCCGGCAAGGACAGCCCGTTCAGAAACAGAAGCATAGAAGAAAACCTTGATCTGTTTGAGCGTATGCGCACAGGTGAATTTGAGGACGGTTCTCGCACGCTCAGAGCAAAAATAGACATGGCCTCTCCCAATATAAACCTGCGCGATCCCGCGCTTTACAGAATACTTCACAGGCGTCACCACCAGACGGGCGACAAATGGTGCATATATCCCATGTACGACTTTGCTCATCCGATACAGGACGCAATAGAGGGAATAACGCATTCGCTCTGCTCGCTCGAATACGAAGCTCACAGGCCGCTTTACAACTGGGTCATAGAAAAGTGCGGCTTTGAGCATAAGCCGCGCCAAATCGAGTTTGCAAGGCTTAACATGACAAACACCATTATGTCGAAGCGTTATCTGCGCCGCCTCGTTGAAGAAGGCTATGTATCAGGCTGGGACGATCCGCGTATGCCAACTCTGTGCGGTATGCGCAGGCGCGGCTATACACCTGAAGCAATAAAGGATTTTCTTGAACGCGCAGGCGTTTCGAAAGCCGATTCGACAGTCGATACCGCAATGCTGGAACATTGTGTAAGAGAGCACCTCAATCTCACTGCTCACCGCGCCATCGCCATATTGGATCCTGTGAAAGTAATAATTGACAATTGGGACGACGGATATGAAAATATCACGCTTGAAAATCTGCCCGGCGATGAATCGCAGGGAACGCATACCGTCCGCTTCGGGCGGGAGCTCTACATCGAGCGCGAAGATTTTATGGAAGAACCTCCAAAGAAGTTTTTCCGTTTAAAGCCCGACGGTGAAGTGCGTCTAAAAGGCGCTTACATAGTAAAATGCATCAGTGCGCGTAAAGATGAAAACGGCGTTGTTACAGAAATACACTGCACATACGATCCTGCAACGCGCAGCGGCGAATGTGAACGCAAGGTAAAGGGCACTCTCCACTGGTTATGCGCCGAAGATGCCGTACCCGCGGAATTCAGGCTTTACGAGTCGCTCATGGCACCCGACGCCAACCCCGATGCGGAGGACTTTATCGAAAACATCAATAAAAATTCGTTGGAAACAAAGCATGGGTTTGTTGAGCCGATGCTTGCCGAATGTAAAGCCGGCGAACGCTATCAGTTCATGCGCATAGGTTATTTCGCGGCCGACGCTGACCATACGCCGCAAAAGCCGGTATTCAACAGAACGGTCGGACTTAAAGACAGCTTCAAAATAAGCTGAGAAACAAAGAGGTATAGAATGGAAGTCAGGACAAGATTCGCACCGTCGCCGACGGGATACATGCATCTGGGCGGTATGCGTACCGCTCTTTACACCTACCTTTTCACCCGAAAGAATCACGGTAAGTTTATCCTCCGCATAGAAGATACCGACCAGGCGCGCTATGTTGAAGGCGCTACCGATGTTATCTATCGCACGCTGAAGGATATCGGCCTCGTTTGGGACGAAGGCCCCGATGTCGGCGGTGATTACGGACCGTATATTCAGTCGGAGCGCAAAGGCATGTACCTCCCCTATGCGCAACAGCTCGTTAGGGACGGAAAGGCTTACTACTGCTTCTGCACAAAAGAGGAGCTTGACAAACGCCGCGCCGAGGCAGAGGCAAAAGGCGAAACATTTAAGTATGACAAGCATTGCCTAAACATGCCGCGCGAGGAGGTCGAGCGCCGACTTGCGGCCGGAGAGCCGTATGTCATCCGTCAGAATGTGCCTACGCAAGGCGAGGCGTCGTTTGACGACATAATATTCGGCCATATCGCCGTCGACTGTTCCGAGCTTGACGACATGATATTAATCAAGGCAGACGGAATGCCTACCTATAACTTTGCGAACGTAATCGATGACCATACTATGGGCATCACACACGTTATGCGCGGCTCGGAGTATCTTTCCTCAACGCCGAAATACAACCTTCTCTATGACGCCTTCGGCTGGGAAAAACCCGTTTACATCCACCTGACAAATATAATGCGCGACGCTCAGCATAAGCTCTCAAAACGCACGGGCGACGCATATTATGAGGACTATATTGCGAAAGGATATCTGAAAGACGCCATTTTGAACTACATCGCTCTGCTGGGCTGGAATCCCGGCGACGACCGCGAGTTTTTTACGCTCGATGAGCTCATCGAGGCATTTTCGCTCGAAGGGTTATCCAAATCCCCGGCAATATTTGACGTAAACAAGCTGACATGGATGAACGCCGAGTATATTCGCCGTCTTGAGCCCAATGAGTTCAACCGCTATGCGCAGCCTTGGTACGAAAAAGCCGGTATTGACGCCATGAACAAAGAGACTCTTTGCCGTATACTTCAGCCGCGCGTCGAGTTTTTCGCGCAGCTCCCCGAAATGGTAGACTTTCTTGTGAAGCTTGACGAGGAATACGATGTCGCTATGTTCACAAACAAGAAGTCAAAAACAAACCCCGAAGTATCGCTCGGCGTGCTCAACATGGCCATAGATGCACTCAATGCGCTCGAAACATGGGAAGAGGCAGCGATACACGACACGCTTATCGGCCTTGCCGAAAAAAACGGCCTCAAAAACGGCACGATGCTTTGGCCGGTGCGTATAGCCCTTGCAGGCAAACAGGTAACGCCCGGCGGCGCAATCGAAATAGCTTACCTTCTTGGCAAAGACGAATCGCTCAGACGTCTCGAACTTGGCAGGAAAAAAGTTTTGGTTGCATAAGCTCCCAGATAATACAGATACAAAGCAGGCAAAGGCAAGCTGTCACGATAGACTTTCCGGCGGCACTTCTATGAGATTGTCGAAAAAGTGGCTAAACGCCACTTTTTCGAATTTTTACGGTTTTCGCCTATCGCATTTGCTCCCGGGCGGCGAAACCCGCAAAGTACGAAAACCTTTGGGTTTCCGTCCGTTCTGACGCACATGTCGTCAGAGCCGGATTGAACATAAGGGGCTGCGCCCCTTATTAACCCCAGGGTTTATCGACAGACTGAATCCGTCGCTCAGCGGCGGATTTTTTTGCTTTGCTTGTATATTATCATCGTACATGATAAAATAGAGCAAAAACAGGCGGTATCTTGTGAGAGTTTTAGGCTTGGATCCCGGATATGCCATACTTGGTTACGGCATCGTCGACGTTAGCGGCTCGCGAATAAGCGTGGTTGACTACGGCACCGTTGAAACGACTCCGCAGCAGACGTTTCCTGAACGGCTTGAAAGGCTTTATCTCGGTACGAGACAGCTTGTCGAGCTTTTCCGTCCTGACGCCATTGCATTTGAGGAGCTTTTTTTCGCCCGCAACACGACCACGGCGCTGAAGGTCGCTTCGGGGCGAGGTGTTATAATGCTTGCGGCGCAGCAAAGCGGCGTAGGTCTTTTTGAATACACCCCCATGCAGATAAAGCTGGCCGTCACGGGCAACGGACATGCCGACAAGCTTCAGATGCAGGAAATGGTCAGGCTTCTTCTCGGGCTCAAGGTCATACCCAGGCCCGACGATGCAGCCGATGCGCTCGGCGTCGCAATATGCCATGCAAGCGTGGGCGAAGCCGCTCAGGAAGAATTTTTGATAAAGTGAGGAGTGCTTAATGTTCGCTTTTTTGGAAGGAATAGCCGACTCCGTCGACGCGGATAGGGTTATAATCAACGTTTCAGGCGTAGGTTATGAGCTGCTTTGCAGTCGTAATACGCTCGACAGAATAGGTAAGGGCGAGGTTGTCCGTCTTTATACGCATTTTCAGCTTTCACAGGATGCTGTCGCACTTTACGGCTTTGTCACGCAGGAAGAGAGAGCTATGTTCAGACAGCTCATCACCGTGTCAAAAATAGGTCCGCGTACGGCTCTGAGCGCATTGAGCGTGCTCACGCCGTCCGACATCACCTCCGCTATTGTTACTGAAAATGCCGCCGCTTTCGAGGGCGTCCCCGGCATAGGCAAAAAGACGGCGGCAAGGCTTTTGCTCGAACTGAAAGAAAAGATATCGCTAAACGACATAATCACAGCAAACGCGCGCGTTGAAACAAAGAACGCCGTATCCGCTTCAAACGCGATGCGCAGCGAAGCCGTGGCGGCGCTCATGGCGCTCGGTTACGACGGCGTATCTGCGGGCAGAGCCGTGAATGCCGTTGAGGACTGTGAGCGTGTCGAGGATATGATAACCGCCGCGCTTAAAGCAATGCCCAACTGAGGCGTACGGAGAAAGCAATGAACGATAACAGACTTATATCATCGACGCGATTAGCAGAGGATGAACAGGCGGAATACAGCCTGCGTCCACGCTACTTAAACGAATACATCGGTCAAAGCGCCGTAAAGGAGCATATGCGAATATACATAGGCGCAGCGAAGCTTCGCGGTGAAGCGCTCGATCACGCAATACTCTACGGACCCCCCGGGCTTGGGAAAACGACGCTCGCCGCAATAATCGCAAACGAGATGGGAGGCAATATACGCATAACATCCGGTCCCGCACTATCGCACGCAGGCGATCTTGCCGCGATACTTACAAAGCTTTCAGCGGGAGACATACTTTTTATCGATGAAATACACAGGCTAAACCCGAGCATTGAAGAGATACTTTACCCCGCAATGGAGGATTTCAAGCTCGACATAGTTATCGGCAAGGGCCCCGCGGCCAAATCTATAAGACTCGACCTGCCCGAGTTTACGCTCGTCGGAGCGACGACAAGACTCGGCCTCCTTTCATCGCCTTTACGCGACAGGTTCGGCATAAAAGAGCAGCTTGTCCCCTACCCCCCCGAAGAGCTTGTGGAAATAATACTCAGAAGCGCAAGCATCCTTAACGCAGACATCGACGACGAAAGCGCCATAGAAATAGCCTCTCGCTCACGAGGAACTCCGCGAATAGCTAACAGACTTCTTCGACGCGCGCGCGATTATGCGCAGGTTGTCGGCGATGGCGCAATAAACCTCGAATGTGCCCGCGCAGCGATGGATATGCTCGGAGTTGATGAGTACGGACTCGACGCAACAGACAGGCGCATATTGATGACGATGATAGATAAATTCGGAGGCCGTCCCGTAGGCGTTGATACGCTTGCCGCCGCAACGGGCGAGGACAGCACGACCGTAGAAGAGGTGTACGAACCGTATCTGCTCCGTCTCGGCTTTATCGCGCGCACACCGCGCGGCAGAATTGTTTTGCCGAAAGGCTACATTCATATGGACTGTACGCCTCCGAGTGATGTATAATATTAAAAATAAGCGGGAGGTAATCACCTATGGGCAAGAAAGTTCGCGAACTCGAACTCGAAATCGAGCAACTTCAGCAGCAGCTTTTTGCGAAGCAAAGAGTGCAAAGCAATCTTGAGGCGGAAGTAGCCGTCTATCATTCAAAGCAAAACGCCATCATAAATGCGCTTACGGAAGCTCAAAGCTCCGCTTCACGAATAATCGCAGATGCGCAGGCTCGCGCCGATGCACTGCTCGGAGACGCTGAGGAGTCAGTTCGAACAAAGGTCGCCTCTGCAGACGCCATTGTCGAAAACGCAGACGCGCGCGCAAGCGTAATAATCGAAAACGCAAACAAGGCGGCACAAAGCATAATTTCCGAGGCCGAGGAAGCCGTAAAGGCAAAGCGTGCCGAGCTTGACGCCATTAATCTGCTTATCTCAAAAGCGGCGGAATGCGCTCGCGACTTTGCGCAGGAGTTTGCCGAGCGCCTTGAAAGCGCGCAGGTCAGCGCGCCCTCCGTCACTCCATCCGAGCTGCCCGAAGAATATAAAAACCCGCAGCAGCTTATGCATACGATATACGCAATTGAGGGACGCGATATTCCCGATGAAGACCCCGCGCATACGGATGGAGCGCCGCAGGCAATTCGCGAGCCTATCGCTCAAACTGCTCCGGACGATAACCCGTTTGACGATGATTCCGTAAACGTCGAAGAGCGGATCTGGACAGTCGATGAAGTAACTGCCGGAAACGCCTCGCAAGGCGATAATTCCGAAGTTGGCGATGATGAACTCGACGCACTTTTGAACGATATACTTAAAAGTGACCGTAATTGACATAAGTGCGGATCAATGATATAATAATGCAAAGGCTTTGACGGGAAAATACGTCAAAACAAGGTTAAAGAGAGTCGCCGATAGCTGAAATGGCGATACCGTTTGTTCTGAGTTGCCCATCCCCGAGCCGCAGGGAGGAAATGCCCTGACGCAGGTGAGCGTTACAGCCGCAGGAGCCTAAAATAAGGTGGTACAGCGTGATAATACTCGCCCTTATGTGTTAAGGGCGATTTTTTATTAGGAGGTTATATGGCAAAAAGAAACGAGGAGTTCGTCACACACATTGCGTCGAGGAGCTATGACTTCCCGCAGTGGTATACTGACGTCATACTTAAAACAGATATGGTCGATTACTCGATCGTGAAAGGGTGCATGGTAATAAAGCCCTACGGTTACGGCGTTTGGGAGCTTATTCAGGATGAAATGGACAGGCGCTTTAAAGAGACGGGACACGTCAACGCCTATTTCCCGCTGCTCATACCCGAGAGCCTTCTTAAAAAAGAAGCTGAGCATGTCGAAGGCTTTGCCCCGGAGGTTGCTTGGGTAACGCACGGCGGCGATGAAGAGCTCACCGAAAGGCTCTGCATACGTCCCACGAGCGAAACGATAATCTGCTCCATGTACAGCAAATGGATACAGTCCTACAGAGATCTGCCTCTTCTCATAAACCAGTGGGCAAACGTTGTCCGTTGGGAGAAGAACACCCGTCCCTTCCTCAGAACGAGCGAATTTCTTTGGCAGGAAGGACATACGGCTCATGCAACGTTTGAAGAAGCCGAAGCCGAAACGCAGCGTATGCTGGAGGTCTACCGCGAATTTGCCCAGAATGTTTTAGCTATTCCTGTCATATGCGGCAGAAAGAGCGAAAAAGAGAAGTTTGCGGGTGCTCAAGCAACATATACCATCGAGGCTATGATGCAGGACGGCAAGGCGCTCCAGATGGGTACGTCTCATAACCTTTCCGATCACTTCGCGAAAGCATATGACATCAAGTATTTAAGCAAGGACGGTAAACTCGAGCATTGCTTTACTACGTCATGGGGAACATCCACGCGCATGATCGGCGGCCTTATAATGGTTCACGGCGATGACCGCGGTCTTGTTCTGCCCCCTCGCGTTGCGCCTATTCAGCTCGTTATACTCCCCATTGCAATGCACAAAGCGGGAGTCATTGAGAAGGCCGACGAAATCTACGCTCAGCTTAAGAGCGCCGGCATTCGCGTTAAGGTGGACGATTCCGATCAAACCGCAGGCTGGAAATTCAATCAATGGGAGATGAAGGGCGTTCCCGTAAGGCTTGAGGTCGGTCCTAAAGATATAGAAAACAAGCAGGTCGTCCTTGTAAGACGCGACACTCACGAAAAATATATCGTTCCCATGGAAACGCTTACGGATACCGTGAAAAAGCTGCTTGATGACATCCATGAATCGCTCTACAACCGCGCCCTGGCGTTCCGAGAGGCAAAAACAGTCGATGCAACGACCTTTGAAGAACTCAAAAATGGTGTAAACGGCGGATTTGTGCGCGCCATGTGGTGCGGCGACCGCGAATGCGAAGACGCCATCAAGGAGAAGACAGGTGCAACAACACGCTGTATGCCATTCGAACAGAAGCATTTGAGCGACGTATGCGTGCATTGCGGCAAGCCTGCCAAGGCCATGACGTATTTTGCAAAGTCGTATTAAGTTAAAACGCAAGAATAAAGCTTTGAACCGACCGCTTGATGCCTGACACCGGTCGGTTCTTAGTATAAATGTCTTTATCGCAAAATCGCATTTCATAAAAAGTTCCATCGAATATAGTTAATATAAGCTTCGCTCAAACAAGATGATTCAGACAATCTGTGCTGATATCAGTGAAGTTTTGAAAGACAACTCTCTTATACCGCGAATAGACAATAAGCGGAGAATCTTTACGCGTTATATATTGCTCTCTGCTGAAAATCGGGGAATTTTCAGCTAAATTTAGTGCTTATCGTATGTTTTTGCTGCTCTACCCTGCCATTTTATAAAATAAACATATTCTTGTATGTGAAAAAATGAGTGTGTTTATCAATTCAACATAATCAAGCGCCTTTATATACGTCAACAAAAAGTATATAAAATCACCGCAAGCAACTAATATAAGTGCCGTTAACCACGCTTAATGGCCTATTAGATAGCTTATGCCGAGTAGTATGTAAAGCGGCCCGAAACAATATGCCATAAACATTTCCCTATGCGGAATCCTTTTGGAAAAACAGTCCGTAAGCAATAGTATTTCAAGAAAATATGCCCCCGTGCCGCAAAAATATGCTATCGACCGTAAAATTGAGCTATGATTCTTCAAAATCAGCGATATCATGAATAATACCGCCGCAGCAAGCACAATACTATTTCGCAGCAATAGTATAATTCCGTCAACCTTTTTATGCTTTTCAGCCTCAAGCTCCTCCTTCTGTTCGAGCTTTTCGACCAAATCCTCTATGTGTTCCTTGATGCGTGCCATGGCCTCGCTCCCTCCGCTCGGTTTAGCATATTATAACATAAAATTGCGCGGCTTCATATAAAAAACCGACTTGCTTCACAAGTCGGCCAGCTTGTCGAAAAAAACCGGGGTTATTAAGGGGCCGCAGCCCCTTAAGTTAATTCCGGCTTTGACGGCATGTGCGTCAATACGGATAAAAACCCATAGGTTTTTGTACTTTGCGGGTTTGCCGCCCGGGAGCGAATGCGAGAGGCAAAACATGAGAAAACTCGAAAAAGTGGCAGTATGCCACTTTTTTCGACAGTCTCAACCGACTCGCTTCACAGGTCGGCAAATATGTATTTCACATCAAATCTATTTACCTATTCTCTCTTTGACCATTCCGTCAAACGGTTCAGGCCCTCTTTTCCGCCCGAAATAAACAATATATCGCCGTTTCTGAATGTATAGTCAGGTGTAACTGTTTCAATAATACTCTCGCCGTTTTCTACAGCGATTATGTTTACGCCGAACTTTTTTCTGAAATCGGTTTCAAGGACGGTTTTTCCGATAATTTTATTCGGTATCACGAGCTTTGAAATGTTCACCTTCTCGCTGAGCTGAACAAAATCAAGCATTTTCGATGTTTCCAAGCGATGCGCAAGACGTATCGCCATGTCGCGCTCGGGATACACGACCTCAGCGCCGAGCTTTAACAGTATCTCACCGTGCTCCATGCTCGCCGCCTTTGATATAACCGTAGGAACGCCTAAGCTCACCAGGTTCAACGTAGTCAATATAGACGTGTCCATATGTTCGCCTATGCACACGACGGCGACGTCGCAATTCTGTATTCCCGTTTCTTCGAGCGTCTTTTTATCCAGCTTTTTCACGACATACGCATTTTCCGTATAATCGCGCATTTCACGAACCTTTTCCTCATTCTGATCTACAACGAGCAGCTCCGCGCCGGCAGCCGCAAGCTCCATCGCCAACGCACGTCCAAAGCGACCGAGACCTACAATACCGTAAGTATTCTTGTTGTTTTTTGTTTTTCCGAACATACCGACTTCTCCTTTTTTACCCTATAGCAATATTACCATCCGGATAGCTGACGCGCTCACCCTTCGTAAAATACCAAAGCGAAGCTATAGTCAGCGGTCCGAGCCTTCCAATATACATTATCACTATCGACAATAGCTTGCTTCCCAAACAAAGCTCCGTCGTTATTCCCGTCGTCAACCCTACCGTGCCAAAAGCACTCGTAACTTCGAATAAAGCATCAATAAACGATATCTGCGGCTCCATCGCCGTCATCAGGTACGTTCCCACGCTTATGATACTAAGTCCGATCAGCGTTATTACGGCCGCCTTTCTAAACGCAGTGGCCGGAACCGCATAGTGAAACGCCTTTTCCGACTTATTCGTCGCCGCCGATTTTATGCCCTGGAAAAGTACAAAAAGCGTACTTGTTTTAATGCCGCCTCCCGTCGAACCCGGCGAAGCGCCTATAAACATAAGCAGCGCAATAACAGAAAGACCGGCGTTTGTAAACTCTCCGAGCGGATATGTCGCAAATCCCGCCGTCCTTGCTGAAACGCTGCTGAAAAACGCTCCGAGCCATGTCACGTTTTCCGTCAGCTTTATAAGGAGCGTTCCTATTGCAATCAATGCTGCGCTTACCGTCAGCACAACCTTTGTATGCATAGAAAGCTTTCGCCAGCATAAGCGCTTTTCGATAAGCTCGCGTATAACAAGAAAGCCTATCCCGCCGAAAACAACAAGACCGCACGTCACGAGATTCAGTAAAACGTTGTTCTGGTAAGGTATCAAGCTTTGGAAATTGCCAAGTACATCGAATCCTGAATTATTGAAAGCCGCAATCGAGTGAAAAAGGCTGATTCCAATCGCGCGAAGCGGCGGATAATCTTTAATGAACACGATAAAGCTGAGCGCCGCCCCCACCAGCTCAAATGAAAGCGTTGTCAAAAATACGCTTTTTATAAACTTAACTATGCCCTTGCCCGTATTGAGATTCATTGCCTCGCGGATTACGTTTCGTCCCTTTAGGTTCACCCTGCGCCTCATTGCCACAATTACACCCGCGCCGATGCACGTCACGCCGAGCCCGCCTGTCTGTATAAGCACGGCAAGAAAAAACTGACCGAGCGGCGTAAACGTGTCGCCTGCATCTACTGATATAAGACCCGTAACACAAACGGCGCTTGTCGACATGTACAGGGCGTCTATATAGCGCAGCTCTACACCTTCTTTCACGCTGCACGGCAACATAAAAAGGCACGAACCGAGTAGTATTACGAGCGCAAAACCGAACGCGATTATCCTCGCGGGGGGCTGGCTCTTTATCAGCTTAAGCATTCGCAATTAACGCTCCTTCTTGCACATCTTAATTCTCAATATCGTCGAACGGGGTGCAATATAGCGCCTGATGCGCCCCATTGCCCACCCGTACATAGTAATCTCTTCCTCGCGCGGTGCGAGGCCAAACCAGGCAGTGTTCAGTAGCGCAAAGCAACGCAGTTACCTGCCTCACAAACGAAAGCAACAGGCTTGCAGCGTCATCATCGACAGCCCGTAAGGCGCGCCGGCATCAAAAAACATTGAAGAAACTCCGTGCTTCGCTCTCGTTCCATAGAATCCCGTACAGGATTTCGATACGAGATTATAGCATCGTCTTTTGTGTAATGCAATAGTCGTTTGTCAAAGCATCGTAAGGATTCTACGGTACCATCCGCCCGATACGGAGGAAGCTTGAAGAAAATGCTATCGTGTTTTTCCTTTTTCGACGGTTGATAAATAACAAAATCTATTGACACAGCGCCCATGTAATTATATACTATTTTTGTAAAGACCTGCTGACAAACGGAGGCTTAGAAAAATGAAAGGAGGTGCGTTATGTTTTATCGAAAGCGACGAAGGTTAATTGCATTACTTTTGGCATTTGCGGCGCTCACGGCATTTTCGCCTCCGCCATTGGCAAATGCACAGGTTCCCGAGCGGC
>SFDB01000040.1 GCA_004558825.1 Clostridiales bacterium
GCAGGAAGCGCGAGCCGCGCGGAGCTTGCGAAAGGCGAAATTTGATATAAGCGCCACGCGTTCAAACGGGGGTTCGGGGGACGTGTCCCCCGACGGGGTTGCAGGGGCGGAGCCCCTGCGAAGGGGACGTGTCCCCCGACGGAGGTGTGGGGGCGGAGCCCCTCCGCAAGCCGTATTACCCGAGGGCCACGTCCATTATCATCATCACGCTAAACCCCACGAGCGTGAACAGCGCCATCATAGCCTTGTTTTCGTTTGTCTGGCTTTCGGGGATGAGCTCTTCTATAACGACGTATATCATCGCTCCGGCGGCGAATGCAAGAAAAAACGGCAGCAGCAGCCGAACACCCATGACGAGAGCCGCGCCTACAACGCCTGCGGCGACTTCGACGATGCCGCTAAGCTGCCCTATCGTAAACGCCTTCAATCGAGACATGCCTTCGCGTCTCAGCGGTACGCTTACGGCTGTGCCTTCGGGAAAGTTTTGGAGTCCGATACCTAATGCGAGCATACAAGCTGCGCTGAGCGTTGCTCCGTCAAGTCCGTAGTTAAGCGAGCCGAACGCCACGCCGACGGCAAGACCCTCGGGAATGTTGTGCAGCGTTATGGAAAGCACGAGCATGGCGCTCCGCTTGTGCAGGTCAAGCCCGGCGGAACGTGCGCTCATACGCTCGAAAAGCTTGTCGCCGCAAAAGAGAAATATGCCGCCGCCCATGAAGCCTATGGCGGCACACACCCACGCATTCAGGCCAAGCGACGCGGCCATTTCGATGGAAGGCGAAAGCAGCGACCAGAACGAAGCCGCTATCATTACCCCGCCCGCAAAGCCGAGCATCGCGTCAAGGGCGGTTTTATTCATACGCTTGAATATGAAAACTACGCCTGCGCCGAGCGCAGTAACGCTCCATGTAAATATCGTCGCAAGCAGCGCCTGTACAACGTGACTTAGTCCGGTAAACCATTCTATCATATTTAGACCCTCCGAAAACGAATACTAAATACTATGCGAAAGCGCCGCATGGTGTTAGGACGCGGGAGCGAGCGGCCGCGCGTGTGGTATAATGCACAAAAAGACATCGCTGACGGCAGAAGGAGAACAAAATGGAGCTTAGGGACAAAAACGGGCTGACTGAAGCGGAATTTCTTGCGGCATATGATGAAAACAGGTATCGCCACCCTTCGGTGACAGTAGATATGGCAATTTTTACGCGAACAGCGGACGGCAAAATCGGCGTAATGCTCATAAAGCGCGCGAATCACCCGTTTCTCGGCGGATGGGCGCTCCCGGGCGGTTTTGTGGATATGGATGAGGACATAGAGGACGCGGCGCGGCGCGAGCTGATGGAGGAGACGGGCGTGGCAAGCGCGCAGCTTAAGCAGGTTCATACGTTCGGCGCGGTGGGGCGCGACCCGAGAACGCGCGTGATAAGCGTCCTCTATACAGCCGTGCTCGACAATATGGCACCCTGCGCGGGCGATGACGCCGCCGATGCGAGGCTTTTTACGCTGACAGTCCGGAGACGGGAATGCGGCGAAAACCGCACAGAATATGATATCACCGCCGCGAACGACGAGCTTGGCGTGACGCTCAGCGCATCACTGCTGCGCGAATGCGACGGAATATACGAGAAAATAAGCAGGCTTGGGACGTGCGGCTTTGCCTCGGACCATGGCGAGATGCTTCTTTACGCGCTTATGGCGGCGGAGCTTGCCAAATGACGCGGCAACGGGCGGAAACAGTTGTAAAAAGCAGGCGCATTTGTGATATAATGTAACCAATTCAAAACTTCTTTGGAGGTGTATTTTATGAAACAGCAGTCAATACCGAAACGTGCCGACGTCGACAAGCGCTTTACCTGGGCGACAGAGGACCTTTTCGCTTCAGACGAGCTTTGGAAGGCCGAGCTTGAGGATTGCAAGGCGCTGAAGGAGCGCGCGCTTTCATATAAGGGCAGGCTTGCGCAGAGCGCCGACACGCTTTATGAATACCTGCGCTTTAACGACGAGGCAAGCATACGCATAGAACGTCTTGCGAATTATGCAATGCGTAAAGCCGACGAGGACACGGGAAACAACTTCTATCAGGGAATGCGCGGCAAGCTCATGGCGTTTCTTGTGGAGCTTGAAAGCGCCGTCGCATTTGCCGTGCCGGAAATAATCGCCATGAGCGACGAGACGATAGCAAAGTTCTATGCGGATAAGCCCGAGCTTAAGCTTTACGAGCGCTATATCACAAAGCTTCGCAAGCGCCGCGCTCACATTCTTTCCGACGCCGAGGAAAAGCTTCTGGCAGCGGCGGGAGAGGTTGCCGACGCGCCTGAAACAATAGGCTCGACGTTCAGGAATGCCGACCTCAAGTTCCCCGACGTAAAGGACGACAAGGGCAATACATATACTCTTACGCAGGGCTCATTTATACCGCTTATGGAGAACAGCGACGTCAACGTGAGACGCGCAGCGTTTGAGACGCTTTACAACACGTTCGCGTCATATAAGAACACGACCGCCGCAATACTCAACGCGCAGGTAAAGCAGCTCATGTTCTATGCAAACGCGCGCAAATATGCAAGCACCATGGAGGCGTCGCTCGACAGGACGGAGGTTCCGACGAGCGTATATCATAATCTTATAAAGGCTGTCCACGAAAACATGGACAAGATGCATAAGTATGTGCGCCTGCGCAAAAAGCTTATGGGCGTAGACGAGCTGCATATGTATGACCTGTACACGCCTATTGTGGGCGACAGCGACGAGGAGATAACGTTCGAGCAGGCGAAGCAGAACGTGCTCGAGGGACTTGCTCCGCTCGGCGAGAAGTATCTGTCGGTGCTTCGTGAGGGCTTTGAAAACCGCTGGATAGATGTATACGAGAACGAGGGCAAGCGCAGCGGCGCATATTCGGCCGGCGGATCGCCGCATCCCTATGTGCTTTTGAACCACAAGAACACTCTCGACAGCCAGTTTACGCTTGCGCACGAGATGGGTCATGCGCTCCATTCGTATTTCTCGCTCAAGACGCAGCCGACGGTATATGCCGATTACGTCATATTCGTCGCCGAAGTCGCTTCAACGTGCAACGAGGTGCTGCTTATGCGCCATCTTCTTTCTAAGACGACCGATAAGCATGAAAAGGCGGCGCTCATCAATCATTTCCTCGAGCAGTTCCGCACGACGCTTTACAGGCAGACGATGTTCGCGGAATTTGAGATGCTCATAAACGAGATGGCGGAGAAGGGCGAAAGCCTTACCGCCGATCTGCTCTGCGACACATATTATGAGCTCAACCGCAAGTATTACGGCGATGACATAGTTGTCGACAAGGAAATATCGTATGAGTGGGAGCGCATACCGCACTTCTTCTATAACTTCTATGTATTCCAGTATGCGACGGGCTTCTCGGCGGCTGTCGCTATCGCCAACAGGATTCTTGCCGAGGGTCAAAGCGCCGTAGACGATTATCTCAAGTTCCTGAGCTCGGGCGGCAGCAGCGACCCGATATCGCTCCTGAAGATTGCAGGCGTTGATATGACTACGGCGAAGCCCGTGGAGGATGCGCTGAAACTCTTCGGCGAGCTTATTGACGAGCTTGACGAAATAATGTCCGAGTAAAAGCGGAATATCGAAAAAGCGGCTAAACGCCGCTTTTTCGAGTTTTTACGGTTTTCGCCTCTCACATTCGCTCCCGGGCGGCGAAAACCGCAAAGTACGAAAACCTCCGGGTTTTCATCCGTTCTGACGCACATGTCGTCAGAGCCGGATTGAACATAAGGGGCTGCGGCCCCTTATCAACCCCGGGGTTGTCTGAGAGACGCTGCTACAGCGCCTTTTTGGGGCAGGCTTTCACGCATTCCATGCAGAGTATGCATTCCGTGCCGTTTTTGCGCCTGCGGGAGTTGTCGGTAACGTCGACGTCCATTGGACAGACGGCCTTGCATTTGCCGCATGACACGCATTTTGCCTTGTCGCACTTTATGCGTATGAGCGAAAACAGGCTCATCGGCTTCAGAAAAACGGTTATGGGGCATATATATTTGCAAAAGGCGCGATTGTCTTTGAACGCGAACGCGAGCGCGACGCCGACGCCGTAGTAAAGCACGTTGCCGACTATGAACGCCCAAAACATGATGCGCTCTATATTACCCGCCTTTATGAGAAAGAGCGTGGCTACGAAAACGAACGACGCTGCAAAAGTGATATAGCGTATCCAACCTATTCGTTTTCTTGGCGAGCGGGGCGCCTTATATGGCAAAAAGTCGAGCACCATTGCCGTCCAGCACGCGTAGCCGCACCATCCCCTGCCGAATATGAGCGGCCCGAATATTTTCGCTACGGCATAGTGTATTGTGGCGGCCTCAAACACGCCCGTGAACAGATAGTACCAAAAACCCTCGAGCTGCATGTTTTCGCCGCATATCAGGCCGAGAAAGACGAGCATGTAAAGTCCGACGAGCAGCTGTACGATGCGCCGCGCGTGCTTGAATTTACGGACATAAAGGAACATGCCCAGCGACAGCGAAAAGCCTATGTAGCTGAAGTTGAACAGATAGAAAATATTGTTTTTAGTCAGCCAAAGCGTCACCGCTATCGCCTCGAACATGACGAAGAGCAGCGCCGAATATAAATATTTTTTCATGCTTACGTCTCCGAAGGGGGTTTTATTCATGTACATATTATATCATGCTATGTCATGCGCGGGCGAAGAGCACGGCGCGGACGACGAACAATTTGCCGTAATATAAGTTTTCGGGTCTGTTGCTTTTTTCTGCGCACGGGGATATAATGATA
Organism: Clostridiales bacterium; assembly: GCA_004558825.1. Classification (GTDB taxonomy): domain Bacteria; phylum Bacillota; class Clostridia; order Christensenellales; family CAG-138; genus SFDB01. The sequence continues at coordinate 4,786 of SFDB01000040.1, forward strand.
ATGGCGAAAGCCAAAAAATAAATGCTTTGGGGCAGGGTGAAATTCCCTACCGGCGGTGAAGCGGCTTCGGCCGACAAGCCCGCGAACGCTCGATGTTTCGATGCGCCGAGTCGGTTTGAATCCGACGCCGACGGTCAAAGTCCGGACGGAAAAAGCTGAGTTTGCCGTATGCCCCGTTTGCGCGGAGCATTTTTTTGTCTTTGCGCTTTGGCTATGCGGCGGCTCGCCCCTATGGAGGGAAAACATGAGGAACAAAAATGTCATAATGCTCGTGAAGCTCGGATTGCTGACGGCGCTGTCAATGGTGCTTGCGCTCGTGCCGATACCGATATTTCCTGCGGCCCCCTTTTTGAAGCTTGACTTTGCCGACGTTCCGATACTTATTGCTTCGTTTATGTTCGGCCCGTGGGCGGGCGTTGCGGTGACTGCGGTCGCGTCGCTGCTGCAGGGGCTTTTGATAGAGGCGGCGTCGGGCTGGGTCGGCATAACCATGCATTTCTTTGCGACGGGCCTGTTCGCCCTGACGGCAGGCTGCTGCTATAGACGCTTCCACACGCGCAGAGGGGCTGTCAAGGCGCTTATTGCGGGCTCGGCGTCGATGATAGGCGTCATGGTGGTGCTGAACATTGTGCTTTCTCCCGTGTATGTGATGATGTTTATGAGCGTAACCGACTACGCCGAAGCAAGACATATATATATGAAGGAATTTTTTGTGTGGAGTATGCTCTTTAACCCGATAAAGGCCGTTTCGGTGTCGCTGATAACTTTTGTCGTCTATAAGGCTGTGGGGCGCGTGCTCGGGCTAATTAAAATGTAATGTTACAATGCAACCTCAACGTTTTCGGCATCAGCGACGAAAAGATGGCGGAATATGGGCGAAAACAGGGGTAAGGAGTAATAAAACCGAGCGGGGACGAATAATATATCAAACTTTCTTC
>SFDB01000041.1 GCA_004558825.1 Clostridiales bacterium
GCCACGCCTAGAGCGGTAAACGCCGCGCCAACAGCTAGTAGCCCCGCCGCGTTACGTCCTAACGTCTTAACTAGGTCTTTGTTATCCTCAATAAAGACTATAAGCGCCGATGCTATCTTTGTAATAGCCTCTGCAAGTCCTTTTATTTCCGGACTTAGCGCGTCGCCTAAGGCTATACTCGCGCCTTCAACCGCGCTTTTTAACGCGTCAAAAGAGCCTGTTAGACCGGACTCCATTTGCTCGCGTAGCTCTTTCGCGGCCCCCGCGCTTGCCTTCATTGTCTCCTTGTTCTCGGTCAAGTCGGGGGCAGATAGCAAGGATACGCCCGCCGTAGTTGCGATCGTTCCGAATAGCTCTTGAACTGTCCCGGCTAGCTTGTCGCCCATCCCTTGCGCGGCGGCTTGCGCCTCTGCGAATACGTCGACAAGGGAGCGGAGCTGACCATCTGCGCCCCGGAGGTTGACGTTAAAAAGTTCTTCAAATTTGCTTGACTTGCCCGCATTTTGAAGGCTTAGAAAAATCGACCGCAGAGACGTTCCCGCCTGCGATGCATCAAGGCCCATGTTTCGCAAGGACATAGTAAGGGCCACCACGTCCTCTACAGTTTGCCCAACAGCGGCCCCTGCCGCGCCCGAAAATTTGAGAGACTCCCCAAGCTCCGTTGCAGATATCGCCGCCGCGTTCGTTGCTTTTGTGAGGATGTCCGCATATTTCACGGCCTCAGTCGCACCCACGCCGAACTGGTTAAGAGAGGCCCCCAACATGTCCGCCGCTTCGTCGACTGTCACGCCTAGCCCGCGCGCTAAGTCCATTACAGGGGATATTGCGTTGACGATTTCCGACGGGTTAAAGCCCATACGACCTAGGGCGGTCATGCCGTCGGCTACCTGCGACGCGCTCCAGCTTGTCGACGCTCCCAGTTCAAGGGCTACGTCGTTCATCTTCTGTAGCTCTTGCTCCGTCGCCTTCGTTACGCCTTTTAGCGTCAATATACGTTGCTCAAAGTCGGCAAAGGCTTTAACGCCTAGAGCTGCGGGGGCGGCGATTGTCGCGCCTAAACCGGCGAAAGCTGCGCCCAAATCCTCAACGTTGCCAGAGAAGTCCTTTAATTTGTCCTCTGCATCCTTTAACCCCTTGTATAGCTTAGAGTTATCGGCGGTAATCTCTACGTATGCCCCGCCCGCCTTTACGTCATTTTTGGCCATCAAATCCCCCTTGATTCTCGTTGATGAATTCGCTTAAACTCTGATTCTTTTTGTACTTACGGCGCAATGCTTCAAGCCGTTCTTTTTTTTCTGCAAGCGTGAAGGCGTTAAAGTCGCCGGGCGCCTTGATTTGTGAACGTTTCCGCGCGTGGACGTTCCACATCATGCACAGAAGGGCCGATTGTTTCGCGGCCTCTTGTTTCAGGTTGGCCACGGCTAGGGCTTGCAATTCCCAGAGCTGCAAGCGCCTATAAAATCCCCCAGCATTAGCGGCGGCAACTAGCCCGAATATGTCGTCTAACGTTACTTTTTTTACGGTGTTTTCAGAAATTACCCCTTGACAATCTGAGGAACTGTCCCCGCTTTTTGCCTTTCTCCCCCCGGAATAAAAGGCCACCAACGCGGCTAATAAGCGCGGATAGATTCTTTTCAGAATGTCAAGGGGTAACTTTCGAAAAAATCGTAATTTGTCGGATTCGTCAACCGTGCATGCGTAAAAAAGCACGCGCCGGAGTCCTTTTGCTGTCTGGATCCATTCGAAGGCAGAGACGCCTTCGGCGTTCTTTTCGAACGGGTTGAAAAAGTCAACCCCGTCTGTTAAAAAAATGTCCAAAAAAACGCCAATATTTAACGCTGCTTTATAGGTCTTTCCGTCTAAATCGGTTATTTGCATTGTATCGTAAACGCGCCCCTTGCGTTAAAAACCCTCAAAAAACAAACAAAAAAAGGGTGAAGGGGTATTGACAAGGGGCGCGGGTTAGTTGTTAATGATTAGCCTTGCGGAAGAGCGACGATCGGCCCCCAGCTTTCCAGGGTGATTTGACATTCAACCGCTGTTGCATCCATTCCGACTGACTCGCTATAATTCGTAAGAATGAAGACGCCAGAAAACCCGCCTTTTGTCGGCTGTGTCGCGCTCTGTTCGAACTTGACCTCTAACCCTTTCCCCGCATAAGTTGATGACAGAAAGAGGGTAACCAACCCTTCTTGGCACTCGTCGCCGTCGATCTTGTTAAACGTGACAGAGAGGGACGCGGAACGCTTGCCCAGGTTAGACTTAGTCCAGCCCTGGTCGTCGCGTGTCGAGTTGTCGACCGTCTCAGCCTGGAACGTTAGGGAGCCGGATTTATAGCCGCCTAGCTTAGCGCCTCCGATGGTCAGCTGTCCCTCGTTACTTAATATTTGTGATGTCTGTAGTAGTAAAAGCCATTAAAACACCTTAAATAATTCTACGGAAAAAATTAGTAATTTTATCGCGGTTGACGTTGAGGGCGGGGCCCATGTATGGACGGGGAGCAATTCGGAACGTCTTTTTTTCTCGGCTCTCGTCGGTCGTCAAGACGTTTTCGCCAATCTTCCCGGCGGCTCTTAACCGCTTAATCATCGCGTCCCGATTGTGGATTTTTGCCCGCCAATCCTTCCCCGCCCTCTTACTCTTGCGTGGTGGCAGTTGGTTTTGACGGCTTAAGACCTTATCCGCTCTGAGCTTACGCGCAACTATCGCGCCTAGGGAGGCCGTCCGCTGTCCGCCATATTCCAGAACAGCGGGGGTTGAATCGAAGTTCTGGAATCTGACGGGGCCGACGACGACCCCCCCGGCGTCGCTTTGATACGTTATCGAGTTTTTAAAACGCCTTCCGCGCGCGTGTGGAGGATTCCCCGGCGTGGATGGTTTTTTTACGGTACGAATCGACCGGCGGGCGGTCAATCTGACGACAGCCCCCGCGCGTCTAAAAGCCTCTTTTTGTCCCTTAATCGTCGCATCTTCGACGGTTAGGCGGTCGAATTCGTATTTAACGTTAAGCATTGTTAAACCTTATAAAGCGCCTTAAATCAAATGATATAGAGGATTTAAACCCGTAGGCGTTAGCGTCCCCGCCGTCTACGTCTGCGATAGCCGGGGAGGTCGTCAAACACGCTGTAACGGGCTTAAAATGGTTATCGTCTATATCATAAGTTGCGAACGGTAACAGCTTTAAAAGCTTTTCCACGGCCTCAAAATAGGGCGCATACGCGCTTATCTCAGACGTGCCGACGTAGCCGGTAAGCTCAATTAGTACGGACGCGTTTTGGGCTTGCGTGTCTCTATCGAAAACATCAAGCGTAAGCGATAAGGGGATGACGTTTGCCTTCGGCGCGTCTGTTACCTCAAGGACGGGCGCAAGAGAGACCGCCCCCGCAACGTCCGGTAACGACTCTTTCACGACGTGTAAAACGTCGTTTAAAATCATGTTGCACAGCTGGATAAACACAGGGGTGGCCATTCTCTAAAACCTCTTAAACTCTTAATCCTTCAATTCTTGGACGTGGACGCGTAGCGTCTCGCGCGTCGCGTCGCTCCATCGCCAGAGCTCCCCCGCAATGGGGGTTGTAATGTAACGGGAGCCGTCGTCGTCAAACTTTATAACGTCTTCCTTTTTGGGGAGATAATCCCCCGAAGAGCGGAGGAAAACGTCAATATTTTTGACGACAACGCGCACACCTTCAGACGTGATTTGATCGGACTTAGTGACGCCCAACCAACCAACGCCCGCCCATTCTACGACCCCTCCGCGAAGGATAGAGACGGGACGCCCCCAGGAATCCTCGAGACGGTCGCCGCCTATCTTAAATCTAGTATATACGTTCATTTGCTCAGGATGACGTGGGGCCCTTGTAGGTCGTGTTGTTTATGCCCAGCAACAGCACCAACGGCTCGGCGGCGCTTGCGCGGGCTTTCGACGCAATACCCGCGTAAACGTATTTATCGCCAGCCGCTAGCGAGAATGTAACCTTGTTAGTCGTGGAATCATGGAAGGCGTAGACCTGTTGGTATTGCGCAACGACTGGGATATCGGTGGTATTAAATGAGAATTCTCCCAAGATGTCCAGCACCCCAGACTGTCCAGGCTCCACTTGCGCTGGGGTAACACCAATAACGCCATAGTATTTGAGGCGGTCGCCGACGACGACAGGGGCCCCAGGCTCTAGCGTGGTTGTGCCTGTGTTAACAAACGGAATTTGTATTTTATCGCGTAGCAACATTATTTTAAATCCTCACTTTCTCAAGACTTAGAAACCTTGAACGCGCCGCGCCAGTCCTCTGCGATAGCGCCGAAACTGATGAAACCGTCAATATTTAAACCTAGGCGCCCGATTTCGTAATCGTTAGAACGAACGGTGGGCGTCTGTTGACCGTGAAGGAATCCGATTTCGAACGCCGCACACTGCGCCGGATCGGCGAACAGATACCACGAAGAATCACTGTTCCCCGCCATTTCTGAGAATTGAAGCTGAGGGGCAGAAATGACGTTAAAAAGATTTTCGAACGGGTTATAAGTTCCGGTGTAGGTAGTGCTTCCGTTATTCAAGCTGGAGCTACTGACCAACGTTCGGGCCGCGAATTCTAGGGCCGGAGGCACCACTAAGAACTTCGGCGTTACCGCGACCGATTCCCCGCCCTTCTTAGCACGGACGGTGAACGCCTGGATGGCCTTTTGAAGGGTCGTCGCCGTTGGCGTGGGGTCGGTCTCGGATAGGGTGTTCTTGTGGCTTGTGCCATAGAAATCTTGACCATCAACCGCCTTACCAGGATTCATGACCAAACCCCAACAAACGCGGTTAAGCGCTTCCTCAGCGCCATACGCGATTTGTTGCATAATATCCGCGTATGCGCCCACGGCCTCACCATTGACTATTGATTGATAAGATAGGACGTACTGCCGACCGTATGTTTTCGCCTGAAGTTCCCACGTATAGGCCTCTTGATAGCCATGCGGCAGGCCTTCCCCTTCCTGTACCTCCTGAAAAGCAAAGGTCGAATCTATACGAAAACGGGGAGACTTCCTGAAGTCGTTTAAAGAGCTAATCTTGAAGAACGGGGCCCAGCGTCTTTCATAGTTGCCCAACGCCTCAAGCAGTAGCGTGTCTCCGCATTTGGAAAGAACGCCAGATAGCCCTTGCGTAGAGATAGCCGCTTGCAACCATGCTCGACCGTCGCCGCGTTCGTAGGCGGTAGGCGTCCAACCTGTAGCGCCTTCGACGATTCCGCGGAAGTCAGAACAGCACAAGGCGTCGGCGGCCTCCAACTCTGCGGGGGTAAATCTCGCCATGTCGAAATTTACGCCCGCGGCTTTTAAAATCGCCGCCGTCGCGACGTTCGCGCGGTCAATCCGCGTCTGAGCTTGAGGCGTCGGAATCGACGCGCGGGAGTGTCTCACCGCGTCCAGCGCGTCGGCGGTCTTAAGTTCTTTGTTATCTTGCATTTTTGCTCCTTCTAGTTCATTTGTTTCGAGAGGCTCGCCCGGCGTTTGAGGCGGTGAAATAACCTTAGCGGATGTGTCCTTGTCAGCGCCGAAAGTGCAAACGCTAACTTCCCATATCTCAATGGCGGTAGCCACTTTAAGCGGCCCCACTTCGTCGCGACCATTGACGGTGAGCGTCTCACCTTCCGGGACTTCCAGCACATCCTGGACGACGAACCCAAGGGACGCGTTCCATGGAAAGCCCGTCAAGGACGATTCCGCCCACTGCTTGGCGCGTTTCGTAGCGCCATCAGCGATTCCACGCATTACGATTTTGGAACCGTCGACCGCGAAGGATTGAGTGTGTCCCAGCTGTTCGTCCCAGTCGTGGGAGTACAGGATGGGGACAACCTGACCACCCGCGCGTGTCGTAATCGTGCCGGATAGGTCGACCACCCAACGACCGTCCGGCCCCATGTCC